>JAZNRC010000029.1:0-13274 GCA_045590555.1 Lachnospiraceae bacterium | reverse complement strand
ACTCTGTGCAATTTCATTTTCGTGATGAGGGAATACCAAATCCTCTCCGCCTGCATGAATGTCAATCTCTTCGCCCAGATATTTTTTACTCATAACAGAGCATTCGATATGCCAGCCGGGACGACCGTTACACCAGGGTGAGCACCAATAAGGCTCGCCTTCTTTTTTCGGCTTCCAAAGAACGAAATCCAAGGAATCTTCCTTCTGGTCTTCGCCTGTCACAAGCAAAGATCTGTTACCGCCCTGCAAATCGTCCAAATTCTTGTGAGACAACTTACCATATTCCTTGAAACTTCTTGTCTTAAAATAAACCGTACCGTCACCACCCACATAAGCGTGGTTCTTATTAATCAAAGTACCGATCATCTCAAGCATACCGTCAATTTCTTCGGTTGCCTTAGGATGTGTGGTTGCTTCTTTTACATTTAATGCCTTCATATCCTTCTTGCATTCTTCAATGTAACGCTCGGAAATCACGGACGAATCTACGCCTTCTGCATTTGCCGCCTTGATAATTTTATCATCTACATCTGTAAAGTTAGATACGTAGTTTACTTCGTATCCCTTATACTCCATATAACGTCTCACGGTATCAAACACAATCATGGGACGCGCGTTACCGATATGAATCAAATTGTATACGGTAGGTCCGCACACATACATACGTACCTTACCTTCCTCGATGGGTACGAACTCTTCTTTTCTCTTGGTCAATGTGTTGTAAATCTTCATTTTTCTTTCTCCTGCTACTTTTTTTACTATAAAATACCTGCTTTTATATTATCTAAAATAATTTTCACTACGAATTTACACTCTTCTTCAGCTCCGCCATCTGTGCTTCCAAAGCCTCTAACTTTTCCAAAAGCTGTACATTGGCAGACTGCAGACGGTTAATATCTTCTTTGACGGGGTCGGGCAGATGCACCTGATCCATAGTATCGCGGGGGATTGCGATGTTATCACGCTTCACAATTCGTCCCGGAACACCTACAACAGTACAGTTTGGCGGCACTTCCTCAAGCACCACGCTTCCGGCACCGATTTTGGAATTCTCACCTACCGTAAAAGAACCTAAAACCTTGGCGCCCGCACTAATCATTACATTATCGCAAATGGTCGGATGTCGCTTGCCGTGCTCCTTACCGGTACCACCTAAAGTTACACCCTGATACAGCGTAACGTTGTTTCCGATAATGGTGGTCTCACCGATAATCACGCCGTTCCCGTGGTCGATAAAAAGGCCGTCCCCGATGGTTGCACCGGGATGAATTTCAATACCGGTCTTTCTCGCACCGCGTTGTGAAACGTAACGTGCCAGAAAATACATTTTACGGTTATATAATTTATGCGCCACTCTGTAATGAAGCATAACCTTAAAACTGGGATACAGCAAAACCTCCATGGAATTATGGATTGCCGGGTCACGCTCTTTTACAATGGCTATTTCGTTTTTGATACGTTTGATGATGCCCATTGAATATTCTACTCCTTACAGGGACCTGTTTACAACTTTTCAATAATAAAATTAATCTAAAATATAAAAGAACCCGCCTCAAAAAGAGACGAGTTCATCGCTATTCCACTCTTAATGACTAAGGCATACCGCCTTCTTCATACACGTATAAGGTTCGTCCCGGGTGCGGATACTTAAGTTCCCTGCATCGGCTCCCGAATGCACTTCCGCCAAACTCATTCATAAAAGCGGCTTTCAGCCGGTGACCGCTTCTCTCTGTTATCTTCCTTTGACGTACTCTCTTCGTTCACAGCCTTTGTCATATTCCTCTTATAAAATATGCGTTTTTTGTTTTTTTGTCAATAAAAACCGTTATAAAATTACTGTTTTTTTCTGCCATTTTCTCATTCAGACGATTTCATTGATAAAAACTCTTTTTAAAACGTTAATTTGCTCAAGCCCCTCAAGGATTTCCCCACCTTCACAAGCCTCTGAAATCTCAAAACAATCTGCCGCACGTTTATATCCGAACACAAAAGCGGTCAAATCGTCAATATCGATTTTGCAATCTGCCACTTCCCGGTTTCGCTTTCTACACACCAATCTGCCCTTTTCCCCGGAATACAGATGATAAACGCCATTATTTACGGTAAGGATAGGGTCGCTTAACTCCACAAGCAAATCAACAGTCCCCGTGCATCGCAAAGACTGAAGCATTGCCTCGGGCCGAAGAATTCTTGCCATAATTGCAGGCTTGTATTCTTCGGAAGTCACCAATTGCCAAGATGCCAAATCTTCATCCAGAATCACTTCCTGCACGCCGGGTTTATCCTGCTCGTGAACGTAGGCAAGAATCCCTTTTAACGCTCCATCCCTTTTTATCATAAAAAGATTGCCGTTCTGCGCAATCAGCTCTTTTTGCAATACCCGGTAATAATTTGCATTACGAAGCATATAACAGTCTGCATTTTGTTTTAACATTTCATTGGCAAAATCCGCAACCGTCTGATAATCCGCCACTGTTGTCGCTTTAATCTGTAAGCTTCCTTTCTCCTTCACCACAAGATGAAACTCCGCACTATACTTTGCCGCCGCATCCAGATAACGGAACGGAAGCACGGATTCACTTATTTTCCACATCGGTTTATCGTAAACATATGTAAAATCAAAAGGTGTATAATAGGCAGGATTTGCAGGCATCAAAAAAGTAAAGGGTTGTCCCTCCGCTTTCATAAATTGCAAAGCCTCTTTCATCATATCCGCCATCAGCCCCTGTCTGCGATATGCTTCTTTGGTCGCCACGCCCACAATATAGCAGACAGACTCCATTCTGCCCGTCATATAGGGTGTAAGGTGAAGCATACTTACAATCTGCTCCCCTTCTTTTCTTGTCATCACCAGATTACGTTCTGCCTTGTTGGCGAAATAATAATCCGTAAAAGCCTTGCTGTCCTCTGCAAAAACCTCTTCCCACAAAGGACGGATGTTATGCACTTCTTTTTCTGCAAGAAATCCCGCTTCCATCATTTCTCCTCTTTACTGTTTGCTACAACCGCCGCAGTTTTCACAATTACCGTATGTGATGCCCGGCATCTGCTCCGGTGTAGATAAAAGGCAAATCGCCTGGGAACTGATACCTTCCTTGCTTCCCGTAAACCCAAGACCTTCCTCGGTGGTAGCCTTCACATTCACCTGTGTAATATCAATGCCCAAAACTCCTGCAATGTTGGCACGCATCGTATCAATATGCGGACGCATTTTCGGTGCCTGTGCAATAATGGTAGCATCAATATTTTCAATAAAATACAAATTCTCATCCAGAATTTCTTTTACACGGGCGAGTAACTTCATACTGTCTGCGCCCTTATATTCTTCCGCCGTATCAGGAAAATGTTTGCCGATATCGCCAAGTGCAGCCGCTCCAAGTAAGGCATCCATAATGGCATGCACAAGCACATCCGCATCAGAATGTCCAAGTAAACCTGTTTCGTGGGGAATTTTTACTCCACCGATAATCAAATCTCTTCCTTCCACCAGACGGTGTACATCATAACCCATTCCTATTCTCATGGTCTTTCCTCCTGCTACAATTTCTTTTACTTTAATACCATTGTACAAATCCCGATATCTGTTTCAACTTCTCAAATGCCCGTTAAATCCCGAATCACTTCTCCCGCAATCATAAGGCCCGCTACCGAAGGTACAAAAGCTACGGATCCGGGGGTGGAACGCCGTTTACCTTCCTGCAACATCTGAGGTTTTATCGCCTCTTCCTTGGAATATAACACTTTCAATTTTTTGATTCCGCGTGCTTTACATTCACGGCGCATTACCTTCGCCAAGGGGCAAACAGAAGTTTTATAAAGGTCAGCAATCTCAAAAGCCCCGGGATTTAATTTATTCCCCGCTCCCATACAACTGATGATAGGGATGCCTGCCTCATTTGCCGCTTCCACCAAAGAAAGCTTGGCGGTTACGGTATCCACCGCATCCACCACGTAATCATATTGTGTGAAATCAAACTGCTCCGCAGTTTCCGGCAGATAAAAAATACGACGCTCTTCTACCTTTATTTCAGGGTTAATCTCCAAAGCACGTTCTTTCATCACTTCGGTCTTATATCTGCCGATGGTTTTGGTTGTGGCAATAATTTGGCGATTGATATTACTTTCTGCCACTGTATCACTGTCCACAAGGGTAAGTCTGCCAATACCGCTTCTAACCAGTGCCTCTGCCGTATATCCACCCACACCGCCGACGCCGAACACCGCCACATGAGCATTTGTTAATTTATCAATCGCATCCGCACCAAGAAGCATCTCGGTCCGGCTGAATCTTTCACTCATTTATCTTCCTCTTTTTCGTTTATGTGTTGTTTGTTTACATAAAAATCAAATTATGGTAAACTCAGCCCGGCAATTCTACCATAAACTTGATTCTGAATTTTACCAATTACATTCTACGATTCCTGTGAAAACATCGGTGTAGATAAATAACGGTCGCCCGAATCCGGCAACAATGCCACAATGATTTTACCCTTGTTTTCTTCACGTTCCGCCAAGATACCAGCCGCCTTTAACGCAGCACCCGATGTAATTCCCACAAGCATTCCTTCCGTTACCGCAAAACGCTTTCCTTCCGCAAAAGCATCTCCATCTTCAATACAGATAATTTCATCGTAAATTTCCGTATTCAGCACTTCCGGCACGAAATTCGCACCGATTCCCTGCAACTTATGGGGTCCGGCTTCGCCCTTGGATAAAAGAGGACTGCCTGCAGGCTCCACCGCTACAATTTTAACATCCGGATTCTTTGCTTTCAAATATTCTCCGACGCCTGTAATGGTTCCGCCGGTTCCCACACCGGCCACAAAAATATCCACCTTTCCCTCTGTCTGTCCCCAGATTTCAGGGCCTGTTGTCTGTCTGTGGGCTTCTGCATTGGCAGAATTATCAAACTGTCCGAGAATCACCGCGCCCGGAATACTGTCTCTTAACTCTTCTGCTTTTGCCACGGCACCGGCCATCCCTTTGGCTCCTTCCGTAAGCACCAGCTGTGCACCGTACGCACCGAGAAGATTTCTCCGTTCCACACTCATGGTATCCGGCAATGTCAGAATGGTTTTATATCCTTTAATTGCCGCCACTGCTGCAAGACCGATTCCTGTATTTCCGCTGGTAGGTTCAATAATGGTTGCTCCGGGTTTTAAAATACCTTTTTCTTCCGCATCCTCAATCATAGACAAAGCAACGCGGTCTTTCACACTTCCCGCAGGATTTAAATACTCCATTTTGGCAAGCAGGGTAACATCGCCTACACCTGCCGCTGCCTTATATCTGTCAATTTGCACAAGTGGGGTATTTCCCACCAGTTCAATTGCACTTTTTACAATTTTACTCATAAAATCCTTCCTCCGCCAAGCACTGTATCTCCATCATAAAAAACCACTGACTGCCCTGTGGTAATTCCGCGTTGCGGCTCTGTAAAAGTCACCCTTACTCTGCCCTCTCCCAGACATTCCACCGCGGCATCGGCTTCTTTCTGCTTATATCGTGCTTTTGCCTTACAATGTACAGTTTTGCCCTGTTCAGGCTCAATTATCCAGTTCACATCCTCCGCTTCCAAAACCGTACTGAATAATTCTTCGTTTCGGCATAAAACCACCTCATTGGTGTCCATTCGCTTCTCATACACATACATAGGCTCCTGTAAGGCAAGTCCAAGCCCCTTACGTTGACCAATGGTATAGCGAATCATACCTTTATGGCGACCAAGTACCTTTCCTTCACGGTTTACGAAATTCCCTTCTTCGAAGGACTGTCCGCTATAATTTTCAATAAAAGCCGCATAATCCCCGTCGGGCACAAAACAAATATCCTGGCTGTCTTTTTTCTTCGCATTTAATAAGCCTAACTTTTCTGCAATATCGCGAATTTCATCCTTGCTGTATTCTCCCAAAGGGAACTTACAATGCGCCAACTGCTCCTGGGTTAAGTTATATAAAACATAACTCTGGTCTTTGCTCTCGTCGTATCCTTTTTTTAGTAAATAAAGATGGCGCTCTTCGTCAAATTCCACACGGACATAATGCCCTGTTACTACGTAATCGCAGCCTTCTTCACGCATTTTATCCATCAGACGGCCAAACTTCATATAGCGGTTGCATTCCACACAAGGGTTTGGTGTTCCGCCCTCAATATAGGTATTGATAAAACGACAGATTACTTCATCTTTGAAATCATCTCTATAGTCATAAGCGTGAAAAGGAATTCCAAAATGCCTTGCCACAGCCTCCGCATCTTTTACGGCTTTTCCTTCATTCGATTGTGCTTCATATAATCGCATAGTGGCACCCACACAATCGTAGCCGGCTTTTTGCATCAAATGCACCGCCACAGAAGAATCCACACCGCCACTCATAGCAATTAACGCTCTTTTTTTATCACTCATAGGAACCCTCAGTTCTTATTCTTGGCAGGCAGTCAACAAACACCGCCTCCCACAACTTCATCATTAATAATTCATATAAAGTCTTCTGCCCATTTCCTCGCGTAGCTTCGGATTTGCCGCAATTACCAATAAAAGAATTGCGATAGCAAGTAAAAGCGGCGCACAGCAAAGTGACCAAATCAAATACACGTTTCCCACGATAAAAATGTCCAGCAAAAACTCGATTAAAATCAGCAGGAAACACACAAACAACAGACTGATACCGCCTGCCCGGAAATAATTTCTTCTTTTTTTACGAAGAAAAATAACCATGCAAAAAGTATAAATGCTTGTCAGAATGTGCAACGGCAGGAAAAACTCAAAATACCACAATTCCCCGTCTGTCATCCATGCAATCATAAAAATATACAGTGCCAGCGACACAAGATCAATCATGGTGGCAATGTAGGGCGATTTCAGCTTCGTAAGTATTGGCAGTGCAAAACATACCAACATCCCAAAAGCTCCGATTGCATACAAAGACCAACTCAGATTAAAGGAAATCAAAAAGTCGCACAAGGTCTGCACAATGACACCGACAGCAATCACCGCCAGAATAATTTGTGTTAAATATTTTAAATTAATTTTTCGCTTCGGATAATCTTCATAACGATGAGAATATACCGCTTCTCTTTTAGCTTCCCCTGCATCATTCGGATTTATCACTACCGTATTGCACAAAGGACATTTTTCTTCAGAGGCGGCTAACTTTACACCGCAATTTACGCAATATGACATATATGCTCCTTTTCGTTCGCAACATTTTTACATAGCACCAGCAAGTTTACATAACTTTAACTATGCCTGATTACTTTCAATTTCAACGGGTATCCCCATCTCAACAAGCTTGGTGTAAAAAAGACGTTCAATCTCGGCTTCCTTGATTTTGCGGGTAAAAGTAACCGACATAGTATCCTGATAACTTACACCCATACAACTTGTAACACGGCCGAAATTCTTACCGGCCACAGCCTGTACGCCTTTCACATATTCAGACATCTTCGGCGGCAATACCATATTCCCAAGATTCGACATGGTACAGGTGGACTTAATCTCGCCTCCCATATAATTGCCGAGAATTACAAAAGGCTTCTTAATAAACATCGGTATCACTTTATATACCTTATACTGATAACTCGCAATGTTCCCCGCAATCAGGTTATTCACACGCTTCTCTGTAATATTAAGTGCCATGCCGTGCTTAACCTGTCCCACAATCTCTGCAAAAGAATAGTGTCCCAGTGCACGGTCCAAACCAATATTAATATTAGCAAAAAAGTTACTTACGGTCTTAGACGGATAAAATTTACGCAAATCCACAGGGATATTGATTACAATGGGCATCTGGCGGATTTTTCGTCTCTTTTCTTTCTCCTGAATATCCTGAAAGGTATCCATTAAAACTGCCGTCAGAAAAGCAGTCACGGTACAGTCATACTCCTTTGACTTGGCCTTCACGGCATCTACCGGCATGCGCCCGGTCACAATGTTGAGATATCCTTCTTCTTCTTTTGTTCCCTTCGCAGGATAGGCTTTCGGACTCTTTCTTTTAAAATTTTGTTTTCTTGCCACTTTACTGTAAACATCTTCATATTCTTCCGGCTTCGGCTCCTCATCAGGATTAAGAATCCAGCGACTCTCTTCAATCTCATAGCCGTATTTCTGACGAAGGTATTCCGCCACCAGAGTCATCATAAAAGTCATTCCGCCGGTACCGTCTGCCAAAGCATGAAAAACTTCCAGCGAAATTCTTTTACCAAAATAGCGGACACGGAACAGGAAGTGTTTGTTTAATTTCCAGCTTCTTCGCGCCATAGGATTGCGGACATCTTCTTCCACTTTCGGCTTCCCGTCTGCTATCTCCAGATAATTCCAGAACAAACCATAACGGAGTTTCAGCGCAAAAGAAGGAATACGCTTCAAAACCACCTGTAACGCATTATCCAGGACCACAGGGTCTATTTCTTCTTCCAATTCTACCGACAGACGAAAAATATGCGCAAATTTTTTGGTAGTAACCATGGTACAGAAATTTGCCGTATTATCCGGTTTTAACCATTCCAGATGCTTCGTACTTTTAGAATGCATACTTTTCCTCCTGTCGTAATGATTTCTATGGTCTTGATAAAAGTCTTTTAGCGATTCTTTTATTTGCCCATAGACATTAAAATTATACACAAAAAATTAGTTAATCACAATATATTCAAAATATTCCAATAACTTTTTGTAAGTATCTTGTGCCGCTCTGCAGGTTTCTGTTAAATAACCTTTTTCTTGTGCATATTCTTTTAAGCCTCTTCTGTAGTAATCTTTTGATACATCCTCAATAATAAATGGCGGAATATTATATTTCAAACACTCTTTAAACATAATTAATCTTCCGACGCGACCATTTCCATCCTGAAAAGGATGTATCTTTTCAAATTTATAATGAAAATCAATAATATCTTCAAACGCAATATTACTGTTTTCCCTGTAGTTTTTTAACAACTGCTTCATTTCGGATGCAACCTTTGACGGATGCGTTGTTTCCACCATATCCCCAATCATATTGGGGCGTTTTTTGTAATCACCGACTGCAAACCATTCTTTTTGACTATCTGTTGTGCCACTTTTTAATAACAAATGAATCTGTTTTATGATGTCTTCTGACAATTCTTTATCTGCCACCGATAAAATATAGTCAAAACATCTGAAATGATTCACGGTCTCAATAATATCATCAACATTCTCGTATCCATCCGCGACACCGATTGTATGGGTTTCATATATACTTCTGGTTTGTTCTTCCGTTAATCTGCTGCCTTCCATATGATTTGAGTTATATGCCAATCTAACTTGCGTTTGGTGATATAAACCACCCTTTAATTTCATGCCTTTTTCTTCTCTTAATCGAAAAAGTACAGAATTTTTATCTATTTCCTTTTCATAGGATAAAATTGCCCCCGGTTGACAATCAAAAAAACGACACAGGCTCTGGATTGTTGACATTGACACTTCTTCATTTTTAGAAAGTTTCGCCATGGTTGCAGAGGAAATTCCAATCTCATTTTTCAGTTTTTCTTTGGTTATTTCCTTTTCTTCCATCATCAAAAATAATTTTTTATATGAAATCATTTAATATACCACCTTTCCGGATATATATAGTATATCATTTCCATTTAGTTTTGTAAACATTCCATATTTAGATATCTAAACCATCCGAATTAGAACAATTAAAAAGGCATTTTCAATTTTACAACAGAAAATACCTTTTTAAACTATAAGACTAATAGCTATTATGAAAAGAAAGGATAAATATCTTAAATATTTAAAGTGTTTAATTGTTTTTATCTTACACTTTACGCCCATTTAGTATTGTTCCATCTTTAATCCTTATAACAATATCCGCATACTGTGCAATCTTTTCATTGTGCGTAATCATAATAATGGTCTGCTTATACACTTCATGCATCTTAAGAAGTAAATCAACTACATCCTGTCCTGTTTTGCTGTCGAGATTCCCCGTAGGTTCATCTGCCAGAATCACTTCCGGTTTATTTGCAAAAGCACGGGCTATTGCAACCCTTTGCTGCTGACCGCCGGACAACTGATGAGGATAGGCGTCCTTTTTCTCTGATAATCCTAATTTTTCCAGCAATTGCAGAATATAAGTTTCCTCTTCTTTTCTCTTATCTAAAATGATAGGCAAAATAATATTTTCATACACCGTAAGCGTGGGAATAAGATTAAAATGCTGAAAAACGAAACCTATTTTTTGCCGCCGATATTCCGCCATTTTCTCATCAGACAGTTCTGTAATATTCTGACCATTTATCATAATATCTCCGTCCGTTGGCGTATCTAATCCTCCTAACATATTTAGTAACGTTGTTTTGCCGGAGCCACTCTCCCCCAGAATAATTACAAATTTATGATCCGGTATATCCAAATTTATTCCGTTTAATGCTCTTGTTTCTATTTCTGCTGTTTTATATATTTTGGTAAGATTACTAATTTGATACATCTGATCCCTCCAAATTTGCTTTAATATTTTTATGAATAAGACCACTAGCTATTTTTTTTGCTATGTAACACATACCAATGTAAAACAGAATTCCGATTCCTATCACAATTAAAAGAACCGTTCCCCATTTTATTTCCCTGCCTCCAACGCTGGTTACATAAACTGTAATCAATGTACTAAACAACATAGCGAAACTAACTGCCCATAAAGTAAGACAGCGGATTTCATAGCTCAATAAAGATATCAAGTCTCTGTATGACATTCCTAATGTCATCAATATTCCAAACTCTTTTTGACGTTGTTTTACAATAATGCGCATAATACTAACACAATTTACAATTGCCATTGCTAATATACATATCATCAGATAACCGGCAATCACCATTAGATTTACACCTTGATTTTTTACATCCTGTATTGCTTCATAACAGTTTTTGAAATATGTATCAACCCCTTTTGCATTCAGAAATTCTCTTACTTCATCTACAATCACATCCTGATTTTCATCTGAGGTTACCAAAATTCCTGTATATGTAAGCGGACTTTGGAAGTATTTGTGGAATGCCGCTTCATTCATCGTCAAAGAAACCCTACACAAAATCTGTCCATCCAATAAATAATTGTTATTTAGAGTTCCGTTTAAGGCTATTTTTATTTTTTCATTATTTCTGTATAAAATGATCTCCCCCGATTCACCAGAAACAGCATTTATTAAAACATAGGGCTTTGAAAGGTCATATCCACGAATCCCTTCATCTTCTAAAATCTCCTCTAAAACCGCATTTTCTGCAACAAATACCGCAACAATATATTCTTGCATGATTTTTTCTATTTCTGCATCATCTGTAACATTCTCCAAACGTCTTTCATGGGTGTCTGCGTCTTCAGTAAATAATTCCCATGCACTGTAACGCAAACCATATACTTCTTTGATATTTGTTTGCGCCTTTATGCCGTCAATCATTTCAGAGGTGATTACTGCCTCATTTTCAGCGCAACGAAACTCATAATCGCAAAAACCTGCTTTTTTATAAGCATCAAAATCTTTAATATCCATACTTCCAAAAAAAGCGGTAACAGACATTAATAAAGTCACAGAAAAGGAAATCGTTAAAAATGTATAAAAATACTGCAATTTATTCCGTGAGAGATTTCTGTCACCTAAATATGCAATGATATTTCGAATTCCCTGTCGCGATCTTTTCTGACCGGTTCTGGTAACTTTGGAATTTCCGTTGTATTTGATTGCATCCACCACGGAAAAACGCCTTATCTGAATCACAATTACCATTTGAGCAAGCAATAACACACCCCACACAATCCCTGTCGCCTGCAAATAGGCTATCGGTCTGTCCACTACATCAAATTTAATGAGAGAGCTGCTTCCAAAGCCTTTATTGAAAGCATTCATTAAAATCTTTCCCACAGTGTGGTTCAGTAAAAATCCAAAAAGACATCCTAATGTTATGCCGTGTAAGCCTGATAAAACCGTATTAAAAAGCATGTTTCGAAACATTCCCCGTTTCGACAATCCCAGACTTTGAAGTGTACCATACAATCTTATTTTTTCATTTTTGGATACAGATATTGCATTATAAATCATAAAAGAAGAAATAAGCCCTACCACATAAGCCAATATTTGAAACGTTTTGCCAAAGGAATTTTCAGTCATACTTTTATCCTGATAAAGCATGTATTTCTCTTCGTTCATAACAATTCTTCCGGTTTGGTCGGAACGCTCTAATACTGCGGATGCTATATTATATATTTTAGAATAATTATAATCTATAATTTCAAAACTATCTCCTTCTGCACACATCATATATCCGTACAATATATCTTCCTGCTCTAATATTTTTTCCACCGTCTCGATTGTTGTATAAACATTAACATCAAATATATTATCATGCATCCTGCTGTCTACAATACCAACAACCGTGAATTCCTGCGCATCCTGTGACACGTAACCATCCAAATCACGGTATAATTCAATCTCGGTTCCTACCGAGATAGCTTCCCCCGTCTGTATAATATATTTATTATCCAGAAGAATTTCGTTTTCTGCTTCCGGCAATCTTCCTTCTATAAGATTCTCTCCATATACTTCCAGATAATCTCCTTCCACACCAATCAAATCCGTGAAGAATTCCCTATTGTCAAAATAAAATCTTAACTGTTGAGTTTTTTGTGCAGAATATTTAACAGAAACCTCTGATTCTATTTCTTCTTTTATCTCATTTGCTGTTTCCAAACTTACATCTAATACAGAGATGTCGTATGACTCACTTTTCATTGCCAGTGCCTGATATGCAAAACTGATAGACTCAGACATTGTAGTAAAAACGATTATCATGGCTGTGACAATAGATATAATAAGAAATAATTCCTTGTTTTCCCGTGTTTTTGAATATGTGATTTTATATAAATATTTTATTTTTTCCATATTGCTCCTATTTCACCGTTTAACAAAATCCAATAACAATATCTAAATTGAGTTTTTATTTCATTATTCATTTTGAACAGCTAAAAAATAAAAAAGTATAGAGGCATCACTGTATTATCTAATATGATACACTTATAACACTACGTATGCAAAATGTCAATATAGACACAAAAAAACTTGCAAGTCTTCCGACTTACAAGTTTTAAAGAGTAGCGAGAGGGGGATTCGGGTCTACGCTTCGCTTCGGTCGGCGCTGAACAGACGTCCCCCGGACGTCTAGCGCCCTCTCCCCCACTCCCTGGTGTCGGGGGGTCATATATCTTTCTGTACGGCCAAAAAGAGGATCCAAACGGGTTCTCTTTTTCGTCGTAGCGAGAGGGGGA
>JAZNRC010000028.1:0-24929 GCA_045590555.1 Lachnospiraceae bacterium | reverse complement strand
ACTGAAATCAGTGAAAACGTAGTAAAATATCCGGAAATTTATTGTGAGTGGTCTCCAAACGAAAAGGTAGCAATGGAGGTTGCCATCGGTGCTTCTATCAGCGGCGTGCGTTCTATGGCATCCATGAAGCACGTTGGTGTTAACGTGGCTTCCGATCCCCTTTACACAATTTCTTACGGCGGTGTAAACGGCGGACTTGTTCTTGTGGCAGCAGATGACCCCGGTCTTTATTCTTCACAGAATGAGCAGGATTCCAGATGTGTAGCAAGAGCGGCTATGGTGCCTGTTTTAGAGCCTTCTGACTCGCAGGAAGCCAAAGATTTTATGAAGTATGCGTTTGATTTGTCTGAGAAATATGACACACCTGTTATGGTTCGTACCACAACACGTTTGTCACATTCCCAGGGCCCTGTTACTTTGGAAGAACGTTGCGAGCCCGTAGACATTACTTATGAGAGAAATGTAAGCAAGTTTGTTATGATGCCCGGTAATGCTAAGGGCAGACATGTGTACGTAGAGCAGCGTTTGAAAGCTATGGCGGAAGACGGTTGTGATATGCCTATCAACCGCGTGGAAATGAACGATACCAAGATCGGTTTTATCACCAGCGGTATTGCATACCAGTACGTAAAAGAAGCTTGCCCTAACGCTTCTGTATTAAAGCTTGGTATGGTACATCCTCTTCCCCGTAAAATGATTGAAGAGTTTGCATCTAAAGTTGACACACTTTATATTTTTGAAGAGTTGGAACCTGTTTTTGAAGAACAGATTAAGTCTTGGGGAATTAAGTGTATCGGTAAGGAAATCTTTACCGTACAGGGTGAATACAGTGCTAATATGATTCGTAAGGCAATTTTAAAAGAAGATGTAGAAGGAAAGACAGCAGCGCAAGTGCCTGCACGTCCTCCTATCCTTTGCCCCGGATGTCCTCACAGAAGCGTATTTTCTGTATTGAATAAGTTAAAAATTCATGCAGCCGGCGATATCGGATGCTATACCTTAGGTGCGGTTGCGCCTCTTAGTGTTGTAGATACTACTGTATGTATGGGTGCAAGTATTTCCACACTTCACGGTATGGAAAAGGCCAAAGGCAAGGATTATATCAAGAACTGGGTTGCAGTAATCGGCGATTCTACTTTTATGCATACAGGTGTGAATTCACTTATGAATATGGTTTATAACCAGGGTACAGGAACCGTAATGATTCTTGATAACTCCACTACCGGTATGACAGGTCATCAGGACCATGCGGCAACCGGTAAAACCCTTATGGGTGAGGTTGTTCCTGCAATCAATATTTATGAACTTTGCAAGGCAATGGGTATTAAGAATGTTGTAGAGGTGAATGCTTTTGATACCGCAGAACTTGAAAGAATTGTAAAAGAGGAAACTGCAAGAGAAGAGGTATCCGTTATTATTACCAAGTCTCCCTGTGTGCTTCTTAAGGGTAACAAATTCCCTTATAAGTGTGTGCCTGTGGCAGATAAGTGTAAAAAATGCGGTATGTGCTTAAAGCCCGGCTGTCCTGCACTTACCAAGAATGCAGACGGCACAATCTCTATTGATGCAACAATGTGTAACGGTTGCGGACTTTGTATGAATCTTTGTAAGTTCGATGCAATCGAGAAAGTGGAGGTGTAGTCATGGCAAATACAACTAAGAATATTATGATCGTTGGTGTAGGCGGTCAGGGTACACTTCTTACCAGCCGTATTTTAGGCGGGATCACCGTGGCAGCAGGATATGATGTAAAATTATCCGAAGTGCATGGTATGGCACAGCGTGGCGGTAGCGTAGTAACCTTCGTACGTTACGGCGAAAAGGTAGCGGAACCTATCGTAGAAGAAGGTCAGGCAGATGTATTAATCGCATTCGAAAAGTTGGAAGCGTTGCGTTACGCACACTTCTTAAAGAAAGACGGTGCGATTGTAGTAAACGACCACAGAATTGACCCGATTACGGTTGTAACCGGCGTTGCGCAGTATCCTGAAAACATCATCGAAAACTTGGAGAAAGAATACAGTGTATATAAAGTAAATGCAATGGAAGAAGCTTTGAAACTTGGCAATTCCAAAGTATTTAATATTATTGTTCTCGGTGTAGCAGCTAAGCATATGGACTTCTCAAAGGAAGCGTGGCTTGAAGTAATTGAGAAGACCGTTCCGCCTAAAACAGTAGAAATCAATAAAAAAGCCTTCCTTTTAGGATATGAAAGTTAAATATTTTTCACATCGCCTGCAGATAATAAATGCAGGCGATGATTTATTTAGGCGCAACAAAATTATGTTGCCAACAGGATTACGGATAACGAGGTAAAAGAAAATGATTATCGATTTTCATACACATGCATTTCCTGATAAAATTGCAGCGGGCACAATTAAAAATCTTGAGAGCAAGGCTGGGCTTTCTGCATCCACTGACGGCACCGTAAAAGGGCTTCTTGCGTCCATGGAGGATGCCGGGGTAGATATGTCGGTTGTTTTACCGGTGGTAACAAAACCAGGCCAATTTGAGACCGTAAATGCGTTTGCGGCAAGTGTGAATGAGCAGTACAAAGGAAAACTTTTATCATTTGGTGGAATTCACCCTGATACGGAGGACTATAAGAAAGAACTGGACTGCATTAAGGAATTAGGATTAAAGGGCATAAAAATACATCCCGATTATCAGGGCGTTATGATTGATGATGTGCGTTATATGAATATTATTGAATATGCGGATTCTCTGGATTTGATTATTCTGACCCATGCGGGCATCGATATCGGTCTTCCCGACCCTGTACATTGTCCGCCCGATAGAATGCGCAAGGTTATGGATAAGCTTCATCCGCAGAAAATGGTGGTGGCCCACTATGGCGGATGGAATCAGTGGGAAGAGGTGTATGAGTATCTGGCAGGAGAGAATTTGTATCTGGATACTGCGTTTTCATTCCCTTACATCAAGGAAGATATGTTTTATAAAATTCTTAAAAAACACGGCACAGACAGGGTTTTATTTGCCACGGACTGTCCCTGGGGATATCAGAAGAAAGACGTGGAAAGCTTAAGGAAACTGGACTTGACTGAGGAAGTCAAGGAATGCATATTTTATGAAAATGCAAAAAAACTTCTTGAAATATAATATTTTTTATAAAAACCCTTGCAATTTACGTGAGGGTTTTGTATAATTATAAATGCTTTAACGCTTTAAAGCGTCTAACTTCTAAAGTTTAAAGCGATAGTATAATTAGAGAATATATGTGATATAAAAGAAAAATATACATAGTATAAAAACATATATTCTTAAGGAGGAGAACATGTTAGTAAAAATTATTTTTCTGGTGGTATTCTTCGCAGTAATGATTGGCGTTGGAATTTACTCCAGAAAGCATGCAACGAACGTAAATGATTTCGTACTCGGAGGCAGAAGCGTAGGTCCCTGGCTTACCGCCTTTGCATACGGTACTTCTTATTTTTCAGCGGTAGTATTCGTAGGATACGCCGGACAGTTCGGTTATAAGTATGGACTTGCGGCAACATGGATTGGTATCGGTAATGCGGTGATCGGTTCTTTGCTTGCCTGGGTATTGCTTGGAAGAAGAACCCGTGTTATGACCAAGCATTTATCGGCGGCGACTATGCCTGATTTCTTTGGTAAAAGATATGACTCCAATGCGTTAAGGATTGCGGCATCCATGATTGCATTCGTATTCTTAATTCCGTATACAGCTTCTGTATACAACGGTTTGTCCAGATTGTTTGAAATGGCTTTCGACATTCCCTATGCGGTTTGTGTTATCGTTATGGCAGCATTGACCTGTGTATATGTTGTTCTCGGCGGCTATATGGCAACTGCGATTAACGATTTTATTCAGGGTATCGTTATGTTGTTTGGTATTGTAGCAGTTATTGTAGCCGTATTAAACGGGCAGGGTGGCTTCTATGAAGCGGTAAAACAGTTGTCAACTTTGGAAAGTGACGTGCCCGTTACCATGGGTCAGCAGGGAGTGTTTGCTTCCTTCTTCGGACCGGATCTTCCCAACCTTTTAGGCGTTGTTATTTTAACTTCTTTGGGAACCTGGGGACTTCCGCAGATGGTACATAAATTCTATGCGATTAAGGATGAGAAGTCTATTAAAACGGGTACTATTATTTCTACTTTCTTTGCAATTGTTGTAGCAGGCGGATGCTATTTCCTCGGTGGTTTTGCAAGATTATTTGATACAGAAGCAATTTATAATGCAGATGGTAAAATTGTTTACGATGCAATCATTCCCAGTATGTTGTCTACCTTGCCTGATATTTTAATCGGTATTGTAATCGTATTGGTATTGTCTGCGTCTATGTCGACTTTATCATCATTGGTATTGACATCAAGTTCAACCTTAACACTTGATTTTATCAAAGGTAACATTATCAAAGATATGACAGAGAAGAAGCAGCTTCTTTGTATGAGAATTTTTCTTGTGGTATTCCTCGCAATCAGCGTTGTAATTGCCTTGGATCCCCCTGATTTCATTGCACAGTTAATGGGTATTTCATGGGGTGCATTGGCAGGTGCCTTCCTTGCACCGTTTATCTACGGCTTGCGTTGGAAAGGCGTTACCAAGGCTTCCGTATGGGCAAGTTTTGCCTGCGGCGTACTTCTTACCGTTGCTAATATGTTCTTTAAGTTTATTGCATCACCCATCAATGCCGGTGCAATTGCAATGATTGCAGGTCTTATCATTGTTCCGGTTGTAAGCCTTATTACACCGAAGATGAAGAAAGAAAAGGTAGATGAAATTTTCTCCTGCCTGGATGAAACCGTTGTGGTTCACAAGAGAAACTCTATTGAAGAGTAGTAACAAATTATGCATATAAGTATTATTGAACAGTACTTACGGATGTGTTAGAATAATTGTGTAAAAGAGAAAAAAGGAAGAATCCGGTGCTTTTACGGCACCGGATTTTTATATTGTATATGTAGTTAATATTAGGTTATTGAGAGGAAATAAAATGCAGTTTTATCTTGCACCCATGGAGGCGGTGACTGGTTTTGTATATCGAAATGTATATCATTCCATGTTCGGAGATATGGATAAGTATTTTGCACCTTTTATCACGCCGACTCAAAAGAAAATATTAAAAACACGAGAACGCAAAGATGTAGCTCCCGAGAATAATACAGGGATGTACATGGTGCCTCAGATTCTTACAAACAATGCGGAGCAGTTTATTGAGACCTGTGAATTTCTTGGGCAACTTGGGTATAAAGAAATAAATTTAAACCTTGGGTGTCCTGCACCAACGGTGGTAACAAAGGGGCGCGGAAGCGGATTTCTTGGTGAAACCGTAAAATTGGATCGTTTTTTTGATGAGGTGTATCGTTGGAATAACGGGTTGCCGGAAGCAGAACGTTTTGAAATCTCGGTGAAAACAAGGCTTGGACTTGAGGATGCGGAAGAGTTTGAAGAGATACTTCCGATTTACAATAACTATCCATTAAAAGAAGTGATTATTCACCCCAGGGTAAGAAGGGATTTTTATAAAGGAACACCTGACCTGGATGCTTTTGCCAAGGCATTGGAGGGGTGTAAGCATCCGGTATGTTATAATGGCGATATATTCACGACGGAAGATTATGTAAATCTAGAAAGGCGATTTCCTCAAATTGATAAAGTAATGCTGGGACGAGGTGTTATTTCCAATCCGGGACTTGTGAGAGAGATTAAAACCGGACAGAAGATAACGAAGGAAGAACTTCGGGATTACCATGACAGATTATATGCCGGATATCTGGCGGATTTGGGGGCAGAGCAGGACGTGCTTTTTAAAATGAAAGAAGTATGGTTTTATCTTGGAAACAATTTTAAGGAGCCGGACAAAATGATTAAAAAGATCCATAAGGCTAAGAAACCTTTGGAGTATAAAACACTGATAAAGGAAGTTTGGCCGTATTTGGATTTGATATAAATAATTCTAAAATAATAGTTTTAAGAGTAGTGTATAGGAGCTGTTATAAATTAATGAAGTATTTGATTTCTTTGTACTTTGATGATAATACGAATAAGCAGATTTATGGATATATGGAAAAGGTAGCCGCGGTGACAGGTAATGATTATATGTTAGCAAATCATGTGCCTCCCCATATTACGGTATCTTCTTTTGAAGTTCATGGAAATGTGGAAAATGATTTTATAAAACAGTTGCAAGACATGATTTCCATGGCGTTGCAGGATATCGCTGTGGGAGATGTGCAATGGGTAGGTAGCGGTGCTTTTATGAATTCTGTATTATATATGACGCCGGTACTGAATGCATATTTACAGGATATCATGCAGAAAATATATAATATTGTTAAGAATTGTCAGAATATTGAAATAAGTAAATTTTACAGACCTTTTCAATGGCTTCCGCACACAACCATAGGTAAAAAGTTGGCACCGGAAGAATTGAACAAAGGATTTGCTGCTGTGCAGGGAGATTTTCATATTTTGCAGGGAAAGATAATCCGGATTGGTCTCGCCAAAGCAAGTCCTTATGAAGAGATTGCAGAGTGGAAACTACAGTAATTGATTGTGTTTATTTGGATAACTACAGTTCTTTGCTGAATCTTTACCATTACTTTTGATAGTATGTTTATAGATAAAAACAAATACAGAGGTATGGTGAGATGGTTAATATTTTATATTATTTAATTGTTGCAATTATGTGTATTCTGGGAGTAGGTAGCGTTGTTGCAATTTGTGGTTACATGGTGGTGGTTATAATTCAGAAATTTTATCGTAAGATACGATACGGTACATCCTTGTTTGATTAGCATATTTTTACAAATAGTATAGGAACTGTTTATAGAATAGTTACATAATGGCTAAAAAAATCCCCGGGTTTGGTTCTGACATAAGAACCAAGCTCGGGGATTTGTTATGCAAATAAAATCCATTTCCGTATAAAAGGTATCAGAGAAAGTAGCCATGTTAAAACAAACGATACTGAGAATGCAAGTAAGGTCATTAGTATTGCGGAAAGAACCGTTTCATTTTCCTGAAAATAAGGAATCCATTCGGTGGCATAATTGATTACTAACGGGTGAAGTATATAGATGCCGAATGTAAGGCGGGATATTCCTGTAATTCGGTTCGCTGTTTTTTCTGCCAAAGAAAGGTTCCACTCATGAAAGAGAATAAACCAACCTATTACACTCATACACAGTGCTGCTGAGAAAACCGTATTAAAGGTAACCTCATGATAGCCTTGTTGCAGGGTAAGAAGGTAATCACCCAACAAACTGATAATCGGTCCGATTATAATTAAAATGCATGCAAGAAGGCGAGGCTTTTTTATTTTATTATCTTTTAAAAGTAATGAAAGGGCGTAACCTAATACAAAGTATCCTACATGATGATTGATCAGAGTAAACGGAATTCTTGTTACAATGGATAATAAATAGTATTTGTAAGGAAAATCATAGAAGAAAACCGTGGGGAAGATAACTTGCATCAATAAAAAAAGTATTACAAAGTAAAATACCAATTTCTTACCCGCTTGACAAATTGCTCTTAAAAAAGGCAACAGAAGGTATATGCCCAACAGCATGGGGAGATACCAGAAGTGATAATATACATTACCGTAGATGATATTTGTGATGGCGTCCTTAATATGTGCAGGAGTATAAATTCCGCGAATTAAAAAGCCGACAGCGTGATAGATAATG
Organism: Lachnospiraceae bacterium; assembly: GCA_045590555.1. Taxonomy (GTDB): domain Bacteria; phylum Bacillota; class Clostridia; order Lachnospirales; family Lachnospiraceae; genus UBA3766. The sequence goes on along the minus strand of JAZNRC010000028.1, from coordinate 17,255 downwards.
ACCCATGCAATGTAAGCGACTAATAGCCGTAAAAAATTGTTTTTATAAAATTTTTTAAATGTAAAGTTATAATCTTCAGAAAGTAAAAACATACCGCTCATGAAGAAAAACAACACTGTACCGGTGTGACCGACTGCATTAAAAGTATGCAAAGTGATTCCTTGTGCAGATGTCAAATCTGCACAAGAAGCACCGGAACTTGCATGCGCAATCACAACAAAAAGGCATGCCAGAATACGCAACAAATCAATATTTATAAGACGCTTTTGGGATTCCATAGTTTTAATTATTTTCCTTTCTTGCGGAACATTCCTTCCCAGGTTCCGGGATGGAAGAGAATCAAGAGAGGGAACAGTTCCAAACGTCCGGCGATCATATCAAACATCAATACATACTTGGAGAAGTTTGAAAAGAAACCGAAATTACAGGTGGGACCTACGGCATCCAATCCGGGTCCGATGTTATTTATACAGGCAATGATTGCAGTGAAATTTGTGGTGAAACTCTGACCGTCAAAGGAAATTGCAATCATGGAAATTCCGTAAATCAGTAAAAAGGTTAATACATAAACGGCAACGGAGCGTACGGTTTCGTCTTCCACTTCCTTTTCATCCAAATGAATCTTTCGGATACTTTTAGGATGAATGTATGAATAGCATTCTTTTAATACGGATTTAACCATGATGATAAAACGCGAAACTTTTAAGCCGCCGCCGGTACTGCCGGCACAGGCACCTACGAACATAATCAATACCAAGACTGTGCGACAGATTGCGGGCCAGGTATCAAAGTTTGCAGAAGCAAAACCGGTAGATGATACCAATGAAGATACCTGGAACGTGGCATCGGTTAATGCCTTGAAAAAATTGCCGGACAGTTCGTAAATATTAAGAGTGATCAGTCCGATTGCAGCTACCACCATAATAAAAAACCATCTTACTTCTTCGTTGAAAAATGCCTTTTTAAATTTACCTAAAAGGATTAAATAATATACATTAAAGTTTACACCGAACAGCAGCATAAAGATTGCAGTAACCCATTGTAAATAGGGGGAGAAGCTTGTAAAACTGTCATTCTTAATTCCAAAACCGCCGGTACCTGCTGTAGCAAATGCAGTATTTAAAGCTTCGAAAACAGGCATTTTGCCAAACAGCAGAAGTACAAATTGTATAAAAGTTAAAGCAATATAAATTAAGTAAAGAATTCGTGCCGTATGCTTAATCTTGGGAACGATTTTACCAACGGAGGGGCCGGGAGATTCCGCACGCATTAAATTAATGTGCGAACCGCCACTCATGGGAATAATGGCCAATAAGAAAACCAATACACCCATACCGCCAATCCAATGGGTAAAACAGCGCCACAAGGTTGAACAATGCGACAGATATTCCACTTCACTTAAAATACTGGCGCCGGTTGTGGTAAAACCGGAAATGGTTTCGAATAAGGCGTCAGTAAAGGAAGGAATCTCACCTGTAAAAACAAAGGGGAGACATCCGAAGATACTCATAAGTATCCAGCTTAAAGAAGTAGCAACACACCCCTCTTTTAAATAGAATACATTACTTTGGGGTTTGCGGAATGACATCAACTGTCCAAGCAATACACAAACTGCAGCAACACCTAAATAGATGAAACCCTGCTTCTCTTTATAGATTAAAGCTGTTAAACAGGGGAGGAGCATAAAGGCTCCCTCAATTTTGAGAATCCAACCTAAAATGTAACGGATAATTGAAAAATTCATGGTAATTTCAGTCCTCCTACTCCAAGATATCTTCGATATCGTTAAAGCCTGTGTGGGTAGTTACAATCATTACCGTATCGCCGGGGTGGATGGAATCCTGACCGCTGGGGATAATGATGGAGCCGTTACGATTGATAAAGGCAATCAATAAATTCTTTTTCAGAGCAAGTTCCATCAAAGGAACATTAATGACTCTGGAATCGGGGCGTACCACAAATTCAATGGCTTCCACGCGGGAATCAAATAAGTGATATAAAGTTTCGATATTACTGCCCAAAGAGTCTTTTTTTGCGCGGGCATAAGCCACAATCGCTTCTGAAGTTAAGTATCTGGGGTAAATCACACTTCCCAAATCTAAATTATTCACTACATTTTTAAAGTTAATATGATTAATCTTGGTAATTACTTTGGCAGGAGATACCTGTCTTGCGTACAAAGTTAACATAATGTTCTCTTCGTCAATACCGGTTAAAGGTACAAAGGATTCAATGGTCTCAATTCCTTCTTCGCGTAACAGTTCTTCGTCCGTTCCGTCGCCGTTAATAATAATTGCTTTCGGAAGTAAAGTACTTAATTCCTGACAACGTTTTTTCTTCTTTTCAATGATTTTAACATTAATGCCTGCATGCAGAAGCTGGTCAGCAAGATAATGGGTGGTTTTGCCACCGCCGATAATCATACAGTCACGTACGTGTTTTACTTTGGAACCCAAAGAAAGGAAGAACTTACGAGCCTGTTTTCTTGTGGCAACAAAGGTAATAATATCTCCCTCTTTGATGATAAAATTACCGGAGGGAATGTATACTTCTCCTTCGCGCTCAATGGCACAAATTAAGACTTGTTGCGATACAACCTTACCGATATTCATAATGGCCAAATCGTTTAACATACTTTCTGCCGGAACTTTATATTTAATCAGTTCTGCCTGACCGTGAGCAAAGGAGTTTACGTCCAATGCAGAGGGAAGTGCCAGGATTCTTGCAATTTCCCTGGAAGCTTCCAAGTCAGGGTTGATAATCATGGCAAGACCTAATTTTTCTTTCAGATAAGCAGCTTCTTTACTGTATTCCGGGGTACGGACTCTGGCAATGGCAGAACAGTTGCTGACACGCTTTGCAACAGTACAACAAAGTAAGTTTAATTCGTCGGATTCCGTAACCGCAATGAAAAGATCGGTGTTTTCAATACCGGCTTCCATCTGTACACTGTAGGTGGCACCGTTTCCGATAACACCCATAACATCATAAAGGTTTGTGAGTGTCTCAATTACTTCGGAATCCTTATCAATGATGGTAATATTATTGCCTTCCTTGCTAAGCTGTTCCACGATGGTAGAACCTACGCGACCGCAACCGACAATAATAATGTTCATTTTTTCTTTTTTACTTGAATTATCACCAAACATAATATGCCTCTCATGGATAATGAATTAAAAATAATCAATCAAAGTGAATATAACATACTTTGTGATAAAAGAAAAGTAAAATAATAGCATCTGAAAAAAGGACTCAAAAAAGAAATTTCGGAATTGAAAATGTTGAAAGGCGTGGATAGAGGAAGAAAACAAAAGTGTGTGGTTACGATATGGGTATACAGTTGAAAAAAAATTTGGTATAATATTTACTGGTAAAGAATGTGGTATGATGCGTTGCGTATGCATTATGAATCATGGGTAAGGAATACTTTGTGCGACAGCATTTATGGGGAGGTTATATGTATAATCGATTTTATGGTAATGTAAAAAAGAATTTCGGATTCGGCTTTATGCGTCTGCCGATGAAGGGCGACGAAGTGGATTACGAAGAAACTATTAAGATGGTAGATGCTTTTATGGACAGCGGTTTCAATTACTTCGATACAGCCCACGGTTATATCGGAGGAAAGAGTGAAATAGCCTTGCGTGAGTGTCTTGTAAAAAGATATCCAAGGGAAGCCTACATAATAGCAAACAAACTGACCTCTAATTATTTTAAAACGCAAGAAGATATTCTTCCTTGTTTTGAAGCACAGTTGGAAGCCTGCGGCGTGGATTATTTTGACTTTTATCTGATGCATGCCCAGAATGCGGAATTATTTGAACATTATAAAAACTGTCGTGCATACGAAACTGCCTTTGAATTAAAAGAACAGGGACGTGTTAAAAATGTAGGTTTGTCCTTCCATGATAAAGCGGAAGTTTTGGATCGCATTTTGACGGAGTATCCGCAAATTGATGTAGTACAGATTCAGTTCAATTATGCGGATTATGATGATCCGGGAGTGGAAAGCAGGAAGTGTTATGAGGTATGTGTAAAACACAACAAACCGGTGATTGTAATGGAGCCCGTAAAAGGCGGAAATCTTGTAAATCTTCCCGATACGGCCCAGGCGGTTTTTGATGCATTGGAAGGCGGCAGCAATGCAAGTTATGCCCTTCGTTTTGCAGCAAGTTTTGAGCAGATTATGATGGTGCTTTCCGGTATGAGTAACATGGAGCAGATGGAAGATAATTTAAGTTTTATGACAGATTTTAAACCGCTTAGTGAGGAAGAGTTTGAGGCGGTATGGAAGGTTTGTGATATTTTTAAGGCGCAGGATTTAATTCCTTGTACTTTCTGCAAGTATTGTATTGACGGCTGTCCTATGAATATATCTATTCCGGACTTGTTCTCGGATATGAATTGTTTGAGAAGATATGTGGGATGGAACGGCGAGTGGCATTATAATATGCATACTGCGGGCAGAGGAAAGGCATCGGATTGTATTGAATGCGGTTTGTGTGAGGCGACCTGTCCACAACATCTAAGTATCAGGGAATTGCTTAAGCAGGTGGCAGAGAAGTTTGAGTAGACTGAAGGAAAGAAATATTTTGCATATGCGGTCCAAAAACAAATTTATACAGGCATATACAGAATAGAATTAGAAAAACAGTGATTGGATTAGAGAATACATGTTAGTAGTGATTGAAAATGTGAATGCAGCGGTGAATAATTTCGTGTGGGGTATTCCTGCGATTATTTGCATTATCGGGGTTGGCTTATATTTAAGCATCCGTACCGGTTTTATACAGATACGAAAGTTTCCTTTGGCAATGAAACAGACCATAGGTAAGGTCTTTGAGAAAAAGGAAGCAAAGCACGGCACCATGACGCCGTTCCAGGCTGTATGTACGGCACTTTCCGCAACGGTTGGTACCGGTAATATTGCCGGCGTGGCGGGAGCAATTGCAATCGGTGGTCCGGGTGCGGTCTTTTGGATGTGGGTGTCTGCTTTTCTTGGCATGTGTACCAAATTTTCGGAAGTGGTTTTGGCAGTTCATTTCAGAGAAAAGAATGAAAAAGGTGAGTATGTCGGCGGACCGATGTACTATATTAAGAACGGTTTGGGTAAAAAATGGCAATGGCTTGCTGTGTTATTTTCGGTTTTTGGTATATTTACGGTATTTGGTACAGGTAACGCTACACAGGTAAATACCATTGCAACGGCAGTAAATTCGGCGCTTCTTAATTATAATTTGATTTCAGCAGAGGGTGTAACAATCAGCAATTGGATTATCGGTATTGTTATTATGATTCTGGTTGTTTGTGTTCTGTTGGGCGGTATCAAAAGAATCGGTAAAGTAACAGAGAAACTGGTTCCGTTTATGGCAGTTTTCTATATTTTACTGGCTCTGGGTGTTGTGTTGTTAAATATCAAAAATGTGCCCGGCGTGTTCGCTGATATTTTTTACGGTGCTTTTAACCCGGCAGCAGTGACCGGCGGTGTGGTAGGAAGCTTTTTTACCAGTATGACCAAGGGCGTGTCCAGGGGTATTTTTTCCAACGAAGCAGGTCTTGGTACCGGTTCCATTGCACATGCCTGTGCAGATACGGGTAAGCCGGTGGAACAGGGATTTTTCGGGATTTTTGAAGTGTTTGCGGATACCATCATTATTTGTACCTTAACTGCATTGGTTATTCTTTGCAGCGGCACACCTGTTGCATTCGGTGATGCGGCCGGCGCGGAACTGACCATCAGCGGATTTACGTCTACGTACGGTAACTGGGTATCGATTTTTACGGCGGTGGCAATGTGTTGTTTTGCGTTTTCCACCATTATCGGCTGGGGCCTTTACGGTGCAAGATGTGCGGAATATATCTTCTCATCGAAGATTGTCAAGCCTTTTATGGTGATTTATTCAATGGTAGCCGTTGTGGGTGCTACAGTGGATTTAGGGCTTGTGTGGAGCATTGCAGAGACTTTTAACGGATTGATGGTAATTCCGAATCTTATCGCGGTATTGCTGTTGTCAGGAACTGTATTTAAACTGGTAAAAGAATATTTTAAGAAATAAAGATGCTATCGGATGAGTGATAAGGAGGTATTTATGTCGCTGCTCATATTAAGGGAAGAGTATAAAGACAGTCCGATTATTTTAAGTATTGCAATGGGGTGTGCTTCCGGAGAGTATTCGAAGGATTATATGGATATATATAATCAGGCGGATGAACTTATGTATCAGGATAAAGCGGAAATCAAGAAAAAACATCCTGAATTGTGCGGAAGACAGGAAAAAGATTGAGTTTGTAAAGAAGAGTGATTATAATAGGTGTGTTAAGCGTAAGGAGGCAGACAGTTTTGTTTACTTTTGAAAATTTAAGAAAAGAATATAATTCTTTTATTTATAAAGATTACGTTGTGGAACGTAAGGAAAGTTCCTACCGCGTGGAGTATCATTTCAGTATTCCGGGGCTTAAGGATTTTAAATCAAGTTGGGAGTTTCCGGCTTTTGCGGAAGCGGATGAGGCGATTCTCAATCGTTTATTTTTTAATCTTGGTATGGTGGAGACCATCAGTTACTGGAAATGTGCCTGCCCGCCGAATCTGGTGATAGAGTGCGGTGAATTGTCCAAGGAACAGTGCGCCTGGTGGGAGAAGCTTTACTATAACGGACTGGGCGAATTTATGTACCGGAACGGCATCGAAGTATCCCAAGAAGATTTGGTGCATATTCAGAGTAAGGAAGCACCCATTGCTCCTTTAAAAGATGATAAAACATACAGCGGTTGTCTGGTATCCGTAGGCGGCGGTAAAGACTCTGTAGTATCCCTGGAATTATTAAAAGACGAAGGGATTACCACGTATGCGGTAAACGGCAATGCAACCACGCATAATGTTATTGATGTCTGTGATTATAAAAAAGGCACTTATGAGGCAAGACGCGTGCTTGATAAAGAGTTGCTTGAATTAAACAAACTGGGTTACTTAAACGGTCACATTCCGTTCTCAGCGGTAGTAGCGTTTTCGTCGATTATTTCAGCATATTTGAGCGGCAATCGGTACATTGTATTGTCCAATGAAACCAGTGCCAACGAAACCACGGTAAAAGACTCATTTGTGAATCATCAGTATTCCAAAAGTTATGAATTTGAGCAGGATTTTATGTGGTATGTAAAAACCATGGTGGAGACGCCGATTCTGTACTTCAGTCTCCTGCGTCCGCTGATGGAGATTCAGATTGCAATGCTTTTTGCAAGAAGTAAGCAGTATCATAAGGTGTTCAGAAGTTGTAATGCGGGAAGCAAGCAGGGAATCTGGTGTTGTGAATGCCCAAAATGTTTGTTTGTCTACATTATTTTATTGCCGTTCTTAAGTGAAGAGGAATTGGTGGATATTTTTGGTGAGAATCTTCTGAATAAGGAATCTCTGGATTTGTATTTCCGGGAATTGACCGGTATTGAAGAAAATAAGCCTTTTGAGTGCGTGGGAACCCGTAAGGAAGTACTGGTATCGTTAAAAGATTATATTAATAAAGGAGGACACAGCCTTTTGACCGACCGATACGAGGCATTTATTTTACGGGAGCAGGATTCGTTAGATGCTTTGTTGCAGGGTTGGGAGAGTGAAAATAATCTGCCGACCTTGTATGCGGATATGCTTAAAAAGTGTATAAAACCGTAAGCAGAAATTTGCAGAAGGCAAAACAGGAGAGGCGCAAAACAGTGAGTATAATTGATAAATTAAATGGTAAAAGAATACTGATTTGGGGCTATGGAAGAGAAGGACAGTCTACGGAACGGTTTTTACAAAAGTGCTGTAAGCCGGCAAGTGTGGAAGTGTTCGAGGGCAAGCGTGATGGTTTCAATGAAGACAATTATGATTGGATTGTAAAAAGTCCCGGTATTGTATATCATGAAGCAAATCTTAAATATTTGTCCCAGACGGAGATTTTTCTGGAGGAGTTTCGTGACCGGGTGATTGGTATTACCGGTACTAAGGGTAAAAGTACCACATCTTCCATGTTATATACCGTATTAAAAGAGTGTACAAATAAAAAAGTAATCATTCTGGGGAATATCGGTCAGCCCTGTCTGGATTATTTTGAAGAGATTGATGAGGATACCATTGTGGTATTCGAAATGTCCTGTCACCAGCTGGCACATTGTGAGGTTTCTCCGCATATAGCGTTGTTTATGAACTTTTATGAGGAGCATCTGGATTATTATGAAACGGTGGAACGATATTTTAAAGCGAAAAGTAATATCACTTTGTATCAGAGGGAAGATGATTATTTCTTCGTAGGTGATAACGTACCTGAGATTGAGACCAAGGCGCAAGTGATTGCAATGAAGCGTCACGGCGAGCAGGTTTTTGATTTGAGTGTGTTGGGTGAGCATAACATTTATAATGCGCAGTTTGTACATTATATAGCCACGAGGTTATATGGTTGTGATGATGCTGCCGTACTTGCGAGTATGAAGGCGTTTCAGGGGCTTCCTCACCGATTGGAGCACATTGGTGATGTAGAGGGCGTAGCCTTTTATGATGATTCCATTTCTACCATTCCGGAGGCCACCATCAGTGCGGTAAAAAGCATTCCAAATGTGCAGACCGTTTTGATCGGCGGTATGGACAGGGGAATTAATTATGATGTGTTGATTGCTTTTATCAAAGAGAATCCACAGTATCGATTTGTTTGTATGTATGATTCCGGTAAAAGAATTCATGATGCGGTGGGGCCTTGCGAACAGTGCATTTATGTTCCGGATTTGGAGCTGGCAGTGACAGAAGCCAAGAAAGTTACCGATAGCGGTAAGTCGTGTGTGCTGTCACCGGCGGCTGCGTCGTACGGCTATTTTAAGAATTTTGAGGAACGTGGTGAGTTCTTTAAAAAATATGTATTAAAATAAGAAAAGAAGTTGTTGATGAAAGAACGGTCAACAACTTCTTTTTTTGTGATTCAAAATGTATTTTTCGGCTCTGTTAAGTCTGCTTTTACTGTCTTATCACGCCGCAACAGGTACCTACATATTGTACTTCATCCATTCGCCGAAGCACAATATCTGTGCCCTGGTTGTGGAGACATTTCAGACGATAGTAATCGTTTTCTTCCGTAAATTGACGAATATATAGTCTGTCACGCTGGAAGAATGCGGCGCATTCTCCATTGGCAGGAAATCGATTCTCTAACAGAATGATATCGTTTTTGCAGTATTTCGGAGCCAAATCGTTACTGGTCATCCGGATAGAAATATAAGCTTCCGGCGTTGAGGTTTCTATTTCGATGCTTTCGCAGGTGTCATAAATAATACCCCTGTGAATGTCGCCATGAGGTAAGAGGCAGGGAATTAAGTGCTTATCCGTAGCTTCCCGCTCATTTTTGACAGAGCTGGCTTCGTATTTTGCAATGAGTTCTATGAGAGTTTTGCCGTGGGGACCACAGGCACGATAATTACGTAAAATTGCTTTTTCATTCGGCGTATGGGGACACTGTCCCATCAGACAGTTCATACTGTGCCCCGTTGCATTGGATATGGCAAGTACGGTGGACACTGTAGGGTTCTCAGTCCTTCCATAGTATATATTTTTGATTGTTTCCAGAGGAAGACCGCTTTTTTCGGCTAATATTTCTTTGGTCCATTCCATACTTATGAGGATTTCTCGTATCCTTCGACTTAAGATTTGTTCCTGCATAATAATTCCTTTATGTTAAATTTGACATTTTTGTTGCGTTGGCACAACGTTTTTTATGTTAAAGTAGATATTTCATTTTGTCAACATTTAGAATAAATTAAGAATACTTGCAAAAAAATCGAATAAAGAGGAGAAAAAATATGGCAGCAAGAAGTTTGAGTTATTACGACGAGGAATATGAAGATATTACAGCCTTTCGAGTTGCGCCCAGCCCGATTCAGGATATGTTATTATCAATAGGAATACCGCCCAACATTTACGGATATGCATATATTACTTATGCAGTAGAACTTCTTTTGAAGGATTCAGAATATCAGCATTATGTGACGAAGGGATTGTATGTGGATATTGCCAAAAAATATAACACAACACCTTCGAGAGTGGAAAGAGCCATCCGTCATGCTATTAATGTAGCGTGGCTGCACGGCAATACAGAATTACTTCATCGTGTATTCCGTAATTGCGTAAGACCGGATAGAGGAGTTCCTTCCAATTCCGTTTTTCTGGCAAGATTGTTTTATTATGTGAAAGATGCATCCGATAAATAGCAGTGAGGACAGTGAAAGCTGTCCTTTTTTATGTCTTCTTTCATTCAAAATTCTCTAGGAATAATATGTTAAATATGGTAAAATATTCAGAAGTAAGATAAGCATTGTCATTCTGATTTTAAGAATGAAATGGTTTTGTTGTAAAAGTTTGTATTATTTACGGAAAGAAAAGGGATTCTTATGTTTCAGGTATTGGTTTCGTTACAAATTGTGGGGCTCTTGATGCTATTATGTGCACTGGTATACATTTTTCGCGGTGGTTCTACTTATACCCAGCGATTGATGTTATCTTTTACCATATCGGAGTTGGTACATAATGCAGGCTATTTGCTTGAACTGTTGTCAAAAAGCAAAGAAGAGGCCATGCTTGCCATTAAAGTAGAGTATTTGGGTGGCGCTGCAGTAGCAATCTTTTTTATGATGTTTATTTTTAATTACTGTGGCAAAAAAGAGCATAAAATCTTTGAACGTGTCCTTTTACTATGTGCCCTGGCAGTGATTGTGATGGTATGGACCGGAGATTATCATAATCTGTATTACAGTAATTTGGAATTTGTAAATACCGGTGCCTATCCCCATGTGAAGATTACATATGGTCCCGGTTTTTATTTCTATATGCTGACTTGTACCGTGACTCCGTGGACTGCCTCGGTTTGGACACTGATTCAGACCATCCGCAAAGAAAAGAGTTCCAAAAGAGCAGGAAAACTCTGGGGGATTATCGGTGGCGCTACGTTTTCGTTTTCGGTTTTGATTTTATATTTATTTAAGGTATTCCCGGAAGGTTATGATCCTACGCCTATAGCGATGGCGCTTATGTTCTCTGTTCTGGTTCTTTTGGTATGGAACCGCAAGGATTTCGATTTGAGCAGAATGGCTACGGAAACGGTATTGAATTCTTTGGGGAATTCCATGATTACCTTAAACGAGAACCTTGAAATCCTGATGTATAATGATTTTGCCAAGATGCTGTACCCGGATCTTAAGGTGTATAAAAAGATTGAGAATGTGGAAGGATTTCCCATGAACATTATGGAGGGGAAAGAAGTCCGCTTCGAAAAAGACGGAAAGTTTTACAAAGGGGAACTGCGTACCGTTGTGGATAATGAACAGCGTGCCAGAGGATATACGGTACTGATTATTGATATTACGGACACACATAAATATATCAGTGAATTGCATATGATGCGGGAACAGGCGGAGGCTGCCAATCATGCCAAATCAAATTTCCTGGCCAATATGTCTCATGAAATCCGTACGCCAATGAATGCCATTGTGGGTATGAGTGAGTTATTGATTGAAGAAAGCCACGGACGCCGTATTCAGGAATATGCTTATGATATTAAGACTGCAGCATTGAATCTGCTGGCCATCATTAACGATATTCTTGATTTGTCCAAGGTGGAAGCCGGTAAAATGGATTTGGTGGAAGACGAGTACTATGTGATAGAGGAAATGCAGGATACGATTAATCTGGTTAAAATCGCTGCGGAGCAAAAAGGACTGCAGTTTAAAATTAAACTGTCAGACAGCATTCCCAGTAAGTTGTACGGGGATGCCGGCAGAATTCGTCAGATTTTAATTAATATTTTAAATAATGCCATTAAATTTACCAGAGAGGGATATGTCAGTCTGGATGTGTCGGGTCAATATATCGCTACTGATGTTATGGATTTAAAACTGGTGGTGGAAGATACGGGAATCGGTATTAAAGAAGAAGATTTGTCGGCTATATTTGAGTCTTTCCGGCAATTAGATATGAACCGGAACCGTCAAAGTGAAGGTACCGGTTTGGGATTGGCCATTACCAAACAGCTGGTTACTTTAATGAATGGTGATATCAAAGTTGAAAGTAAATACGGTGAGGGAACCCGGTTTGAAATACATATTAAACAGCGGGTAGCGGACAAAACCACCATTAGGGACAGCCAAAATCAGGAAGTCAAAAAAGAGTTAAAAGAAGAAGGGCAGAAAGAATTGGTTGCAGAGGAATATCGCGTATTAATAGTAGATGATAACGCAATGAATCGTAAAGTCGCCAATGCTATGTTGAAAAAGTATCAATTTAAGCTGGCAGAGGCGGACAGCGGCAAGGCGGCCATTGAGCGTGTAAAACTTGTAAAGTATGATCTGATTCTTATGGATCACATGATGCCGGAGATGGATGGTGTGGAAGCAACGAAGATTATTCGTGAAGAATGTGGTGAGAATGGTCAAAATGCCATCATTATAGCACTAACCGCCAATGCGTTGCAGGGAGCAAGGGAAATGTATCTGGCTAACGGTTTTGATGACTTTTTGTCCAAACCTTTTGACAGGGAGCAGTTAAGTGAGTTGTTGGAGCGTTGGGTTCCGGCTGAAAAAAGAATATAGAAATAAAAAAATATTATATTTGTAAGAAAATATTCAATTTTTATGGGACAGAATGAAAAAAGTATGATATAATGACGGCATGGTACCCAAAAGAAGGTATCATGCCATTATTAATGTTAAAGGGAGAGGGAAACATGTCAAACTATTTGGGAATTTTACATGGAGTAAGAGGTCGTAGTATTTTAATCTATGACAACAAATGCGAAATCAAAGCAACATCAACAGTAGGAACCGTATTAACAAGCAACATTACCAGTAATGCATCTGACAGTATCAAAACAATTTATTACACAGATTGCATCGGCGTATTATTTAAAAAAGCCGGCATCAAGATTGGTTATCTTGAGTTAGAAACTCCCGGTTTAAGACAGCACAGTGGTGGTAGCCAGTATTCAGAGAATACATTTACTTTCGATGAAACCGAAGTTCTGTCCAATGACCTTATGCAGGAAGTGTATACATACATTACAGAGCGTATCGAAGGATATAAGTATGGCGATCAGCAGTTGCTGACCAAGCCTATTCCGCCTATGATGGCTGCTAAGTTTAAGAAACCTATTTTCTCAGATTACGAGGAACAGGCAGAAATTAAGAAGCAGAAAGAAATGGAACACGAAGCATTGAAGGCTGCTCAGGGTAACTTGGATGATATTCTTGCAGAAGTGAACAAAGAATACGAAGAATTGTTTGAAACATATGGCATCGATGCATCTGTTAATTCTTTGACCGATATGGAGAAGACCATTATCAAGGCTGTTGCACAGGATAACAAAGAAGCTTCTGTTTCTGAAATCGCAAGAATGATGCCCAGAACCGTTACCCCTGCTGAAGTGCAGGTAATTATGGATGGACTGGTTGCCAAGGGAATTATGAAAAAAGGCGAAGGCGATGTATATCAGTTATAATTTTTAATTCTAAAAGACATATAGGGATGGTACTTGTAGAAGGTACCATCCTTTTTTTGCCGTTTTTTTATCGAAACTACCATCGCTTGGCGAAAAATCACCGACGCTTGGCGAAATTCTATTTACTTAATTTGAAAATTGATTATTCTTAACTTATCCGGATAATACAACAGTATATACGGAAAGGACAAAGAAGTGTTTACTAAAATCCATGATTTTATTGCATACTTGCTTTGGGGATAATTAAGTAAGTAAAGTTTTTCCTTTCCCAATTAAAGAATTTTTGCTATATTCTATTTAACAAAAACCTTTAATTGGGAGGAAAAAATGGAACTCTTTGTTCATGTTTTGACAGATTATATTCATTTTGCCAAGCTTATAGTATTATGCAATATGTTTTTTGTATTGCAAAAGAGAAAAGTGCAACATAGTAGATTAATGGTTCTATTAGTTGGTCTTATGATCACGGCAACATCTGTATTTATTTTTTATAGCGACAATGATTTTATAGAAATATCAATATATGCAATAGTGATTTATGGTATGGCATTTTTGCTATATAATGAGAAAATATATCACATTATTATTTCTGTAACAGGAATAATATTTGCATCCTCAATGATAGATGAAATGTCTATTATTTTAGTAGATATATTAATGCAGTTGTTTAACATGAAAGATATTGGTGTAGATAATTTAATTTCTTCTTTTATTTCTATTGCCTTAATTTATGTTGTAGGACGAATATATCGAAAAAATACATCGTCCACTTTACAAACAATTGGAGTTACAAATTTAATTGGATTTACGGTGCTTTTGGCGGTAGACACTTTTGTGGTTGTAGCAATTATTTCACAGCCTAATTTTGATTTGTATTTGGAGAACAAGAAGGTTCTGTATCTCATTTCAATTGTCCTCGTTATTATCGGTATTTTTGTTCAGCTGGCATCCGTGATTTTACTTTTCACCCAACGAAACGTATACAAAGAGAAAAAGGCTTTGACGGATAAATACTTAGATGATCAGAAGAATCATTATGAATATTTGGAGAACCGTGAGAAAGATACGAAGAAGTTTCGGCATGATTTGGTCAACCATATGGAGATGATATCGAATCTGGCGAAGACGCGACAGTATGACAGAATAGATGCTTATCTGGAGCAGATGCATATCAAGATTAATGATTTTGGAAATTTGGTAACGGTACATAACGGCATTGTAGATGCCATTATTAATCAGTATTATGCGAAGGCACAGGAATGTGGTGTGAATATGGAAGTAAGGGGACGGTTTCCGGTGGACTGCGCCATTGATGCTTTTGACTTATGTACCATATTCTCAAATGTATTAAGTAATGCTCTGGAAGCGGCGAAAGAGAGCGATGAGAAGCGTATCTCTGTGGAATGTGCATATACAGATATGTCCATTATGATTATTGTCACGAATTCGTACAAGCCGGAGGCGTCAAACGGCAGTGCACCGTGGAGAACAAGAAAATCCAATTCGGATTATCACGGATACGGATTGGAGAATATTAAGGACAGCGTGAAGAAATACAAGGGTGATTTGGATATTGAAACAGAAGATAATATTTTTATTTTAAGAATATTATTTAAAAATATGGAGAAGCAGATTGATGGTAATAGCAATAGTAGATGATGATATCTATTGGAGAGAGCGAATAGAGCAGGAGATTCTTCGGCATGACAGCAAGGCAGAAATGCAGATAGATATCTATGCAAGCGGTGAACAGTATTTAGAGAGTCAAAAAGAGTACGATATTTCCTTTGTGGATATTGAGATGACCGGCATGGACGGATTTGAAACGATAGTGAAGGCAAAACAGTATCAGCCGGAAGGAATCTTCGTAATATTAACAACCCATGTGGAGATGAGCCGCAAAGGTTATGTTGTGAATGCTTTTCGCTACATTGATAAAATGGAGCTCGGGGAGATAGGAGAGGCAATCTCCTCGGCGAGAATTCTGTTGGAACGTAATATAAAGATTGATTTCAATATCATCGGAGACGAGACACGCAAGATTGCGTTGAAAAATATAATTTACATCGAAACGGAGAAACATTATATTGTGGTACACACCCATCAGGGGGCTGTTAAGTGCAGAAATAAAATGCAAAATATTGAGAAGTTGTTGCCACCAAGTTCTTTTAGCCGATGTCATAAGGCGTACATTGTGAATCTGGATAAAATAAGTTATATAGATAACTGCATGGCATTTTTAGTCAATGATGAAAGAATTGAAATATCACAACGTAAGATATGGCAGGTCAGAAAAGCTTTTTTCAAAAGGCAATATGAATGCGCAAATAGGTAGTGAACACCTGAATGTCGATGACGGCATTCGGGTGTTTTTTTCTTTCAAAAAAATGAAAATAAAGCAAAAAAAGTCGAAATTTGTATACACTTACGCAAAATCCACCATCGCTTGGCGAAATCGGGTTGTCGAACGACGAATAGAACGTTATAAAAGAAGTGGGGGAATATAGCTAAAATCAAGAGGTTTCATATACCGAAAGGAGTATGTTTTGAAAGCACCAAGCGAGAAGATGAAGTATTTTGAAGAAGTGGAAAAGGTGTCCCCCGAAATTTATTATCACTATACCACCTTAGATTCGTTGTATGAGATTGTTAACAGTAAAACGTTTCGGCTCACAGGCATAAGATTGCCTGATAGTAAGAGGGAGGCCTTCTATAATCCGGAACAGTTTTTGGCAGATTTGGATAGGGTTATCGCCTCGGAAGCAGACGAAGATAAAGAGAATTATTTTAGACTGTTGCGGGAGAGTATTGCGCGGAATAAGGAGAAGTTTCTGCGTGAGTGTAGGGCACGGCGTTCGCTCTATGCATTATGCCTGTCAGAAAAGAAGGACAGCATTGCTTATTGGGAAAGATATGCGTCGGAGTGCACCGGCGTGTGCATCTGTTTTAATATCGCCACCCTAAAGGCCTATTTGCAGAGGTCGGAAATTCCGGCCTTTGGTGCCAGCCTATATGATGTGGGAAAGGCTATATGCGCCGAAACTGCCAGAGAAAAATACATACGCGACAGATTGGTCTATTCCATGGATTTGCTATATGAGCAGGACGGACAGAAGCATGGACAGATGAACCTATGTGAAATGATTCGAAGCAACGGATACGGATATGCAGCCGATACGTATTTGCAACTGGTCAAGTTCACAAATAAGGATTCTTTTCTTGATGATTATGAGGTCAGACTGTATCACGACACGGCTTTTATCAAGTCAACATTACGTCTTATTGATTGGATGGAGAACGATATCAAGACCGAACAGTGCCATAAGCTGAAAAAGCATTTTACGGATGAGATAAGGAATTGGAAGCTGGACAGAGAGCAGTTCTGCATGACCAAGAAAGGCATCCGTGGCTGCAGGGATTTGTGTCTGGAAGAGATTTGGGGTGCCGGCATAATCTCAGAAATCATACTGGGACCGAGATGCGCGCAAAGCAGCAGCGAACTGAAGAAGTTCCTCAAAGCGAATGGTTTGGAGGGAACGAAGGTGTCGGTGTCTAAGGTGTTGATGAGGTGAGGGAAGTAAATATGCGTTAATTAAAAAAGTCGTAAAGAAAAAGGAGATGATAATTATGTGTAAAAACAGAAGAAAAAATCAGAAAATCAAATTAGGAGAAATCGGTAAAGAAAAATACGATTTTGATTTCTTAAAAGAGAAAAATGTATATAGTTATTTGTCATACTACAGAATGGATAAA
>JAZNRC010000027.1:0-2065 GCA_045590555.1 Lachnospiraceae bacterium | reverse complement strand
TCTCAAAAATTACGGCGGTATTGACCTTATACTCTATGGCGGAGAGCATTTTGATCCTGCACAGGCAGAATATATTAAAAAGACATTTAATGTAAAAAGAATTGCATCCATCACATATGGCTGCAATGAAATCGGCTCTATGGGGTATGCCTGTGAGTACTGCGAGGGAAGTATTCATCACGTTGCTCCAAGCAAATACCTTGAAATATTAAAGCTTGATAAAGATGAGCCGGTAGCAGCCGGTGAGGTTGGCAGACTTGTTTGGACACCTATCAATCAGGAAAATACACCAATCAAGCGATACGAAATAGGTGACCTTGGAAGGTTTGTAAAAGAACCGTGTAAATGCGGAAGACTTTCACCAAGATTTGAACTTCTTGGAAGATTTGGTGATGTTTTTAAATTTGCAACTAATTATGTAAATTATCAAACCATCAAATCCGTATTTGCGGAAAAAATGAATTATAACGGATGGTTGCAGGTTATTTTATCCTATGACAAATTAAGTGTAATGACAATTTGCGTTGAACCTGATTTTGCTGATTCCGAATCTAATGCCCTTGAAATTCTTAAAAATAATTATCCTGAAATCAATGAGTGCTTAACAGATAAAACAGGCATTGTAAACATTGTAAAACAAGATAAGGACAGCTTTGAACTAAGCTCCGGAGGCGGCAAGATAAGAAGTGTAATAGACCACAGAATTCAGAATTAGGGAGGATAAAAATGGTAAATTCATTTAGCGTTAAACGAAGTCCTCTTGTAATTAAAACTTTTCTGTCTATTCTCCTGCCGACAATTCTTATGAATCTTACAACAGCAATCGGCTCAATGGCAGATGCTGTCATAATAGGTCAGTATCTTGATGAGTTGTCCCTTTCGGTTGTAACTTATGCAACGCCGATTTATATGATAATCAATATGATAGCCGCTTTGTTTGCTATCGGAGGGTGCATAGCTGTAAGTGTTGATACAGGGAAAGGCGATAAAGCGGGCGCAAATAAGGCTTTTAGTGTTTCAGCAATATGTCTTGTTTTCTTATCTATGATTCTGTTTTTCGCAGGTGTATTTTTCTCAAGGCAGATAACATTTCTGCTCGGTGCAGGAAATGAACTGGTTTTTGATAAGGTAAAAACATATGTGCAGATTATTTTATTAGGTGCTCCCATTTTTATTTTAAACATTGCAGGTGCATTTTTTGTAAGAAATGATGGCAGACCTACACTTTCGATGGTAGGAATGATTTCAGGTATGGGGATAGATATTATATTAAATCTTGTATTTGTGGGATTTATGAGTATGGGCGTTGCCGGTGCAGCTATCTCTACGGTAATAGGTCAAGGTGTGGGATTGATAATTGTAGGAAGTCACTTCCTGTCAAAAAAGAACACACTTAAATTCCGCTTTGCTTTTGACTCTTCGGTTTGCCGTATTATAAAAAATGGTTTTGGTTCGGCACTTTCATTCGTGTATCAGTTCGTGACAATAATTGTGATGAATCATTATGTAGTTCAGATCAGCGGACCTGAAGGCATTGTAATTTATACGGTCGTGTTTAATCTATGTACAGTGTCTCTTGCGGTATTTGAAGGTTTAAGTCAGACCACACAACCGATGATTAGCCTTTACTTTGGAGAAAAAAGCAATAAAAAAATAAAGGACAGCGTAAAACTTTCTGTGCTTTCAGCAGTTATTATATGCGGAAGTGTAATGGCTATACTTGAAGCCTTCCCTGCTATCGTACCACATATGTTCGGTATAAGTGAAAGCGGATTGATTCAGCAGTCTGCTCTGGCAGTAAGAATTTACACCACAAGTATGTTTATTATGACACTAAATGTAATAATCGGAAATTATCTTCAGTCTATTGAATTCGGACAGATAACAAGTGTTCTGGTAAGTCTCAGATGTTGTGTTTTACTCTTGGTATGTGTCTTTGTTTTAGGCGAGCTTTTCGGATTGGGCGGAATATGGGCAGCATATACCGTAGCAGAAATTCTTACATTTATGGTATTTATAGCCATCAACATAATAAAAAGAAAAAAACTCTCCAAAAACAATGTAA
>JAZNRC010000026.1:0-142771 GCA_045590555.1 Lachnospiraceae bacterium | reverse complement strand
CCATTTCTATATTGTGCGATTAAAAATATATTTGCTTATCATATAACTGATTATGGGACACTTAAAAATTTCAGTTTTCGCATATATTCCCTATTACAAAAATAACCCGTCCACATCAGTGGACGGGTGTATTATTTTAAAAACTCCAATTATCTGAACAAGAAATTATCCCCAATCACATCGGTACATTTCTCTTCGCAATACTTGCATCTGTAGTTGCCCTTTGCTTCATCACCTAAAATAAAGATATGAGGAAGTTCCTGTTCGATGGAAGTAATACAACGGGGATTCTTGCAACGGAAGATGTTCTTAACTTCCTTGGGAAGTGTAAGTTCCTGCTTTGCAACGATTTCGCCACCCTTGATTACGTTTACGGTAATGTTGTGGTCGATTACGGCAAGCACGTCCATATCCATTTCTTCGATATCACATTCTACTTTGAGAATGTCTTTCTTGCCCATTTTATCGCTTTTGGCATTTTTGATGATTGCTACGGTGCAATCTTTTTTGTCCAACTGTAAGTGGTGGTAGATAGAAAGACTCTTGCCGGCCTTAATGTGGTCCAGTACGAATCCTTCTTCAATCTGTCCTATATTAAGCATATTATCCTCCTCTAACTAAAATCAAATTGATTTTATATATTGAGTTCAAACGAATTTAATCGTAATTAATAATTTTCACTACATTTATTTGCCCTGAAAGAATATATTTCCTACGCAGGGTACTGTGGAGCCATCGGCATTTGGATTCTGTATTTTAGAATCCTAAGTGCCGCTATGTGCGACACGTAGCGAGAGCGTGCCCTAGTGGAAATATATCCTTTCAGGGCATATAGTATAAAAACTAAACCTCAATCTCAAGCAATGTGAGAATCAACGCCATACGGGCATATACGCCGTATTGTACTTGTCTGAAGTATGCAGCTCTGGGATCGTCGTCAACTTCTACGGAAATTTCGTTTACACGGGGAAGGGGATGGAGAACCAACATATCTTCCTTACCGAGAGCCATCTTTTCCTTGTTCAAGATGTAAAAGTCTTTCAAACGAACATAATCTTCTTCGTTGAAGAAACGTTCTCTCTGAACACGTGTCATATAGAGAATGTCCAATTCGGGCATAACTTCTTCCAAACGGATTACTTCCTTGTAGGGAATGTTCTTTTCTTTTAACATTTCAATGATATATTCGGGAATTTTTAATTCTTCCGGAGAAATAAATACAAAAGAAATATTGTCATAACGCTCAAGCGCATGAATCAGTGAGTGAACGGTACGACCGAATTTCAAGTCGCCGCACAGACCAATGGTAAAATTGTTAAGACGTCCTTTTAAGGAACGAATGGTAAGTAAATCGGTAAGTGTCTGAGTCGGATGCTGATGTCCGCCGTCACCTGCGTTTACAACGGGAATACGTGACTTGGAAGCGGCTACCATGGGGGCACCTTCCTTGGGATGACGCATTGCGCAGATGTCTGCATAGCAGGAGATCATACGAATGGTATCGGATACGCTTTCACCCTTCGATGCGGAAGAACAGCTTGCATCTGAGAAACCGATCACGTGACCGCCTAAATTAATCATTGCAGCTTCAAAACTCAAACGGGTTCTGGTACTGGGCTCATAAAAGCAGGTGGCAAGCTTCTTGCCATCGCAGGCATGAGCATACTTTTTGGGGTTTGTCTCTATATCGTTTGCCAAATTGAACAGCTTGTCCAATTCTTCAACGGTAAAATCGAGAGGACTCATTAAATGTCTCATAATTGACTCCTTCCATATATGTTTTCAACTTGAATAATATTACCACAATGAAGGTGCTCGTTCAAGATAATCTGACAAAAAAATACGTTTTTAAATTGAAGTTTTTGCGATAAAGAGCTATAATGTAAAAGATGATAAAATACGTGTATTTTTTCCTAAAAGGAGGTAAATCGCATGGAAACAGAAATGAATCAGATGGTAGAAAAGAAGCGTTGGGGATTCTTCGGATTGCCCTTTACTTTTACTACATACATTATCAAAGAAGACGTATTGACGATTGACAGCGGATTCTTTAAGAAAGTTGAAAACGACTGTTATATGTATAAAATTCAGGACGTAGTTTTAGAGAAGGGATTTTTCCAGAGATGGTTCAAAATCGGTAATGTATCCTGTTACACCGGCGATAATACGCATCCAACTTTAGTACTTAAGAATATTAAGAATGCCCAGGAAGTAAAAGATTTCATCTTAAAATATTCTGAAGAAGCACGCCTTAAGAGACGTACTGTAAATACTTTAAATATCGGTACCGGAGATATGGACGACGTAGATGTGTTATAGTCAATCGTTATTTCTAGGCGGAAGAAATTTTATTATATACATATTGCTCGATAATTGAGTTTATATGCAGGCAGATGAAAGGCCTGTTCAGTTGTACGATTGTATTGGGAGTGTGGAAACTATTTCATACGCGGGTGCTGTGAGTCCGTCGGTACTTGGATTCCGTATTTTGGAATCCTATGTACCGTTACGTGACGAGGGCAACGGAAGCGTGCCCGCATTGAAAAGTTTCCACACTCCTTATAACGAAAAAGGAGTTGCCATGAAGTACGAAGAAGCAATGGAGTATATGGATTGTAAAGTGAATAAGTTAGGCAGCGTACCGGGCCTTGATTCCATTCGCGAGTTGCTGAATCGTATGGGCAATCCCCAGGAAACGCTGGCTTTTATCCATGTGGCAGGAACGAACGGCAAAGGTTCCGTATCGACATTGATTGCCAATGCGTTGACGGACAACGGATATAAAGTGGGTCGTTATATTTCACCGGTCATCAGTGATTATCGTGAACGTATTCAGGTTAATAACCGTATGATATCTAAGAATGCGGTGGCTGACGGGTTGACGGAGATTTTTGACATATGTACGGCAATGGAAGAGGAAGGTTTGGCACATCCCACTGCTTTTGAAATTGAAACCGCTTTGGGATTTCAATATTTTACGGATAAAAAGTGTGATTTTGTGGTGCTTGAAACCGGCATGGGAGGCACTTTGGATGCCACCAACATTATAAAGAATACAAAGTTGTGTGTATTTGTCTCCATCAGCATGGATCATATGGCATTTTTGGGAAATACGTTAGCAGAGATTGCGGCCAATAAGGCAGGTATCTTAAAAAGCGGTTGTAAGGCCGTATCCGCGCCTCAAAGTGAAGAGGTGCTGAATGTATTAAATAATGCATGTAAAGGCTTAAATGTGCCTTTTACGGCGGTTTCGAGAGATGATATAAAGGTTGGAAGACAGAGCCTTAAGGGACAGAAGATATCATATAAAAGTTTTAAACAGGTGGAAGTGCCGTTACTGGGCAGTTTTCAGGCTGAGAATGCAGCACTTGCATTGGAGGCTTTGAGTGTCTTACAGGAGAGCGGACTGAAACTGAAGGAAGATAAGATTCGTAAAGGATTCCTGGATTCCATATGGCCTGCACGGTTTGAAATTCTGTCAAAAAAGCCATATATAATTGCAGATGGTGCCCATAATGAGGATGCAGTAAAAAAACTCATGGAAACCATGCGTTTTTATTTTACAAATCAGAGGATTATCTATATAATGGGAGTATTGAAGGATAAAGATTATACTTCTATGATTAGGGAGTCGGTGCCGATGGCGGAATTTGTTTTTACGGTGACATCACCGAATAAGGAACGCGCGTTACCGGCATTTGAACTTGCGAAACAAATTCGCGAATATAATCCCAATGTGACCGCAACGGATTCCGTGGAAGAAGCATTGGAGATGGCTCGCCTGATGGCAGGAGAAGATGGCGTAGTACTTGCATTTGGTTCCTTGTCTTACATGGGCAAGCTGCGGGCATGTTTTGCGAAAGAAAAGAGATAAAATAAGTCGTAACACGGAGGCTTACAATGGTTGATGAAAAGAAAGTAAAAGAGGCGATTATTCTGTTATTGGAAGGAATCGGTGAGGACGTGAACCGAGAAGGTTTGAAAGACACACCGGACCGTATCGCCCGTATGTATAAAGAGATTTTGGCAGGAAACGATGATGATGTGGCAGTGCATCTTGCAAAGTGTTTTCATGCTGATAACAATGAAATTGTATTGGAGAAGGACATTGTCTTTTATTCTATGTGCGAGCATCATATGATGCCGTTCTTCGGCAAGGCACATATTGCATATATTCCGGACGGTAAGGTGGTTGGTTTGAGCAAATTGGCAAGAACCGTAGAAGTATTTGCAAGAAGACTGCAGATTCAGGAGCAGATGACGGCACAGATTGCAGATGCAATTATGAGTGAGTTGAAACCCAAAGGAGTAATGGTAGTAGTGGAGGCAGAACATCTTTGTATGACCATGCGTGGGGTAAAGAAACCCGGAAGTCAGACCGTTACCATGATTGCCAGAGGGGCATTTGAAAATGATAACAGTTTAAAAAATATGTTTTTTCAGATGTTAAATTGCGGTAAAGATGTTGCTGTAAATTGTATTTCAGAAGAATAAATGTATAAAATACGCAAGGAAAGTGTGAGCTGAAAAGTATGAAGCATGTGAATAATATCATAGAGCATCCTGCGTACAAAGAGGCTTTGGCAGAGATTGCAATCAGAGAAGAAAACAGAATTTTCTGCAGACATGATACGGATCATTTTATGAATGTGGCACGTATTGCCATGATTCTTAATTTGGAAGAACACAGAGAAGTAGATAAGGACTTAATATATGCTACGGCATTGTTGCATGACATCGGCAGACATATCCAGTATGATGATAAAACACCCCATGAAATTGCCAGTGCTGAGATTGCTGAGCCGATTTTGAAGGACTGCGGATTTCGCAAAAAGGAAATACAGCAGATTATTCAGGCAATTCTTTTACACAGAAGTCAGAAAGAATCGCAAAAGCATGATTTGGCAGATGTAATTTATCGTGCGGATAAGTTAAGCAGAGAGTGCTATTTTTGCCAGGCAAGTGAAATCTGTGATTGGAAAAAAGGGAAAAAGAATAAAGAATTGAAATATTAGAGAGTACAACGTATTGGGAGAACAGACACATGAAGATAGGTAACAGAGTATTCGATACGGCAAATAAAACCTACGTCATGGGGATTTTAAACGTGACACCGGATTCTTTTTCGGATGGTGGTAAATATACGGAAGTTGAGCTTGCGCTAAAAAAAGCCGAAGAGATGTTGCATGATGGTGCGGATATTATAGATATTGGCGGAGAATCCACAAGACCGGGATATACACCGATTAGCGTAACTGAAGAGATTGAGCGTGTTGCACCGGTAATCGAGAAAATCAAGGCCAATTTGGATATTCCGGTTTCTTTGGATACTTATAAGGTTGAGGTAGCAAAAGCCGGAATGCTGGCAGGGGTAGATTTAATTAATGACGTCAAAGGTTTGCAGGGCAGTCCCGAAATGGCAGCAGTCATTGCGGAACATAATGTTGCATGCGCCATTATGCACAATCGGGATTTTATGAACTATAACGACTTTTTTACGGATATACAGAATGATTTATCGGCATATATTGAAACAGCAAGAAAAGCAGGTATTGCTGATGATAAAATTATCATAGATCCCGGGGTTGGCTTTGCCAAAACCCATGAGCAAAATTTGGAAGTTATTAATCGTCTGGAACAGTTTCATTGTTTTGGTTACCCGATTCTTCTTGGAACTTCAAGAAAATCAGTGATAGGTTTGACACTGGATCTTCCGGTTTTTGAAAGAGTGGAAGGGACATTGGTTACAACAGTAATGGCCGTAATGAAAGGATGTTCATTTGTCAGAGTACATGATATCAAGGAGAATGTCAGAGCCATCCGTATGACGGAGGCAATTCTTGGTAAATAACATGATGAGGCTGAGAATTGGCGCGTTTTAATAAAACAGTAAGAGGTGGGGAAGTATATGGACCAGATTAATATCAGAGGGTTGGAAATATTTGCAAATCACGGGGTCTATAAAGAGGAGCAGGAGAAGGGGCAACCTTTCATTGTGAACGCAACGCTTCACATAGATACGTCAAAAGCGGGAAGAACCGATGAGTTGGAGGATTCTGTGGATTATGCCAAAATCTGTGAGTCAATCAAGGAGTTTATGACGCAGTATCGTATGAACCTTTTGGAGACAATAGCGAATCGTCTTGCAAGAAAGCTCCTTATGGCATATCCTGAGATTGAAGCGGTTACATTGGAGATTGAAAAACCGCAAGCTCCGATACCTATGAAATTTGACAATGTATCGGTCAAAATTCATCGCAGTTGGCATACGGCATTTATTGCATTTGGTTCCAATATGGGTGATCGCCTGGGACATATCAATGATGCAATCGCTAATTTAAAAGCAGATATGCGATGTGAGGTGAAGAAAGTATCCAAATTCGTGGAAAGCAGACCCTATGGGGATGTGGAACAGGAAAACTTTTACAATGGTGTTCTTGAACTGAGAACTTTGCTGGAGCCTAAGGAATTATTGGAATTCCTTCAGGCGGAAGAACGTCACGCGGGTCGGGTTCGTAAGGAGCATTGGGGACCCAGAACGTTGGATTTAGATATTTTATATTTTGATGATATGGTTATTGAAAATGATGATTTGACCATTCCGCATGTAGATATGCAACATCGTGACTTTGTACTGGTACCTTTAAATGAAATTGCACCATACAAAAGGCATCCCCTTATCGGTTTAACCACTAAGGAGATGCTTCGCAGATTAAAAGATTCTTATGTTACTCGGAAATAGTGACTGCCTCAGAAGCTGCAAGAAATTCCGTAACTTCGGATGAGTCGTGGGCAACCCGAAATGTAGCGGTGGTATTTCCGAATTCCTGAAAATATACATATTGAGAAGTTGTATTAATATTGTTATAAACACCTTCTGCAATCATAACTTCCTCCGAACCGTCAAGGCTGATACGTACAAGGCCGGGCTGTGTTTCGGAGGATTTTTGGTAATAAATATATTCATCCGTCATATTAAACGTATCTATTCTGTCGGAAGAGAGTACTTCAATTTTATCTTCGCTCAGGCTGTAACGACATAAGCGATAATTCTCTCGTATATCCATAAAATATACATAGTCACCTTGGCGAATCGGATTCCACATGTTATATTTTACGACTACGGAAGTGGCACCGGTGTTAGGGTCCAACTGGCATAAGAATAGTGAGTTGGTATTGTCGTTATAGTAGATGCGTCCGTTATATGCACAGGCAGGATAAATTTTATCCGTGGATAAAATTGTTTCTTCGTCGCCGTCTGTACTTAGTTTTAGCAGATGAACGCCACCACTGTCCGGAATGCTCTGTACATAGAGGTGGTTATCCATCAATAAAAGGGTTCCTGCCGGGTCACGGCTTAAGGTTTCCAAATCTTTTCCGTCTTTGTCGGAACGATAGACTCCGATGACGCGACGGACGAAACCAAGTCCTGTGGAAGCCGAGGAATCGCTCATATAGTAATAGAGATAATCACCGCCGGTATTAATGGACTTGACTTTGTTAGAGGAAAGCTTCTGGATATCGGTTTCATCTGCATTCATCACATATAATGAACCGTTGTCATAGGAGTTGGAGAAGAATACCCTGCCTTCGGCGTCCTCACAGAAATATCCGCCGTTATACAGATTGCCGGCGGTATTTCCCACTGTGCCTGCCGGGTTCTCCGGAAGGCGTCCCGCGAAATAATTTATGATAAAAAAGCCTGCAAATACGATGGTAATTCCAATCAATATTAAAATAACTTTGATTTTATCTTTCATGATAAGTCCCCTCTGTCATAAGATGCCAAATGCCGCCGTATGGCTATTTTCAGTATACGATACGCATTATAAAATAGCAATGAAAACTCTCTAAATTAAGTTGTATAAAACTGCTTTTTTTAGTAAAATAAAAGTAGTATTGGGTAAAGGAAAAAACATATGAAAAAGAAAACATTTGCAGCAATTGATGTAGGCTCACATGAGCTTGCCATGAAAATAGTAGAAGTATCACCTCAGACCGGATTGAAAGTAATTGATCACCTTCGTTACGGTTTGGATATTGGCACGGAGTCTTATAAAACAGGAAAGCTTTCTTACGAACACATGGAAGAACTTTGTCATGTGTTACGTGAGTTTGTTAAGGTGATGCAATCTTATAAGACAGAAGATTATAAAGCCTACGGAACCAGTGCGATTCGTGAGTTGGATAATACCATTATCGTCCTTGACCAGATTGAGAAAAAAACCGGAATTAAAGTAAACTGCCTCAGCAATTCGGAGCAACGTTTTCTTGATTATAAGTCCATTGCGGCACAGGGAGAAGGTTTTCACAAGATTATTGAAAACGGTACTGCCATTCTGGATATCGGTGGTGGGAGTATTCAGCTTTCTTTGTTTGACAAAGAGGCTCTGGTTGCAACCCAGAATATTCGTCTGGGGGTACTGCGTCTTTATGAAAAGATGCGTTATATTGAGGTAAAACCCAGTCAGTATCAGTCTGTTCTGGCTGAGTTGATTGATACCCAGCTGGCTGTTTTTAAGAAACTCTATCTTAAGGACAGGGAAATTAAAAACCTGATTGTTGTAGATGATTATGTATCTGCCGTAATTACACAGGTATATCCGGAAATTAATAAAAAAGGTTTTATAGAACGTAAAAAGTACTTGGATAAAATGAAAGAAATGCAGACGAAGAGCAGGGCGGAAGTTGCCAAACAACTTCGCATGGGCGAGGAAAACGTACCCTTGCTTCGTATCTCCTCACAACTGATTAAGAGTTCATTGGAATGTCTTGGTGCAGAGAATTTGTGGGTGCCGGGTGTTACCTTGTGCGACGGCATTGCCTATGATTATGCCGAAAGCAACAAATGGATTAAGCCTGCCCATAATTTTGAGGAAGATATTATTGCCTGTGCTAAGAATATCAGTAAGCGATATCAAGGCAGTAAGCGTCGCGGTGAAACCTTGGAGCAGATTTGTCTGACTATATTTGACAGTATGAAAAAGGTACACGGCCTGGGCAAAAGAGAGAGGCTTCTTTTGCAGATTGCAACTCTTTTGCATGATTGCGGAAAGTACCTGAATATGGTTTCCGTAGGAGAATGCTCTTATCATGTTGTGATGAATACGGAAATCATCGGACTTTCGCATTTAGAACGCGAAATTGTTGCCAATATCGTAAAGTTCAACCATGAGGATTTTGCGTATTATGATGAGATTACTAAGTCAGGAAGTATTGATAAGGATTCTTATCTGATAGTTGCCAAGCTTACGGCTATTCTTCGTGTTGCCAACGGATTGGATAAAACCCATAAACAGAAGTTTAAAAATGTCAAAACCACCATTCATGATAATGAACTTTGGATACAGGTAGATACAGCAGAAAATATTGCCCTCGAGAAAGGTTTGTTCTGGAATGCGGCAAGATTTTTTGAAGAAGTGTATAATATTAAGCCTGTGATTAAGCAGAAGAGGAGTATTTAGCAATGCAGGAAAAAAGAAACTTTGGTGCGCCGGAGAATTTTGCCAACAGAGAATTGTCCTGGATGGCTTTTAATGAAAGAATATTGGGAGAGGCAAGGGATAAAACCCTGCCGCTGTTTGAACGTGTTACATTTTTAAGTATTACAGCCTCAAACCTTGATGAGTTTTTTATGGTCCGCGTTGCTTCCCTGAAGGATATGGTGGACGCAGGCTATTCAAAGCCTGACATTGCAGGAATGTCGCCGAAAGAGCAGTTGAAGAAGTTGAATAAAGCGACACATAGTCTGGTAAGTCTCCAGTATTCTACCTATAACCGTTCATTGATTCCGCAGTTGGAGCAAAATGGACTTGTAATTGTGGAGAAACATGAGGATTTGACGGAAGAGCAGGCAGAGTATGTGGATCAGTATTTTGAGGAGAACGTGTACCCGGTTTTAACGCCTATGGCGGTAGATTCGTCAAGACCCTTTCCGCTGATTCGCAATAAGTCTCTAAATATCGGCGCCCTTCTTTGCAAAAAGGGAGAAAAAGGCGATGAAGAATTTGCTACGGTTCAGGTACCCAGCGTGCTAAGCCGTATTGTAGCGCTTCCTTCCGAAAGGGATGAAATGATGATCATTCTTTTGGAAGAAGTGATTGAGAGAAATATTCAGAAATTGTTTTTAAATTATAATGTACTTTGTGCCCATCCGTTTCGCATTATGCGTAACGCCGATCTTTCCATTGATGAGGATGAGGCAGAAGACCTTTTAAAAGAAATTGAGCGTCAGGTGAAGAAGCGCCAGTGGGGAAAAGCAATCCGACTGGAAGTGGAGGATGGCGTCAACAAGAAACTTTTAAATATTTTAAAAGAAGAGTTGGACGTGGAAGAAGAGGATATTTTTAAGATTAGCGGTCCTCTGGATTTGACCGTGCTTATGAAGGTATATGGTTTGGATGGCTTTACGCATCTTAAGAATCCGCCTCATGAGCCGGTAGAGGTGTTGGAGTTTGATAAGGAAGAAGATGTGTTTACATCCATCCGAAGACAAGATATCCTGATGCATCATCCGTACCAGAGTTTTGAACCTGTTGTAGAATTTATACGTCAGGCTGCGCGGGATAAGGATGTATTGGCAATTAAGCAGACCCTGTATCGTGTCAGCGGTAATTCGCCGATTATTGCAGCACTTGCACAGGCTGCAGAGAACGGCAAACAGGTATCGGTACTGGTTGAATTAAAAGCAAGATTCGATGAAGAGAATAATATTGTCTGGGCCAAGAAACTTGAGAAAGCAGGTTGCCATGTAATCTATGGCTTGGTTGGGTTGAAGACCCATAGTAAAATAACCCTTGTGGTGCGTCGGGAAAGTGACGGTATCCGCAGATATGTGCATCTTGCTACCGGTAATTACAATGATGCAACGGCGAAATTATATACAGACTTGGGGCTTTTTTCCTGTAATGAAGCAATCGGTGAGGATGCCACTGCAGTCTTTAATATGCTTTCCGGGTATTCGGAACCACTTAACTGGAATCAGTTATCTTTGGCACCGCTTTGGATGAAAGACCGGTTTTTATACCTGATTGAAAGGGAAAAGAAACACGCTGAAGCCGGCGAAAATGCACGCATTATTGCCAAGATGAATTCACTTTGCGATAAGGATATTATCGTGGCGTTGTATGAAGCAAGCAATGCAGGTGTTAAAATTGATTTGATTATCCGTGGCATCTGTTGCCTAAAGGTTGGAATCCCAGGTGTGAGCGAGAATATCACCGTACGTTCCATAGTAGGTAATTTCCTGGAGCACAGCCGTATTTATTATTTTGAAAACGGCGGTATACCGGAGTATTATTTGAGTTCGGCTGACTGGATGCCGAGAAACTTGGAACGTCGCGTAGAAATTTTATTCCCGGTTTTGGAGAAGAATTTGCAGGAAAAGGTTGGACATATTTTAGATTGTCAGTTAAAAGACACCTTAAAAGCGCAGATTTTACAGCCGGACGGTACTTATGATAAAATTGATAAAAGAGGTAAGGTTTTGTTTGGTTCGCAAGCGTTTTTTGCGGATGAAGCGGCAAAATTGGTAAAGGAAGCCAGGAAACAGGTGACGGATACGAGGATTTTTATACCGGAGACAAAACCTGAAACAGCGGAGGAAGAATAGATGAAATTTATTCTGGCATCGGCATCTCCGAGACGCAAGGAGTTGCTTGAACAGATTGGAATGAAGTTTGAAGTGCGTGTCAGTGAGGCGGAAGAGATTACACAGGCGACAGAGCCGGCGGAATATGTTATGGATTTATCTTTCTTAAAAGCGGAAGATGTAGCAGGTAAAATTCCTGTAATGTATGATGCGAGAGGCGTGAATCAGGATTTTGTGGTAATCGGTTCCGATACGGTGGTGGCTGCCGAAGGTGAGATTTTGGGTAAGCCGAAGGATAAGGATGATGCAAGAAGGATGATTTCCATGTTGTCGGGAAAGACACATCAGGTGTATACCGGCGTAACTTTAATGATTTTTAAGGATGAAAGAATGACCCGGGAGACCTTTTATGAGAAGACGGATGTTACTTTCTATGAGATGTCAGAAAAGCAGATTGGGGAGTATATCAGCTCGCCAGAGCCTTATGACAAGGCCGGCGCGTATGCTATCCAAGGGCTTTGCAGTGCGTATATTAAGGGTATTAACGGCGATTATGCCAGTGTAGTAGGTCTGCCGGTATCAAGAATCTGTCACGAGCTGACAAAGTATGATATAGAATGGGCAGAGTAAGGAATTCGTCGGAGATGATATTAACAGTTTGCGAGAGAAGGGTATGCAAGGAGGTTTGAATTATGGATTACGATAAGGTTGTATTACAGGCATTTTTGGAGAAACAGTTGCAGTTATTTCCCGAGAAGGTAGCTGAAACGGAAGAAGAGGCGGCAGACTTCTTGGATGAGTGTATGGCAGTTGTGGTAAACTCCGTAAAAGAAGTGTGGGAGTATTTTGATGAAGCCGGTCTGGATGTGGAAGAGTATGATGAAAAATCTATTTTGGAAGCAGAAGAGGTGTTTGAAATCGGCGACGGAAGATATTTGATTTTAGAAGCATAAAAGTATCGCTTTTATTTTTGTAGTATGATATAGTTAAGATGTGGCAAAGATGTTTAAATGATTATGCTGTCAGGAGGATGTTTCAAGCATGGAGATTAGAGAACTTACCCCTTCTTTTAAAATGAGCATAACCATATCCAATCAACAGTCCAGTATGACTTTGAATTCGGATATTGCATTTGTGAATGGTGACAAGTTATATGTGACACCTTTTGAACACAATGGTGTAATATTGAATTTTAATTCCAATGCCGTTGTGGTTTCCATGATTGCATATCAGGAGGAGAAGACGCCGTTCCTTTGGAAGGTAGTACATGTGGCACGAGAGAATATTGACGGAATTAATTATCACGTCATAACCAGTGATGTGATTGGTGTTAAAATTAATCGTCGCGAGAACTTTCGTGTATTTATCGGAATCGATGGTAAAGCTACCATTCTTGGCAAAGAAGTGCCCTTTGATGTTATGGTGAAAGATGTAAGTGAAAGTGGCTTTGCCATATTGGTAGATGTCACATCTCCGGTTAAAATTAACAAGAATGAAGCGGTGATGATTGATTTCTACGATAAAGCAGTGGATGAAAAATTTACATTAACAGGGCGCGTGGTAAGGGCTGAAATGACGGAGCGATATGTATTATATGGCTGTCGTCTGATTAAAGACAGCGATTTAATGCGAAGATACATTGCGAACAAGCAGTTGGCCAATCGCGTAAACAGTAAGAAAAAAATATAAAATGAAGCGTTGCAGGATGAGTAATTGTAAATGCAACGCTTTTTTATTTGATTCATTTATATTTTAAAAGTAGTAAAAAGCTGTGGTACAATAGGTACCACAGCTTGTCTTATTTTAGCATAAAATTATCTGTTATTAATAATCTTGGTTAACTCAACGGGATCAACAATCTTGCCGTCCTTGTAAACTCTCATGTTGCCGGAAGCGATTTCGTCGATTAAGATTACTTCGTCGTTGTTGTAACCAAATTCGAACTTGATATCCCAAAGGTCAAGACCTAAGGTCTTTAAGTCGTCAGCTACAATCTTGGTAATCTTTAAAGTCTGTTCTTTCATACTTTCAAACATTGCGGGAGTCATGATGCCTAATGCAGCAAGACCTTCGCTTGTTACCAAAGGATCGCCAAGTGCATCGTTCTTGAAGGTACATTCTACATAACCGCCTTCTAAAACGGTACCGTTTTCAATGTATTCGCCATATCTGCGGATGAAGCTTCCTGTTGCTACCAAACGGCAGATTACTTCAAGTCCGTGACCGAATACGGTTGCAGGAAGAACTTCCATGGTTGCTTCGTCAAGGTTTGCACTTACATAGTGTGTCTTGATTCCTGCTTCTTTTAAAAGTTCAAAATAGTGGATAGAAGTCTGTAAATTTGCCTTACCGATACCTTCGATTGTAAGACCTACAGAGTTCTCACCGGGATCAAAAACGCCGTCTTTTCCTGTACAGTCGTCTTTGAACTTCAACATAACATTGCCATTTTCAAGGCTGTAAACATCTTTTGTTTTACCTTCATAGATTTTTTTCATCTTTATTTCGTCCCTTCTATATAGAATATAAAAAATCTTCAACATAGACAATTTATCACAAAGTTTGTACATTTACAATTTTTTTTTGCTAAGAAATACAAAATTTTTTAAAAATTTTATTTTTTGGATATAGTTACGCACTTGTAAAAGAGCTTATCAGCTTTTATATAAAGTAAAATTTATACTTCTGCCAGTTTTTCTAAAAATAGTGCCAGACCTTCGTGATTGTTATCCGTAAAGGTGATAAATCGGGCGGCGGCTTTGGCTGCCGGGATACCATTTAAAAGAACCGTAGGATAAGCGGCTGCTTCCAGCATGGGTAAATCGTTTTCGGCATCGGCAAAAGCATAGGAATATTTGTAATCAATGCCTGCGTAATCACAGACGAATTTCAGTGCGGTGCCCTTCGTGGTGCCATAGGGGAGGATTTCTAAGAACCAATCGTTGGAAAAGAAACATTGTACTTTACCGGTACACATTTCTTCTACTTTCGCACGGAAGTTGTCTAAAAGCGGACGATTGTCAAGGTCGACTGCCAGAAGTTTGTAGGTTTCCAATCCGTCTGCGGCAATATCAGGAAGAAGTTCATATTCGTTCTTAACGTATTCGCAGTAAAAAGTAACATTTTTATTTATGGATTCCGTCAAGACTTTAGTATCGGAATAGGATTGTAAGTGCACACCCATTTCCTTCGCAAGGTCTCGAATCCCCGCAATAATGTCTGTAGACAATTTTACGCTGTGAATCATTTCTTTTTTATCCAAATCATAAATCTGACTTCCGTTAAAAGAAGAAATCAGCGGATGACAGTTCTCAAGTCCTAAACGTTCTACGATTTTAATGATACTGCTGTAGGCGCGACCTGAAGAGATAACAAAGATATGTCCTTTCGTTACACAGGATTCCAGGGCAGCTCTTGTACGTGGCGAAATGTTTTTTTCATCATTTAAAAGAGTACCGTCTAAGTCGAAGAAGAGTACGGATTTGGCATCTTTTTCATAAGGGACATAGCGGTTTAGGTATGCATCTTTTATTTTGTCCAAGAGTTCTTCCGGTACGAAAAGATGTCCGCGACCATTGCCTAAATCAATATCTTTTTTGTTGGTGCCATGAAAATCGGAACCGCCGGTAATCAGTAAGCCATACTTGGCGGCGAGGCGTTTTACGTAGCGTTCTTCACTGGGAGCATAGGTACTGTACACGGCTTCTATGCCCATAAGACCTGCTTCTTTTAATTCAGCTACCAGTTTGTCTAAGTTGGCATCGGACAGGCGGTAGAGGATAGGGTGTGCAAGTACAGGAATGCCACCGGCCTCCAATATAAGAGAAACTGCCCGGGTAGGCGTGATTTTCTCTCGGGGGACAAAGGCTTTGCAGTGGTCGCCCACATAACGTTCAAAGGCCTCTTTCATACTCTTTACATAGCCCTTATCAAGAAGGTAACGTGCATAGTGGGCACGGGTTACGACGGCACCCTTGAAAGTATTCATTAAGTCTTCATAGGTGATATCAATTCCTTGTTCTGCCAGCTTTTCACACATTTTACGGTTACGCTCAACTCGGGCATTCTGAAAGGCCACCAGATGTTCTTGAAACTTCGGGTTATAGGGATTGATGTACAAACCAAGAATATGGATATCCCGCCCAAAATATTCCGTAGATAGTTCGATGCCGGGAATAATTTCGATGTTTTTATCTTTGGCATATTCCTGAATTTCTTCCAGACCGGCGGTGGTATCATGGTCGGTAAGGGCGATGGCTTTTAAGTTTTTATAAATTGCCAAATCAACCAGTTCCTTCGTGGTACAGGTGCCGTCGGAGTGATTGGAATGTACATGTAAGTCGATTGCCTGCATAGGCGCCTCCTTTTTAATAAAAGTTTGCATTACAGAAGTTTCCTGTGATGCAAAATTGCAGATGCCGTATCAGTAGCATCTGCAATTATTTTACTAATATTAATCTTCGTTCTTATTTACAGAGTAAATGGTACGCTTTCTTGCCATTTCGTCACTTTCAAGGTATTCATCGTAAGTAGTAATCTTATCGATTAAAGTACCGTTAGGAAGGATTTCCATAATACGGTTTGCGGTTGTCTGCACAAACTGATGGTCATGGCAGGAGAAGAGTTCCACACCGCTGAATTTAATCATACCATTGTTTAATGCGGTAATGGATTCCATATCCAAGTGGTTGGTGGGTTCGTCTAAAATTAAGCAGTTTGCACCGCTAATCATCATTTTACTTAAAAGACAACGTACTTTTTCACCACCGGATAAAACGCGGACTTTTTTCACGCCGTCTTCACCGGCAAAAAGCATTCTTCCTAAGAAACCACGCACATAGGTGATATCTTTAACGGGAGAGTAGCCCATTAACCAGTCTGCGATGGTTAAGTCACTGTCGAATTCTTTGGTGTTATCCTTAGGGAAGTAAGCCTGTGAAGTGGTAACGCCCCATTTGTAGGTTCCTTCGTCCGGTTCCAATTCGCCTGTTAAAATTTTAAATAATGTAGTCTTGGCAATTTCATTGCTTCCTACAAAAGCTACCTTATCTTCACGTCCTAAAATAAAGGAAATGTTGTCCAACACTTTTTCGCCGTTGATAGTCTTGCTAATACCTTCAACGGAAAGTACTTCGTTACCGATTTCACGTTCGGGACGGAAGTCGATGTAGGGGTACTTGCGGCTTGAGGGCTTAATGGTATCCAATTCAATCTTTTCCAAAGCTTTCTTACGTGAAGTAGCCTGCTTTGATTTGGAAGCATTTGCGGAGAAACGGGAGATGAATTCCTGTAATTCCTTAATCTTTTCTTCCTTCTTTTTGTTGGCTTCCTTCATCTGCTTGATTAACAACTGGCTGGATTCGTACCAGAAGTCGTAGTTTCCGGCATATAACTGGATTTTACCATAGTCAATGTCAGCGGTATGGGTACATACCTTATTTAAGAAATAACGGTCGTGGGATACCACGATTACGGTATTTTCAAAGTTGATTAAGAATTCTTCCAACCAGGCAATAGCGTCCAAATCCAAGTGGTTGGTAGGCTCATCCAGTAAAAGGATATCGGGGTTACCGAACAATGCCTTGGCAAGGAGGATTTTAACCTTTTCATTACCGCCTAAGTCACTCATGAGAGAGTAGTGAATGTCGGTTTCAATACCAAGACCGTTTAAAAGGTTTGCAGCGTTGGATTCTGCTTCCCAACCGTCCATTTCGGCAAATTCGCCTTCCAATTCGCTGGCACGGATACCGTCTTCATCAGAGAAGTCCTCCTTGGCATAGATGGCTTCTTTTTCTTTCATTACTTCATAAAGACGGGGATTGCCCATGATTACGGTGTCCATTACGGTGTAGCTGTCATATTTAAAGTGGTCCTGCTCCAACACGGAAAGTCTCTGGCCGGGAGTGATGGTAATATCACCGGTGGTGGTTTCCAATTCTCCGGAGAGAAGTTTTAAGAAAGTAGATTTACCGGCACCGTTTGCGCCGATTAAACCATAACAGTTTCCTTCTGTAAATTTAATATTTACTTCTTCGAATAACGCTTTTTTTCCAAAGCGCAGGGATACATTGTTTGCACTAATCATTTTAATTACTCCGTTTCTATATAAATGCTAAAATTACGCACCATTTCCTATTGTACATACTTTTATAAAAAAAGCAAGGAAGAATCATTATTTTATATATGAAACAAAAGAGATACTTTTGGCACGAAAGAATAAAATAAAAAAGGAATGCAGCATCAACTACATTCCTTAATCTTTTTCATTTACACGTTTTGGTCTACAACCTGATTCTTGCCGTGACCTTTACCATAGTAGAGTCTGTTGTCAGCCTGCTGAATCAAGTGCTCGATTCTGTCACCGGCTTTGGCTTGTGCAACACCGAAAGTCATGGTAACACGCATTGACTGTCCGCCGTGTTCTACTTTGGAAGAAGAAATATTCAGACGGATACGCTCAGCAATGTTTTTGGCGGCTTCCAAATCACCTTTTACAATTATCAGAATTTCTTCGCCGCCCCAGCGACATACGGAGTCGCAGTCACGTAACTGTGAGGTGATGGTATTGGCTACCATGACCAGTACTTTGTCTCCGGCGTCGTGTCCGTAGTTATCATTGATTTTTTTGAAATCATCTATGTCACCGAGAATAACACTGAAAGGGGCGTTGTCGCGCTGCAATTCATGCATGGATACATTTAATACCTGCATCATGCTTCGTCGGTTGGGCAGCTTGGTCAGCGGATCACGGTTGGCAAATTGCTGTAACTGTTGATTACGTTTTTCCAAAGCGGCACTGTTATTCTTCATCTCCCAAGTGAAAAGAAGTAAGAAGATGATCATCATAATGTAAACAATAATAACGTTAATGATTTCTACAATGTGTGTAAGTGCAGACGGCTCTACTACATACAGCGGTTCATGAACCAGTTCAAAAATCAGTGAAGTAACGAAAGTCATCATGGAAGCTGCAGAAAAAAGGAAGGGGAATAAGGTACTTCCTTTAAAATCCTTGATTGTGGATGCGGTATAGAATAAACCGGGCACAAGAGCAAGGCAATACAGATTAAAACGCATAATGGTGCCGATACAGAATGACGTTACAAGAACGAAGATAATGATTTCGACGCAGGTAAGCACAATGGTAATGATATAACGTTTCTTTTTTATCAGTTCTTTTAGACCCTGATAGAGAGCAAAGGAACCGACATTATAAAATCCCAAAAAGTAGTTTTCGCAACTGAAAAAGAAGATCGCAATTAACACGTGGATAAAAGAAAGTGTGACTATGGTATATCCAAGCTTGGTGCGGTCAGAAATATATTCATCACCGTTAATCAGATTTTTGACGTATGTAACTATATTTTTAAAAAAGGTCGACATTTGCATTACCCCGTGTTTTAGAATAAAAACTATAATTATATATAGAATAGCACTTCTTTTATAATAATAAAAGAAAGAAATTACATATTTTTGAAAAAAATATCAAATTGCTGGTGTTAAAAACAAAACTCTTTTTAAGCGTAAATTGTGAAAAGTCTGAAAAATACCGCTAAGTAAGCGAAATTAGAGTTTACAAAAGAAAAAGTAAGCGATATAATTTTAATGTTGCCCTTGATGGCGATGCAGATATTTTATAAAGGTTTTATCCGCAGGAAGCGCGGTAGAACAAAAAGGACAAGAGAAAAGCAGAATTATCAGTATAAAAGGAGGCATTTATAATGAAGTTAGTACCTTTAGGAGACAGAGTTGTTTTAAAGCAGCTTGTAGCAGAAGAGACTACCAAATCCGGCATTGTTTTACCCGGACAGACGAAAGAGAAACCCCAGGAAGCAGAAGTTGTGGCAGTTGGACCGGGAATCCTTCCTGACGGCAAAGAAATTAAAATGAGCGTGAAGGCAGGCGATAAGGTAATTTACACCAAGTATGCCGGAACAGAAGTAAAGATGGACGGCGAAGAGTACATACTGGTAAAGCAGTCTGATATTCTTGCAATTGTGGAGTAGGAGGTAATTAATAATGGCAAAAGAAATTAAGTATGGTGCGGAAGCACGTGCCGCTTTGGAAGCCGGCGTAAATAAACTTGCGGATACCGTAAGAGTAACATTGGGACCTAAGGGAAGAAACGTTGTATTGGATAAGTCTTTCGGCGCACCCTTAATCACAAACGATGGTGTTACCATTGCAAAAGAAATCGAATTGGAAGATTCATTCGAAAATATGGGCGCACAGCTTGTAAAAGAAGTTGCAACCAAGACAAACGATGTAGCAGGTGACGGTACAACAACAGCAACCGTTCTTGCACAGGCTATGATTAATGCAGGTATGAAGAATCTGGCAGCAGGCGCAAACCCCATTGTTTTAAGAAAGGGTATGAAGAAAGCTACTGATTGTGCAGTGGAAGCAATTGCACAGATGAGTTCTAAGGTAAACGGCAAGGAACATATTGCAAGAGTTGCAGCTATTTCAGCAGGCGATGACGCAGTAGGAAATATGGTTGCAGACGCTATGGAGAAGGTTTCCGGAGACGGTGTAATCACCATTGAAGAAAGCAAGACCATGCAGACAGAACTTGACCTTGTAGAAGGTATGCAGTTCGACCGCGGTTACTTATCGGCTTATATGGCTACAGATATGGAGAAGATGGAAGCGGTTCTTGAGAATCCCTACATTCTTATCACAGATAAAAAAATCAGCAACATTCAGGAAATCCTTCCTGTTTTAGAGCAGATTGTTCAGTCCGGTGCAAAGATGCTTATTATAGCAGAAGATATTGAAGGTGAAGCACTTACAACCCTTATTGTAAACAAGTTAAGAGGTACCTTCAATGTTGTAGCTGTTAAAGCTCCCGGATACGGCGACAGAAGAAAAGCAATGTTGGAAGATATCGCAATTCTTACCGGCGGTAAGGTAATTAGTGAAGAACTCGGCCTTGACTTAAAAGAAGCTACACTTGCGGATATGGGTCGTGCAAAATCTGTTAAGGTACAGAAAGAAAACACCATCATCGTTGACGGTGCAGGAGATGCTAACGCTATCGCTGCAAGAGTTGGTCAGATTAAGAGACAGGTGGAAGAAACCACCTCAGAATTCGATAGAGAGAAACTTCAGGAACGTCTTGCTAAATTAGCAGGCGGTGTTGCGGTAATCCGTGTAGGTGCTGCTACAGAGACCGAGATGAAGGAAGCAAAACTTCGTATGGAAGACGCTTTGGCAGCTACCAGAGCAGCTGTGGAAGAAGGTATTATCGCAGGCGGCGGTTCTGCATATATCCACGCTTCCAAGAAGGTTAAGGCTTTGGCTGAGACTTTGGAAGGTGATGAAAAGACCGGTGCTAAGATTGTGCTTAAGGCATTGGAGGCACCCCTTTACTACATTTCTGCAAATGCAGGTCTTGACGGAAGCGTAATTATTAACAAGGTATATGAATCAGAAGCCGGTGTTGGTTTCGATGCATATAAAGAAGAATATGTAAACATGGTAGAGGCAGGTATTCTTGATCCTGTAAAGGTAACAAGAAGCGCATTACAGAATGCAACCAGCGTTGCCTCAACACTTCTTACCACAGAATCTGTTGTAGCTACCATTAAAGAAGATGCTCCTGCAATGCCTGCAGGCGGCGGAATGGGTATGATGTAATTTTTTAACAAAGGAGAAAAGTAAAATGAAAAAGTTTTTAGTTGTTTTATGTGCAGTAACAATGATGTTATCACTTTGTGCATGTAGTTCGAACAAGGAATTGATTATGGCAACAAACGCTGAATTCCCTCCCTATGAATATCACGAGGGTGAAGAAATTATCGGTATCGACGTTGAAATTGCACAGGCAATTGCAAATGAAATGGGTAGAGAACTTGTAATCGAAGATATGAATTTTGACTCTATCATCATGGCTGTTACTACAGGCAAGGCTGATATTGGTGTTGCAGGTCTTACTATTACAGAAGACCGTTTGGAATCAGTTAATTTCTCAACACCTTACACAACCGCAGCACAGGTTATCATCGTAAAAGAAGGTAGCGATATTGCTTCTCCCGATGATTTGGTAGGCAAGACTGTGGGTGTTCAGCTTGGTACAACAGGTGACATTTATGCAGGTGATATCGAAAATGCAACCGTTGAACGTTACAACAAGGGTTATGAAGCTGTTCAGGCACTCCTTCAGGATAAGGTAGATGCAGTTATGATCGATTCACAGCCTGCTAATGTATTCGTAGAGCAGAACGAAGGTATCTATGTAATCGACGAAGCATTTACTTATGAAGAATATGCTATCGCAGTAGCAAAGGAAGACACAGAACTTTTGGAAGAAATCAACGCAGCAATTGCAAAACTTGAAGCATCTGGTGAACTTCAGGCAATCATTGACAAGTACATTGCAGCTGAATAATTACTACGGAGATTTTCATGGATTTTATAACGAATTTTTTTACGGATTTTGCAAATGATTTTTATTTGAACTTTATAAAAGAAGACCGTTGGAAATATATCGTTGACGGATTGGGAGTTACTTTGCAGGTAACTCTCTTTGCCGTTTTAATCGGTATTGCTTTGGGCTTCATTGTGGCGGTAATCCGTTCCACACATGACAAGACCGGCAGTCTTAAATTTTTAAATTGGTTATGTCATATTTACCTTACTGTAATCAGAGGTACGCCGGTTCTGGTACAGCTTTTGATTATTTACTTTGTTATTTTCGGAAGTGTCCGTGTTAATAAGGTATTGGTGGCCGTGATTGCTTTCGGTATTAATTCCGGTGCTTATGTGGCAGAGATTGTGCGAGGCGGAATTATGTCTATTGATGCGGGACAGTTTGAAGCAGGTCGTAGCCTTGGTTTTAACTATACGCAGACCATGATTCATATTATATTGCCTCAGGCGTTGAAGAATGTACTTCCTGCTTTGGGTAACGAATTTATTGTTTTGTTAAAAGAAACATCTGTAGCGGGTTATATTGCGTTGGAAGATTTGACGAAGGGTGCGGATATTATCCGTAGCCAGACTTTTGCACCTATGATGCCCTTGCTTGCAGTGGCGGCAATTTACCTTGCCTTTGTAATGCTGCTAAGCTGGTTGATTAAGTTGCTTGAAAGGAGGTTACGTAACAGTGAGCGATAAGAAAAGATTACAAATGGAAGAAATGAAAGCTGTTTGGGAAGCCTCCGGAGCACCGTTGATTCAGGTAAAAGATTTGGAGAAACACTTCGAAGGTTTGCACGCATTGAATGGTGTATCCGTTGATATCAACAAGGGTGATGTTGTATTCGTAGTTGGACCTTCCGGTTCCGGT
The DNA here is from genome assembly GCA_045590555.1 of Lachnospiraceae bacterium. Classification (GTDB taxonomy): domain Bacteria; phylum Bacillota; class Clostridia; order Lachnospirales; family Lachnospiraceae; genus UBA3766. The sequence continues at coordinate 119,891 of JAZNRC010000026.1, read as the reverse complement.
AAAAGTACTTTTTTGCGTTGTTTAAACCGTTTGGAAGAGCCTACTGTAGGAGAAATTCTTTTTGAAGGTATTAATATTACGGATAAAATGACGGATATTAATTTGCATCGCCAGCGTATGGGAATGGTATTCCAGCAGTTTAATTTGTTCCCTCATATGACCATTATGAAAAATCTGACCTTGGGTCCTATGAAGCTTCAGAATATGTCCAAAGAAGCAGCGGAAGCACAGGCAATGCAGCTTTTGGAACGTGTAGGCTTGGCAGACAGGGCGGATGCATATCCGAATCAGTTATCCGGTGGTCAGAAACAGCGTATCGCCATTGTAAGAGCTCTTTGCATGAATCCTGATGTTATGCTGTTTGATGAGCCTTCTTCGGCACTTGACCCTGAAATGGTTGGCGAAGTTTTGGCGGTTATGCGAGACCTTGCCAAAGAGAAGATGACTATGGTTGTAGTAACCCATGAAATGGCATTTGCCAGAGAAGTTGCCAGCCGTGTAATTTTTATGGCTGATGGTAAAATCGTGGAAGAGGCACCTCCTGAGGAGTTCTTTGAACAACCCAAGACTGAGAGATTACAGAACTTCCTTGCAAAAGTTTTATAAAAGAAAAATGAGCAAAAAGATTAAACCCCGGAAATTATTGTTTCCGGGGTTTTTTTGGTTGTGAGAGTTATAAAAAAAATACTATGATTTTTTATAAATAACGTATTGACTTTCGTAAAATAAAGTTATAATATACAAATAGGCAATATATTGCATAAATGGAGGGAAAAGCAATGAATGCATCAGAAATTGTGCAAATGATGGACCATAAATATGCCTTGTTCGGCTTGTTTTTTGCGTTTCATAACAGGCTTCAGGCGGTAGGAGATTCCTTTTATGAAGAAATTACCTGCAAACAGTTTTTTTTACTGGCGTGTATGAATCTTTATCCCGAAGAAGCGCCGACGGCGAATGAACTGGCTAAAACAATGGGATGTTCCAGGCAAAATGTGAAAGAAATCTTAAACAGTTTAGAGAAGAAACAATTCGTCCGTTTGGAAACCGATGAAAGTGATAAAAGAAAGAAGAGAGTTTATTTGACCGAACAGGCAAAGCTTATGGGGGCAAAGTACCGGCAGAAAGAAATTGAGTTTTTAAGGCATTTATATGAAGGCGTTTCAAACGAGGAAGTAGACAGTGCCTACAGCATTATTTCAAAGATAGAAGATAATTTAAAGAGAATGGAAGGAAGTTTATAGTATGAAAACAATCGTAATTTACAATTCACAGACCGGTTTTACAAAGCGTTATGCAGAATGGATTGCGCAGGAAAGCGGGGCGGACTGTTTTGAATTAAGCGTAGCCAAAAAGAAAAATTTAGATGAATATGACGCTATTGTTTACGGTGGCTGGGCCTGTGCGGGAAGCATAAGTAAAATCGGCTGGTTTAAAGGAAATATAAGCAAATGGGAAGGTAAGAAACTGATTGCGTTTTGTGTCGGTGGAAGTCCTATAGATAATCCGGAGATAGAACCGGCACTTGCAAAAATTTTTACGGCAGACGAGTGTAAGAAAGTAAGTATATTTTACTGCCCCGGCGGTTTTAATTACGAGAAAATGTCCGCAGGATCCAAGCTTATGATGAAAATGTTTATTAAGACATTAAAGGCGAAAAAAGATAAAACAGAAGAGGACGAATATATGATCAAGATGATTTCGTCTTCTTATGACATTTCAGATATAAAATATATTGAACCTATTTTAGACTGTTTGAAGGAATATAAATAGATTTATAATATAGAATATGATACATTAGAATACTTTATTTGATTTTTTATTGCTAGTACAGCTTCCTAGAAGCGATATAAATTATGCTTGAAGAAATCTGCATAAAATGTAAGTAAGTTTTCAATAAACTTCTTCATGTTTGCTACCTCCTTTCTGTCTTCTTGAATTCAGTATAAAATGAGAACGGATGGAATGCTAGCCAAATTCTTTTAAAAAGTAGTCAATTCTTGCAACTGCAAAAAGAATATTCTCATTTTGTGCATATTTTGTGCCAGATAAGGTATGTATTCCAAGAGACTGTGTAATTATAATCAAAGATGTAAAGAGATGGAAGCAAACCAAAATAGGTTATGCGAAAGACAACATACATATAGGGAGGTAATGATTATGCAGTCAGTACAAGTTTCTATTAACACAGTTGAAAAGGTAAAAGCGTTTGTCAATGACATTACGAAGTTCGAATATGATTTCGACTTGATTTCAGGAAGATATGTTGTGAATGCTAAATCCATTATGGGGATTTTTAGCTTAGATATAAGAAAGCCGATTCGCTTGAATATCAATACGGAGGATAATACAGATAACGTCCTTAAAGCATTATCTGCTTATATGGTTTAAGTAATGAAAGGAGCAACGTGTGAAAAAGTTCATGCGTTGCTCCTTTGTTATAAGTATGCCATAAGTAACGTATAGTGATTATATGTAAGTTACAGATTAATGCTTTTGCGATATTCGGAAGGGGATAATCCTTTAACCTTTTTGAATATGCGACTAAAATACAGAGGATTTTCATAACCAACAATTTCAGATATTTCTGTTATATTATAGGTAGAATCCTGTAACAGTATTTCGGCGTTATAGATACGCTTGGATAAAATATATTGCATTGGTGTAGAGCCGGTACAATGTTTGAAGTTTCGAATGAACCAGCTGACACTGACATGATTGTTTTGTGCATACTCATCAATGCTGATATCTTCACTGTAATGTTCATTAAAGTATAACGTGGCTTTATCAATTTCTTCCACAACGCGGGCGTTGTCTGTTTTTGAGGCATTGATAAAGTATCTTTGAAGCATAATGAAAATTTGTCTTAAATACATTTCCAGCATTTCAGCATAATTTTCCTTGCACATTTGCAACTCATTTATCATAGTTCGAAACAGGTTTTGGTAATCCAGGCCGGATCCGCAGTAGAAAACGCGCTTGTCATCTGTCAGACCATAGGAGCGAAGAATATTGGTAACGTTTCCTCCGGTAAAATGAACCCAGTATACCTCTGTCTGGTCTTCGCCGTAATACTCGTATTTCTGAGGTTCTTTCGGACGATAAAGTACCATATGTCCGGCTGTCACAATCTGCTCCTTGCCGTCAAAATGAAAGTGAGCTTTGCCGGACGCAATATAGAGTAATTGAAAATCCAGTCTTCCTCTGGGACGCCAGGTGGGCAATTTAGGTCTGGTATATAGGTGATAGGTTCCGCAGCTGGTGACAATCAGAGGCTTGGATTTGTCTTTTATGTCTTGTGTTGAGTTGTTAAGATATGCATTATTTGTATACATTGGACCCCTCCATTCAAATGCTTGGTATATCTTCTTGTAAAAACATACAAAAAAGTTATATTTTTTACCGCCTTTTTATCAATTTTACCATTTTGTGCATGTTTTGTCTAATATATGATATGGAATATATATATTTATTTTTATATACTAACCATAACAAAACAAAGCAACTACAGACGCAGTGATAGAAATGAAGGAGGTACTTAATTATGGGAGAGAAAAAATACCTAAAATGGTATAACATGGTGGGTTACGGAACAGGAGATATTGCAGGAAATGTGGTGTATGCACTTTTATCTTCATTCGTAATGATTTATCTGACGAATACGGTTGGATTAAACGCAGGAATTGTAGGCACATTGATTGCAGTATCAAAATTGTTTGATGGCATCACCGATATCTTTTTTGGTTCGATGATTGACAAAACGAAAAGCAAAATGGGTAAGGCAAGACCGTGGATGTTCTGGGGATTTTTCGGATGTGCGATTACCTTATTCGGAGTATTTGCAATTCCGGTAAATATGGGTCAGACAGCACAGTATGCATGGTTCTTCATTGCTTATACATTGTTAAATGCAGTATTTTATACAGCAAACAATATTGCTTATTCAGCATTAACCGCTCTTGTAACCAAAAACAGTAAAGAAAGAGTGCAGATGGGGTCCTTCAGATTTATGTTTGCATTCGGAACAAGTTTATTGATTCAGACTATTACGGTAGGCGCCGTAGACCTGCTTGGAGGTGGAGCAGCGGGATGGAGAGCAGTAGCAATCATCTATTGTATCGTAGGTGTTATTACAAATACACTTGCTGTATTATCGGTAAAAGAACTTCCCGAAGAAGAATTGAATGAAGTAAGTGCCGATGATGAAAAGAAAGATGATAAGCTTACATTAATCCAGTCGGCTAAATTATTGTTTACAAATAAATATTACGTTATGATTTGTTTTATATACATTCTTCAGCAGTTGTACGGGGCAATGATAAATATCGGTATATATTTTATGACATATGTACTGTTAAATAAAAACCTGTTTGGCGTATTTTCGTGGGCAATCAATATACCATTAATTATTGCACTGATATTTACCCCTACATTAGTTGCAAAATGGAAAGGGATGTACAAGTTAAATAAGTACAGCTACATGGTAGCAACGGTAGGACGTTTGTTGGTAGTAGTTGCTGGATACATGGGAAGTGTTCCCTTGATGTTATTATTCACAGCTATTGCGGCATTAGGACAGGGACCCTGGCAGGGCGATATGAATGCGGTAATTGCATCCTGCTCCGAATATACATATCTCAAAACCGGTAAAAGAATTGATGGTACAATGTATTCCTGTACATCGTTAGGTGTAAAGATTGGTGGCGGTCTTGGTACAGCACTTGCAGGCTGGATGCTTGATTTGAGCGGCTTTATCAACGGCGATACTGCAATTCAGCCGGACAGTTGTATCAGCATGATGTATTTTATGTATCTTTGGTTACCGTTCATTTTAGATTTGATTATTACCATCATTCTTTCTCTTATGAATGTTGAAGGCGCTAATAGAAAGTTAAAAGAAAATAAATAAAATATGATAGCCTCTGGAGTTTTTCTTTAGAGGCTATGATAGAAAGAGAGGTTAATATGAACGCAGATATTAAATGGCTGGATAATCCTGAAATTTTTAGAATAAATCAGATAGAAGCACATAGTGACCATAAGTATTATTTAAACTATACAGATTTAGAAAAAGGAAATAATGAAATGACACAATCCTTAAACGGATGTTGGAATTTTTGTTTCAGCAAAAATGCTAAGAGCAGGCCTGTAAACTTTTATAAAGAAAACTTTGATTTAAGTAAGTTTGATAAAATTATGGTTCCCGGACATATCGAGTTGGCAGGTTATGACCAGATTCGTTATATCAATACAATGTATCCTTGGGAGGGAAAAGAATATCGCAGAGGTGCATATTCTTTAGATAATGCAGGCAATGGAGCAGGGATGTTTAGTGAAGCAGAATATAATCCGGTAGGTTCCTATGTAACCGGATTTGATTTGGCAGAAGGCTTCCGCGGAAAAAGAATTCATATTTGTTTTGAAGGTGTAGAGCAGGCAATGTATGTATGGTTGAATGGTGAATTTGTCGGATATGCAGAAGACAGTTTTACACCGTCCGAATTTGATTTAACCCCTTACGTCAAAGAAACAGGCAATGTTTTAGCGGTTGAAGTTCACAAAATGAGTACTGCAGCATTTTTAGAAGATCAGGATTTCTTTAGATTTTTTGGGATTTTCAGAAATGTAACCTTAAAAGCAATACCTGATACACATGTGCAGGATGTGTGGATTCAGCCAATGCTGAATCAGGATAATCAAAGTGGCGTGATAACTGTAAACGTAAAAGTGTCTGCTACTAAGAAATGCAAAAAAAGTGCGAAGTTTATTCTTGCGGATAAGTATGGAAATAAATTGTTGAGTGAGAACATCTTTTTGGATGAACATGCCGGAAACGTAGAAGGATGCATTAAGGCTGATGTGGCAAAGGTAACTCCCTGGGATAATCATAATCCGTATTTGTATAGTACATTTATAGAATTATATGAAGATGAACAACTTGTGGAAGTGATCCCTTATCAAGTTGGTTTTAGAAGACTTGAAATTATCGACAAGGTTATGTATCTAAACGGCAAGAGATTGATTCTTGTAGGAGTAAACAGGCATGAATGGAGTGCAAAGACCGGACGGGTAATCGGAATGGAAGAGATGATTTCTGATATGAACTGCATTAAAAGAAACAACATTAATGCAGTAAGAACCTGTCATTATCCGGATCAGATACCTTGGTATTACATGTGTGATGAAGAGGGAATCTACTTAATGTCAGAGACGAATTTAGAAAGTCATGGTTCCTTCCAGAAGTTGGGAGCAATCGAACCTTCCTGCAATGTGCCGGGGTCTATTCCGCAGTGGAGAGAAGCGGTAATTGACAGAGCGAGAAATAATTTTGAGACTTTCAAGAATCATACATCCATATTGTTCTGGTCTTTGGGAAATGAATCCTACGCCGGAGATGATATCGAGGCCATGAACAAATACTTCAAAGATAAAAATGATGGAAGACTGGTTCATTACGAGAGTTCTTATTACAACAGAGCCTATGAAGATACTGTTTCAGATATGGAGAGCAGAATGTATGCAAAACCTGCTGATGTTGAAGATTATCTCATAAATAGTGCGAAGAAACCGTATCTTTTATGCGAATTTATGCATGACATGGGTAATTCCATGGGAGGACTTGGTTCTTACATGAAGCTGATTGATAAGTATGATATGTATCAGGGCGGTTTTATCTGGGATTTCATCGATCAGGCAATCTTGGTGAAAGATGAAGTGACTGGAAAGGAAGTTCTTCGTTATGGCGGAGACTTTGATGACAGACCGGCAGATTATGAGTTTTCCGGTAACGGAATTGTTTTTGCAGATAGAAGAGAAAAACCGGCAATGCAGGAAGTGAGGTATTACTATGGAATGTACATCTAAAACATTAAGAGTAGTATATGGTGACTTTACACTGGGTGTTCATGGAGAAGGGTTTGATTATATTTTCTCATACGCACAGGGCGGTTTGGAATCCCTTGTAAAGAATGGGTATGAATGGCTTTATCGTTGTCCGAAGCCTACATTTTGGAGAGCTCTGACAGATAACGACAGAGGAAGCAAGTTCCATATAAAAAGCGGTAGTTGGCTTGCAGCGGATATGTTTATTGACTGCAAGGATGTAGAGGTGATTACAGATGGTGTTTCGCAGGGAAAACCTTGTGCACCGGATAATAATAAATATGGCTCAGACATATTTGCGGATGAGATTATGGTGAAATATGTTTATGAAACCGTTACAATACCTTCCACTACCGTAACAGTAAAATACTGTGTGACCGGTGAAGGAAGAATTACTGTAAATGTTTCATATAAGGGTGCAAAAGGCTTGCCGGAGCTTCCGGTATTTGGTTTACGGTTTATCATGCCGACTTTGGCAGATAAATATATGTATGAAGGACTTTCCGGAGAAACATATCCGGATCGCATGGCAGGAGCGGTAAAAGGGGTGCATGAGATAAACGATTTAAGTCTGACACCATACCTTGTGCCGCAGGAGTGCGGTATGAGAATGGATACGGATTGGCTTGAAGTAACAAGACATACAAGTCTTAATAACAGCAGAACAGACAATTCCGCGCAGACCTTAAGAATTGAAAAAGACAAAGATGCATTTGCATTCTCCTGCCTTCCTTATACTGCAAGTGAGATTGAGAATGCAACACATCATGAAGAACTGCCGCCGGCAAGACGAACAGTGCTTTGCATATACGGTGCTGTAAGAGGCGTTGGAGGTATCGACAGTTGGGGAAGTGATGTGGAGGAAGAGTATCACATTAATGCGGAAGAAGATATCACATATTCTTTTGTGATTTGTTAAAAAGAAAAGGGGGAGCCGATATGCAGACACAAGTAATGATTAAGTCAATTGAAGATGGCGAGTTAGACAGTAAATTATTAGATATTTATGTGGATGCGACAAAACTTTCATACCAGAAAGAACGTTATGCCAATGCCATTAAGAAGTTTGAAACACTCTACGGTGAGGGCGAAGCAGAAATTTTTAGTGCGCCGGGAAGAAGCGAAGTAGGAGGAAATCATACGGACCACCAGCACGGTGAGGTTTTGGCAGCGTCCATTAATCTTGATACTATCGCGGTGGTGAGAAAAACCGCTGATAATCAGATTAGAATTGTTTCAGACGAATATGAAGAAGTAATCATTCCCTTGAATTATATAGAGTCGGTTGAAGAAGAAAAAGAAACTACCAAAGCACTGATAAAAGGTGTTGTGGCAGGCTTCGTAGGTGCCGGACATAAGGTGGGTGGGTTTTGCGCTTATGCTACCAGCGATGTATTGATTGGTGCAGGACTTTCTTCTTCGGCAGCCTTTGAAACGTTAATCGGAACCATTCTTTCCGGACTGTATAATGATATGGGTATCTCTCCGGTAGAGATTGCAATGATTGGACAGTATGCGGAGAATGTGTATTTTGGAAAGCCTTGTGGCCTTATGGATCAAATGGCTTGCTCGGTTGGAAATCTGGTGCATATTGATTTTAAGAATCCTAAGAATCCTGAAGTTGAGAAACTGGATTTTAATATGAGTGAGCATGGTTACAGTTTATGTATTACAGATACGAAAGGTTCCCATGCAGACTTGACGGATGAATATGCAGCCGTGCCTCAGGAAATGAAAGCCGTTGCAAAATATTTTGGAAAAGATGTATTGCGTGATGTTACATATGCGGATGTCATCAAAGAGATTGCAACACTTAGAAAGACACTTGGAGACAGAAGTGTACTTCGAGCAGTTCATTTCCTGTGTGAAAATGAAAGAGTGGTTAAAGAAGTAAATGCCTTGAAATGGGGCGATATGAATCTGTTTTTGGATAATGTAAAAGAGTCCGGAGATTCATCTTTTAAATATTTGCAGAATGTGTATTCCAGTAATGATGTAGAAAATCAGAATATATCCATTGCGCTTATGATGAGTGATGTATTGCTCAAAACAGAAGGCGTAAGCAGAGTACATGGCGGTGGTTTTGCAGGAACAATTCAAGCATTTGTAAAAAATGATTTTGTAGCAACCTATAAAGCACAGATGGATCATATTTTTGGTGAAGGCTCATGTAAGGATTTAAGAATCAGAAAATATGGCGGTATGAAAGTTTTATAAGAGGAGGGTATTAGTGATGAGGATTTTAGTATTAGGAGGAGCAGGATATATTGGTTCACATACGGTTTACGAGTTGATTGATGCCGGACATGAAGTGATTGTTATCGATAATCTGTTAACCGGATTTAGAGCAGCTGTACATCCGCAGGCTAAGTTTTATGAAGGAGACATTCGCGATAGGAAATTCTTGGATGAGGTGTTTGATAAGGAGCAGATTGACGGAGTTATCCATTTTGCGGCAAGCTCACAGGTAGGTGAGAGTATGACAAATCCGTTGAAGTATTATAATAATAATCTTTGCGGAACAGAAGTTTTGCTGGAGAGTATGGTTGCACACGGTATCGATAAGATTGTCTTTTCTTCTACGGCAGCAACTTACGGTGAGCCTGAAAGCATTCCTATTTTGGAAAGTGACAGAACTGTGCCGACGAATTGTTACGGGGAGACAAAGCTTTCCATGGAAAAGATGTTCAAATGGACATCCAAAGCACATAATTTAAGATATGTTTCTCTTAGATATTTTAATGCATGTGGTGCACACCCTAACGGAAAGATTGGTGAAGCACATAATCCTGAGACTCACCTGATTCCGTTGATTTTGCAGGTGCCTAATGGTAAACGTGATTATATTTCCGTGTTTGGAACGGATTATGATACAAAGGATGGTACCTGTATCAGAGATTATATTCATGTAAATGATTTGGCACAGGCACATATCCTTGCCATGGAGTATTTAGCAAAAGGTGGAGAAAGCGACATTTTTAACCTTGGAAACGGAGTAGGATTTACGGTAAAAGAAGTAATTGATGTGGCCAGGGAAGTAACGGGTCATCCGATTCCGGCAAAAGAAGAACCCAGAAGAGCCGGAGATCCTTCTACATTGATTGCATCCAGTACAAAGGCGAAAACAGTTCTCGGATGGAATCCCCAATATGCGGATCTTCGTACCATTATCAGGACAGCATGGGAGTGGCATGTAAATCATCCCAACGGATACTAGAATAGATACGGGAGGGCTTTGATATGGATAAGTTAATTTCTGAATTAGTAAGTTATGGCATGGTAAACGGTCTTATTGCAGAAGATGATAAGGTATATGTAATAAACAGATTGTTGGAATTGTTTGAAAAAAAGGAATTTGTCTGGAGTGAGGAAACGGTAAGACCGGTTCACCTGATTCTTGAGGATATGATGACACGTGCGTTAGAGTTAGGAATCATGGAAGATGATACCGTAACAACCAAGGATTTGTTTGATACTAAAATTATGGGGCTGATTACACCGATGCCTTCACAGATAAGAGCACGATTTAAGGAATTATATGGTGAAAATCCTAAGCTTGCCACGGAGTATTATTATAAGCTCAGTCAGGATACAAATTATATCAGAAGAGACCGAATTGTAAAAGATGAGAAGTGGAGTACGGATACAGAGTATGGTCAGATTGACATTACCATTAATCTTTCAAAGCCTGAAAAAGATCCCAGAGATATTGCAAAGGCAGCCACACAAAAGAAAAATGATTATCCCAAATGTTTACTTTGCGAGGAGAATGAAGGATATGCCGGACATTTGAACCACCCGGCAAGACAGAACCATAGAATCATTCCGGTTAAGCTGGCAGGGTGTGATTACTATTTTCAGTATTCTCCATATGTGTATTACAATGAACACTGTATTGTGTTTAATAAAGAGCATATTCCTATGAAAATAGATAGAGATGTATTTGTGAAACTTCTTGATTTTGTAAGACAGTTTCCGCATTACGTAGTAGGCTCTAATGCAGATCTTCCGATTGTAGGAGGCTCTATTTTAAGTCATGATCATTTCCAGGGAGGCTCTTATCAGTTTGCTATGGCAAAAGCACCTTACGAGTATATGTTTAAGATTAAGGGATATGAGGATGTGACAACAGGTATTGTAAAATGGCCCATGTCAGTAATCAGATTACAAAGTGAGAGCGTTGAAAGAATTGTGGAGTTGTCTGATTATATATTAAATACATGGCGAAATTATACCGATGAAGAGGCTTTTATCTTCCATGAAACAAATGGTGAGCCTCACAATACAATTACACCCATTGCACGAATGAATGGTAATTTGTACGAGATGGATTTGGTACTTCGAAACAATATTACTACGGGAGAAAGGCCATGGGGTGTGTATCATCCTGATGAAAAACTTCATCATATCAAAAAAGAAAATATAGGCTTGATTGAGGTTATGGGGTTGGCCATTTTACCGGCAAGATTGAAGAAAGAAATGCTTCTGTTGGAAGAGGCTATTCTTACAGGAAAAGATATAAGAGCAATTGACGAAATTGAAAAGCATGCAGATTGGGTAGAAGAGTGGTGTGGTAATTATGAGATTACTGCGGAAAATATTAATCAAATACTCAAAGATGAAATTGCAAATGTATTTGTAGAAGTGCTAAAGTGTGCAGGAGTATATAAGCGTACGGAGGAAGGAATGCGAGCTTTTAAACGTTTTGTTTCGTCTCTGTAATGAGAAAATATAAATTGCGTATTTTAGCAAAGGAGCTGAAAATATGTATCCTGCGTATGAAACAAGAAATAAAAAAATTGCTTGTGAATTGAAAGATTCAGTGCACGTACCACCGCATTTACATGAAGCAATTGAAGTAGTATACGTAACAAACGGAAGTGTGGAATTAGGTGTAGGAAAAGAGTTGTATCATCTGAATGAAGGTGATTTAGGGATTGTGTTTCCTAATATTATTCATCATTATCAGGTGTTTTCAAAGGGAGAAAATAGGGCAATATACTTATTTATGGAGCCATCATTTTTTCCTGGATTTCTAGAAGATTTAAAATTATACTGTCCGGAGAATCCAGTCATTACCAAGGAAAATCTTCAAAGCGATATTGTATCATCTGTTAAAATGCTTACCGAAATAGAAGATGATAATTCTATTATGGGTCACGCATATGCACAAATGATTTTGGCGTATGTATTTTCAACAGCGAAATTGATAGAAAAAGATGCGGTTAAAGAAGATAATCTTATATATAATGCAGTTTCGTATGTGGCTGAAAATTATAGAGAAGGGATATCTCTTGATAGCATGGCGCAGGACTTAGGGGTTAGTAAATATGTTCTTTCCCGGATGTTTGCTAAAATATTTCACTGTAACTTTTGTAAATACGTGAATAAAACAAGACTGAATTATGCGGTTTCCTATCTGGAAAATTCAAATATTTCTATTACGGAATTGTGTTTGGAGTGTGGTTTTGACAGTCAGAGAACGTTTAATCGGGTATTTAAGGAAGAATATAAAATGACTCCGAGAGAATATCGATATCATATACACGCCGGTATGCGAAAATAGAAACTTTTAATAACGCTTCCGTACCCGATAACAAGAGGTTTAAATAATTTTAAAAAAATTTATAAAAAGTAATTGACAACAGAAAAACAAAGTGCTATTTTAAGACTTGTGAAAGGCAACGACGAAGAAGACCCGGAAGTGCTGATTTTCAGAGAGTCATCGGTTGGTGTGAGATGACAGTCAAGTGTCCAAGTGGTTATCCCTTCTGAGCCGGAATCCCCAAAGCATATTGCGAGTAGACGATTCCCGTGATGTCGCGTTAAGACAAAAGACTTGATGGAGTCTGCGAGAGGTGTTATGAACACAATTTGAGTGGTACCGCGGGTAGAATGTTACTCGTCTCAAAGAAATCTTTGAGGCGAGTTTTTTTTATTCCTCAAAAACTCAAAAAGCAGACCATTTATTTTAATTAAATGGAGGAAAAAGAAATGACACAGAATCAGAACATGTTGGAAGACAAAATCCAGGAGGTCGGAAGACGAATCCAGGCATTGCGCGAGGATATGAATTTAAGCGCAGCTGAGTTGGCAGAGAAGATTGGATTGACAGAAGAAGAGTATCTTATGTACGAATCCGGACAGAAGGACTTCAGCTTTACTTTTATTTACAAGATTGCTCATGTCTGCGGCGTGGAAATGACCGAAATTATGGAAGGTGAAAGCCCCAGTCTTACCGAGTACACCATTACCCGTAAAGGCGAGGAAATGCCTATCGTAAGACGTGAAGGTTTTGTTTACAACAGACTTGCTGCTAAGTTTAAAAATAAATTGGCAGAACCCTTTTACGTAAAAATCCCTTACTCTGAGGAGGCCTTAAATCCCCCTTACAGTTTCTCGACACATACCGGTCAGGAAATGGATATCGTAATCAAGGGTAGCCTTAAAATGATGATTGGTGAACGTACCGAAATTCTTCACGAAGGTGACTGTATTTACTATGACAGCTCCACACCCCATAACGAAATCGCCCTTGGCGGTGAAGATTGTGAAATCTATGCAATCGTTATGAATCCGGAAGAAGGCGGCGTTGCCGAATACAAAGAAAAGGTAAAAACTTTTACAACCACCAATGTAGACCTTGCCAAGTTAAAAGCACCCGTATATGAGAAGTTTGTGGAAACTACAGTGGACGACAAGGGCGTTGTAAATTCGGTTAAGTTTAAAAATGACGATACCTTTAATTTTGCATATGATGTTGTGGATGAAATGGCACGTAAGGCACCCAGCAAGACTGCTATGATCCACGTTACCAATGATAAAAAGACAAGAAGATTTACATTTGCTGACTTAAGCCGTTATTCTGCACAGACCGCAAACTATTTTGCAGATATGGGCATCAAAAAAGGCGACCGTGTAATGCTTGTATTAAAGAGACATTACCAGTTCTGGTTCTCAATCTTAGCATTACATAAGCTTGGTGCAATCGTAATTCCTGCAACCAACCAGTTAAAAGACCACGATTTTGAATATCGTTTCAATGCAGCCGGTGTTAGCGCAATCGTATGTACCGGTGACGGAGATGTGGCAGAAGAAGTAGATAAGTCCTTAGCTAAGTCACCTACCGTTAAGACTAAGATTATCTGTGGCCGTTCCAAAGAAGGCTGGAACAACTTCGATGAGGACCTTGTAAAATACGATACCGTATTCGAAAGACCTGCAGATGCAGCTTGCGGTACGGATACCATGTTAATGCTCTTTACATCAGGAACTACAGGCTATCCCAGAATCGCAGCTCACAACCATAAGTATCCTTTGGGACATTTCCTTACAGCAAAGTATTGGCATAATGTAGATCCCAACGGATTGCATTTTACAATCTCAGATACCGGCTGGGGTAAAGCATTGTGGGGTAAATTGTACGGACAGTGGTTATGCCAAGCGGCAACCTTCGTTTACGACTTTGACCGTTTCGATGCACACGATATCCTGCCTATGTTTGCAGAATATAAGATTACAACCTTCTGCGCCCCTACAACTATGTATCGTTTCTTCATCAAAGAAGATTTGAAGAATTACGACTTAAGCTCCATCAAATATGCAACGGTTGCGGGTGAAGCAATGAACCCTGAGGTTTACAACCAGTTCTTAAAAGCAACCGGTATCCGTATCATGGAAGGTTTCGGTCAGACTGAAACCACTCTTACCATCGCAAACTTTGTTGGTGAGACCAATAAAATCGGTTCCATGGGTAAACCCAGTCTTTTATATGATGTGGATATCCAGCTCGCAGACGGTAAGCCTGCCGGTGTAGGTGAAGTTGGTGAAATCGTAATCCGTACGGAAGAAGCAGTACCCAACGGATTGTACGAAGGATATTATCTTGACGAAGAAAAGACCAAAGAAGCTTGGCATGACGGTTATTATCATACCGGTGATACCGCATGGAAGGATGAAGACGGATTCTTCTGGTATGTGGGCCGTGTGGATGACTTAATCAAGTCTTCCGGTTACCGTATCGGACCCTTCGAAATCGAAAGTGTTATCATGGAATTACCTTATGTTCTTGAGTGTGCCGTTGTTGCTGCACCCGATGAAATCAGAGGCCAGGTTGTAAAAGCAAACATCGTTCTTACCAAGGGAACACAGCCTTCCGATGAATTAAAGAAGGAAATCCAGGTATACGTTAAGAATCGTACCGCACCTTATAAGTACCCCAGAATTGTTGAGTTTATGGAAGAACTTCCTAAAACCATCAGCGGTAAGGTACGTCGTGTAGAGTTGAGAAAATAAGTATATAAAAGTTCAGCCCTTTTATCACAATGATGGTAGAGGGGCTGTTTTTTTTTACAAATAATAGCAATATCTTGTGATTATCTACTTTTACAAGGTCACAATTTGTGGTATACTGTACATTGGTAGTATTTTTAATGCTGATTGTGGTAGAGAATGTATATAATGTGTTACAGATAAAAGGAGGTCACTATGGGGTTAAATTTTAGAAAAAGCATTTCATTGTTACCTGGTGTGAAATTGAATTTAAATAAAAAAAGCGCCGGTTTGAGTTTCGGTGTCAAAGGTGCAAGATATTCCATTAATACAAGCGGCCAGAGAAGGGCAACCGTTGGTATTCCCGGAACCGGAATTTCTTATACAAAGACCTTTGGCGATAAAAAGAAGAGTGCCAAAACAGACCGTGCAAAGAAGAAAGAATTAGAGAAGAACCAGGAAGTGGTTCAGGAATATAACGAACAGGTGGATGAAGTCATTGGTATTCACAGAACGGGGGTGGACGCAATTGACTGGAACCGCGTAGAAACAGTGCCCAGAAAGCTGGCAAGCTTGCAGACAAGGGTTTTAGAAGGCGATATTGATGCATATTATGAAGTCATTGAAGCTGTAGAACCTTTTGCGGAATTAGTGGATTTCGGAAGCCAATTTGAACTTGGAACAGAGAATCCTAAGCTTATGGTGGCAGAGTTTAATATCAAAGAAGAAGATGTGATTCCGGACACCATGGTGACCTTGACAGAGGCGGGTAATGTGTCCGAGAAGAAGATGACCAAGACTGCCTATTATGAGATGCTTCAGGACTATGTATGCAGTGTTATGATTCGTATTGCCAGGGACATGTTTGCACTTTTACCTGTAGATAAGGTAATTGTGCATGCAGTAGATAATGCACTGAATACTGCTACAGGCAATCGGGAAGAAGTTACATATGTATCCGTAATTTTTGACAGAGCAACCTTTGAGAAAATTAATTTGGATGCTATTGATCCTTCCGATTCTCTGAGTAACTTTGAATACAATATGAAATTCGGAAAGACAACAGGTTTTAAACCGGTAGTAAAACTGACTGATTGGTAAAATTTGCATAAATTAATTTTAGAATGATAAAATATTAAATAACAGAAGAGTAAAGATTTTTTTGTAAAAACAGGAGAATCGAAGACCGGAAGGAAACATCTATATGGAACCTCAGGATAAGAAAGAGACAATTAAACACGAGTTTGTAATTGACGATGGCCGAATAGAGTCGTTACAGGAGTTTTTAAGTCCTGAACAACTTTATAATGACCTTATTGTTCGTGTGCGGAAATATCATCCTTCCGATGATATTTCCTTAATTGAGAAAGCCTATAATGTGGCAAATGAGGCCCATAAGGACCAGATGCGTAAGTCGGGAGAACCTTATATTATTCATCCGTTGTATGTGGCTATTATTCTTGCGGATTTGGAAATGGATAAAGAGACCATCGTAGCGGGTATTCTGCATGACGTTGTAGAAGATACCATTATGACCTACGATGAAATCGCGGAAATGTTTGGTACGGACGTTGCCAACCTGGTAGACGGCGTAACTAAGTTGGGGCGTTTGGAGTTTGCCGGCGGTGACAAGTTAGAGGAGCAGGCAGAGAACTTACGTAAAATGTTCCTTGCCATGGCAAAGGATATCCGCGTTATTATGATAAAACTGGCTGACCGCCTTCATAATATGCGTACCCTTAAGCATATGCGTCCTGAGAAACAACAGGAGAAGGCAAGGGAAACCTTGGATATTTATGCGCCCATTGCACAGCGTCTCGGTATTTCCAAAATTAAGGTCGAACTGGATGACTTATCCTTAAAATATCTTGAACCTGACGTATACTATGATTTGGTAGATAAAATTGCCATCAAGAAAAACGAACGTGAAGCTTATGTGCAGAGTATTGTTGATGAAGTTAGCGAACATATCCATAATGCAGGCATTAAGGCTGAAATAGATGGTCGCGTAAAGCACTTTTTCAGTATTTATAAAAAGATGAAAAACCAGGGTAAGTCCTTGGATCAGATATATGACCTTTTTGCGGTTCGTATTATCGTGGATAACGTCAAAGACTGTTATGCGGCTTTGGGTGTAATCCATGAGATTTACAAGCCGATTCCCGGGCGTTTCAAGGATTATATTGCGATGCCCAAGGACAATATGTACCAGTCCTTGCATACGACCTTGATTGGTTCCACAGGACAGCCTTTTGAGATTCAGATTCGTACCTATGAGATGCATAAAACCGCAGAGTATGGTATTGCAGCACATTGGAAGTATAAAGAAGTTTCTGACGGTAAGAAGAGTGCCGGCGGGGAAGAAGAGAAGCTGGCTTGGCTTCGTCAGATTTTGGAATGGCAGAAGGAGTCTGACAATAACAGAGAATTTATGCATCTTTTAAAGAGTGACTTGGATTTATTCTCTGACAGCGTTTACTGTTTTACACCGACCGGTGAAGTGAAGCATCTTCCCGCAGGTTCCAACACCATTGACTTTGCTTACAGCATTCACAGTGCCGTAGGTAACCGTATGGTAGGCGCCAAAGTAAACGGTAAATTGGTAAGTTTGGATTATGTCATTAATAACGGCGATGTTGTGCAGATTATTACGTCCAACAACGCGACCGGCCCCAGCAGGGACTGGCTGACAATGGCCAAGAGTACCCTTGCCAAGAATAAAATTAACCAGTGGTTTAAGAATGAATTCAAAGAAGAGAATATCGTTAAAGGTAAGGATCTTCTTTTAGCATATTGTAAGGCCAAAGGTATCCAGTTATCGGATTTGACGAAACCGGCGTATACAGAGTTTGTAATGCGTAAGTACGGTTTCCACAGCTGGGATGCGCTTCTTGCCGCAGTAGGACATGGCGGTTTAAAAGAAGGCCAGATCATCAATAAAATGTGGGAACTTTATGAGAAAGACCACAAGAAGACGCCCACAGATGAAGAAGTTCTTGAAACAGTGGCAGAGACCGCTGAGAAGAAAGTATTCCGCAAGCCGAAGGGCGGTATTGTGGTAGAAGGCGTTGATGATGTGGCGGTACGTTTCGGTAAATGCTGCAGTCCGATTCCGGGTGATGATATTTTAGGCTTTGTAACCAGAGGACGTGGCGTATCCATTCACCGAGTGGACTGCGTGAACGTGATTAATCTTCCCGAAGAAGATAAGGCACGTCTGATTGAGGCCCAGTGGCAACAGGGCGGTGATGCAAGTAACGCAAATGCGAAATATCTTGCTGAAATTATAATTTATGCCTACAACCGAAACGGTCTTTTGGCAGATGTGGCCAAGGCACTTACGGAGAAGGATATCGATATTGTAAGTCTTTCTACCAAGACAAGTAAAAAAGGCATTTCTTCTATGCAGACTTCCTTTGAAATCGCAAGCAAGGATGAGTTGGACCGTATTATTGCGAAGATTATGACGGTGGAAAGCGTAGTGGATGTTGAAAGGACGAGTAGCTAAAATGAGTAAATTAATGGTTGGAAATATGGTTCTCGGAAGACTTGAGAACAACTGCTATTACCTGCATAAAGAAGGTGAGAAGGAAACCATTATGGTTGACCCTTCCACTAAGGCAGACCATATTTATGAAACTTTAAAAGAAAAGGGTCTGGAAGTAAAAGCAATTTTTATTACCCATGGGCATTTTGACCATATGATGGCCACAAACGAGTTAAAAGAACTTTTTGGCGATGTAACGATTTATGCAGGGCGTAAGGAAACGATTCTTTTGGAAGACCCGAAAATGAATCATTCCGTATTAATCGGAAAACCCTATGTAATCAAGGCCGATGTCCTTGTAAAAGATGGTGATGAAATCACAGTAGGTTCTATGAAGTGTAAGGTAATTGAAACACCGGGACATTCTATTGGTGGCGTATGCTTTTATTTCGAAGAAGACGGCGTGTTAATCAGCGGTGATACGTTGTTCTTTGAATCAGTGGGCAGAACGGATTTTCCCACCGGCGATGCGGGCGCATTGAGAACTTCCATCGTAGAGAAGTTGTATAAACTTCCGGATGAGACAGAAGTGTATCCCGGACACGGCGATGCCACAACCATCGGACATGAAAAGGCATACAATCCTTTTTGCTGTGTAGTATAACGGATGTAAAGAAAGGAGAGGGGATTATGAGCGCATAATCCCTTTTTTGATAAAATGATTAAAATTATTTGCAGAAAACCTGATTATGAATATGATGTGCATTCTTTGGTAAAAGCCTTTTATCCGGCGGAAGAGTTGGTGTTTGTGCGGGAAGAAGAAATTCAAGACTGGAATGTTCTTCTTGAACCCGTAGGCGATGAACTTGTGTTAAAATGTCACTTTGGCGAAACTGTTACAGAGGATGCTATCTCTCTTATTGGCGAAAAGACAGAAGTTAAAAACAGATTTAAGTTTTGTTTTTATCAGGCATTATCAAAGATTACAGGCAAAAAGCTTCCCTGGGGAAATCTTACGGGCATTCGACCGACCAAGCTTGCCATGATGATGCTTGAGCAGGAGAAGTCCGATGCAGAGATTAAGGCATTTTTACAGGGAACACATCTTGTCAGCGATGAAAAGTGTGAATTGGGTATTGGCATTGCTAAGCGAGAGAAGGCAATTTTGGACCGCTTGGATTGTAAAAGAGGGTATAGCTTGTACATAGGCATTCCTTTTTGCCCTACGACCTGCCTTTATTGTTCTTTTACATCGAATCCTATTTTTAAGTGGAAAAACCGTATGCAGGAATACATCGATGCCATGAAAAAGGAAATCGATTTCTGGAGTGAGACCTATAAGGACAGACCCTTGAATACGATTTACATTGGAGGAGGTACGCCTACATCTCTTTCTGCAGAGCAGTTGGAGGATTTGATTACCTATGTGAAGGGCAAGTTTGACTTATCGCATTTGCTTGAATTTACCGTGGAGGCAGGGCGCCCCGACAGTATTACAAGAGACAAACTGGAAGTGTTATATAAGCTGGGCATCACAAGAATTTCCGTAAATCCCCAGACAATGAACCAGGAAACCCTGGATTTAATCGGAAGATGTCATACCATCGAGCAGACGCGTGAGGCTTTTGCACTGGCAAGAGAAGTTGGCTTCGACAATATCAATATGGACATTATTCTGGGGCTTCCCGGCGAGGACGCGGATATGGTAGCTAAGACTTTGGAAGAAATTAAGGAGATGAATCCGGACAGTTTGACTGCCCATTCCCTTGCCATTAAGCGTGCGTCTAAACTTGGTGAATGGATTGAGAAAAACGGTCGCGAGGCATTAAATGATACAAGCGATATGATGGAGCTTACCTTGGACTGCGCGAAGGCTTTGGATATGGAGCCCTATTATCTCTATCGCCAGAAAAATATGGCCGGTAATTTGGAGAATGTGGGTTTTGCCAAAGAAGGGAAAGACGGCATCTACAATGTGCTGATTATGGAAGAGAAGCAGACTATCGTAGCAGTTGGCGCAGGCAGCATTACCAAACTTGTGTTGCCGGATAACCGTATTGAGCGTTCCGATAATGTCAAAGATGTGGAGCAGTATCTTGCCCGTATCGATGAAATGGTGGAGAGACGGAAAAAGTTGCTGGAGCTTGAGAGGGAATAGGCGTGAGTGTGGTGTTACGTATAATTAAATAATTTATTTTTGAAATGCACTTTGCGATTGACAAGGTGCATTTTTTGCACTAATCTAAAAGAGAGGTGCAAATATGGAAGATTTAAAAGAATTAAGAATTGATAAAAAGATGACTCAACAGCAGGTTGCCGACCTGGTGGGGATTTCTTTGCGTTCTTACAAATCTTACGAAAATGAAGAATCCAAAAAAGGAACGGCTAAATATAATTATATCGTAAGTGAATTAGAAAAGATTAACCCGATTGATGAAGAGCATGGAATTCTTGAGATAGAAGATATTGTAAAAAAGTGTTCGAAGGTCTTTAAGGATTATGATGTAAACTATTGTTACCTTTTTGGTTCTTATGCAAAATCAAGGGCAAAGCATACTAGCGATGTGGATTTGCTGATCTCTGCGAATGTTAATGGGTTGGAATTTTATGCGTTGGTTGAGAATATAAGAACTGCATTGCATAAAAGAGTGGATGTGTTGGATAGTAAGCAACTAAATCAGAACCCCGAATTAACGGAAGAAATTCTAAAGGATGGAATTAAGATATATGGATAATATCAAGAATGATATTTTACAAACCGAACGTTTAACATTGCGCAGATGGAAAGAATCTGACGCAGATAGTTTATATGAATATGCCAAGGATCCTGCTATCGGACCGATTGCCGGTTGGCCACCGCATAAAAGTGTAGAAGAAAGTTTATCGGTGATAAAAGATGTATTGAATGGTACAGAGTGCTATGCCATCTGTGAAAAAGGCAGTAATAGTGCAATCGGAGCAATCGAGTTAAAATTAAACGGTCACACTGATATGACGGAGCGTGATGATGAGTGCGAACTGGGTTATTGGCTTGGAAAGCCTTTCTGGGGCAGGGGATATATGCCGGAAGCAGCAAGAGAACTTCTTCGCCACGGGTTTGAAGACCTTGGAATGAATACGATTTGGTGCGGATATTACGATGGAAATCATAAGTCAAAACGCGTACAGGAGAAGGTTGGTTTTGTTTATCATCATACCTATGATGAAGTTCCGGTGCCGTTGATGAATGAAGTGAGAGTAGGGCATACAAGTTGTATGACGAGAGAACAGTGGAAGAAAAACAAATAAAAGAGGCTAATGTCGATATGAAAAATTGTACAGAGTGATAATTTTAAACCCGTCGAATTCGACGGGTTTGAGAAACAGTTTTGATTTTACAGGAGTACCAATATGAGAAGAAAAGACCGGGAAATTACCGACCAAAACGTAATAGAAGATTTTATCAAAAATGAGCAGATTTTACGAGTTGCCTTTTATGATGAAGGCGATATTTATATTGTGCCAGTGAATTATGGATATTCATACGACGAGAACTATACATTTTATTTCCATGGCGCAAAGGCAGGACGCAAATACGAGCTAGCGAAAAAGAAACCGAACGTGGGATTTGAGATTGACGGCAAATATTCGTTGATTGAAGGGCAGGAGGCATGTGATTATTCTGCGACTTTTCAAAGTGTTATAGGAACAGGAACTCTTTCTTTGGTAGATGAGAATGAAGAAAAGATTATTGGGCTTAATGCAATCATGAAGCAAACAACATCTAAAAAAGACTGGCATTACAGCAATGAAATGTTAGAGGCGGTTGCGGTATTTCGGTTGGATGCTGATAAGTTATCGTGTAAGGCGAAGTAGTTTTAGAAGTGGGGCGGAACATGAAGGTACATATTTCGGTAATAATACCGGCGCATAATGAAGAAAAGTACATAGCAAGATGTATAAAATCAATAAAAAAATCGGCAAAGCAGTTTCACGGAAAGACAGAGATTATTGTTGTGTGCAACAGATGTACCGACAAAACGGCTGAAATTGCCCAAAATAACGGTGCAAAGGTTATTTTTAATGCGGACAGATGTATTGCAAAGGTTCGGAATGACGGAATTGCGGCTGCTTCCGGCAAGATAATCGTTACCATAGATGCGGATAATCGAATGACGAAAGGCACATTATCGGAAGTGTATAAACTTCTTAGAACCGGAAAATACATTGGCGGAGGAGCACCGATACGTTTTGAAAGATATTCATTTCCGTTATGGTGCAATGATATTTTATGCAGGATATCATTTGGATTAACAGGATTATATAGCGGCATTTTCTGGGCAAAAAAAGATAGTTTTGATGCAATCGGTGGTTTTGTGGAGCAAAAAGCCATGGAAGATGTGGCCACCGCTAAACTGCTGAAGAAATATGGAAAAAAGCAGGGTAAAAAATATACTACGCTTCGAAGCAATTATTTGATTAATTCAACGAGAAAATATGATGATTTGGGGGACTGGTTATATTTTAAGTTAATGTTCCAAAATATTGGCACGTTTTTAAAAGCTGCAATGGGTGACAAATCCGGGATGGATAAATTGTTGGATGAGATGTTTTATGAATACAATGACTGATTTTCGAGAAGGATATTAAGTTGTTACGAGAACGGGGGAAATAATATGTCAGATAAAAAAGCATTACTTGTAATTGATATGCAGAATGATTACCTGTGGGATAAAAGAAAGTCCATGTTTTCTTATGATACGGACAAACTTGTCAATAGTGTAAACAAAGCTATAGATTCGTATAAAGAAAAAGGATACGATGTTATATACATTAAGCATATTTTATCTAAACTTTTATGGGGTGCCGGATTTTCAATCAAAGGGACAGAAGGCGCTGAATTATATAGCGGTTTGAGTATTGTTTCTGATTTGTGTTTTGAGAAGAACCGCTCCGATACATATACTGCAAAAGCATTTCGAGAACATATGGAAATGCAGGGATATAAAGAAGTTGTTCTTTGCGGGCTTGATGAATGTGGTTGTGTGGGCGCTACTGCAAAGGGTGCCGTTGCGGCAGGTTTTAAAGTTACTATGCTGGAGGACTGTATAGGAAGGAGATTTTCTGAGAAGAAAGTTCGAAAAATGAGAGAACAGCTGAAGGCGATAGGAGTGGAGTATATTTAGAGTTTGATTGAGTATCACACAATTTTTTTATAATTGTTTGCAACCAAAAGTGGCGAAAATGCTACCGGAAGTTGAGTGTAAATCAGCCTGACTTCTGCTATTCTTTATTTGGAGGTGGATATCATGATATTTTCGGAAAAATTTTATTTGCTAAGAAAAAATAAAGGATATACGCAGGAAGAACTGGCAGAAAAGCTTTGTGTATCGCGTCAGGCAATTGCAAAGTGGGAGTCGGGGCAGTCTTATCCCGACATTGCCAATTTGATTCAAATCAGTGATTTGATGAATGTTACGGTTGATTACTTGGTAAGAGACCAGGAATGTAGCAGAAAGCCGATAGAAACGACTGTAGGAGATATAGATAAAATTGTTCAGTTCCGCCTAAAAGCCAATGTTAATACCTATGCAGCTTTTATGAATGAGACGGATTCTACAAGATATGATTCTCACGATTATAAGTATGAAGAAGGCGAATTTACTTATTACGACACCTATCTTGGCGGTGAGCAGTTTGCCGGAGAAGAAGGTATATGGAGAAATGGTACTGCCGTATATGCAATGAATTATTTAGGCAGGGTGTTAGGCGATAATTTTAGCGGGGATTTCTTGAAAGAAGCCCTTCGTATGGCTACAACGGAATATCCCTACAGAGGACCTGAGTTTTATAAGTCCGGAGAATACAGTTATAAATGTAAAGTAACAGGGGATTTTACCTGGTTCCAAGGATATGAAGAAATTTATTGTCAGGATGTGAAAGTGTATGAGTGTTACTTTCACGGCGGATTAATGAAATAGTAAAAGCAGGTATTTTTATGCAGACGCGAGAAGAAATTTTAAAATACGGACTATCCTTTCCAAATACATATCAGGACGCACCTTTTCGCGATCCAAACTGGCAGTTGGTTCGTGTTCGAGGCAGTAAAAAAGCCTTTTTATGGACCTATGAGAGAAACGGACAGTTGTGCATCAATATTAAAGCAGACCCTGAGTGGAGGGACGTGTGGCGTTCTTTGTACCCGGCAGTACAGCCCGGATATCATCAGAACAAGGAACACTGGAATACCGTGATTCTGGACGGAACGGTTCCGAAAGATGAGTTGAAAAGAATGATAGCGGAAAGTTATGATTTGGTGCAGAAATAATAATGACCGCAGTAATAAAAGAAACAGCTATGATGTATCAGATACGACATAGCTGTTTTTTTGTGTTATATTTACATTCTCGATAGCATAGAAAACAAGAACGCCATGATAAGAATGAGTTCTACAAACATGGACATGCCACCCACCGCAAAAAGAATAATAATACCGGCAATGTTTTTGCCTTGGCATTCTTTAATTATACTTCTACGGGGGGCCTGATGATCGAAATACACATGTACGATTCTGCCTACATATTCTTTTTTCTTGGATTCTAAAATACCATTTATTCCCCAGAAGCAATTTACGGTAGACAATGTGCTTGTAACGATTGGTTGGTTATTGATGATTATGCGCACAATAAATGGGTGTCTTGTGCTGTACTTGCCGTGAGAGCGAGGTCTTGCACTGATATCCACGATCTGTCCTACATAGCAAGGATTCTTTTGGGGGCGCTTAATGAGTACGATATAACAAAAAATGCCCAATGCAATGAAAAGCAGACTCATGATGATAATCCTTTCGTTTTTAACAATAATAACATGCACCGGTTTTGGTATCAATCTTTTTGTTGCTTGACAATTTTTTTTCTCAAGCGTATATTACAGTTAAAATAAATAATTCAAATGAAAAAAGACTATGACGAAGACGGTTGGATTATGGAATCTTCAGAGAGTTGGCGTTTGGTGCGAGCCAATGGTGAAATAATGCAGGAACCTATCACTTCTGAGTCGGAAGACCGAAAGCGATGATGCAAGTAGACTCTTCCCGTAATGCTGCGTGAAGGCAAAGGACTTGATGGAGTCCGGTGAGTGGCGAAATTTTGATTTCGCAATTTGAGTGGTACCGCGGGTTTTGAACTCGTCTCAAAGAAATTTGAGACGGGTTTTTCTGTTTTTTGGGCAAAATAAAAGTTGGAGGTGTCAGTAATGAAAAAAACCTATGTAACATCAATGCCAAATCATATCGGTGCATTTTTAAAAGCAAGCAAATGTTTCTCGGCTTTGGGAATTAACATTACACGCGTAAGTTATAACAAGGCGGTGGATTCGCACACCCTATTTATTGATGCGGAAGGCACAGAGGAGCAACTGAAAAAGGCAGATGCGGAGCTTGAAAAAATCGGTTATTTACAGAATGATAAGGAGAAGAACAGTATCGTTTTACTGGAATTTAAGTTGAAAGACGAACCGGGAAGCGTAACGGCAATTCTTATGCTTATTAACGATTTTAATTTTAATATTTCTTACATCAGTTCCCAGGAAAACGGAACGGATTATCAGCTTTTTAAAATGGGTCTGTATGTAGATGAACCGGATAAAATCACCCGATTTTTAGAAGAAGCAAAAAAGTTATGTAAGGTGCGGGTAATCGATTACAACAGCACGGAAAAAGTCTATGACAACAGCATTTTTTATCATAATTATGTAGCAGGGCTCGCCGGAATGATGGGACTTTCCGAGGAAGTTAAACAGGAACTTCTGGTGCACGTCAATCTTGCTATGCAAACGCTGGATGAGCAGGGTCTGTCGCCGTATCGTACCTTTGACAGTATCAGCAAATTTGCGGAATTGTTGTCAGTTTCTAAAGGGGAGGCTTTTTTACCAAGAATCACGCAACATCAGGTAACGGACAACACGGATATTACCATCATAGAACCCCCTTGCGGAAGCAATGTTATTATCATAAAAAGTCTGGGCGAAGTATTGTTTGTGGATACGGGTTATGCCTGCTATCAAGAGGAAATGATGCAACTGATTTATAAGATTCTTCCGAACTTTGATCATATGAAAAAACGTGTGCTTTTAACTCATGCGGATGTGGATCATTGCGGACTTTTGCCTTTGTTTGATGAAGTGATTACAAGTCATAAATCAGCTGCATGCCTAAGCAACGAGTATGAGGGCGTCAGTGGCTACAGAGAGCAGAATCCCTTGCATAAGCCGTATATTAATATTTGTAAAATTTTAACGTCTTATGCGCCTGTAAACCCTTCTAAAATAACAGTACCTTGGGAAAATAAAGAAGAAATGTCAGAGCCTTTGACGCAGATTGGTTTCTTTGATTTTGGTGAATTGCATTTCGAGGTGTACGAGGGCAAGGGTGGCCATTTGCCCGGCGAAATCGTGTTGATTGACTATAAACATCACATTGCTTTTACGGGAGATGTTTACATTAATTTACGGGGACTGACGCCGGAACAGGCAGAGTATAATCAGTATGCGCCCATATTAATGACTTCCGTGGATACGGACCCAGGGCTGTGTGCAGATGAAAGAAAAGCCATTCTTCAGCGCTTGGGTGTCGGAAACTGGCAGATTTTCGGTGCCCACGGCTATAAAAAAGAGTATTCCGTGAATATCTGAAAATATTACGTAAAAATAGCATAAAAACCTTGTTATTTCCGCATAAAATGTGTAAAATTGGTACTTGGTAGACTATGCGCGGATACAATGCATCAAGTGATGGCAAAGCCGACATTTGGAGAATGCCAGTGAAAACTGATTTTATAAAGTGAAATTAGGGTATACGCGAGTTAAGAAATTTAAGGAGAAATAACATGAGTTTAATCAAGAAACCGGTTACCGGTATGAAGGACATGCTTCCTGAAGAAATGCAAATCAGGGACTATGTAATGGATGAAATCAAGAATACTTACGCAAAGTTCGGGTTTTCACACATTGAAACCCCTTGCGTGGAGCATATAGAGAACCTTTGCAGTAAGCAGGGCGGTGAAAACGAAAAGCTTATTTTTAAGGTGTTAAAAAGAGGCGAGAAGTTAAACCTTGAAGCTGCCAAGGAAGAAAATGACCTGGTTGACAGCGGTTTACGTTACGACTTAACTGTGCCCTTGGCAAGATTCTACGCCAACAATGCGGCAAATTTAAACCAGCCTTTTAAGGCATTACAGATGGGTAACGTATGGCGTGCGGACAGACCCCAGAAGGGACGTTTCCGCCAGTTTGTACAGTGCGATATTGATATCTTAGGTGAACCTTCCAACTTGGCTGAAATCGAGTTGGTGCTTGCAACCACAACTCTTCTCGGAAAACTTGGCTTTGAGAATTTCAAGGTACACATTAACGAAAGAAGAATCTTGAAAGCAATGGCTGCTTACAGCGGTTTTGCCGAGGAAGATTACGACCAGGTATTTATCCAGCTTGATAAAATGGACAAGATTGGCATTGACGGCGTGAAAGAAGCCCTTTTAGGATGTGAATTTGCACCGGAATGTGTTGAGAAGTATATGACTCTCTTCGATAAAATGAATGCCGCAGAAGACAAGCTTGCATTCTTAAAAGAAGAGCTTGGCGATTGCCTGGAAGAAGGTGTGGCTGACAATCTTGCGGAGATTTTTGCAACCGTGGAAGCTGCTAAGAAGGCAGACTGTGAGATTATGTTTGACCCTACACTTGTGCGCGGTATGAGCTACTATACAGGTACCATTTTCGAAATCGAAATGAAGGAATTAAACTGCAGTGTTGCAGGCGGCGGAAGATATGACAAGATGATTGGTAAGTTTACCGGCAATGATACCCCAGCATGCGGTTTCTCCATCGGTTTTGAAAGAATTATCACGATTCTTTTAGAAAGAGGATTTAAGGTTCCCAACGCTGACAATAAGATTGCATTCCTTTTAGAGAAGGGAATGGATGCGGCAAGAACCGGTGAAATCATCGCAGAAGCCCAGGCACTTCGTGAAGAAGGTAAAATCGTTCTGGTAGCCAAGATGAACAAGAATAAGAAGTTCCAGAAGGAACAGCTTATGAAGGATGGTTATACCGAGTTTAAGGACTTTTACAAAGAAGCGCTTAAGAACTAGTCTGTAGCGACAAAAAAAGAAACAAAGCGGAAATTAAAAGTAGATTAAACTTTTAATGTTTCAATAATAAAAGATGGAAACTGCAAAAACAGTTGAAGGAGAAGAAAAATGGCTGAATCAATGAAAGGCTTAAGAAGAACTCACCGTTGTACTGAGGTAAGCGAAACAAACTTAGGACAGGTAATTACCGTAATGGGATGGGTGCAGAAGAGCAGAAACAAAGGCGGAATTATTTTTACAGACTTAAGAGACAGAACCGGTCTTTTACAGATTATTTTTGAACAGGGCGAAAACGGAGATTTCGTAAATGCTGAAGACTTCGAGAAGGCAGAGAAACTTCGTAGCGAATTCGTTGTTGCGGTAACCGGTAAGGTTGTAAAACGTGGCGGCGCGGCAAACGAAAACTTAAAGACAGGTACAATTGAAGTACGTGCAACAGGACTTCGTATTTTATCAGAGGCAGAAACACCGCCTTTCCCCATCGAAGCAAACTCTAAGACCAAGGAAGAATTGCGCTTAAAGCACAGATACCTTGATTTAAGAAGACCTGACTTACAGGGCAATATCATTATGCGTAGCGAAGTAGTAAACAAAATCCGTAACTTCCTTGCAGATGAAGGATTTCTTGAGATTGAAACACCGATTCTTATGAAGTCTACACCGGAAGGCGCAAGAGACTATCTTGTTCCCAGCCGTGTGCATCCCGGAAACTTTTATGCATTGCCTCAATCACCCCAGCTTTACAAGCAGTTGTTGATGTGTTCAGGTTATGACCGTTATTTCCAGATTGCAAAGTGTTTCCGTGACGAAGACTTACGTGCGGACAGACAGCCTGAATTTACCCAGGTGGATATGGAATTGTCTTTTGTGGATGTAGAAGACGTTTTAGATGTAAATGAGAGACTTTTAAAGAAAGTTTTTGAAGATACCATCGGCGTGGAAGTAAGCCTTCCTTTGCCCAGAATTACATGGCAGGATGCTATGGACCGTTTCGGTTCCGACAAGCCCGATACACGTTTCGGCATGGAGTTACAGAACGTATCTGATGTGGTTGCAGGCTGCGGCTTCAGCGTATTTACAGGCGCCCTTGAAAACGGCGGTTCCGTACGCGGTTTGAATGCGAAAGGCCAGGCAGGTATGCCCCGTAAAAAAATCGATGCCCTTGTGGAATTTGCAAAGGGATACGGTGCCAAAGGTCTTGCTTACCTTGCGATTAACGAAGATGGTACCTACAAGTCATCTTTTGCCAAATTTATGACAGAAGAAGAACTTGCCAAATTAGTAGAAGCTATGGACGGACAGCCCGGCGACTTACTTTTATTTGCGGCAGACAAGAATAAAGTGGTTTGGGATGTTTTGGGCGCGCTTCGTTTGGAACTTGCCAAGTCTATGGAATTGATTGATAACAGCAAATATAACTTCCTTTGGGTAACCGAATTCCCTCTTCTTGAGTGGGATGAAGAAGAGAAGCGTTTTGTGGCGGTTCATCATCCGTTTACAATGCCTATGGACGAGGATATTCCTTATCTTGATTCTGACCCCGGACGTGTACGTGCTAAGGCTTACGACATCGTATTAAACGGTACAGAGCTTGGCGGTGGTAGCGTGCGTATCCATCAGGGTGATATCCAGAGCAAGATGTTTGAAATGCTTGGATTTACACCGGAGCAGGCACACAGCCAGTTCGGCTTCCTTTTGGATGCATTTAAGTATGGCGTTCCCCCTCACGCAGGTCTTGCATACGGTCTTGACCGTATGATTATGCTTATGGTGAAGGCTGACTCTATCCGTGACGTAATGGCCTTCCCGAAGGTAAAAGATGCTTCCTGCCTTATGTCAGAAGCGCCTAATGTGGTAGATCCTAAGCAGTTGGAAGAACTTTGCATTAAGATTGATCTTCCGGCAGAAGAAACAGAAGAATAAAAGAGCGAGTTGTAAGAAACTCTGATGGAATCCTCTCGTTGAAAAAGCGGGAGGATTCTTTTCATACAATGTAAGCAATGGTTGGAATATTAGTAGATTGCCTGCTAAGTAATTATCGGTTGCTGTGTATGATATAAAATGGGAGATGAGTATGCTAAATATTTACCTTGCGGACCTTACAGGTCTGGAAGATTTTTATGATGAAAAAGTGAATATTTTACATCAGGAGCGGGCAGAGAAGTTAAGTGCTTATAAAATGTCTGCAGACCGTATCAGGGGGCTTGGTGCCGGACTCCTGTTGGAAAAGGGCTTGGAGGACTATTTGGGGATATGTCTGCCTAAGGACGAGAATGGCAGATGTATTATCCGCTATGGTTATGGACCACAGGGAAAGCCGTATTTCAAGGATTATACCGACATTCATTTTAGCCTGTCTCATTCCGGCAATATGGCGGTTTTGGCGATTTCTGATGCCGAGGTGGGTATCGATGTCCAAGAAGACCGCGGTTACAGTGAAAAAATAGCGAAGCGCTTTTACCATGCTAAAGAGTATAAAATATTGGAAAAAGCAGAGTCTGTGTCGGAATGCACGAAGCTGTTTTATCAAATATGGACCGGAAAAGAGGCTTATATTAAATACACGGGAAAAGGGATGTCTCAGGACTTGCGGAGCTTTTCAGTAGATTTTACAGCGGGGCAGATATTTTCAGAGGGAGTTGCCGTCGCAACCTGTCAAATGGTTCCCTTAGTATCGGACGATCACTTTTGCAGTGTGGTTTTCGACAAAAGAATACATAAAATAGATAAAATCGTCAAAATAAATGTGCAAACAACATAAAGTTTTGGTAAAAGTGCACAAAGAAAAATAGTTTGATTGTCAAAGTTTACAATAGACGAAGGTGTACTACTTGTGGTATTGTATAAATAGGGGATTTTTGGAAAGATATTTGTTGTGACTTGAGTTGGAGGACGGAATGGAAAGAGACAAATTAACCGGTTTGTTTTTGTTCAATGATTTCTTGGACGTAGCATCAGACAAACTGGGGGAAAGTGATGAAGGGGATACCATGGTGGTAATTTCCACGGACATCACAAAGTTTAAGTACATAAATCGCTTGTACGGTTATGAAGCAGGTGACCGCCTGATTCAGCAGTTGGCAGAGCTTACTGTGATGCAGGAAGGATATGTGGTTGCTTGCAGACCATACTCCGATCATATTGTAAGTTTGTTTAATATCGGACATTTGACTTGGGAGTGTTTTGAAGAGAAGTTAAAAGATATTCAAGATGATTTTGTGGCACAGCACAAGAATGAATTTCCCAAGGCTTCGTTGCACTTAAATACCGGTGTGCATGTGATTGAGAATAAGTTTGAGAATATTGCATCAGCAATTGATAAGGCTAATGTTGCCCGTCGTAGTGTGAAAGGAAATTATAGTGTGCCTTGTGCCCGCTATGACCGTAAAATTGAGGAAACGAAGGAAGGCGATGTAAAAATTCTTCCGCTTTTTGATAAAGCATTGGAGGAAAAAGCGATTCTCGTATATTTTCAACCGAAGGTCAGTGTGAGTGAGAATACTGTGGTAGGTGCGGAAGCCCTTACCAGATTAAAGGATGATGACGGAAATATCATCCCGCCGGATTTATTTATTTCTGTTTTGGAAAACAGTGGCAAGATTCTGGAACTTGACTGGTATGTAATGCGATATGTATTTGCTAAAATTCGCGAGTGGTTGGATGAAGGCAAAACGCCTAAGAGAGTATCCATTAACTTGAGTAAGTTGCATTTTTATTATGATAATCTGGTAACGGATATTATTAAGGAGTTTGATTCATATAATATTTCACCGGAATACATTGAATTCGAAGTGACAGAATCTGTTTTCTTTGAAGAGGCACAGCTTATTATTAATAAAATTGAAAAGCTTCGTGAACGCGGATTCCGCGTTAGCGTGGATGATTTTGGTGCAGGATATTCTTCTTTGAATCTAATCGGTATTTTACCGGTAGATATTATCAAATTGGACAAAGGCTTTATTAAGAACAGTCTTGGCAATAACAAGGGTAAAAATATTATTAAGGGCCTAATTTCCATCTTGAATGAAATTGATATGGAGATTGTCTGCGAAGGTATTGAGACCAAGGAAGAAGAAAAAATCGTTTATGAATTCGGTTGTGATTCCATGCAGGGCTTTTTGTATGACAAACCCATACCCGTGGAAGATTTTGAACGTAAATATGTATGTTAAAGATGACAGTCTCCGTTGTAAAACGGGGGCTGTTTTTTATGTAAAATACAATGTAAGAGTTTCTTTTCTTTTTCTTTTGAATAAAATAAATAAAAGAATATTAGGAGAATGTTATGGCAGAAACCATTATTTTGGATGCAGGACACGGAGGAGCCAATCCGGGAGCCGTATATGGCGGCAGAAGAGAAAAGGATGATGCATTGGCAATCACTCTTGCAGTCGGTGAAATTCTGGAAGATAAAGGCTTTAATGTTTATTATACCAGAACGGATGATGTTTACGAATCACCTTACCAGAAGGCTCAGGAAGCCAACGTTGTGGGCGGGGATTTTTTTGTTTCCATTCATCGTAATTCCAGCGTCTATCCGAATCAGTACAGTGGTGTGGAAACGCTGGTGTATAATAATCAGAGCCCCGCTTATGATATGGCAGTGAACATTAATCGGGAGCTGGAGAGGGTAGGATACATCAATCTTGGTGTCAATGAAAGACCAAATCTTGTGGTGTTAAATCGAACACAGATGCCGTCTGTTTTGGTGGAAGTGGGATTCATTAATACAGATAGTGATAACGAATTGCTGGATACGCGGTTTCAGGAAACTGCGTGGGCTATTGCGCAAGGAATTGTTCGTACCTTTTATCCGGGCTGGGATATTTATCCCTTATAAATGAGAATAATAAAGCGCCGCATTTTCATACGGCGCCCTACATACATTTCTGTATTCAATTATTTTGCTTTTCCCAGAAGGAAAATCAAAGGTGAATTCCAATAAATTGTGATTTCATTGGTGGAATAGCAACTGTCATTATCCACATAACACATTCCGCCTTTTGCAAAAGAGAGAACTGCTTTTGCATAGGGATCGTCTGCATTGGTATTAGGACCGCCTACTAACATGCCGGGCATGGTTTTTCCCAGTGCCATGGAAGGTCTGTGATGTGTATGTTCCGGAGAACAACTTCCGTAACCTGTCACATAGCAGTAACCTGTAGGATTAACGCCTAACAGATAATCTAATTGCAATCTTCCGCATTCTGCGTACTCTTCATTTCCGGTCAAATCATAAGCGATGTAGTAAAGTATACCTTCATTCGCAACTGTCATATTGCTACCCCAAGGATAATTATTAGCCAAAGAGACAAAGTATGAATCTTTATTGGCTTTTCTCATACTTTCATCGCAAGCTGAAATAATGGTATCGGTAAAAGCGGTAGTTAATTCTTCGTTTATCTGTAATGATTCGTCGGAATACAAGTAGGTGTACATTCCGTAATATCCTACGCCTGCCCATCCAAAACCGGTTGTTTTGGCACTGTAGAGTTCAACTGCTTTGTCTAAATAAGTTGAATCACCGGTTACAACATATAATTCAATGCTTGCCCAGAATAACTCATCGGAAAGTCCGCCGTCGCCATATTCGCCGGTTACAATATCTTCAGGATTGGTAAATCCAACCATCGTACCTTCGTTCGCAATAAGATAATCATATGCATTCTTGGAAGCTGCAAGACACTGATTAGCAAATTCAGCATCGTATTCCTTATAAATATGATAAGCATGTGCCATTACAGCAGCAAAATCACCGGTGGCGGTTGCTGAAACAGGAGATACAATCAAAGGTTCGGTTTCTGCAGTGGCTACGACTGTTTCCGGGAAATTGGCACAGGTTACTTTGTGATATACGCCACCGTCTTCGGCCTGCATTTTAAACATCCATTCCAGTTCATATCTGGCTTCATCCAACAAATCCGGAACACCGTTTCCGCTTTCGGGAATATCCAGGTTGTCGCTTTTGGCATCGTCTGTCTGTTCATAAGCCATAAAGATATCCATGATTGTTTTTGCACCGGGAACCACGTAGCGACCGTAATCACCTGCATCATGCCATCCGCCGGTAACATCGATTACCGTATCGGTTCCGTAAATGGTAGTTTCCTGCATATGACATGCATCGTGTGCGAAGTCCCCGGCCAGTTCGGAATCCAGAACACAACCGCAACGTTGCAGATACAGCATACGTACAACATCTTTGTATACATTATCATATACGTCATCGCCAATGGTAAATTCGTAGGATTCACCGATTCCGTCTACACTTACAATATAGGTACCGGGAGCGGTCAGGTCAGAAAAATCGGCTTGTCGTTGAGAACCATCGCCGGATTTGGAGTTGGTATACTCATCCGTAAAAGTACCTGTATATACAACTTCCTTGGTTGTGGCATCCAAAATTTCATAGGTGGTAATTTCTTTATCTAACTTGGATACAAAAATTTTGGTATCATCGGGTTTATAACCTAACTGATTAACTTTTATTGCAACAGGAGTGGGGAGTGGTTCCAAAGCTACGGCCTCGGAAGCATCTTTGATGGTTAACACAAAATTATCTATGTATACTTTGTGAGCCAGCGCAGAATCCAAATCACCCTGGAATCCCAGATTAAAGCATAATCGGGGTGCGGGATCGCTTGCTTCCATCATGGTAAATTCAGCTGTCACCGTTTGTTTGTCGGGTCCGACGCGTTTCTCGGTTTCTTCATAATATGCGTGATAATCGCCGCCGTTAATTTGGAAGCGCCATTCGATGTCACGTTCTATGTCTGAGTAAATATCAAATGATACGGTATAAACGCAATTCATATTCAGAGGGAAACCGTCTCGGAAAATCTGAACGGAGTGTGTCATACTGCCTGCTCTTTTGATATCCACTACAATTTCGCCGTTTTCAGCATATAATTCAAAATCACCGCCATTGGAGTACGTTCCCCAAAGACCGGGAGTATTATCATCAAAGCGGTCTTCAATGACATTGGTTCCGTCTGTCATATTGTTACCAAATCCGGAAACGGTACCATCGCTTACGGTATTTCCGGAGTCACTTTCCGTAAGTTGACTGTCTGTTTCTGAAGTGATTTCTCCCGTGGCATCGGTTTGCGTACATGAAATAAAAGAAACCGCTAAAATCATCGCCAGAAGGACAGAAAAGATTTTTTTGGATTGCATAAAGTGCAACCTCCTTTCAAAGTAAATGGGTTAAAAATTGCGAACGTTTGTTCTTTACACCTGATGAACATTATGCTAAAATAAGTGTAAATTATACCTATACACTATTTTACAATAGAAGTGAAAAAAAGGAAATAGAAAAATGAAGTTTATTCACTGTGCAGATCTGCATCTTGACTCAAAATTAGAGAGCAACATAGGAAAAGAAAAAGCGAAGGAACGGCGCAATGAGATTTTGTTTACGTTTGAGAGAATAGTAAAATTGGCCCGGGACGAAAATGTAACAGCTGTTTTGATTGCAGGAGATCTTTTTGATACCGCTAATATAGCAGCCAAAGCCCGTAAAATGGTCTGGGATCTTATCGAAAAGAATTCGGAGATTGATTTTTTATATCTTCGAGGTAATCATGATGCGCAGACGAATTTTATGGAAGGAAAAGAATTACCGGATAACTTTAAAATCTTTGGAAAAGACTGGGTGGAATACAGATACGGTGAAGTATCTGTTTTCGGAAGGGAAACCGTGGGAGATGACAACAATTATGCCTCTCTGATTACGGAGCCTGACAGAATCAATATTGTTATGATGCATGGGCAGGAAGTGCGCAGCAATTTAAAAGATAATGCAGATTTGATTACCTTGCCGGCGTTACAAAACCGTAACATTGATTATCTTGCGTTGGGACATATTCATACATATAAAAGAGCTCAACTGGATAGCCGGGGCGTGTATTGTTATTCCGGTTGCCCGGAAGGGCGTGGGTTTGATGAGTGCGGTAACAAAGGTGTAGTTCTGCTTAATGTGGAGAAACATGCAATTACTGACTCTTTTATTCCTATGGCGTATAGAACGCTGCATGAGGTTGCAGTTGATATTACCGGACGGGAAACGACTACGGATATTTTGCGTGCCGTAAATGAGAAGGTGTCTGATATTTCGGGGACGGATATGGTTAAAATAGTTTTGACCGGGGAATATACCGTTGATACAGAGAAGGATTTTGTATATTTTCAGCAGGCCATGGAAGGCCGATTTTATTTCATGAAATGGAAAGATGCGTCCCGGTTATCTATAGATTACAGGGAGTATGAGAATATGATTTCCCTAAAAGGAGAATTTGTACGTACGGTTTTGGCAGGTAAAGAAACGGATGAAGAGAAGGAGCAGATGATTATGCTGGGACTTCGTGCCCTGTCAGGGGAGGAACTGGAGTTATGAGACTGATTTCGTGCTATATTGAGAATTTTGGTGGGCTGCATAAATTTAATTACGATTTTTCGGAAGGTCTTAATGTGATTTTGGAAGGCAACGGTTGGGGTAAGACTACGCTCGCTGTTTTCTTAAAAGCTATGTTTTATGGAATGGAGAGAACCACCAAGCGGAATTTGGACGAGAATGAACGCAAAAAATATGAACCTTGGAACGGTGGTGCTTACGGGGGGAATCTTATCTTTGAATCTGCAGGAAATCGTTACAGAATAGAGCGTTTTTTTGGTGTAAAAGACAAAGAAGACAGTTTTGTGCTTTATGATGAGACTACCGGTCTTGTCAGCCGGGCATACTCGGACCGTATCGGTGAAGAAATCTTCGGAATCGACAGAGTGGCCTTTGAACAGAGCATTTTTATGAAGCAGGGAATGTACGCCTTATCTATGACGGATAGTCTGGCGACAAAGCTTAGCGGACTTATGGCCGGCGGTGATGATATGGATTGTTATGAAAAGGCCTGCTTGCGGATTGAAAATGAAATGAAAATATACAAAAAAACCGGGAACAGGGGTAAAATTGCAGAAATCACGGAAGAACTTGCTCTTTTAAACAGAAAAACGGAAGACGGTAAACAGATTGCAGCATCCATGCCTGAGTGGAAAATGAAAGAAATGCAGTATGTCAAAGAGCTGGAAGAAGATTATGCAGAAAAAAACAGAATAAAAGAGATGATGCTTGTATCAGGAGAGCAAGCCGTTTTGAGGGAAAAACAGAAATATTATAAGGCATTGGAAGCTGAAACAACAGCACTTGAAAAGCAATTGAGTGAATTAGACAGATTTTTTCAAAATGGGGTGCCTGATACCGATGAATTGGAATATTACAGGAATAAAATGTTTCAGAGCAGGCAGACGGATTATGCGCCTGCGGAAGATGAAATGAATTTTCGATATCCCGGGCTTGCGTCCCGCGTTAGTCGTAATCCGTTGACGGAAGAAGAATTGGATGCCTGTGAGCAGAAGTGGAATGTGATAAAGGATAAAATAATTCTTTTGGATAAAATACAATTACAGTTGGAGACCATGCGACTGCATGAGGAAGAGCAGCTTAAGCAGTACCAAAATGTTGCAAAGGTCAATCGGAAAAAGCAGATAATCTGCCTGATAGGTACGATTTTATCCCTGCTCGCCACCGTGGGTATGTTTTTTGGGCTCAGGCAATATGTGCCTGTAGGGATTGTTGCAGCGTTGATATTCGGAATTTTATTTGTTGTTTTCGGAATTCGGAAGCGTAAGATATCCCGGCTTGCCATGCGTGAGAATCAGGAGATTATCAAGCTGGAGAATGATAAAGAAGAACTTATCAAAGAGACGGACAGAGGGCAGAAGGCAATTTGCACATATTTGGAGGAGTATTGCGACAGAACGAATGAAGATATTTCCGTGACATTGGGAAAATTAAGAATTACGTTATTGGAATTAAAAGCATATAATGACCGTAAATTACAGTCACATATCCGACAGGAAGAAATTGCTAAAGAGAAAGAAAGCTTTAAAAGAGAAATTATAGGTTTCTTACGAAAGTTTTACGGAGATAAGGCGGAGGCAGAAGAAACACTTTTAAGAGACATTGAGGAGAAGCGGAACCAATATGTTCATGTAATGTCACAGTATGAAGAGAAATCCCTAAAGCTTGCAAAAGCCGAGAAAGTCCGGGTTGTATCGGATGAACCGCCGTTATCCATGGAAGAACTTCAGGTAAGAGAGCTGCGAGTGGAAAATAATATCGCAGCAAAAGAAAAAGAATTAGACAAAATCCGGCGCACAATAGCAGGGTATGAGGATACTCTGGAGGAATGTGAGAAACTTGCAATGGAAAAAAGCGATTTGGAAGAGCTCCTTGCAGAATATAATAACCGGTACAAATTAATGGAAAAGACTCTTAAATATTTAAAAAATGCACAAAATGAATTTTCTTCCCGTTATTTAAAGAAAATGAATGCGGGTTTTGCCAAATATGCAGGGTTGTTTCGGGAAAAACGGTTTGAAAACTCGTCTCTGGATGTGAAACTGACAGTAAAAACAGAAGAAGAAGGTGCGAAAAAGGAACTGGGATATTACAGCCAGGGGATGAAAGAGACAATGGAGCTGTCTGCGAGATTTGCTTTGATCGAAGCGCTGTTTGAGAATGAAGAGCCGTTTGTTGTACTGGATGATCCGTTTGTTAATTTAGATGGTGAGTCATTGGAAGGCGCTAAGAAAGTGTTGGAAACGATTGCCGAACAATATCAATTGATTTATTTCACCTGTCACCCGTCCAGAAAATAGCGAATTGCGTATGTAGACTTGACTTTTCAGCGGTTCAATTTTACAATAAAAGTACAAATCATCTATTAGGGGTGGATGCATATGAAAAATTTACAAGAGGCGGTATTGGGGCATGTAAAAACTATGATTTCCCAGGCAAATAATATTGTCTGCGTGACCGGTTTGGGAACGGTTGTGGAATGCGGTGGCGAAGATATCTGGTCTGTGGACAATCTCTATCGGATAGAGAAAGAGTATGGAGACAGTCCGGAAGAAATTTTGTCTGCCGGTTTGTATGCCACAAAGAAAGAGAAATTTTATAAATTTTATAAAAAAGAAGTGATCAGTAAACTTCCGGAGCCGGGTGAAACTTATGTTGCTTTGAAGAAATTGCAGGATATGGGAAAACTGCGGGCGACTATCAGTATGAATATTTACGGTTTGGAATATAGAAGCGGCTTACGCAATGTAATTGAGTTTCAGGGGACGGTATATTCCAATTATTGTCCTATGTGTAAGAAGAATTTTCCGATGGATTACATTCTCAATTCACCGAATGTGCCGGTATGTGATGATTGCAAGGTTGCTTTGAGGCCTGGGTTGCGTTTGTTTGGCGAGAGTGTCAGAAATGATAGAATGACAGAAGCAGCTATTGCGTGTTCCAATGCAGATTTGGTATTGGTGTTGGGTACCAATTTGTATGGTTCCAAAGTAAGATATTCAACCGGTCATTATACCGGGGATAAGCTTATTTTGATTAATGGGGAAGAACATTTTACGGATCGTTATGCCGATTATGTATTACACGGGCAATGTAAAGATATTTTGCCCATGCTTGTAAAAGATTTATAGAAGAAAAGATTTAAGAGCCTTGCTGCAGAGTGAGGCTCTTAATAATGAGGAGTGCAATGAAAGAACAGACAAAAACATACGACATGGGAAGCGGAAGTGTACCAAAGCTTCTGGCCCGACTTGCAATTCCGGCAGTGGTAGCTCAGGTTATAAATTTACTATATAATATAATTGACAGAATATATATCGGCCATATCCCGGAAATCGGAGCGTCTGCCTTAACAGGAGTAGGACTTTTTATGGCAATACTGATGTTGCTTAATGCATTTGCCATGCTGGCAGGTTCCGGAGGAGCACCATTGGCGGCAATAGCCATGGGACAGAAGGATAATGAAAAAGCAGAAAAAATTATGGGAAATTGTTTTTCGTTGCTGATTATTTTTTCCGTGATATTAACGATTGTTTTTTATCTGTTTGCGCCGGATATGCTTCTCTTTTTTGGAGCAAGTCATGTGACTTTACCCTTTGCCGTTGATTATGCAAGAGTATATATTTTGGGATGTGTATTTGTTTTAATTGTATTGGGGATGAATCCTTTTATAACTACTCAGGGATTTGCTAAGATTAGCATGTTAACAACGGTAATCGGTGCAATTATAAATATTATTCTGGATCCGATTTTTATTTTTGCTTTTGATATGGGTGTAAAAGGTGCGGCGTTGGCAACAGTTTTGAGTCAGGCTGTAGGTGCGGTTTGGGTATTATATTTTCTCGCCGGTCGAAAATCAGTCATTCGTCTCAGATTGAGAAATATGAAACTGATTCCAAAGATATTCGGACCATGTTTGGGATTGGGTGTTTCTACTTTTGTTATGCTGTCAACAGAGAGTTTATTGTCCGTTAGTTTTACCTCAAGTTTGGCCAAATACGGAGGCGATTTGGCGGTAGGAGCCATGACGATTCTTACCAGTGTGGCGTCTCTGGTTATGATGCCGCTACAGGGAATCTGTCAGGGCGGACAACCGATTATCAGTTATAATTACGGGGCGGGAAAGTATGAGCGTGTGAAGAAGGCTTTTTATACACAGTTTATTGTCTGTATTATATATGCGGTAACTTTCTGGGCAGTGTCTATGCTGTTTCCGTCTGCATTCGCTCAGATTTTTACGGATGATTCGGAATTAGTGGAATATGCTTCATGGGCACTACGCATTTATATGGCAGGGATTTTTGCTTTTGGTTTTCAGTGTAGCTGTCAGCAAAGTTTCATGGCACTGGGACAGGCGAAAATAAGTTTGATAATGGCCTGCTTGAGAAAAATAGTTCTTTTAATTCCTTTGATTTATATATTGCCTATGTTCATGGAAAGGAAAGCATTGGCTGTATTCATGGCAGAACCTGTTAGTGACATTGTTGCAGCCCTGGTTACAACCATAGCGTTTTTTGTTACGTTTAAGAAATTGATGAAAGAAAAAAAGAATGCAGATATATAAAGTAAGAGAAAAACAGACCTCCTTATATGGCATAAGGAGGTCTGTTATATTATTTTAAATCATATACAGATTTGGATGCATTTATGAATCAGCTTCGTTTTGTTCGTTATTTTCTTCTGCGGGAGAAGAAAGCTCCATTAAAACTTCTTCAATACGATTTTGGTTAACGGTTTTAACCGTAAGTTTTGAGCCATCTTCCAGTTCTACCGTTTCACCTTCTTCCGGAAGTTTATCCAGCTTTTCAATAATCAAGCCACCGATAGAATCGTAGTCTTCGCTGCTAAAATCGGTGTCAATGGAATCATTGATATCGTCCAGCTTCATTCCGCCCGGAACGATGTAGGTACGATCGCCCAAATCCTGAATCAGTGTTTCTTCATCTTCATCGTACTCGTCGCGAATTTCACCTACAATTTCTTCCAGAAGGTCTTCCAGAGTTATCATACCTTCCGTAGAACCGTATTCATTCAATACCAAAGCGATATTGGATGAAGATTTACGCATTTCCATCATTAAATCGGAGGTTTTTTTGTATTCATATGTATAATAAGCATCACGCATGATATCTTTGATGGCAAAGCTTTCCGAATCTTTTACGAATAAGAAATCTTTTACATTAATAATACCAATGATATTATCGGTAGAATCATGGTATACGGGAAGTCTTGTATACATATTTTCACGGAAGAGTTCCATAACTTCTTTGTAAGTTGCACTGTCTTCCACGGATACCATATCGATTCGTGGTATCATAATATCTTTTGCAAGTGAGTCACCGAAATCGAAAACGTTATATATCATTTCTTTTTCTTCTTCTTCAATAACACCGTCTTCGTGGCTCACATCCACATAACTTCTTAACTCGCTTTCTGTTATGGCATTGTTTTTCTTGCTGGGATCAATGCGGAATAATTTTAATATGCCCAATGCAATTTTATCCACAATAAAAATAATCGGAGTCAAAATAAACATTAAAAAATTAATAATCGGTGAATATGTCAATGCAATTTTATCGGCATAGAGATTTGCCCAGGTTTTGGGAACAATTTCACCACTTAACAAAACCACGATGGTTAAGATCCCTGTTGCAAGACCTGTCGCAAGGCTTGCCTGAATCCCTAAGGGTTCACTTAATGCAATTGCAATCGTGGTAGCAAGGGAAGATGCAGATAAGTTCACCACATTGTTACCGATGAGGATGGCGCTTAGAAGTTTGCTGTAGCTGTCCAGTATTTTAAGTACCAAAGCAGCCTTTTTATTACCTTCTTCTGCCATGCCACGCATTTTAATGCGGTTTGCGGTAGAAAATGCAGTCTCTGCGGAAGAGAAAAATGCTGATAAAAAAACAAGAATGACTAATACTACAATTTGAAAAATAATTGCCGGGCTGATTACCGCCGGCTCTGCTGTTAAAATCAGACTCGCTGGGTCCAAAGTTTGTTACTCCTTTTCATAAATAATTTTACCCATACTAATGTTCCTTGGGCTATCAGAATGAAATATACAAAATATAAGAAGTTCTGTCAAGATAATTGTATGAAATGTTGGTGAATTATTCTAAAAATTTACTGAATATTAGTTGGTCTCAGAGTGTTTTTGAATGTGCAGATTTATATAGGGGATTTCCGGTGAAATGAAGGTTGATTGGTTATATATAAGGTTTTTTATGCATAATCTGAACAAAAGATACAGTGATAAAAACGGAGGATGCAATTGTGGAAAAGAATAGTTTGGTTCATGCAGTAAAAAAAGAAGGCCCTTTGTGGTTATTTGTGTTGTTTGGGACATACCTGCTAACAGGATTGTTACTTTTGTTACTGGCTTTTTTGGTCTATCAATTCGGATTGGGAGAAAAAGCGGTGGATATTGCTATTATTGTAATATACGCAGCAGTGAATTTCGGAGGAGGTTTTTTTATGGGTAAGAAAAAGAAAGTGAAGAAATTTTTGGCCGGATTTATTATGGGTATGTTGTATTTTGTGGTTTTGGTTATTGTCAGTTTGGTTTGCAATCATGGTTTGCAGGATTTTTCCGGTAATTTTTTTACGACCATGATGCTTTGTGCCGGAGGCGGAATGTTAGGCGGAATGTTAAGCTAGGCAAGATGGGAAGAGGATGCGAAGAAACGGTTTTAGGGTATAAGATATTGACGAAGAGATGTTATAAGAAGTAAAATTGAAACAGAAGTTTATATTTTGTTATAAAATGAATATTTTTTCGAAACAAACGATAAAATCGTGGGCTGATTTGGGAGATTGGATGAATGACAGGCGAAACGAAAGAAAAGGATGATATTTCTTTATACATACATGACCAGGAATACATAGCCAATAATTATGTAATGAAATGTTTTACCGTTACCATGTGGGTGTATACTACGGCTTTTTTATTGAATTTGTTGGATGTTTTCGTGGTAGAACAGGCGTTAATGATTAAAGGATATCTTCCTTCGGTGGTGATTTATTTGGCGGCATTGATTGTATCGAAATGTATGTCGCCGGCAAATAAAATAAAAAAATACATTATCATTAGCGGAAGCATTTATGTATTTACCATAGCCGGAGTTTTTATAACCTACCACGCAATCCTTGTAACACTGTTACCGTTTTTGTATGCTACCATGTATTCTTCTAAACGTGTTTTGCGGTTTGTATACATAATGACGGTAATTAGTACGGTAGTCATTGTTTATGGCGGTTATTTCTTTGGTTTGTGCGATGCCAATATGGCCTTGCTTACTACCGGTACTTTGGCAGAACATTCTCAAAACGGCATTTTTATATTAACGGAAGTGAATACCAATCCATGGATTACGTTATTTTTGTTTTTTGTTTTGCCGAGATGTTTGATTTATGTAGCTTTTATGTCTGTT
Organism: Lachnospiraceae bacterium; assembly: GCA_045590555.1. Lineage (GTDB taxonomy): Bacteria > Bacillota > Clostridia > Lachnospirales > Lachnospiraceae > UBA3766. Next base: position 75,275 of record JAZNRC010000026.1, on the reverse strand, counting down.
TGCAGCAGTATTTTCAGTATTGTCAGCGGCAGTATAGAAAAGGCACGCCTGACGGAAGCGTTAGAAGCGGCCAAGGAGGATGCGGAACGTGCCAACCGGGCTAAAACCAAATTTCTTGCCAGAATGTCTCATGAAATTCGTACACACATTAATGCCATTTTTGGAATGAATGAAATGATTATGCGAGAAAGCACGGAACCGCCCATAAGGAAGTATGCTAAGGATGTAAAAGATTCCTCGGAAGTGCTTTTAAACATTATCAATGATATTTTGGACTCTTCTAAAATTGAATCCGGCATGATGGAGTTGGTTGAGAAAGATTATGAAATCAGTAGTTTAATTAATGATGTATATAACATGATAAGCATCAAAGCCAAGGAAAAAAATCTGGAGTTGGAATTTGACATTGATTCCCGGATTCCGAGTATGTATTACGGGGATGACCAGCGCATTCGTCAGATCCTTATGAACCTTTTAAGTAACGGAGTAAAATATACCAACAAAGGTAAGGTTACTTTGCGGGTATCCGGTGAAATAAAAGAGGAAATTGCTTTGCTTCACTTTGCGGTAAAAGATACGGGAATCGGTATCAGAGAAGAGGATATTGACAAACTTTATGATGAATTCAAACGGTTTGATCAGGAACGTAACCGTAATATAGAAGGTACCGGTTTGGGGATGAATATAGCCCGTCAGTTTTTGAAACTCATGGGAAGCGATTTACAGATTCAAAGCGAATACGAAAAGGGAAGCGAATTTTCTTTTGATTTGGTACAAAAAATCGTAGATGCAACACCTATCGGAGATTTGAAAGAACAATTCAGGAAGGCAGAGAAAACAGAGGCTCATCGTCAGCACTTTACTGCTGCCAATGCAAGAGTTTTGGTTGTAGATGACTATCCCATGAATCTGAAAGTTTTCAAGAATCTTGTCAAAAGTACGGGTGTACAGGTCAGTGCGGCAGAAAGCGGCATGGCGTGTATACAGCTTTTGAAAGAGCAAAAGTTTGATCTTGTATTTTTGGACCACATGATGCCGGAGATGGATGGTGTGGAAACGTTACATAGAATCCGAGAAGAGAAACTGTGCGAAAACATCCCGGTGATTATGCTGACGGCCAATGCCATTATCGGAGACAGGGAGCGTTTTTTGAACGAAGGGTTTGATGACTTTTTGACCAAGCCCATCATTCCGGATTTGCTGGATAAAATGTTGCTGGATTATTTGCCGAAAGCATATATCGTATACGAAGAAGAAATAAAAGAGGAAAAAAATAAAATGATACAGGTGACTAAAGAAGAATATTATGATGCTGTTTGTGGAAACTTGCCGGAATTGGATTACAAAATGGGTCTGACTACTTGTGCGGGAGATACGGAATTTTATCTGGAATTGTTAAAAGATTTTACGGAATTACCAATCAAAGAGGAATTAAATCGCTTTCTAAAAGAAGAGGATGCTAAGAATTATTGTATCCGCGTACATGGTTTTAAAAATAATGCATATTCCGTTGGAGCGAAAGAAATAGGGGATTTGGCTTATCAGCTGGAAAAAATAACAAAAGATTCCGATTTTAACAGGGTACCCGAACTGCAGGCACATATGTTTGAATTATATGACAGCGTTTGCAGACGATACGAAGAGGTAATTGTATTATGATATACTATTATTTGATTACAACGGCATTGGCCATCGTAAATCTGGTCATGTTGGTGTATACCTATGAAAATAAAAAAGCAAATTATTATTTTATGTTGTCCATGCTGATTATGACAGTGTCAAACTGTGGTTATTTGGCTATGGCGTTGTCTACGGACTTAAGTGAAGCTATTCTGGCAAATAAAATCGGTTATGTCGGCGGCTGTTTTATTCCGTTGATAACATTATTTTTAATTTGCACTATTTGTAATTATCGCATACCAAATTGGATCCGTTACATTTTATACGGATATAGTTTTGGCGTCTTTTTTATGGTGCTGACCATTGGTTACAGTAATTTGTATTATACGGATTTGTCTTTGGGCAAGTTGGGTGGGGCGACCATTCTGGTACATTCCTATGGCGTGGGACATGCTTTCTTTTATGTGATGGTATATGGATACCTTATTGCGGAAATTATTCTCTTAAGTGAACAGGTATTTAAGAAACGCGCGGTGTCCGTGAATAAACTGTGGATGTTGTCTGTAATGGTAATTCTCAATCTGGTTATTTTTATTGTTGGAAGGATAATTCAGCCGGACTTGGAGATTATGCCGGCATTATATGTGATTGACGGTTGGATTTTCTTATATCTGCAGAAAAAGAACATGATGTATAATTTGGAAGACAGCATTGCAAGCACGATACAGACTCAGGAAGTCTACGGTTATATTATGTTTGATAATGAACGAAAATATATGGGTTGCAATAAGGTGGCACAGAAGGTATTTCCGGGAATTGCAGAGTGTAAAGTAGATCATGGAATTGAGGGTGTTGAGAAGGTAAAAGAACTGTCGGATTGGTTACTTCGTTATATTCAAACGGGCGAAGATAAGCAACAGTACCATAAGGATGATTTATATTATGAGATTAAAGTGAGCCGTGTCTGGTATCGGAATCGGGCCAGAGGTTATGTCATAGAGATCAAAGATGAAACAGACCGTTTGAAGTACATGAGCCTGTTATCCAATTATAATAACGAGCTGTTGAAAAAAGTAAATGAACAAACCGGAGAGCTGAGACAGCAACAAAAACGCACTAAGGAATTGTTTGTGCAGACAGTAACGGCTTTAAGTGAAGCTGTGGATGCCAAAGACAGATATACCAGCGGACATTCCAAGCGTGTGGCGGAGTATTCCCTTATGATTGCTGTGCGTTTGGGAAAGAGCAAGGAAGAGCAGGATGAAATTTATCGGGCAGGATTGCTTCATGACGTTGGGAAAATTCGTATTCCCGTGGATATTATCAATAAGCCGGGAAAGCTTACGGAAGATGAGTTTAATATCATTAAGGTGCATCCTGTGACCGGATATCATATTTTAAGCGGTATTTCCGGTAGTGAACAGATTGCCATTGCGGCCAAGTACCATCATGAACGTTATGATGGCAAAGGATATCCGAACGGACTCGCGGGAGATAATATTCCGGAGGTGGCACGCATTCTGGGAGTGGCAGATTCTTATGATGCCATGACCAGTAATCGAAGTTATCGTAGCGGTTTGCCGCAGGATGTAGTAAGAGAAGAGATTCTGAAAGGACGCGGGACACAGTTTGATCCGGAAATTGCAGATATTATGTTACAGCTGATGGAAGAGGACAAAAATTATACCATGCGTCAAACGGATTCCCTACAACGTAAGATATTGGTTGTAGACGATGAAGAGATGAATCATAAGATGCTTTCTCACATTATGAAGGATGAACCCCGTTATGAAATTGTAGCGGTGAAAAGCGGACATGATGCATTAAAGGCGCTGAACCGGGAGAGGTTTGATTTGATTTTCCTGGATGTAATGATGCCGGAAATGGATGGGTTAGAGACCTTGCGCCATATTCGCAAGATATATAATACCCCGGTGGTTTTGATGTCCGGAAATAAAACCTTGGAAGCTGCGGCGGATTTTGCGGAATTGGGTTGTAATGATTATATTTCCAAGCCTTTTCTTCCGTTGCTCATTAAGGAAGTGGTGCATAATATGACCGAAAGAACACAAATTCGCCAATAAAGATGTAAAAACAAAAAAAAAGCTTTTACAAATAAGAAAGATATGCTATACTTGACCGAGAGCAGAAATTTTCGAAGGAGGCTTAACAATGAAACACATTAAGACTTTAAATACCAGAGACTATAAGAAATCTTTAAAGAAGGGCGGATGTGGCGAATGCCAGACATCATGCCAGTCAGCATGTAAGACATCTTGCACTGTTGGTAACCAGAGCTGTGAACAGGCAAAATAAGATTGGTGAATGATTAGGGGCAGCGTTTTCAGACGCTGCCTTTATTGTGAAGAAGACAAAGATGAATCAGAACAGGATGATATAATGAAAACTGTCCTGCCATACGGAGGAATAAAAGTGATACATCAATATAAAAATAACGGCTACAACATTGTTTTGGACGTAAACAGCGGTTCCGTACATGCAGTGGATGAGCTGGTTTATGATTTTTTACCTTTTTTTGAAGCAGAAGAAAAAGAGCATCGGATCGATTCGGGGTACATGTATGATAAAGTCTGCAGTACCGGAGAAACCTATTATACGGAGGACGAAGCAGGAAATCGTATTCCCGCCACTGAAGCTGACTATCGGGAAGCCATTGATGAAATTATTGCCCTGATTCAGGGAGATATGCTGTTTGCAGAGGATATTTATGAGCCTTATATTGATACATTTAAGAATCGTAAGCCCGTGGTGAAAGCATTGTGTTTACACATTGCGCACGACTGCAATCTTGGCTGCAAGTATTGTTTTGCAGAAGAAGGTGAATATCATGGGCGCAGGGCACTTATGAGTTTTGAAGTCGGTAAAAAGGCTTTGGATTTCCTGGTAAAAGAATCCGGAAGCAGAAGAAATTTGGAGGTGGATTTCTTTGGCGGTGAGCCTTTGATGAACTGGGAAGTGGTAAAACAACTGGTAGAGTACGGGAGGAGCATAGAAGAAGCCAACGATAAGAAGTTTCGTTTTACGTTGACCACCAACGGTATGCTTTTAAATGATGAGATTCTGGAGTTTGCCAACAAAGAAATGGGGAATCTGGTGTTAAGCATTGACGGCCGAAAGGAAATCAATGATTATATGAGACCCACAAGAAACGGCAAAGGTTCTTCCTACGACATTATTGTTCCGAAATTCAAAAAAGCTGCTGAAAGCCGTAATCAGATGAATTATTATGTGAGAGGTACGTATACCCACTATAATACGGATTTTTGTGAGGACGTACTTCATTTGGCGGATCTGGGCTTTGAGCAGATTTCCGTGGAGCCTGTGGTTGCCCCTGAGGATGAGGCTTATGCGTTACGGGAAGAAGATATCCCCGTGCTTTTTGAAAATTATGATAAATTGGCAAAAGAAATGCTGAAACGTCGCAAGGAAGGAAAACCTTTTAACTTCTTTCATTTTATGATTGATTTGTCCGGTGGCCCCTGCGTGGCAAAACGATTGTCGGGATGCGGTTCGGGCTGTGAGTATCTGGCGGTAACTCCATGGGGTGATTTTTATCCCTGCCATCAGTTTGTTGGTGAAGAAGAATTTTTGATGGGAAATGTGGACGAGGGTATTCAAAGAGAAGATTTGCGACAGATGTTCTCTGATTGCAATGTATATTCGAAAGAAAAGTGTAAAAACTGTTTTGCGAAGTTTTATTGCAGTGGCGGTTGTGCAGCAAATTCTTATCATTTCCACGGAAATATTAATGATGCTTACGATATCGGATGTGAATTGCAGAAGAAGCGTATTGAATGTGCGATTATGATGGAAGTTGCCAAGAATACCGAAGCGAAATAAAAAAAGAACGGAGTAAAAGAATATGAATAAAACAGGTAAAATTATCAGTTTTTTTGCGATTATACTTGTAACGGTTGCCATGGGATATGTGGCACTTGTAGGTGTCGGTGAAAGTAAGACCGGTTCCATTTATGATGTCAAACAGGGATTGGATCTTGCAGGTGGTGTCAGCATTACCTATGAAGTAGTAGGCGATGAGGAACCTACTGTGGAAGCAATGAATGACACCGTGTTTAAATTACAACAAAAGGTAGATACGTATAGTACCGAAGCCCAGGTGTATCCGGAAGGAAACGATCGAATTAACATTGAAATTCCCGGTGTTAGCAATGCAAATGAAATTTTGGAAGAACTGGGAAAACCGGGCAGCCTTGTTTTTATAGCGGAGACAGATGCGGAAGGTAATTTAAATTATGAGCCTTTGGTTACTCCGGAAGGATATTTGGTTTATCATGATGAAAGATGGCAGACTTTTATTTTTGTAGCAGAGAATGTTGCGGTAGAGTATGATGTGGAAACCGGTGCAATTGTATTGGACGAAGCAGGGAATGCCGTGAACTACAATTTGGAAGAAGCTTCCGGAATAGATATTCAGTATAAATTGAATAAAACTTTGGATGAGTTGCAGGCAGATGGTTCCATTATTCTGACCGGTAATGAGGTACAGAGTGCGAAAGCGGCACAGCAGAAGGACAATTTGGGTAATTTGGAAGATGTGGTTATGCTGGGCTTTAATGCCAAAGGAACGGAGTTGTTTGCGGCAGCCACCGAAAGAGCATGTAGTCGTGGTGAAACCATTGCGATTTTTTATGACGATAAGTTTATCAGTATTCCCGGAGTAAGTGTAGTTATTTATGACGGACAGGCTGTGGTAACAGGTATGGCTAACGGGGAAGACGCGGAGCGCCTTGCGTCTAATATTCGTAATGGTGCATTGAAATTGGAATTGCAGGAATTGCGTTCCAACGTAGTTGGTGCACAGCTTGGTTCGGAAGCAATTACAACCTGTTTGCAGGCGGCGGTAATTGGTTTTATACTGGTAGCGATCTTTATGATTGTGGTATATTTTATGCCGGGATTTGCCAGTGTGCTTGCTTTGATATTGTATGTATTTTTGATTATCATTACTCTGTCATTGTTTAATGAGCAGATTACTTTAACATTACCCGGTATTGCAGGTATTATCTTATCCGTAGGTATGGCGGTGGATGCTAACGTAATTATATTTGCACGTATCCGTGAAGAGCTGGCTACCGGTAAGACTGTACAGAGTGCGGTAGACATGGGCTTTAAGAAGGCAACCTCCTCCATTGTAGATGGAAATGTTACCACATTGATTGCATCCATAGTATTGATTATTGCGGGAACCGGTACCGTGAAAGGTTTTGCATGGACTCTGGCAATCGGTATTATTTTGTCCATGTTTACGGCTATGGTAATTACCAGATTGTTATTGAACGGTTTGATTGCCATGGGATTGGATAATATTAAGTTGTTTGGTGTTGGTAAGGAGCGTAAGACCTTTGATTTCCTTTCCAAGGGAAAAATTTTTCTTGCGGTTTCTGCATTATGTATTTTGACCGGTGCTGCCTTTATGGGTATACATGGGGCAAAAAGCGGTGCTGCCTTAAATTTAAGCCTTGAATTTATGGGCGGTACTTCTACCAGTTTGGTATTGGCAGAAGATATGAGCATTGAGCAGATTGATGCAGAAATTGTTCCGGGTATAGAGAAAATTACCGGTGACGGTAATGTACAGGTTCAGAAAGTAGAGGGTGGCAATGAAATCATTGTCAAAACCCGTGAGTTGGATGAGATAGAACGTCAGGAATTAGATCAGCTCTTTGTAGAAGGATATGGGGTGGATAAGGATTCGATTCAAAGCCAGACCATTGGTGCCACCATTTCCGGTGAGATGAAAAAGGATTCTTTGATTGCAGTATCCATTGCCATTGTCTGTATGCTGATTTACATCTGGTTCCGTTTCAGTGACTGGCGATTTGGTGTATCTTCCGTATTGGCACTTACTCATGATGTTTTGGTTGTATTGGCGTTTTATGCCATTGCAAGAGTCAGTGTGGGCAGTACTTTTATTGCATGTATGCTGACGATAGTGGGTTATTCCATTAACGCCACGATTGTAATTTTTGACCGAATCCGCGAGAATTACAGGGAAGATAAAAAGAAGGCGGATGAGGCTTATTTGAAGAAACGTCAGCGTGACAAGTCGGGGTTTGAAGTTAATATCAAAGAAATTGTAAATAAGAGCATTACCCAGACTTTATCCAGAAGTTTGTTTACTTCTCTTACAACATTTATTATGGTGGCAGCACTTTATGTACTGGGTGTTACCTCCATTAAAGAATTTGCCCTTCCGTTGATGATTGGTATCATTTGCGGTACGTATTCTTCCGTATGTCTTGCAGGAAGCTTATGGTATTTTTTACGTAATAAATTCCCTGTGAATGAAAGTGATGAGGATGAAGATTACGTATAAGAAATAACCTACGGGTACGATAGAAGTTTAATGATTAAGGCAGATATTATTAAAACAGAAACATTATAAGATAGACTGTATTTGCGAAAAAGTCCGAAAGGGCTTTTTTCGCGTAAAAGGAATAGGAAAAATCATGGCACAATGGCGGTTAATCAGACAGGGAGCCGATTATGAGGCTCTTTCAAAAGAATACGGAATCGACCCGGTGATACTTCGGATTATGAGGAATCGCGGAATTACAAAACCGGAGCAGATAGAGGAATATTTGCACGGGACCATTGAGGTATGTGACAAAACGGAAGGATTTGCTGATATGGATTTGGCAGTTTCTTATCTGATGTCATTAAAAGAATGCAACCATGGAATTCGTATTATCGGAGACTATGATATTGATGGCGTGTGCAGTACGGCCATTCTTTATAAAGGGCTGAAAGCGTACGGATTACAGGTGGATTATGCCATTCCGCATCGCGTGCTGGATGGGTACGGAATTAACGTAAGTCTGGTGGAACGGGCGTGGGAAGACGGCATCCGAACCATTGTAACCTGTGATAACGGTATTTCTGCTTTTGAAGCACTGGATAGGGCTGCCGAACTGGGAATTCAGGTTATCGTAACGGATCACCATGAGATCCGTAAGGAAGATGCGGATGGAGAGCAAAGAGAAAAGTTTCCTAAGGCGTATGCATTAATCAACCCGAAAAGAGAAGAAAACAATCTGTCGTTTACGGAAATTTGCGGAGCATATGTTGCTTATAAATTAGTAGTACGACTCTTGGCTTCGGAAGGATTATTGGAGCAATCCGAAGAATTGCACAAGGAGTTACGGGTATTGGCAGCTTTTGCAACCATCGGAGATGTAATGCCTCTTATAAAAGAGAACCGAACTTTGGTAAAATATGGTTTACAACATATGATAGATTGTACCAATACAGGTCTGAAGGCATTGATTTGGGCCAATCATCTGTGGGATAAAGAAATAAAAGCATATACGGTGGGGTTTGTGTTAGGACCCTGTCTGAACGCAAAAGGAAGACTTGAGTCAGCCGAGCAGTCGTTGGAACTTTTATTGTGCAATGATCGGACAGAGGCAGAAAATAAGGCTTTGGAACTTGTACAAACCAACAAAGAGCGTAAGGAGCTTACCGATGCCGGGGTTGAAAGAGCCATTGCGTTGGTAAAAGAACGTTATTTTAATGATAAGATTATTGTATTATATCTCGACCATTGTCATGAAAGCATTGCAGGTATTATAGCCGGAAGAGTACGAGAAACTTTTTATAAACCTACATGGATTTTTACGGATGGTCAGGACGGAATCAAAGGGTCGGGACGGTCTGTGGATGCATACGATATGAATAAAGGGTTGTGCCGGTGTGAGGATTTGCTTACGCATTACGGAGGACACAGGTTGGCAGCAGGTGCATCCCTGCCAAAGGAGAATCTGGAAGCATTACGATGCAGACTCAATGAAGATGCTGATTTGACGGAAGAAGATTTGACGGAAGTGATTCGCATAGATGTGGATATGCCTTTTGGATATGCCAATGAGAGACTTCTTCAGGAGCTGAATTTGTTGGAACCTTTTGGAAAGAATAATGAGAAGCCGATTTTTGCCCAATCAAATATCATCTTTTTAAGAGGACGTATTTTTGGGGCAAAAAATAACGTGGCGTCTTTTCGCATTAAAGATAAAAGTGGGGCTTTTTTCGAACTAAAGTATTTTGGAGATATACCTGCTTTTAACCGATATTTGGATGAAAAATACGGCGAGGGCAGTGCGGCTGCCTTATACGCGGGAGAGGGTACTTTTAACATGTCGGTTATATATAATCCGGATTTGAATACTTATAACGGCAAGACAGAGATACAGCTTATTATGAAAGCATATTGTTAATATCGGAGGTGAAGGTGGCAGACTGCCTTAGCATCTAAGTACGGTATGGATTTAAGCGGTAAAATATGATATAATAATATGATATATGTTTTGGTGAATGAATGCTATTTGTGTATAAAAGCAATCCGGGAGGCAGATTATGGCAAAATTATCTTATTTATTGGAAAAGATTACATATCAATGCGTGTGCGGAAGTACGGAGAAGGATATTTCTGCCATATGCTATGATTCCCGTAAAATTGTGCCCGGGGCGTTGTTTGTATGTATAGAGGGAGCCAATTTTGACGGTCATTCCGTTGTGGCGGAAATGATAGAAAAAGGTGCGGCCTGCCTTGTGGTATCCAAGGATATAGAACTTCCGGAGGGCAGTGATGTAACAGTAATCAGAGTGGAGGATACCCGCTATGCCATGGCTTTTATCTCGGCTGCATTTTTTGATTACCCGGCAGAGAAGATGAAAGTAATCGGTATTACCGGAACCAAGGGCAAAACCACCACTACTTACATGGTGCGTTCCATCCTGGAGAATGCGGGTCTGAAAGTCGGACTTGTGGGAACCATTGAAACCATAATAGGAGATGAACATATTCCTGCATTAAATACCACGCCGGAATCCTATATCTTGCAGGAATATTTTGCCAAAATGGTAAACGCGCAATGTGATGCCGTGGTCATGGAAGTTTCTTCCCAGGGACTCATGATGCACAGAACGCAGGGTTTTTGTTTTGATTTGGGTATATTTACCAATCTGGAGCCGGATCATATCGGACCCAATGAACACGGAAGTTTTGAAGAGTATATGGCCTGCAAAGGAATGTTGTTTAAACAGTGCAAAATCGGAATTGTGAACGGTGATGACAAACATGTGGAGGAGTTGCTTTTAGGGCACACATGCGAAGTGGAGACTTACGGCTTTGAAGAAGGTGCCGATTTGCGTGCGGAGGATGTGGTACTGTACCGTGAAAACGGTGAACTGGGGGTTGAATTTACGGTAACAGGTAGAATCAATACCCGCATTAAAGTGCCAAGTCCCGGACGTTTCAGTGTGTACAATGCATTAACGGCCATTGCAATCTGCAGGCATTTTGACGTAAATAAAGACAGAATGAAGGAAGCGTTGATGAGAGCTCATGTAAAGGGAAGAATTGAAATGATTCCCATCTCGCCGGAGTTTTCTCTAATGATTGATTATGCGCATAATGCCATGGCTTTGGAAAGTCTTCTTACAACGTTAAAAGAATATAAGCCGAAGCGTTTGGTATGTTTATTTGGGTGCGGTGGTAACCGTTCCAAATTAAGACGTTTTGAAATGGGTGAGGTGAGCGGACGATTGGCGGATTTGACCATTATAACTTCTGACAATCCCCGTTTTGAGAAGCCGGAAGATATTATAGGAGATATCCGCACGGGTATCAGTAAAACCACGGGAGCGTATGTAGAGATTGTGAATCGAAAAGAAGCCATCGCCTATGCGATTCACAATGCAATGCCCGGAGATATTATAGTATTGGCCGGCAAGGGACATGAGGATTATCAGGAAATTGAAGGTAAGAAATATCCCATGGATGAAAGAGTCATCATTCGGGAAATTATAGAAGCGGATATTCCGGAGTAGCAATTTTAAGAAGGTTAAATAATCTGTTTTAGCGTATTTAAGAACCATAAGAGAAGGGAGGAGCAGGATATGTCATATGCAGAAGTTATCGTAGATATATCCCATGAAAATGTAGACCGCCCTTTTACTTATCGTATTCCGGAGGAATTGAAGGGGAAGATTTGCCTTGGAAGTAAGGTTGAGTTTCCTTTTGGCAAAGGCAATCGGCTTATGACAGGCTATGTGGTAGGTTTTACCGAACGGATTGATTTTGATGAGGCACGAGTAAAAGAGATTACGGCACTTTGTGATAAAAGTATTTTGCCGGAGGAGAAATTAATAGGCATTGCCTCTTTTATCAGGGAAAAGTACGGTTCTACCATGATTAATGCGTTAAAAACCGTATTACCGGTAAAAAAAGTAACCAAAGCACAGGAGCGTAAGACGGTAATTGCATTAAAAGAAGTTGATGAGTTGCGTAAAGGCGCATTGATTGCGAAAAGTAAAAATCAAAGAGCGAAGGCAAGGCTTTTGCTGGCACTGTGTGAGAGCCCGAGTATTGAGTATGCTTTGGTGACGCGGAAATTAAATGTCAGTGCACCTACGGTTTCGTCTCTACAGAAGCAGGGCATGCTTACAATAGAGACTACGCGAAGTTACAGAAACCCGATTTCATTCCGGGAGACCGAGAGGCAAAGTGTCTGTTTGAGCGAGGCACAGCGACAGATTGCAGATGAAATTGAGAAGGATTACGCAAACGGAAAACCGGGCACCTATTTGATTCATGGGATTACCGGCAGCGGTAAGACGGAAGTATATATGGAGCTGATTGCGAAAAGGTTGGAGCAGGGGCAGCAGGCGATTCTTCTGATACCGGAAATTTCTTTAACCTATCAGAACGTAGTACGATTTTATCGAAGATTCGGAGACAAGGTATCCATTATGCACTCGCGGCTATCGGAAGGTGAGCGGTTTGATCAGTTCGAACGGGCGAGAAAGGGAGAAGTCAGTATTATGATTGGACCGCGTTCTGCGTTGTTCACACCCTTTTCAAACCTTGGAATTATTATTATAGACGAGGAACACGAAGGTACTTATAAAAGTGAAAACATGCCTAAGTACCATGCTAGGGAAGTGGCAGAGGAAATGGCGAAAAGATGGGGAGCTGCATTGGTTCTCGGTTCGGCAACACCTTCTCTTGAAAGTTATCAGAAAGCGCAGAAAGGTGAATACCGACTGTTTACCCTAAAAGAGAGGCTAACCGGTGGTACCCTTGCCAACGTAAATGTAGTTGACTTACGTGAGGAATTAAAAAACGGAAATAAAAGTATTTTCAGCAGTCGTTTAAAAGAATTAATGGAGGACAGGTTAGAAAAGGGCGAGCAGATCATGCTTTTTCTCAACCGCCGCGGATATTCAGGATTTGTTTCCTGCCGCGATTGCGGGGAAGCAATCAAATGTCCCCATTGTGACGTGTCCTTATCGGAACATAATAAGGGAAGCAGACTTGTGTGTCACTATTGCGGATATGAACAACCGGCGGTAAAAAGTTGTCCCCAATGCGGTTCTAACAGGGTGGCTGGATTTAAAGCAGGCACCCAGCAAATTGAGGAAGCTCTGCATAAACAATTTCCTATGGCGGTGGTATTACGTATGGATGCGGATACTACCAAGCATAAGGATGATTACGAAGCAATTTTATCCAAATTTGCAAATAAAGAAGCAGATATTTTACTGGGAACCCAGATGATTGTCAAAGGACATGATTTTCCGGGTGTAACCCTGATGGGAATTTTAGCCGCAGATTTGTCTTTGTCGGACAGTGACTTCCGCTCAGCAGAGAGAACGTTCCAGTTACTGACGCAGGCAGCAGGCCGTGCCGGTCGTGGTGAATTACCGGGCGAGGTAGTGATACAGACCTATCAGCCGGAACATTACGCAATTGTGTTGGCGGCTGAGCAGAATTATGAGGCATTTTATGAAGAAGAGCTTGCCTATCGGGAATTTCTCGGATATCCCCCGGCTGCGAATATGATGGCGGTACAGTTATCCGGACCCAATGAAAGTGTTTTGGAGCAATTAGGTTATCGTCTGGTTGATGAAGTGAAGCAAATACCGTTTGATGAAATGCCGGTGCAGATTGGACCGGCAAAGGCGAACTTAAGTAAAAAAAGTGATATGTATCGCCGGGTAATATACTATAAGCATAAGGATTATAAAGAACTGATTTGCATCAGGGAACAAATGGAGAATTGTTTCCGCAGATGGGAAATAAAAAATGAAAGTATTCAGTTTGATTTTAATCCGATAAATACATTTTAATCTGCCCTAAGGGCAAAACAGGAGGAAACAATGGCACTTAGAAAAGTCAGAGTAATGGGAGATGAAGTTTTAAATCAGGTATGTAAGGAAGTCAAGGAAATAACGCCCCGTACCATGATGTTAATTGAGGATATGTTGGATACCATGTATGATTCCAACGGTGTGGGTCTTGCAGCACCTCAGGTAGGTGTATTAAAAAGAATTGTAGTAATTGATGTATCTGAGAACGGTGACGAACCTATTTTGATGATTAATCCTAAAATTCTGGAAACATCCGGCGAGCAGACCGGTAGCGAAGGTTGCCTGTCCGTGCCGGGCAAGGCAGGAAACGTGACACGCCCTAATTATGTGAAAGCGCTGGCATATGACGAAAACATGGAACCTTTTGAAATTGAAGGTACCGAACTTCTTGCAAGAGCCATTTGTCATGAGTTGGATCATCTGGAAGGAAAATTGTATGTGGAAAAGGTGGAAGGACCTTTGCAGGATGTAGATAATGATGCAGACTAATGTATTCCTACAATGAGAGACTAACGGTCGGCTTATGACATGGTAAAAGGCGGAGCGGTTGGAATATGGACAGATATAGTGAGGAATCCAAATGAAAGTAATATATATGGGAACCCCGGATTTTGCCGTGGGGGCATTGGAAAGTATTATAGAAGCAGGGCATGAAGTGGTGCTTGTGGTGACTCAACCCGACAAACCCAAGGGACGCGGAAAAGAAATGCAGATGACACCGGTAAAAAAGTGTGCACTTGCCCATGACATACCGGTTTTTCAGCCGGTCAAAATCAAAGAACCGGAGGCGGTGGAATATTTAAAAACCTTTGCCGCTGACATTTTCGTGGTGGCAGCTTTCGGACAGATTTTATCTTCTGAAATTCTTCATATGCCGAAATATGGCTGTGTTAATATCCATGCGTCGCTTTTACCCATGTACCGGGGGGCGGCACCCATACAGGCTGTTATTATCAACAAGGAGAAAGAAACCGGCATAACCATTATGCAGATGGATGAAGGGTTGGATACCGGTGATATGTTGATGAAAAAAACAATTGCCATTGCGGCAGATGAAACCGGAGAAAGTCTGCATGATAAGTTAAGTGTACTTGGTGCCGAGATGATTGTGGAAGCCCTTGTTGCCATTGAAGAAGGAAGTATTACTGCTACGCCGCAGGGAGACGGCAAAACCTGCTATGCCTCCATGTTAAAAAAAGAAATGGGATGTATCGACTGGCGTAAATCCGCAGATGATATTGAGCATTTGGTAAGGGGGTTGTATCCATGGCCCGGAACTTATACCTTTTTTAACGGTAAAATGATGAAAATACACAGTGTGGAAGTCAGTAGTGCGGCAGTGAACGGAGAACCCGGAGAGATTTGTGAAGTGACGAAAGAAAGCCTTCTGGTGAATACAGGCGACGGAGCCCTTGAAATTAAGGAATTACAGCCTGAAGGTAAGAAAAGAATGTCCGTACATGATTTTTTGCTGGGCAATAAATTGGAAAAAGGAGTTGCCTTCGGCATCCGATAACCGAAGGGAACAATTGCAGAAATAAGCAGAAAAATAAGTTAGGGCACCAAACATACAAAATAGGAGAATGTTATGGCAGGGGAGAAGGATGACCTGCTTTTAAGACAACTGGTATTGGAAACCTTGCTGGAAGCAAAAAGCAAAGGCGAATATATCAATGTTGTTCTAAAAGGGGTGTTGGACAAATACAATTATCTTGATGGCAAAAAGAAGGCTTTTATCAAAAAGCTGGTTACGGGGTGTCTGGAACGTAAAACGGAACTGGACTATATTATTGACTGTTTTTCGAAAACAAAGGTGAATAAAATGAAGCCGGTAATCCGTTTGATTATGGAAATGGGTGTGTATCAGATTCTTTATATGGATAATGTATATGACACCACAGCCTGTAATCTGGCGGTCAGTCTTGCCAAGAAAAAAGGATTTCAGGGGCTGTCCGGTTTTGTAAACGGCGTATTGCGCACTGTCTGCCGTGAGAAAGAAAATATTGCGTATCCTGATCCGGAGAAAGATTTTGTAAAATATGCTACAGTACGTTTTTCCATGCCGGAGTGGATTGTTAATTTGTGGATGGAGCAATATGGACAGGATAAAACAGAAGCGATGTTACGGGCCTCTTTACAGGATAATGATGTAACGGTTCGTATAGATGAAACGCTGTCTAAGGATAAAACAGAAGCATTGTTTAGAAACTGGCAGGACGCGGGGGTTGTGGTAATGCCACATCCGTATCTCGCATATGCCTATACCTTATCGGGAGGGCATGGAATACAGAACCTGTATGGATACCGGGAAGGATATTTTACCGTGCAGGATGTCAGTTCCATGTTGGTGGCAGAGTGTGCCGGCGTGAATCGGGATATGACGGTGATTGATGTATGTGCCGCTCCCGGGGGCAAAACCATGCATGTGGCTTCTAAATTACAGGGAAGCGGTGTTGTGCATTCCTGTGATGTGAATGACTACAAAACAGATAAAATTAAAGAAAATGTTTCCCGTATGGGATATACAAATATTCAGGTACATGTGTCGGATGCAACACAGTTAAGGGAAGAGTTTGTTGGTGTCGCAGACATCGTTTTGGCAGATGTGCCCTGCTCCGGATTAGGAGTGCTTGGAAAAAAGGCAGATATTAAATATCGTCTGACCAAGGAACAGACAGAAGAGATTGTGATTCTGCAAAGGGAAATAGTGGCTAATGTATGTAAGTATGTGAAACCGGGCGGTGTACTGATATACAGTACCTGTACCGTAAACAAAGCAGAGAACAATGATAACGTTGCATGGATAACAAAGAATCTTCCTCTGGAAGTGATTTCTTTCAAAGAAGTATTGCCGACAAACTTGAAGGATTCCGTGGTAGAAGACGGAAGTTTGCAATTATTTCAAGGCATACATAAATGTGACGGATTTTTTATTGCAAAGTTCAAAAAGAAATAAACGGTATGAGTTGGCGTTAAGATTTTATCCGTAAAATACAAAGATAAGCAGAGAGTAAAACAATGACAGACATCAAATCACTGACCTTACAGGAATTAAAAACTGAATTAACCGCTATGGGTGAAAAAGCATTCCGTGCAGGCCAGATGTATGAGTGGATGCATAAACGTCTTGTGACAGGTTTTGATGAAATGACCAATTTGTCCCAAAGTTTGCGAGAGACTTGTAAGGCACGATTTGATTATATAACATTAAAAGCTGTGCAGGTACAGGAGTCTAAGTTGGACGGAACGAAGAAGTTTCTGTTCGAACTGCCGGATGGCAATCTGGTTGAGAGTGTCTGGATGAAATATCATCACGGTAATTCCGTATGTATTTCTTCACAGGTAGGTTGTAAAATGGGATGCCGATTCTGTGCTTCTACGTTAGACGGTTGGGAGAGAAATTTAACACCCTCTGAAATGTTGGAGCAGATTTACTCTATTACCAGACTTACGGGAGAGAGAGTATCCAATGTGGTAGTAATGGGAACCGGAGAACCGATGGATAATTATGATAATCTGGTTCGTTTTATGGAGTTACTGACTAACGGAGACGGATTGAATATCAGCCAGAGAAATATTACGGTTTCTACCTGCGGTATCGTTCCGGGAATTCGTAAACTTGCTGAGGAAAATTTGCAGATTACTCTGGCGTTGTCCCTTCATGCTCCCAATGATGAGAAACGCAGGGAATTAATGCCGATTGCAAAGAAGTATTCCCTGAAAGAAGTGATGGATGCCTGTGATTTTTATTTTGAAAAGACAGGCCGGCGTATCAGTTTTGAATATGCTTTGGTAGGCGGTGTGAATGACAATGATGCGGAAGCGGATGAATTAATTGCTCTTTTAAAGGGTCGCAACTGTCATGTGAATTTAATTCCCGTCAATCCCATAAAAGAGAGGGATTACGTATCGACAAACCGTCAAAATACCGAGCGTTTTAAAAATAAACTTGAAAAAAGTAAAATTCAATGTACAATAAGAAGGGAAATGGGCAGAGATATTGATGGTGCCTGTGGACAGCTTAGAAGACGTCATGTTCAGAATGAACAGTAGGAGGTTACAGACGTGATAAGGTCATTTTCCATAACGGACATAGGAAGGAAAAGACAACTGAATCAGGATTTTGTATTTACATCCGAGTTACCATTGGGATGTCTGCCGAATCTTTTTGTGGTGGCCGACGGTATGGGAGGTCATAAAGCAGGAGATTTTGCTTCTAAATATACGGTAGAAACCATTATTGAAGAGGTGGGCAAGGCTAAAAATAAAGAACCCGTTGAAGTGTTGCAGGCAGCAATCGGACGTGCAAATCAAAGAGTGCGACGCAAAGCAACTGAGGATGAAAACATGGTAGGTATGGGAACTACCGTGGTGGCATCTACATATAAAGACGGAATCCTTTATGTGGCAAATGTGGGAGACAGCAGATTATATGTTGTCAATGATGATATTAAGCAAATTACAAGAGATCATTCCTATGTGGAAGAGATGGTGCGCATGGGAAATCTGGACAGAGTAGCTGCAAGAAATCATCCGGATAAAAATATTATTACCCGTGCCGTTGGTGCCATGGATACCATAAATGTGGATTTCTTTGAGGTAGAGCTGAACAAAGGCGACATTGTATTAATGTGTTCGGACGGTCTTACCAACATGATAGAGGATGAGGAAATATTAGAAATTCTCAAAAGGGAAAAAGGTTTGGAACATAAGGCAGAGGAATTGATAAAGATAGCCAATCAGAACGGCGGTAAAGATAATATAGCTGTTGTGCTGGTGGAACAGATATAATTGCGAGGTAAGTTATGATTAAAATGGGTATGATGATAGGTGACCGCTATGAAATACTTGAGTCCATCGGGACCGGCGGTATGTCAGATGTATATAAAGCAAAATGCCATAAGTTAAATCGTTTTGTTGCTGTGAAAGTACTGAAGCAGGAGTTTAGCGAAAGTGCTGAATTTGTATCCAAGTTCAGAACAGAAGCTCAGGCAGCAGCAGGTTTAATGCATCCTAATATCGTGAATGTATATGATGTAGGTGAAGAAAACGGCATTAATTATATCGTCATGGAGTTGGTGGAAGGTATTACCCTGAAACGTT
Organism: Lachnospiraceae bacterium; assembly: GCA_045590555.1. Taxonomy (GTDB): domain Bacteria; phylum Bacillota; class Clostridia; order Lachnospirales; family Lachnospiraceae; genus UBA3766. Next base: position 56,360 of record JAZNRC010000026.1, on the reverse strand, counting down.
ATATTGAGAAGAAGGCACGTCTTTCCGTGAAAGAAGCTGTCAGTATAGCGATTCAGATTTCCATGGGTATAGAAGCGGCTCATAATAATAATATTATTCACAGGGATATCAAACCGCAGAATATCATTATCAGTAAGGAAGGTAAGGTAAAGGTGACAGACTTTGGTATTGCCAAAGCTGCCACCAGTAATACCATTACTTCCAATGTAATGGGTAGTGTTCATTATACATCCCCTGAGCAGGCAAGAGGCGGATTCAGTGATGAAAAGAGCGATATCTATTCATTGGGTATCACTATGTTTGAAATGCTTACCGGACGTGTACCTTTTAACGGAGATACTACGGTAGCGATTGCCATTAAGCATATTCAGGAAGAGATGCCTTCTCCCCGTAATTATGTACCGGAGATTCCCATCAGTGTAGAACAGATTGTTTTAAAATGTACTCAGAAGAGTCCGGACAGAAGATATCAGAAAATGCCGGAGCTGGTAGAAGATTTAAAGAAGTCGCTTATCAGCCCCAATGAGGATTTTGTCAAACTGACTACTGTGGAAAAGAGTGCGGTAACCAAGGCAATGTCCGATAAAGAAAGAGAACAGATTAAAAGAAGTTCGGCTGTAAAAAAAGATGTAGCGGTTACTGCGGCAGCAGCGGGCGGAATTGCATTACAGAATACTGACAGACAGTCGGATAAAAGGAACGGAGTGGCTGCCGGTGACGGTCAGGTCGCACAGACACCCAAGAAACCGGTCATTACGGGAGAACGTCCGAAACGTGTCAGACAGGAAGAAGAATTGGCGGCAAGAAAGAAAACCACCACACCTGTCCGCAAAGCTCCTGCCAAGGTTTATGAAGAGGATGATGAAGACTCACCGCTGGCGAAGATTAAAACAATACTGATTATTTTGGTTGCTGTTGTAGTAGGATGTGTTATCTTGTATTTTGCCGGCGTGGCTTTTGGTTTGATCGGGGAACGTCCGCCTGTGGAACCGAACGTGGATGGTGAACCGGTTACCAGCGAAACGGTTGGCACATCGGAAGAAACGGTTGACGGCGTAGAGGTCCCCAACGTAGTTAATAAATCAGAAGCAGAGGCAACAGCGATTCTTGAAAAAGAAGGTTTTGTCGTAGAAAAAATTGAAGAACATCATGATCAGATTGTGAAAGGGAATATTGTTTCGCAAACACCTGTCGGCGGCAGTTTACTGGAGCGTGAAGGTACTGTCACCATCGTAATCAGTAACGGTAAGTTAAAAACCGATGTGTCAATGCCTAATCTTGTAGGTATGTCGGAAGAACAGGCAAAACAGACGTTGACCGATATGGGATTGGTATGCGGTTCTGTCAGTGAAGAATACAGTGATACGGTAGAAAACGGTAAAGTATGCTATCAGAGTTATACGGAAGGTGCCAGCGTTGATGAAGGTACGGAAATCAATATCAAATTGAGTTTGGGACCGGAGCCCAGATATTATGACTGTAATATCAGTGTGGCAGCACCGCCCCGTTTTACCAGTGGTACCGCTACGGTAGTATTAAGAGCACCTGACGGAAGCGAATTGTGGAATTCCACCACGGCTTCTTTCCCGGTACAGATTAATTTGAGCAATATTTATGCGGTGCCCAAAGGAACCCTTACCATTACGTATACGGTTTATGTGCAGGAAGAAGTATATGATGCGGCAGGAAATATGACCATTCAGAATGTTCCGGCGCAGGATACCTATACGCAAGAGGTAACATTTGAATAATGGCAGAGAGAATGGAAGAAATTAAAAAAGGCAGAATTATAAAAGGAATCGCCGGATTTTACTATGTGCATGTACCGCATGAAGGGGTATACGAATGTAAAGCAAAAGGGGTTTTTCGCAAAGACGGACGCAAACCTCTGGTTGGCGATGATGTGGAATTAAAGTGCTTGGATGTTGCCCAAATGCTGGGCAATATCACGGCACTTTTGCCGCGTAAAAGTGAATTAATAAGACCTTCGGTAGCTAATATTGATCAGGCTTTGATTGTGTTCGCTATCACAAAACCCACACCGAATTTCAATCTCCTGGATCGTTTTTTGATTATGATGCAGAGTCAGGGGTTGAACTGCACCATCTGTTTTAATAAAAGCGATATAGCGGATGAGCGGGAAATCCAAGAAATCAGACAAGCCTACGAAGCCTGTGGTAATCAGGTATTGTTTGTCAGTGCCAGGGAAGAAATCGGATTGGAGCAGGTCCGCGAAGCAATCAAAGGCAGAACGACGGCGGTGGCAGGCCCCAGTGGTGTCGGTAAATCTTCTTTGATCAACAAATTATGCGGTTGTGAAATGATGCAGACCGGAGAAATCAGTGAAAAAATCGGTCGTGGAAAGCATACCACCAGACATACGGAATTATTCGCCGCAGAACAAATCGGAGAAGAGACTTATTTGATGGATACGCCCGGATTTAGTTCCTTAATGGTTTTCCTTGAGGATAAGTCTGAATTGTGTCGATATTATCCGGAATTTGATGATTATGAAGTAAATTGTAAATTTCAGGGATGTTCCCATATCAGTGAGCCTGTGTGTGGTGTGAAGGAAGCTTTGCAAGAGGGTCATATCAGTCCTTTGCGTTATGAGAATTATAGGCTTTTATATGAGGAAATCAAGGCGCAACGGAAGTATTGACCGATGGGGGATATATCTGATATATTAGCTTAATGATGCGAATTCATTTACTATGATTTTATATATAAATGTAACAAAAGAAAGAGACGGAGAGCGAAATGAAAGAACGAATTCTTGCACCCTCAATTTTATCGGCAGATTTTACCAAATTAGGGGAGGAGATTAAAAGTGTAGAAGCGGCAGGAGCGAAATACCTGCATTTTGATGTGATGGATGGTTTGTTTGTGCCTTCTATTTCTTTTGGTATGCCTGTATTAAAATCCATTCGTAAGGCATCGGATATTGTGTATGATGTGCATCTGATGATTGTGGAGCCGGAGCGTTATGTGGAATATTTCCGCAATTCCGGAGCGGATTTGATTACGGTACACATCGAAACTTTAAAAGACCCCGAAGCAGTTCTGAAGCAGATCAGAGATCTTGGTGCCAAAGTTGGACTTGCATTGAATCCGGAGACCGATGTGGAGACGGTATATCCGTATCTTCATTTAGTAGATATGGCATTGGTTATGACGGTTCATCCCGGTTTTGGCGGACAAAAGTACATCCATGATTGTACCGCTAAAATTGCGGAATTGGCAGCAAAGAGAGAAGAACTGAACCTTGATTACGATATTGAAGTGGATGGCGGTATTGGTGAGGGCACCATTGGCGAGGCCATGGATGCCGGTGCCAACATTCTTGTGGCAGGTTCCAGTGTTTATAGTGGTGACGCATATGAGAATGCCAAGAAACTGATAGAGAAGTTTTAGAATATAAGATAAAAACAGACGCCTGAAACGTTATTGAAAGACAGGCTTTTTAAGGAGGAAATATACATGAAGCTGGGCATAGTCGGGCTCCCGAACGTAGGTAAAAGTACATTATTCAATTCACTGACCAAGGCAGGTGCGGAATCGGCAAACTATCCGTTCTGTACCATTGATCCTAACGTGGGTATCGTATCCGTGCCGGATGAAAGAATCAAGAAACTGGGCGAGTTATACAATACCAAGAAGGTCACACCTGCAGTTATTGAATTCGTAGATATTGCGGGCCTTGTAAAAGGCGCATCCAAGGGTGAAGGTCTTGGTAACCAGTTCTTAAGCAACATCCGTGAAGTGGATGCCATTGTTCATGTGGTACGTTGCTTTGAGGACAGCAATGTGGTACACGTGGATGGTAGTGTATCTCCCGTAAGAGATATTGAAACCATTAATTTAGAGCTGGTATTTTCCGATATTGAAATTTTGGAGCGTAGAATTGCTAAAACAAGCAAGGGCGCAAGAAATGATAAAACCCTTGCCAAAGAGCTGGCATTACTTGAAAGAGTTAAGGCCTTCTTGGAAGAAGGTAAGCTTGCAAAGTCTTTTGAGACAGAGGATGATGACGAAGCAGACTGGTTAAAGTCTTACAACCTTTTAACTGCCAAGCCTGTGATTTATGCAGCTAACGTGGCAGAGGATGATTTGGGAAATGATGGTGCCGACAATGCACATGTGCAGGCAGTGCGTGCATTTGCAGCAGAGGACGGCAGTGAAGTATTTGTAATTTGCGCGCAGATTGAGCAGGAAATCGCAGAGCTGGACGATGAAGAGAAGGCAATGTTCTTAGAAGATTTAGGACTTTCCGAATCCGGTCTTGAAAAACTCATTGCGGCAAGTTATCGTATTTTAGGTTTAATCAGTTTCCTGACTGCAGGCGAAGATGAGTGTCGCGCATGGACCATTAAGGTAGGCACCAAGGCTCCTCAGGCGGCAGGAAAGATTCACACCGATTTTGAACGCGGTTTTATTAAGGCAGAAGTGGTATCTTATGAGAATTTGATGGAGCAGGGTTCCATTGCAGCAGCCAAGGAAAAAGGACTTGTTGGACTGGAAGGTAAGGAATATGTAGTAAAAGACGGAGACGTTATTTTATTCCGTTTTAATGTATAAAATATTGTTACACATACATTACAAACTTATTACAATTGTTACGGAATCTATTACGAAAGTATGACATTTTCACTGGAATTTGTCATACTTTTTTAATATTTCCGACTTATTTAACCAATTGACATTTTTTTGCGAAAAAGTGCTTGATTTCCAAAGATTTTACGGTTATATTGGTGGCGAAAGTTTGAGAAAAATTGTTACGGAAATTTTTATGGATAAAACGACATGATTTATTGATTTTATCGTGTAAAAGATTTTAAAATAATTGTGTAAAAGGGGATTGTCCGATATGAAAAAAGTTGTGTTGTTAACCATGGCAGTTGTGTGCTTTGGAATCATGGCGTGTACCACAGAAACAGAAGAAAGTGTGGCTTCGGGAGATACGCAAGCAGAGTCCCAAGCAGAGTCCATGGAGGTGGAATTTGACAGCAGTGCCGGCATTGAGTCTGTATTGAACGGTGGCTCTGAAAATGCAGAAATTGACAGCATGGCAGAAAGTGCAGAACCTGAAAGCGATGAACTTGAAAATGATGCAGAAGTCGAAACGTCGGAAGCAGTTCTGCTTACGGAAACCGAGGAAATCAAAACGGATTTGCATACGTATAAAGCAACCCTTTTCAGAAATGAAGATACTCAGGAAGTTGTAGGTTGGGAAGTGGAAGTTTATAACGGGGATACTTTGATGCAGACCATATATTATGATCATGACGAATTTGTTGCCTGTATTCCTGACTTGGATCAATTGATTTGGGAAGAAGACGTTAATTTTGACGGCACCAAAGATATCTTAATCTGGCAAGGACATTACGGTACCCACGGAGATTTGGGATATCGCTGTTACCTTGCAAACGCAGATAGTGGTTTGTATGAGTGGTGTCCTGCTTTTCAGGAGATACCCAATCCTAAAGTGGATAAGGAGCAGCAATTGATTTGCGGTTGGAACAGAAGCGGAGGAACTTACGATGATACTTTTTACCGTTACGATGGCAATACCTTTGTTCTGACACGGCGGGATATGTACGCATGGGACGATGCAAGCGAGACGTATCTGTTGACGTGTTCTCTGGATGCCTCTGTAGAAATATATACCGAAACCGACTATGCTTTGGTTGGAACCTATGAAGGCACAAGCGGTCAGGAATACAGTTTTAGTATATATACAAGCGGAGATGGCGTTGGTGAGTGTGTGGATATTGGAAATATTGCATTAAGTGATGCAGAATCGTGGGAGAATGGGTATCTCTATAAAATCAGTGAAAAGCAGTATTACGTACCGGATTATTTTAATTCTACGGCATATTATTTGTTTGCCCAATTGCAGGATGATGTGTGGGTAATCGAGATTCGTGACAGAGAGGGCAATGTTTTGGACACGTTGACGCAGACGGAGCATTATGAGTACTAAAGGAATAGTGAGTAGTTTGTGTAAAAGAAGCAGAAGTTAAATTGGCAAAAGAAGGAATTCGGGGAATTAATTTTATGAAAAAAACAGTGTTTGTTTGGATGATAATGCTATGTGTGTTAACGGTGGGGTGTGCAAATACTGCCGAAGAAGAGAGTGCAAAAGATATTGCAGAAGTGACCAATGTGGCAAATATAGGAGCTTCCTGGTATGAAGAGTCACAATATTATGAGGATTTTAGCGAATTGGTAATCGGTGAGAAGTTTCCATTGAAGGATGGAAGATTTGTACAGGTAACGGAAGAGAAGATTATAACGGATCGTGCAGAATTAAATTATACCGAGCGTTTTGGAGAGTTGGATTCCAAAGTCTATCTGTTTTATCCTTCAGATGAAGCGTTATATGTGTTATTCGAGACTTGGGCGTCCGATTATATGCATAGCCTTTTGTTATATGAAGTTTCCGAAGATGAGATTGTACTGTGTCAGAAAATGGAAGGTTCTTATATTATGTCAGTACAGGATTCTTCGCAAATTAAGATATGGGCGGAATTTAACGGACCGGGACGTACCAGAAAATGTTATCGTGGCGAGGGTATTTATTGTATAGATTCCGAGACGAAGACTTTGGTGTTGGCTGAGGATGAGTGGTTGTATCTGGAAGATGACAGCTGTCGTACGGTAAAAGGAGAGGAACTCCCGGTTACCATTAACGGAAAAGAGGCATTTCTCCCCATTGGAACAAAGATTCGTTTTGTGCAGACGGATTTAAAGGGTACCTATTTGATTTTGTTGGAAGAGACCGGTGAAGAGGCTGTTTTGACCTATGAAACAGATGAAAAAGGAAGATATTACATTGGCGGCAAGTCTGCGGGACTCTATTTTAAGTACGGTATATACATAAATGAATATACCAAAGATGTGATTGAAATAGATAATGCGATTGCGGAACTTGGTGATAATACTGAAGTTGTATACCGCGAATATACGATACAGGGTGAAAAATACGATTATAAAATTGAGGCTCTATATGATGTGGAGTTGGATGATGAGTCGGGCTGGGATATTTCGGTTTATGACGGCGATACTCTGATTCAGAAAATTCATCAGGATTTTGCATATTCCATGTGGGTTCACGCGGAGGAGCATATTTATGAAGCGGATGCGAACTTTGACGGAAGAATGGATTTGATTGTACGTAACGGTCTGGAGGATGTGGGCGATAATTTCCACAGTAACTGTTACATTGGCAATGCAGACGGTACTTTTACGGAATGTGAATCCTTTTTAAGTATTAAATCACCATGGATTGATGAAGCGAATCAGGCAGTTTGCGATTACAATCCCGGCGAGACCTATCACATTGAGCAGGTTTATCAATATGACGGAAAAGAGTTTGTAATCGTTAAGACGAATCATTACTATAAGGATCCGGATACGCAGGAATGGATATTAAAAGAGAGCCATTCGATAGAAGATTGTATTACGTTTGAACATTTGTCTTCTGTAGAAGGTTTGTCAGAGGAAGACCGTGTGGAGTTACAGCGGTTTGCCCCTATTTTTGATGATAATACCAGGATTCATTTGTGGACACAGGAGGATAGGAAGGAAGAAGGTATGTTTTCGTTGCATCAGATTCCGAGCTTTTACGGGGATGAGATACCGGGCTTTATGGATATGTATGATTACACTATCGCGGATGTGACGGCGGACGGCAAGAAGGACTTAATTATGCGCTTTGACGATATTGGTGGCAGTGTATTTGTGGTTTGCGAAGAAAACGGTGAATATTATATGTCTTATAATTCCTGGCGCCAGATGCAGGTTGTATATGAGAATGGTTTGCATATGGGTAGTGGCGGTGCCGGATTTTATGTGTATAGTCAGTTATATTTTGAAAACGGAGTGTTTCGGGAAGATTATATTGCGATTCATGATTCGGATACCGTGTATGTTGGAAATGACGAATATGAAGTGTTATTTGAAGGTTATATAAACGAACACGAGGTATCCATGGAAGAATTTGCCGAATGGGAAGCTACGAATATCGGAAATGAAGTGCATTGGTATGAAGTGACGATGGACGATTAAAAGAATATAAAGGGATTGATAGAGATGAGTAAAAAGACACTTAAAAAATATGTTTTCGCGATGCTTGTAGTAAGTATTGGAGCGATTGTTATGATTGGTTGTGGCAAGAATTTGAATACACCGACGGAAATAGAGGTTGAATCGCACTCGGAAGTGCAAACGTCTGTTTGGAGTGATGTTAACGCGAATGAAAATTTGGAAGATGATGCAGATGCAATGTCGGATGTTGAGCAGGAATCGGAAGAGGCGGTTGTAAGTGAAGAAAGTCCGGTGTTGAGTTCGGAAGATGCCATAGTATCTTTGCAGAATCTTTTGGAAAGTGACTCTCCTATGTTTGAGGAAGAATTGGGCAGAAAATTGTATGAGTGCCGTACGTCGCAGACGAATGCGGTAAATTTTACGGGAGAATGGAAGCGTACAAATGTAGTGAGGGCTTTTGAAGCCAACCTTACCATATCGAATCAGGATGCAGAAGGTTTTGATGTGGAAGGTTATGTGTTCTGGTATTCCCATAGCGGAGAGCTTGAGGACGGGCATGCGTATTTTGTAACGGAGAATGTTGCGGTTTATGAATTTTATAATGATGTGTTGGAAACCTATGCATATCTTTTATTTTACATCGATGGGGATGTGATGCAAATTTATGCAACCGGCGTGGATGCAGACTTCGGCTTGGGTGCAAACTGCTTCTGGCAGGGCGAGTATGTGAAGGGTGAGCCGTCATATACGAATGAAACTGTGGTACAGGATAATTTCTCGGAAGAAACATTGGCGCAGATTCATGAGCTTATAGGTGATGAGCGATATGAAAGTATGTTTATTACCACTATGGAAAACGGTGCGTTGATGCAGGAAAATTGTGTGTTGGCAAACGGAACCAAGGCGACATATTATAATTCGTTTATCTATGGCATCGCGGATTATAATCATTTTACATTGCTTATAGATGAGAATGGTGAAATTTACATTAAAATCGGTCCGGAGAATGAAGTGTTCAGCACGGTGGAAGGGGTTACCGAACTTCCGGAATACGTAATTGAGTAAGGAAACATGGCCGGTGTATGAAAAATGGGTGGAAATTACCCGGATAAAATATGAAATGTATTCCGGGAGAATTGGGCTGAATGGATACGAGGAAAAGTTGTATGAAAAGCAGAAAAAAAATACAAATGATTTGCATATGTATGGCTATGTTGACCTTGGTCGGCTGTACAGCCGGCGGACAAGCGGAGGCAGAACCGATGAATGTGATTCCTTTGGCAGAACTTGATGGGGAAGGTGTGGCTGATTGGAATTTGGATTCTTCAGAAGAAGATAACAGCGAAGTGGCTGCGGAGGAAGAAACCGAAGAAATAAGTGAAGAAGAAACAACTGAAGCGGAAGAAGAATTGTCTGTAGAGGAATCTTTGGAACAGAACGGCTGGGCGAGGGTGCCTGAAAATACCGAATTTGTGCTGGGAAAAGATATGAAGTTCCGCCTTGCCGATGACCGTTTGGTCAAAGGGGACCAAAGTGTGATTTTCGGGGACGTATACGGCACCGTTTACAGAGCATATGTTATGGAACCGCAAGAGGGACAGTACTATATGCTTTTAGAAACCTGGGATTACATGCAGTTAAGGGAAGATTATGTACTGGTGTATCAGTTGACGGAGAATGAAATGGTTCTGTGCCAGGAAATATATGGCGGAAGCATTAGTGACATAATTTCTGCCGATACGGTAAGAATGGGACAGGTAGAGAAAGATTTTGGGCTGACAAGGACTTTTTGTACCTATCGTTTGGATAAAAGTACAAAGACTTTCGTTTCGACGGAAGAATGGAAGGAAGTAAACAGATATATTACGGCAGAAGAAAAAGAGATTCCCATATGGTTTAATGGGGAAGAAGCCCTTCTTCCGGTGGGAAGTTCTGTTCGGATGGTAGAAACCAATTTGCAGGGACATATTATTGTTGAAGTTGAGGAGACCGGAGAACGCGGGGATTTCTTTTATGAAACAGATGAAAACGGCAGGATATTAATCGGCGGAGAACCTGCGGGAGCATATTTTGAAAAAACGCTGGTTACGGAATTTCACGAAACGAATCTGCAGGAACGTGCGGAGGCTTTGGAAACGGCCGGCGAAGACGGCTTTGCCATGATGTGCGAAACGGTGGAACAGGGTGAGCGATATACCTATCATATTACGGATTACTGCGTCAGTTTAGAAGGTTGGAGTGAAAAACGCATTATCGAAATATATGAAGGGGACCGCCTGATACAGACCATCGAACAATTGTGGGAAACTCCTGTACAGCTTTCGGCTATAGAGGAGCGTGTTTGGGAGCAGGATGCTGATTTTGATGGTGTAGAAGATATCGTCTTTTTTGACTGTTATACAGGCAATCAAAGTGCCGAGTTATATAGCTGCTATTTATCAAGAGGCAGCAAATTTGTGGAATGTGAGTCTTTCTATGGGATTTTTAATCCGAGATTCGATGAAGAAAATAAAGTGATATCATCTTTCGGCAGAGGCAGCGCAATATCTTACAGCATGAGTTATTACCGCTATGAGGGTACGGAATTTGTAAAATTCCGGGAAGATAATTATGTGGGAAATGAGGAAGTGGGCGCACATATTATGGAAGATGTGCATCCTTTCTGGAATTATATGATGGTGAGTGAAGACCTAAGCGAAGAGGAAGAGAAAGAGATGCAACGCTTCTATCCGGTTTTCTGTTCAAACAAAGAGATGACTTTGTGGTATGGAGGAATGGAAGTTATAGGAACTACTACCTTTGACGGAATTGCAGAACTCTTCCTGGAAGAAGAAGGTGCTACATTACAGTACTTGTACGAATTTGCTTTTGTGGATATGACGGGAGATGGTCAGAAGGAATTGGTGATGCGTTGCGGAGATTTGGGCAGCAGTGTTTTCGTTCTCCTGGAAGATGACGGGGAGTTTTATATATCCTATTTTGGTATTCGTTGGATGCAGACTGTTTACGAAGACGGAATGTATCGGGGAAGTGGCGGTGCCGGGACATGGGTGTATCTGCGATTGTTTTTTGAGGACGGGAAATTACGCGAGGAAGAAATCGCTTGCCATAATATGAGAGATATTCACGTGGAAGATGCAGAGGATATAGTTGTTTTTGAAGGTAATGTCTACGGAGAAGAAGTCAATTTGGAAGAATTTTTACTGTGGGAAGTTGAGCATACGGATAATGAGGTAGAATGGAATGAGGCAGTTATATTCTAGAATAAAAAAGAATTTGTACATATCTGCAAGCGTCGGTGTGTCTGTGATGGTGCTGGCAGGATGTGCAGGATTGCAGGGCGCGTCTGAAGATAGTCTGCAACTTGTGCAGCAACAAAGGGAAATTGCGCTGGAACCTGTTGCGGGGATTGCGGAAGTAAAAGATCATCTGGCGATGATGCTTAATGATGATGTGCTGATATATGCGGAGAGTTCTGAATGTGAAGATGAGGATTCGGGAATTGCGGATGCAAACTCTGAATGTGCTGATGAAGAACTTGAAAATTTGAATGGTGGCGATGAAATTGTAAACAGCGATTCCGGAGAAAGGGAAGAAGACTCTTTAACAACGGATGAGCGGATCGTAAATCGTATGAATAACATCGCGGATTTGAAAGATTATTCTTTTGATTCATATACCGGGTTGCCTGTATATACCAAATGTTACTATTTCGATGAACGCTGGGGTGCTGAGTTATATGAAATGCGGACCTTACAGGATGATAGTGAGGTTTATGTGAATTTTGAAGGGACCTGGAATCGTACGCAGGTAAACAGCGGAATGGCTGCTAAACTGGAAATTTCGAATCAGGATACAGAAGGCTTTGATGTTTCCGGCTATATTATGGATTATAACAGCTACATCCGTCCGGAATACAGGGCATATTTTTTACGTTATGATTTGGCGATTTGTGAATTTACGCCGGAAGAAGGAAAGACAGGGTATATTCTGTTTGAAAGAACTGCGGACGGAATGAATATATACGCTACCGGTTTGTTGGAAGAGTCAGAATATTATGACTGTACCATTACGATCGCAGGCGGGTATACAAGCAAAGAACCGCAATATGTTAACACAACCCGGGTGGAGGACAATTTTACAGAGGAAGAATTGGAAGAGATTCGCGCACTTCTCGGAGATGATTATTATGAGTACTATTTTTATAATGTGGTAAGGTACGGAGAGTTGGATGTCACCAAAGTAGTATTAGAGGACGGAACCAAGGCAATTCATTATGTGGGCGATTATCCGGCGATGAATTATTGGACCTTTGAACTTTTAAAATGTGAGAACGGGAATTTGTATTGTAAAGTCTGTTTGATGAGTCCCACATTCTTTACCAATGTGGACGGAGCAACAGATTTGCCGGAATATGAACTTGCCAAGGCAACGGAGCAGGAAAAGGCAATTGCCGAAATTCAATCAGGAGACGGCCGGTTTGATGCCAAGCTTGGAGATGTATTATGGAATAGTCGTCCTGACGGACCGGTAAAAGATGCGGCAGATTTCACGGGTGAATGGAGTAGAACCGATGTGCATAGCGGTTTGTCTGCGACTATAGACATTAGTAATCAGGATGAAGATGGATTTGATGTGGGCGGTAGCGTGGGATACTTTTCCCACGGCGGACGCTTGGAGGACGGGCGTGCACATTTTATCACGGATACTATGGCAATCTACGAATATAACGGCTGTTATCTGTTGTTGGAGAGAACGAGAAACGGCATAGAGGTATATGAAGCGGAAGCGCAAGGTAAAAGTTTTCCTTTCGGGGCGGGCTGTTCCATGGAAGGAAATTATACTTTGGGCAGACCGGAGTATACGAATGAAGGATATATGGAAGAGAATTTTACACAGACGGAACAGAATGAAATCAAGGCATTGTTAGGTGATGCCTATGACATGAATTTTGAAGATGTGGTTAATTACGGTGTGGTGGATTCGTGGACCTGCGAATTGCAGGATGGAACCAAAGCTGTTTTTTATGACGGCTGGTTTCCGACCGTGGCATTCTGCAATTTCAGAATGTTAAAATGTGAAAACGGCGATTTATATTGCGAAGTGGGAAATGAAAATGATTGGTATACCAATGTGGCCGGTGAGACGGATTTCCCTGCATACAGAATTGTCTGGTATTAAAAGTGTAAAAAGGAATCGGGTAAGTACAATGAAGAGAAAGAAAAGAATGCAAAAATACATTATTATGTTCCTTGTAGCAAGTATGCTGTTGTCTGTGGGTTGCGGTGAAACGAAACCGGAGGAACCGGTGAATGTAATCGGTTTTGGCGAGATGGATACAGAGGGTGTTGCCAGCTGGAGACCGGAAAATTTGGAAATGAATTCTGACAATGACAATAGTACGGTAGCCGAAATCGAAGGCGTGAAAGAGGAAATGCTTACGGATAATGCCGGGGAATGTTCCATCAGCGAAGAAGAGATGTGCAAATTGGTGGATGCAAATTATAATTGTGTAACCAATATTTTTGAAGTACGATTGGATGGCGACGAAGAGTCGGCAACAGAGAGCAGGATTCCGGTGACGGATGATGCATTTGCAAGTTATGCGGAATTGGAAACGTACATAAGGGATGTTTATGTTAAGGAAGAGGCCGATCATCTTTTATATCGATATTCGGGTGGCGTCCCCACTTACTGGGAAGCAGACGGCATCTTTTATATGCGTGACGAATTCCTCGGCGGAGGTCCCTGTTTTGGTTGCCCGTGGGAAAGTTATACCATAGAAGAATGCACTGTGGAAGACAATCATTGTAAGTTCACTGTATTAGCTAAATATCCGGAGGATATCGCGGCGGAAAATCTGAAAGAAGAAACGTTCTCATTTGAGGCAACCTATGAGGACGGTTGGAAACTGGATTCTATGGTTTGCAGGGATGAAAAAGGTTCTTCGGGGCATATTGGTGGTGAGGATTCTTTATACATAGATCCAATGAAATTAATAAGTGAAGCAGAAGCTTTGGAAATTGCATATGATTACTATTACGGAGATTCGGATTTAAAAGAGTATCGCGTGTATTGTGACGAACTACCCTATCTGGAAGCGGAATATTTAACCTTTGCAGAAGGAATGTTGGGATGGTCTTATGCCCAAGCCACCAAATCCGGATATGTAGTGTATCAGTATGGGGATGAAACCGGTACCAAACAGGAAAAATACGACCCTGCCAATCCTTCTCCGGATAAAAGCAAATGGATTCTCTGTTCCCTGGGTGCTACAAACAACTGTGCATATTATGTATTCTGGTTGTACCAGTATGTACCCGATGGAGATGAAGCTTATCATCTGACAACGGGGGATTTCTGCATTGTAGCTTATGACGGAAGCCTTGTGGTATCAGAACGTAATGATTTCAAAGGGAACTATATTAGCGACCCGGCAGAGTGGAATGTATTAGAGGATTATTTAAATATAAAAGATATAGATGGTACAGCACCAATCATTACCGAAGCAGAGGCAAGGGAACTGGTGGATGTGAATTATTTCTGCTTGACGGAATTGTTTGTGTATGGGCAGTTGGACGGAGAATACAACACTTGGTCAGAAGGTAGCGTAGTCAAAGTATGTGACGACAGATTTACCACTTATGCCGATTTGGAAAAATATATGGATGAGTATTTCTGCAGACATGCCAAAGAGGATTGGTTGGGAAACGCATATGGGCAGGAACCCATGTATTACGAAGAAGATGATATCTTTTATATGAGATTGACGGATACAAATCCAGGCTATGTTTCAGAAAATGAAAGAATTCCTTCTTTCTGGACCGGTTATACCGTTACGGAAATCAGACAGTCCGGTAACCTCTGTGAAATCAAAGTGGTTCCGGAGTGTGAAGAGGATTTAGAAGTTACTACCACATATATTATGCGTGCGACTTATATAAACGACAAATGGAAACTGGAACAAATGGGCTGGTATGCATGTCTGGACGAGATGACCGTGGAAGAGGGTGAATATTCTTTTCACCTTAAGGAGAAATATAACAGAGCGCTTGATTCCGAAGCTGATTGGGCTGATGCCTTGCAGGTTAAAATATATAAGAACGGCAAATTGATACAGATTATTGAAGAGTATAACGAATTGGGCATGCCGCAGATTGAAGATAGAATATGGTATGTGGATGCTAATTTTGACGGCAGGAAAGATTTATTGATTTATTGGTATTATACAGGAGCACAAGGTGCAACGGTTTATCAGTGTTACCTTGCCACAGAGGACGGATTTGAATACTGCGATAGTTTTGATATGTTTAATCCCTATGTGGATGCGGAAAATCAACAGATTATAGGTACACATCGCGGGGGTGCCGGTTCTTACGAGCGAACCTATTATGAGTATGCCAAAGATGCGTTTCGATTAAGGGTGAAGGAAGATTATGAGTGGAATTATGATTTAGGAGAATATGAAGTCACAACAATCCGATACGATACGCCGTTATATCAATTTTTGAACGGAGAGATACCGGCTTGGGATACCGAGATGGATTTCGTATCACCTCCGGTTTATGAGAATTCTTTTTATGTCAGTGACAGGTATGAAGACCGGGAGATTCTGGGAAGGAAATGGGCGAATCTGGATGCGGACGAGGATATGGAATTGATTATCCAAGGTCCTTACGGCGGTACTTATTTTGATGCAAGAGACGGTGGCGTATATGTAATGGCAAGCGGTGGCGGAACAGCAGTAATGTTAAGCTATGCAGAATATGATAATAAAACATGGCTTGTGATAAGTGATACAACCCATGGCGGCAGATGTATGTATCACTTTTATCGTATGGATGCAAACGGATCTGTGGCAGAAGAGTTTGAACTAAACAAATTATTCTGGGAGAATCCAAGCGAGCCCGACGGTCCGGATACCGTATATGAGTGTGGCGGTGAGGAAATAACGAAGGAAGAGTATGATAAAATACTGAACGAAATTGATTTTTATTATACGGAGCAGTGGTATGAATAAAGCTTTATAATAAAAGTTATGACTTCCGGGAAGAAGGATATTTATGAGTAAGCAAACAAAATGTATAAGTTTAATATGTGTGATAATTCTGGTATTATCCATGACCGGTTGTAATCGGGTGGGAGAGATGTTGCAATCCTACATAGGTGATGATGTTGTCACATCGGAACAAAATACCGACACAGAGGTGGAAGAGGAAATCGAAGAAGAATCAGAGGAAGAAGAGGAGTCGGAATCCAATGAAGAACCCGAAGAACTTCCTGTTCCGGAATTATCGTTGGAGGAGGCAATTTACGGTCTTTCCACGGATACTTTTGTGATAGAAAAAAATATAGGAGAGGCTTTGTATTATTATGCGTCGCCTCAAAGGGATGCTGTGGATTTTACGGGAGAATGGAACCGTACCAATGTGCCTACATATTATTACGGGCATATGGATATCAGCAATCAGGATAAAAGCAGTTTTCAGGTGGTCGGCGATTTTATGTGGTTCTCTCACAGTGGCATTATAGAAGGAAAAGCATATCTGGTGACGAGGGATATTGCAGTTTATCGTTTTTACAATGAGTATGCGGCGGAAGATGATTATCAGGGCTATGGAAACGAATATGAGTATATTGTATTTGAAAAGACCGCCAACGGATTATTTGTATATGCTACAGGCTCCGGGGGAGCAATCGGTGCCGGCGCCAACTGTTTTGTGGAAGGCGAATATGTAAGCGGAGACCCCGTATATACTAATGCAGATATTTTAAAAGAAACTTATACGGATGTACAGCTTGCTGCAATAGAAAAGCTTGTGGGCGAAGAACTGTATGAGGATATCTTCGTTATCACAACGGAAAACGGAAGATTGGAATATAGCGGCTGTCAGTTGGAAGACGACGGCCTGGGAACGGTTTATTCCTCGTATATTCCCGGTATTGCTGACTATAACTATTACAACTTGATTATCTGCAATAACGGAGATATCTATTGTGAAATCGGTCCGGATGGGGACTTTTATACCAATGTGGACAATGTTACCGAAATGCCGGATTATGAGTATGTTGAAATCCATATGACCTACGAAGAGTTTAAGACATACTTAAACGAAGAGGCTCCAAACATGGCAGCAGGCGATGTGGTGTCCCTCCCAATCGATTTGGATTACTATTTTGCGCTGGGCGAATGGGCGGAGAATTTTGACGGCAATGCCTTGCAAAGTGCTTATGCATTAAAACACCCGGCAGGCAAAACCTTTCTTCTGATATGTTACGACCTTGCATCTCATGATTTTGTAACAGTGGTTTATGATATTACCGGTGATGAGATTGTTCAATGTGATAAATGGGATTTGACAGAGATAATAGGTGATGAAATCAGTGTTGATAAAATTACTTTGAGCCATACATTTAATGTGCTTGGCACCAATTGGTGCGAAAAAGACTATTCGTTGGATGAGAATGGTAAATTAATTACCGAGACCGAAGACTATAGTTTTACACCGATGCTGAGTGAGTGGTGGGAAATGCGAGTTGTAAAAGAACTTCCTGTGGTGATTGATGGCATGGAAACCGTAATTAATCCCGGTGAGGAAATTATGATTATTGGGACCAATATGAAAAGCCACATGGATTTGGAAGGTGAAATATATTTTAGGGTTGTTGCAACCGACGAGACCGGAACCATTTACTTTGAGCGTGAAATGGGTGAGTACGGACCGGGACCGTATCTGATTGACGGTGTTTCGGAGTACGATTATTTTGAATGGCTCCCGTATGCAGGTTAGCAGAATGAAGATAAAATGTTTTTATAATATAAATAGATTCCGCAAGCATATAAAAGAGACTGCTTCAATTATGAAGCAGCCTCTTTTTTTGTTGTTTTCCATGATCAACGTTGTGTGATAAAAATAATTTTTTACAACATATTGTATACGTTCAATTTTTTTATAAAAAATATAAAACAAATCATAAAAAATACTTGATTATAGCCCTAAAATGAAGTAAAATGACCATAAAAGTGGTAAAAAGTGAAACAAAGTGGTGGTTTGTGGAGAAAATCACCCGTTTTTGCATTCCAAAAGAGGTATTGTGTATGTTGATGGGTTTCATGGGTGAATACAATCATACAATTGATACCAAAGGCAGGCTGATCGTTCCGTCAAAGTACCGTGAAAAACTGGGAAACGAATTTGTAGTAACAAGAGGAATTGATGACTGCCTGTTTGTGTATGCCGGGGACGAGTGGGCGAAGGTTATGGACAAGCTTGGTGAAGTCCGTATGACAAACCGCAAAGCAAGAGAGTTCACAAGATACTTAATCGGTGGAGCCACAGAAGTGGAAACCGACAGTCAGGGACGTATTTTGGTTCCGGCATTTTTGAGAGAACATGCAAGCATTATGAAAGAAGTTGTGTTGGTAGGTATGGGCAGTCATATCGAAATTTGGGCAAAAGAGAAGTATGACGAAGTGATGAGCGCAACCAACATCAGTGAACTTGCAGAAGAACTGGATGAAACCGGTATTTGGATTTAAAACAGTCGTTTGGAGGAGCATATGGGATTTGAACATAAGTCGGTTCTTCTGTGGGAAACGATTGAAGGATTGAATATCAAACCGGATGGAATATACGTGGACGGAACCCTGGGCGGTGCCGGACATTCTTTGGAAATTGTAAAAAAGCTTGGCGAAGGCGGAAGGCATATCGGCATTGATCAGGACGCAGCAGCCATAGCAGCGGCAGGCGAGCGTTTGAAACCTTATGAAGATAAGGTGACAATTGTACGCAGTAATTACTCCGCAATGAAAGAAATCTTAAAAGAATACGCTCCGGATGGGGTGGACGGCATTATGCTTGACTTAGGTGTTTCATCTTATCAGTTGGATACGGTGGAAAGAGGATTTGGTTACAAAAATGATGCTCCCTTGGACATGCGTATGGATCAGCGTCAGAGTCTGACGGCAAAAGATATCGTAAACGGCTACAGTGAGATGGAGCTGTTCCGTATTATCAAAGATTACGGTGAAGACCGGTTTGCCAAGAATATTGCAAAGCACATTGTAAGAGCAAGGGAAGATAAGCCCATTGAAACTACTTTTGAATTAAATGAAATCATCAAGGCGGCGATTCCGGCCAAGATTCGTGCCACGGGAGGACATCCTTCCAAGCGTACTTTTCAGGCAATCAGGATTGAATGCAACCGCGAATTAGAGGTTTTACGAGATACTTTGGATGATATGATAGATGCCTTGAAACCCGGTGGGCGTTTGTGCATCATTACCTTCCATTCTTTGGAGGACAGAATGGTAAAATCCGCTTTTAAGAAAGCCGAGAATCCGTGTATCTGTCCGCCGAACTTTCCGGTATGTACATGCGGAAACAAATCAAAAGGTAAGGTAATTACCGGAAAACCGATTTTGCCGGGCGATGAGGAACTGGAGGAGAATAAACGTTCCAAGTCTGCGAAACTTCGTATTTTTGAGAAGTGTGAAAGATAAAAGTAAAAAAATGGCATATTTTATTGAAATAACCAAAGAAAAGTAAAAATCAACAAAAGAAAAAATGGATTTTTTATAAAAGAAGGATTGTGTATTATCAGGGAGGATAGTAAAATGGAAAGGACACAGTACTCAAACAGAAGACAAGCTGTTTATCAGACCGGAAGGGCTGTAAACGGAAGAGAGTATATATATGGCAGTGTGGTTCCCGATGTCAGAAGGGAACTGGAAGAAGCACCTCGTAAAAAATTAAGTGCGGCAACCAGAAAGAATCGTGAGAAAGCGAAGCATATGAACCTTCCTTATGTGTTGTTTTTGGCTTTGGCTGTTGGAATGGCAATTGTAATGTTGACCGGCTATATCCGGGCAAATGCGGAAGTGGTTAGCAGTGTGGAACGAATTGCCTCTTTGAAAAGCAGCTATTTAAATTTAAAAGCAGATAACGATGAGGAATATAATCGCATCGTAAATTCTGTGGATTTGAATGAAGTCAAAAGAGTGGCTTTGGAAGAGTTAGGCATGCACTATGCTACGGAGGGACAGATTATTACATACACGGATGCCATGGGAGATTACGTAAAACAATATTCTGATATTGAATAATCAAAGCGGGTGTAATTTTGAAAGCATCAACACAGACAAAGAAAAAACAATTTAATATGGATATGCGCAAAAAACTAGTAATACTGTTCGTAATGGTGTTACTAGCTTTTGTCGTGCTTGGGGTAAGATTGGTATTGATTAATACCCAGAAGGGGGACGAATATACCCATACGGTTCTGTCGCAGCGTCACTATGACAGCGTGACACTTCCTTATCAGAGAGGAAGCATCGTGGACAGCAAGGGCACCACTCTTGCAGTCAGCAAAAAGGTTTATAATGTAATCCTGGATGTTTCCGTTATGAACTATTATGAAGAACGCAGTGAGGGAACCACCGCGGCCACCCTGGCAGCGTTGCAGAAGTGTTTCGGATTAAATACGCAGGAAATCTCACGTTATGTAGCAGAAAATCCGGACTCCAAGTATTATGTGTTGAAGAAAAAACTGGAATATGAGGAGATTCAGCCGTTCCTTGCCTTGGTGGAAGAAGCTGCCAATTCCGAGGAATTAACAGACATCAAGGGGGTTTGGTTTGAGGAAGAGTACCTTAGATATTACCCTATGGGAACCGTTGCCTGTGACGTAATCGGATATACCAATTCCGGTAATGCGGGAGCCTATGGTCTGGAAGAATATTATAATGATGTTTTAAACGGTACAAACGGAAGAGAATATGGTTATCTGAACGAAGATTCTAATCTGGAGCGTACTACGATACCGGCGGTGGACGGTAACACATTGGTCACTACCATAGATGCCAATATTCAGAAAATTGTAGAACAAAAGCTGACGGATTATAACGCAGCTTATGCCAATAACTATCGTGAAGGTGAAGATGGAAGTTATAATACCGGCTGTATCATTATGGAAGTGGATACCGGTAAAATTCTGGCTATGGCCGGTTATCCGTTCTTTGATTTGAATGAACCCCGAAATGCAGAACTGTATTTCACACCGGAAGAAATTGCAGCGGTGGAAGAGAACGGTGGTACTGTGGGAGAAATGTTGGCGGAACGTTGGAAAAATTACTGTATTTCCGCAACTTATGAACCGGGTTCCGTAGCAAAACCTTTTACCGTGGCATATGCCTTGGACTCCGGAGCAATTACCGGCAATGAAACATACTACTGTGGTGGTTTGTTGGAAATCGGTGGTTATAAGATTCGTTGCCACAATCGTTATGGCGACGGTGAAATTAACGTATCCAATGCGGTTGCTCAGTCTTGTAATGTGGCACTGATGCACATTGCGGACGCAACCGGAGAGAAAACTTATTTAAAATATTTTGAAGAGTTTAATTTTGGACTGAAAACCAATGTGGATCTGACGGGAGAGGCAAGAACGGTTTCACTGGTATTTAATGAGGATACCATGGGTCCCACGGAGCTTGCTACATCTTCGTTCGGTCAGGGGTATAATGTCACTATGATTCAGATGATTACGGCATTCTGTTCCCTGGTAAACGGAGGCTATTACTATGAGCCTCATATGGTAAGTCAGATACTTGGTGCAGACGGATCGGTGATTGAAAATATTGAGCCCAGACTGTTGAAGCAGACTATTTCTGCCACGACTTCAGACCAGATTATTGAATATTGTAATGAAGTAGTAATCAGCGGTACCGGTAAAAAAGCAAGACCGGCAGGTTATGCCATCGGTGGTAAAACAGGAACTGCGGAAACTGTGGTAAACGGTGTTCGTAGCGATTATGATTATGTTGTTTCATTCATGGGTTATGCCCCGGCAGACGATCCGCAGATTGCCATTTATGTAGTAATTGACAGACCTAATATGGCGGATCAGACCTTAGGTACTGCAGAGGCGTGCCTCATTACGAAGGAAATTCTCACAGAGGTTTTGCCTTACTTGAATATTTTTATGACAGAGGAATTGTCGGAAGAAGAAATTGCCGATTTGGAGGCGAGGGGCTTATACAATGCTAATCTGGTAAAACCTTCCGAGGAGGAAAGCGAAGAAGGAACATCGGAAGAATCGTCAGAAGGAGAGAATTCGGAGAGCCCTTCTGAAGAACCGATGAAGCCTGAAGTACAGATTGATCCGGAAACCGGCTACGCGATTGACCCGTACACGGGAGAGTTACTTGACCCCGAGACGGGACACCCCATTAATCCGGGTTCGGGTTTGATACAGGGAGGTCCGCAGACCTCAGAAGAATAATGTGAGTATATTCGCAGAATAACCTCACCAAAGCGGTAATAGACTATAATAAGGTCGCTTCGGTGAGGTTTCTATGGCGGAAAGAAATAAAACAAGACACCACGGCAAAATTTTTGTTTTTTTTATCTGTGTGCTGGTAAGTACCTGTATTTTAACAGTACGTCTTGGTTATCTTATGATAATAAAGGGTGAATATTATTCTGAAGTTGCCAGGGAATTACATGAGAGAGAACGCTATATTAAGGCGGCACGAGGGCGGATTCTTGACCGAAACGGTGTGGTGATTGCAGATAACAGAGCAGTTTGTACCATTTCCGTTATTCACAATCAAATTGAGAATCCGGAGGAAGTAATACGGGTATTATGTAAGGAATTGTCTCTGCCGGAGGAAGCAGTACGTGCCAGGGTGGAGAAGTATTCCTCCATTGAAAAAATAAAAAGTAATGTGGATAAGGAAATCGGAGACCGTATCCGTAATTATAATCTTGCAGGCGTGAAAGTTGACGAGGATTATAAAAGATATTATCCGTATAATGAAATTGCTTCCAAAGTGCTTGGATTTACAGGTGCGGATAATCAAGGCATTATCGGTCTGGAAGTTGTATATGATGAAGAATTGCAAGGGACGTCGGGAACCATACTGACGCTTACCGATGCGGCAGGTGTTGAGATTCAGAATGCGGTAGAAACCAGAATAGAGCCGGTCAAAGGTAATGATTTGCAGATTAGTCTGGATATGAATATACAGGAATATGCAACTCAGCTTGCCAGACAGGCAATGGCCAATAATGAGGCTGACGGCGTATCCATTATTATAATGAACCCTCAAAACGGAGAAATATATGCCATGGTAGATGAACCGGAGTTTGCTTTGAACAATCCCTATGATCTGAGCATGATGGAAGGTGGCGAAACCTTAACGGGTGAAGCATATCAGGATGCATTAAACGGCGTTTGGAGAAACGGGTGCATCAACGATACCTATGAGCCGGGTTCCACTTTTAAGATTATTACCACGGCGGCAGGTCTGGAAGAACATTTGGTATCTCCCGAGGATGGATTTCACTGCCCCGGCTATATCATGGTGGAAGACAGACGGATTCGTTGTCATAAAACTACGGGACATGGAAGTGAAACATTCACTCAGGGAATTATGAATTCCTGTAATCCGGTATTTATTACAGTGGGAATGCGACTGGGCGTAGAGAAGTTTACTTACTATTTTGAACATTTTGGGCTTCTTGACAGAACCGGTATTGATTTGCCGGGAGAGGCCGGAACCATTATGCATAAAGCTGAAAATATGGGGCCTGTGGAACTTGCTACAGTTTCTTTCGGGCAGTCTTTTCAGATTACTCCTATTCAGCTCATAACGACTGTATCCATGATTGTGAACGGAGGAACAAGGGTGACGCCCCATCTTGCAGTCAGGACCCTTTCGGGAAACGGTGAAGTGGTTGAGACCTTTACCTATGCCGAGGAAACAAATCTTGTCAGTGAAGAAACATCTCAAACGGTTCGTGAATTGTTAGAGAAAGTTGTTTCGGAAGGTACCGGTAAAAACGGTTATGTGGAAGGATTTTCTGTTGGCGGTAAAACGGCTACCAGTCAGACATTACCAAGAGGAAGCGGCAAATACATAGCATCTTTTATCGGATTTGCACCGGCTGAGGACCCGCAAGTAATTGCACTGGTGATAATTCATAATCCCAAAGGTGTGTATTATGGCGGCACCATTGCGGCACCGGTGGTCAGACAATTATTTGAAAATATACTTCCTTATTTGGAAGGAATGGACTATAATGAACAGCAGGCGTAGCAGAGAAAACGCCCATAGAAAGGAACATTAAAATGATGTACGACTCAATCATTCCCATAATTATTGCCTTTGCGGTAAGTGTAATTTTAGGCCCTTTGGTGATTCCTTTTCTGCGCAGATTAAAAGTTGGGCAGACGGTAAGGGATGACGGCCCCAAAACCCACTTAAGCAAATCGGGAACACCTACCATGGGTGGTATTATTATTCTGACGGGAATTATCGTTGCATCTGTTTTTTATATTAAGGAATATCCTAAGATTATACCTGTCTTGTTTTTGACTGTAGGATTTGGTCTGGTTGGCTTTTTGGATGATTACATTAAGGTAGTTTTGAAACGTTCCATGGGGCTTAGGGCATGGCAGAAAATGGGTCTTCAGATACTGATTACCGGTATTTTTATCTTTTATATTTATCAGTATACGGATATCAGTCTTGCCATGAAGGT
Source organism: Lachnospiraceae bacterium (assembly GCA_045590555.1). GTDB lineage: Bacteria > Bacillota > Clostridia > Lachnospirales > Lachnospiraceae > UBA3766. Next base: position 31,764 of record JAZNRC010000026.1, on the reverse strand, counting down.
ACCTTTTATGCCGGATACCTATATTGATATGGGATGGTTTAATATTATTTTTATGTTTATTGTAATTCTCGGAACGGATACCGGAGCCAACTTTACCGACGGTCTGGATGGTCTGGCAAGTTCGGTAACCTTAATGATTGCCATGTTTTTTACGGTGGTGGCAATGGGAACGCAGAGCGGTATTGAGCCCATAACCTGTGCCGTAGTAGGCGCGTTGCTTGGATTTTTGTTATTCAATGTACATCCTGCAAGTGTGTTTATGGGAGATACGGGTTCTCTGGCATTGGGCGGTTTTGTAGCGGCTACGGCTTATGTAATGCAAATGCCTTTGTTCCTGGTAATTGTAGCCTGCATTTATGTAGCAGAAGTTGTATCCGTTATTCTTCAGGTAGGATATTTTAAACTTACCAAGGGTAAAAGATTATTTAAGATGGCACCGATTCATCATCATTTCGAATTGTGTGGCTGGAAAGAAACCAAGATTGTTGCGGTTTTTACCATTGTAACTGCAATTGCATGTCTTGTGGCTCTGATGGGCGTATAAAAGAATTGGTCTGAATGTTTAGTGGCGGGAGGAACCCGGATGGAAGTGTTCAAAAGGATTGCCGGCAATCGTAAAAGAGAAGAGAGTTTTTTTGACTACACCTTGTTGTTTGTGGTTATTTTTCTTGTGGGCTTCGGTTTGATTATGATTTATTCCGCAAGCTCTTATGAAGCCAATCTGGATTATAATGACCCGGCATATTATTTGAAGCGACAGGCTATTGCAGCGGCTTTGGGTATGGTTGCCATGATTTTTGTGTCTGTTATACCGACGGAAATGTTTTCCAAGTTTTCCGGTTTGTATTACATTATCGGTATGGGAGGAATATTTCTTCTTTTGACACCTTTGGGAATTGAGGTTAACGGTGCGACCAGATGGCTTAAGACCGGTGTCGGTTTCAACTTGCAGCCGGCAGAAATTGCCAAATTGTGTATGATTCTTTTTCTTGCAAATGTCATCTGCAAAATGGGTAAAAGTCTTAAAACCTGGAAAGGGTTTATTGTGGCTCTGGCATTTCCGGTGCCTATATGTCTGGCAGTCTGGCTGATCAGTAACAACTTAAGTAGTGCAATTATTATTTTTGCCATCGCTTATCTTATGATTTTTGTTGCGAGCCCCGATTATAAAAAAGTTCTGTTGGTAACCGGTGTGGGTGTGGCTGCGGTAGCTATATTAGTAACCTGCATTTATTTCTTCGTGGAGCCTACGACAGAGAATTTCCGTTTTGCCCGAATCCTGGCATGGTTTCATCCTGAGGCGTATGCGCAGGACCAAGGCTTCCAGACATTGCAGTCTCTGTATGCCATCGGTTCCGGAGGCGTATTTGGTAAGGGACTGGGTAAAAGTATGCAGAAGTTGAATTACATACCGGAAGCACAGAACGATATGATTTTTTCCATCTTATGTGAAGAATTGGGATTGTTCGGTGCGTTTTGCATTATGCTGTTGTTTGTTATTTTGATATGGAGATGCATGGTAATTGCCAATAATGCCAAGGATTTATACAGTGCGTTGCTGGTGGTAGGCGTTATGGGGCATTTTGCAATTCAGGTGCTTCTCAACATAGCGGTTGTTACCAATACCATTCCCAATACAGGTATATCTCTGCCGTTTATCAGTTATGGCGGTTCTTCAGTGCTGTTTTTGATGATTGAAATCGGCATTGTACTTGGCGTAGGTCGTGGTATTAAGCTAAGGGACGGAAGGTCATGAGCAAGAAGAAAAAAAGAAAACTGAATACAACGGGAAGCAGCGGACTGATTATAAAGTGCGTAACAATAATCGGTGTTTTACTTCTGCTGGCGGGCGGTACATTTTGGTTTCTTAAAAGTTTTCAGGTGACGGCTGTGGAAGTAGAGGGTAACACTCATTATGGTACGGAGCAAATTAAAGAGATGGTTATGGACAGTAAATTCAGCAATAATTCTGTTTTTTTGTCCATGCAGTATCGTAATAAAAGTATAACCGACGTGCCTTTTGTGGAGAGAATTGATGTTTCAGTTATAGACAGAAATACGGTAAAAATCACGGTGTATGAAAAAGCGCTTGCCGGATATGTGCAGTATCTGGGAAGTTATATGTATTTTGATAAGGATGGAATTATCGTAGAAAGTTCCAATGTGTTAACACCGGGGATTCCGGAGGTGGTAGGTTTGCAGTTCAATCATGTGGTGTTGCATGAACCTCTTCCGGTGGAGAATGAAGACATTTTTCAAGAGATACTGAACATTACCAATCTTTTGAACAAATACAATTTGTCTGCGACCAGAATACAATTTGATTCTTTTTATAATGTGACCCTGCATTTTCAGGATGTAAGGGTGGTTCTGGGGGAAGATGCGGATATGGATCAGATTATCATGCGTCTTACCGGAGTGCTTCCTCATTTGGAAGGGAAAAGCGGTGTTCTGCATATGGAGAACTTCTCGGAGGCCAATAAAGATATCACATTTGAGGAAGATATTAAGCGATAAAAAGACGGGAGAGTGCTTTTTGAAAAAAAGTGCCTAATTTCTTTGTAAAAAACAAAAAAATAGGTTGATAAAATGATAAAAAAATTATATCATAAATAAGATGGATATTAAAAATGGACAAAGAATGCCATTGTGATACATAGAGTGGAATGATGTTTGTTTTTATGTGTGAACGTAAAAAAGGGATATTAAGGAGGAAGAAACCTTGCTTGAGATTAGAACCAATGATGCAAATGCGGCTGCCAGAATAATTGTTGTGGGCGTTGGCGGTGCAGGTAACAATGCTGTAAATAGAATGATTGATGAGAATATTACCGGTGTGGAATTTATCGGTATTAATACAGACAGACAGGCGTTACAGTTGTGTAAGGCGCCTAAGTTAATTCAGATTGGCGAGAAGCTTACCAAAGGTCTTGGTGCGGGAGCGAAGCCTGAAATCGGCGAAGCTGCTGCTGTAGAGAGCAGAGAAGAGATTGCAACTGCAATGCAGGGTGCGGATATGGTTTTCGTTACCTGCGGTATGGGTGGAGGAACCGGAACCGGTGCAGCTCCCATCGTTGCAGAATTATCTAAGAGCATGGGTATTCTTACTGTTGGTGTTGTAACCAAACCTTTCCGTTTTGAAGCGAAAGGACGTATGATGAATGCCGAAGCAGGTATTGAACGTCTCAAAGAGAATGTAGATACTTTGATTGTAATTCCTAACGAAAAGCTTCTTCAGATTGTGGACAAGAAGACCACTATGCCGGATGCTCTTAAGAAAGCTGATGAAGTACTTCAGCAGGCTGTTTCCGGTATTACGGATTTGATTAATATTCCTTCCGTTATCAACCTTGATTTTGCAGATGTACAGACTGTTATGACCAATAAGGGTATTGCCCATATCGGTATCGGTGTTGGTAAGGGCGAAGATAAAGCTATGGAAGCTATTAAGATGGCAGTTGAGAGCCCCTTGCTTGAGACAACCATTGAAGGTGCAACGGATGTTATTATTAACGTATCCGGTGACATTTCATTGATTGATGCCAATAATGCGGCAAGTTATGTTCAGGAAATGACAGGTGATCAGGTTAACATCATCTTTGGTGCGATGTATAATGCGGATGAAGCGGATGTATGTAAGATTACGGTAATTGCTACCGGTTTATTTGCACAGGGTACACCGGCAATGAAGTATACACCGCCTACTTTCCAGCCCTACAAACCCCAGATGGGTTCAACTATGGGCACGATGCCTAAGCAGGCATCACCTGTGATGTCAAGACCTCTTGCACATACACAGAATTTTACACCGGTGAGTAATCCCGTAACGGCGGCACCTGTTACCAAGCCTGTTACACCGGCTAAACCCAAGGAGTTAAGAAGCAATATAGAAGAAAAGACCATCGTAATTCCTGAATTTTTAAAGAATAAATAAAGATAATTAAGAGATGTTTGGAACCCCTTTTGCATATGCAAAAGGGGTTCTTTTGTTATGTCGAAAAATTTACTTCTTTTATACAGTCATTCCGACAAAATGTGCAAGCCTTCAGTGGTATTCTTAACTACATGAAGGACTTAAGGTATGAAATATGAGATTTATTTAGATACGTTATTTTTAATACAGATGGTAATCAATTATTGTGTTTTAATGCTGACGGCGGCGGTGATGAGACTGATTACTTCAAGGTTAAGGGTTCTCATTGCTTCCATGGCAGGAGCTGTGGGAAGTTGTCTCATGGTATTGCCCATAGGAATCAACGGATATGCGAAATTTTTGCTGATTTTTATCTTTTTCGGAATGGTAATGACGGGGGTAGCTTTTCGGGTGAGAGGAGTAAGACAGTATTTGTGTATGTTATTGGCAATTGTTACAGCCACTTTTCTTCTGGGAGGTGTGGTGCAATGGCTGGTTTCAGTTTCGGGAAACCGCCTGCCGATGGGAACTTGGCTGTTACTCTTACTTCTGGTATATGGGTTGCTTCAGTATGGATTGCAGGAGTATCGGAAACAACGAAGTCTGTTTGTGCCGGTAACCCTTAAGATTGTGGGCGAAGATGCCCAAACCAAGCAAATCAGTGTTATTGCACTTAAAGATACCGGAAACCGATTAAGGGAACAGAGAACGGGGAAGGCAGTGTGCATTCTGGAGAAAGATGTGCTCTCCCAGGCCCTTAAGAATGATTATGAAGTCACGTATCATACATTAGGCAGGGAAGAAGCTGTCATGAAGGCGGGCATTGTCCCGGAAATGATTATTCATACCAAGGAAGGGGATGTACATACCGGGGATGTAATGCTGGCATTGTATCCCGGGAAAATATCCAAGCGGGGAGCATATCATATGATTATGCATCCGGAGTATTTGAAGGAGGAGTAGAGATGATTGGGCAGTCTTTTAAAAATTGGTTTGTAGAAGGCAGTGTATGCAGAAAAATGTATGTTCCTTTTTACGTACAGCCGGAGGAGGAAGGTGAACTCTTTTACATAGGTGGTAGTGATATTCTGCCGCCGCCTTTAGAGACAGAGGAGGAGAATCGCAGGATTCAGGAGCTTGGAACCGACGAAAATGAGGAGGCCAAGGCTACTTTGATTGAACATAATTTGCGGCTGGTCGTGTATATAGCCAAGAAATTTGATAATACAGGTGTGGGAGTGGAGGATCTTATATCTATTGGAACCATCGGATTAATCAAATCCATCAATACCTTCCGCGCGGATAAAAATATTAAGCTTGCTACCTATGCCTCCAGATGTATCGAGAATGAGATTTTGATGTTTTTGAGACGTAACAGCAAAACCAAGCTGGAGGTATCCATAGATGAACCTTTGAATGTAGACTGGGACGGCAATGAGTTGCTGCTGTCGGACATTCTGGGCACTGATGAAGATGTTATATATAGGGATATTGAGACAGATGTGGAGCGAAGACTTTTGATGAACGCGATTAATCGTCTCAATGAGAGGGAGCGATTAATTATTAACTTAAGATATGGTCTTAACCGGGCGGACGGACAGGAAATGACGCAGAAGGAAGTAGCTGATCTGTTGGGCATTTCCCAGTCATACATATCCCGCCTGGAGAAGAAGATTATGAACCGTCTTAAAAAAGAAATCAGCAGAGAAATATAAATGGGTGGAGGGGGTTATCCCTCCAGATAATTCCGCATTGTACGCAGGGCATTTTTTTCAAGACGGGATACTTGGGCCTGAGAGATTCCAATTAAATCGGCTACTTCCATCTGGGTTTTGCCTTCAAAGAAGCGAAGCACGATGATTTCGTGTTCTCTGGCGTTTAATTTCTTCATGGCATCACTTAAGGAGAGGTGTTCTACCCACAGTTCTTCCCGGTTCTTTTTATCGCTGACCTGATCCATAACATAGAGGGTGTCGCCGCCTTCCGTATAGACCGGTTCGTAGAGACTCATGGGATTCTGGATAGCATCCAAAGCATATACAATATCTTCTTTGGGAATGCCGATTTCCTGAGAGATTTCCATAATGGTAGGTTCTCTCATGTTTTTTTTGGTAAGGCTTTCTTTGGCATAGATGGCTTTATAGGCGGTATCTTTTAAGGAACGGCTGACTCTGATGGTGTTGTTGTCCCGTAAGAAACGGCGAATTTCGCCGATAATCATTGGGACGGCGTAGGTAGAGAATTTTACATTCAGGGTGGTGTCGAAATTGTCGATTGCCTTCATCAGACCGATGCAACCGATTTGGAATAAGTCATCTGCATTCTCGGCGTTGGAGGAGAAGCGTTTGATGACGCTTAAAACCAGACGGAGATTACCTTCGATATATTTTTCTCTTGCTTCTTTGTCGCCTTCGGCGATTTTTTCGAACAGTTCCTCTTTTTCGCGGGTGTTTAATAAGGGCAGTTTTGCGGTATTTACACCGCAGATTTCTACTTTACCGTTAGCCATGGCTGTTCTCCTTTTCATATATTGTAAAATCTCCAAGGGAGGAGACTGTACCATAAGCATTAACGATTTCTGTTTTTTTATACCAAAGGGAACCAAGGAGACTGTCATCGCATATAATGAAAGAAAAGGAGTGTTTTTTATGCTGTTTTCGGAGTTGAAGGAAAAAGAAGTAATCAGTGTCAATGAGTGCCGCAAATTGGGACACATCAGTGATATAGAGTTTAATCACTGCAAGGGTTGCATCGAAAAGGTATATATTCCGTGCCGACCAAAATTATGTAATTTGTTTGGTCAGGAACCGGATTATGTAATATGTTTTAGCGATATCAAACAGATAGGACCGGATATCATTCTTGTAGACGTCTGAAAGTATCCTTACAAATGCAGTTTCTGACTTGAAAATGTCAGAATTTGGTTGACGAAATGACATAAATGTTATAAAATTTTATGGTAAACCAATTTACGAACCTGCCGGAAAATGGCGGGAAATGAATACTAATCAGAGAAGATGCCTTGGGCATAAGAGAATGGGAGAGCATAAATGAAGTGTCCTTTTTGTAATCATGAGAATACCAGAGTAATTGATTCAAGACCGGCAGAGGATAATAATTCAATCCGCCGCCGTCGTGTATGTGATGAATGCGGTAAAAGATTTACCACCTATGAAAAAGTGGAGACCATTCCTTTGATCATCATTAAGAAGGACAATAATCGTGAAACTTACGACAGAACCAAGATTGAAGCCGGTATTTTGAGAGCATGTCATAAGAGACCTGTTTCGGCAGCACAGATTACCCAGATTGTGGATGCGGTGGAGACTGAGATTGTCAATCGCGAGGAACGTGAGATTTCCAGCAATGTCATTGGTGAGTTGATTATGAACAAGTTAAAAGATTTGGATCCTGTTGCGTATGTAAGATTTGCGTCCGTTTACAGAGAGTTTAAGGATGTAAATACATTTATGGATGAATTGAAGAAGATTTTAAAATAAAATTGTCAAAAGGCCGGTGCCATGCCGGTCTTTTCGCGTTGTAATACAGTTTTTATTTAATCAAAGCAGGGGGACAAACCTGAGAAAAGGGTGAAGAAGATATGGTGAAATTTGCGATTTTGGCGGCCGGCGGGATTGCGGCAAAAATGTCTCAGGCGGTATCGCAATTGCCTGAAATACAAAGGTATGCGGTGGCGTCCAGAAGTTATGAACGGGCAGAAGCGTTTGCAAAAGAATGGGGCTATGAAAAGGCCTATGGCAGTTATGAAGCAATGCTTGCTGACCCGGAGGTGGAGCTTGTGTATGTGGCATCTCCCCACTCTCATCATTATGAGCATGCAAAAATGTGTATTTTGGCAGGAAAGCATGTACTGGTGGAGAAGGCTTTTACGGTGAATGCAAATCAGGCTAAGGAACTGATTGAACTGGCAAAAGAGCATAAGGTTCTGCTGACAGAGGCAATGTGGACAAGATTTATGCCGGCAAGGCAGATGATTGATGATTTAGTAGCAAGCGGAATCATCGGTAATATTATGACGATAACGGCCAATCTGGGCTATGACATCAAACAAAAGGAGCGCCTGCTTAAGCCGGAGCTGGCAGGCGGCGCGCTTCTGGATGTGGGTGTATATCCCATACAGTTTGCCCTTATGACCGTGCACAGTTCTTTGCGTAAAATTTCCGCCGATGCGGTTTTTTCGCCTGAAGGTGTGGACTATGCCAACAGCATTACCCTAACTTTTGAAAACGGGGTGCTGGCAGTGCTTCACAGCACTATGTTGTCTTTGACGGACAGAGAAGGCATCATCTACGGAGACAACGGCAGTATTCATGTGCATAATATCAATAATTGCGAAGGGATTACCGTATACGACAAGGCGGGATTCAAGATAAAAGAAGTAACGGTACCGCCTCAGATTAACGGGTATGAATATGAGGTACTTGCCTGCGTGGAAGCCATACATAACGGCGATTTGGAATGCTCGCAGATGTCTCATGAGGACACCTTGCGAGGCATGGAAATACTGGATGAAATCCGTAGTCAGTGGGGGATGAAATACCCTTGCGAGTAGTCAGATACGGCTCGTTATATAGGTGTGTGAACGGAAAAAATTGTAAAAGGATAAAGGTAAATATGCGTAAAATTGTAATGTTGGAAAGAGATAATATCGGAGAGGATGTTGACATCAGTTATTTTGAAAATCTGGGTGATTTGACGGTGTACGGCACCACTGCTTATGAAGAAGTGACGGAGCGGATAGGAGATGCGGATGTTCTGGTTATTAACAAAATTCCCATGAACGAGGCAACCTTAAAAGATGCACCCAATGTGAAATTAATATGCGTTACCGCAACCGGTACCGACAATGTGGATATGGAGTACTGTGCAAGCCGTGGCATTGCAGTCAAAAACGTTAGGAGTTATTCTACCGAAAGCGTGGTACAACATACTTTTGCCATGTATTTTTATATCAGCGAGAAGCTGCGGTTTTATGATGAATACGTCAAAAACGGTGAATACATCAAATGTCCCAGATTTACGTTTTTGGGGGAACAGTTCCATGAATTATCCGGAAAGACCTGGGGAATTGCAGGTTTGGGTGAAATCGGTGAGAGGGTTGCGCAGATTGCCAAGGCATTCGGTTGTAAAGTAATCTATTATTCCACCAGTGGAAACAATCGGAATGATTCATATGAGAGAGTGGATTTTGACACCTTGCTGGCGACTTCGGATGTTATTTCAATTCACGCACCCTTAAATGCGCAGACAAAGCATTTGTTTACCTATGAGGCATTATCGAAAATGAAGTCCTCTGCGTACCTGATTAACGTGGGGCGAGGTCCGATTGTAAAAGAGGGGGATTTGTGTCGGGCATTACGTGAAAATCTCATTGCGGGGGCAGCTCTTGATGTTTTGGAGAAAGAGCCGATGTCAGCAGATAATCCGCTTTTTGACATCAAAGACAGCCGGAAGTTATTGATTACACCTCATATTGCATGGGCCACAACAGAAGCAAGAAGCCGTCTTATGGAACAGGTCTATAAAAATATTGATGAAAATGCATAAAAACGTATAAAAAAACTAGGATTTTATTTGTTTTTATGATATAATCAACAAGAATATATATATTTGGATTTAGAGGGAAAGCAAAAATATTGGTGAGGTGACGTTATGGATAGCAGAATTCTTTTAGAAAACGGTACAAATGAGTTAGAAGTATTGGAATTTGTGGTAGGAGGTAATTCCTACGGAATTAACGTGGCTAAGATTAGAGAAATCATTCCTTATCAGCCGGTTACTTTGGTACCCAATGCACATCCCAGCATTGAAGGTATTTTTATGCCCCGTGATTTTATGATTACGGCCATTGATTTGTCAAACTGCTTACAGCTTGGTGAAGGCAAGCCCGGCGGATTGTTCATTGTAACGAATTTTAATAAGCTGGATATTGCATTCCATGTAGAATCCGTTGTAGGTATTCATCGTGTGTCATGGTCTGAAATTGTAAAACCCAGTGCAACCGTAGTGTCTGCAGAAGATGGTATTTCTACAGGTATTATTAATATCAACGGCAAATTGATTATTATACTTGATTTTGAGAAAATTGTGTCTGACATCAATCCCGATACCGGCTTGAAAGTAGCTGAAGTAGAAGCGTTGGGAGTGAGAGAGAGAAACGATATTCCTATTCTGATTGCAGAAGACTCTGCACTTTTGAATACCCTAATCTGTGATTCATTAAAGAAGGCCGGCTATTGCAATGTAATCAGTTGTGAAAACGGTCTGGACGCATGGAATGTCATTCAGGATTGCAAAGAAAGAGGTGTTCTGGAAGAGCATGTTAAATTGGTCATTACCGATATTGAGATGCCTCAGATGGACGGACATCGTTTATTGAAGCTGATTCGTGACGACAGCGCAACTGAAGATATCCCGGTTATGATTTTCTCTTCTTTAATCAATGATGACATGAGAAGAAAGGGAGAAGCGCTTGGCGCAAATGTTCAGCTCACCAAACCTGAAATTGGTAATCTGGTTCGAGAGATTGACGCATTGGTTCTTTCATAAGTATTCAAAAGCCGGGAATAACTGCCCGGCTTTTTCTACTCTAAATACAGAGATGTTTGTATCTTGCAGGAGGATGTTTCATGCAGTCTACAGAAGAATATCTGGATCAGTTACTGGCATCCGTCAGTGATGGAGAATCCGGAAATGATGCAAATAAAGAGAATAGTGTTCCCCAGACGAAATCCATCGAGGATTTGGATGAGTCGGAATTGACAGAGGAAGCATTGCAAAAGCAGCTTGCTCTGCTTTTGGGATTAGAAGTGGAAGAGGACGGATTTGACAGTTTTCCTTATGAGCCGATTTCGGTTGAGGAATCGGAACCTGCTACAGTAGCGGAACAGGTTGTTGAGGAACCTGTGGCAACAGAGCCGGAAACTATAGCGGTTGCGACACCGGAACCTGCTTCTGTCGCATCAGGTAGCGGAGTGCTGTCACCGGATGAAATAGCGGCCTTATTTGCATCCGTGGAAGCAGAGAACGAGGCAGAGGCAACGGAAGAGATTCCGGAATCTGTGCAAGATACTCCGGCAGAACCAGTAGCGGTTGCGACACCGGAACCTGCCCCTGTCGCATCAGACAGCGGAGTGTTGTCACCGGATGAAATTGCGGCCTTGTTTGCATCCATGGAAGCGGAGAACGAGGCAGAAAAGCAGGAAGATATTTCAGAATCTGAGCAAACTGTGGAAGAAGAAATAAGAGAATTCATGTCCGCTTCGGAAGCAGAATTATCCGGCAATAACAGCGAGTTAACAAGAGAAGAATTGGAAGAACTGGGACTTGGAGATATTGCGGATGTCTTAGTGGATAGTGAGAAAGAAATTCTTGATTTTGATTCAAGTGAAGAAGTTCTTTTGGATTTGGAAAATATAGATGAAATGTTGGAAGCCACCGCCAAACTTGCGGAGGAAGAAACATCTTCTTTTGATGCGGGAGCACAGGCAGAAGAAGACATCATGTCCATGTTGACGCAATTTGAAGAAGAAAGCATTCAGGAAAACATGGCGGCATTGGAGGAAAGTGCCAAGGTTGCAGAACAGGCCGTTGCCATGGCTATGGAAGAGGAGGAGAGTGCTCCGGAGCCGGACGGCGAAGATAGCGGGAAAAAGAAGCATAAAAAGGCCAAAAAAGAAAAAGTTAAGAAAGAGAAGTCTGGGAAAGAAAAGAAAGAGAAAAAGTCTCTTAAAGATAAGATTTCGGCTTTTATGTTTGAAGAGGAAAGCGGGGAAGAGAATTCGGAGGAAGGCAAAGTTCTTCTGCCTGAAGGTGATGAAACGGCCTATATTGATTTACCGTTGGAAGAAGTACCAAAGAAAAAGAAAGAAAAGTCTCCGAAAAAAAATAAAAAGAAAAAAGAAGCTGAGGCTGATAAGAAAGATAGAGACGAAAACGCTGAAATTGCGGAACAATTAGCGGAAGAGGATAAGAACAAGGCCAAAAAGAAAGAAAAACCCAAGAAAGAAAAGAAGCCTAAAAAGGTTGTGATTTCAGACGTAGAGCCTGAGGAGGAGAAAAGAAAGACCAAGCGTGGTATTGGCACAAAGGGAATTGTTGCCACCCTGTTAGTGTGTGCATCCATTTTGGGACTGATTCTTGTCGGAACCTATTTCCTGCCGCAGCAGTTGTCGCTGACGGCGGCGAGAGTTGCATTTTATGGAGGCAATTACGAGGAAACGGCTATGCGCCTTGAAGGTCGTAATTTGAGTGACAGTGATAAAATTATGTACGAGAAGGCAAGTCTTTTATACGGATTGGAAGAAAGATACCATCAGTATGAAATTTATCAGAAACGGGGAATGAAAAAAGAAGCCTTAAACACATTATTGCAAGGCATAATAGCCTGCGATGAAGAGCTTATTCTCGCTGAGCAACTTGGCATTGAAACGGAATGGAAAGTGTGCAAGGATCGTTTTGTAAATGCATTGATGCTGGAATTTGCACTGGATGCAGAAACAGTAGAATTGATTTGTGAGTTGAAGAATCCTTATTATACCGTGGCTGTGGAGAATATATTGGCGGGACGTGCTTATGATGATATGTCATTATATGGAGGAGAGGCATCCGCAGGGGAAGATGCGGATATAAGCATGGAAGAAAATTCCGGTGAAGAAGATACAGCCATGTCGGATGCGGATGGATTGAATCCTGAAGAGATGGAAGATTTGTTGCCGGAAGAGGAGCTTATTATTGAGCAACTTCAACAGGAAAATAATTCCAATGTCACAACGGATACCGAAGATGGTGTAAATGGTGACCGGGAATTATTTACCGGATCCGTGGAAGGCGGAGAAGTAAATTTCGCGGAATAAAAACATGCGAAATCAAGGATAAAAAAGTGTAGTTGTTATGCGGATTCCATGCGAAAACAGCATGATGACAAGGAGATAAGATGATAGCAATAATCGATTATGATGCAGGAAATATCAAAAGCGTGGAAAAGGCAATTCAGTCTTTGGGTGAAGAAGTGGTTGTAACCAGAGATGCCGAAGTGCTTTTGAGTGCCGAGAAAGTAATTTTACCCGGTGTAGGTGCTTTCGGTGATGCGATGGACAAAATCCGAAGTTACAATCTGGAAGGTGTTATTCATCAGATTGTTGATAAAGGGACACCGTTTCTTGGAATTTGTCTCGGACTTCAGTTGATGTTTGAAGAGAGCGATGAAACACCCGGCGTGAAAGGCTTGGGAATTTTACCCGGTAAAATATTGCGAATTCCCGATGGAGAGGATATCAAAATTCCCCATATGGGTTGGAATTCCCTACATTTTGAAAAAGAGACGAAATTATTCAAGGGAATAAAAGAAGGGGCTTATGTTTATTTCGTGCATTCCTATTATTTGAAAGCACAAGAGGAAGCAATTGTGGCAGCATCTACGGAATACAGTACCCACATTCATGCAGCGGTAGAGAAAGGCAATGTTTTTGCCTGCCAGTTTCATCCGGAGAAATCCTCTGATGTGGGGCTTGCGATTCTTAAGAATTTTATTGAGTTATAGAGAAACGATATGAGTGATAAGGCTTGAAGAAAGAGCTTTATTAATGACAGAAAGGTTGTATCATGCATACAAAGAGAATTATTCCCTGTCTCGACGTGAATGCGGGCAGAGTGGTAAAAGGTGTAAATTTTGTCAATTTAATCGATGCGGGAGATCCGGTGGAAATCGCAAGAGCCTATGATAAGGCCGGAGCGGATGAATTGGTTTTTCTGGATATCACAGCATCTTCTGACGGACGTGATACGGTGGTGGATATGGTACGCCGTGTGGCAAGCCAGGTTTTTATTCCTTTTACGGTTGGTGGCGGTATCCGTACCGTTGATGATTTTAAGAAGATATTGAGAGAAGGTGCGGATAAGGTTGCAGTGAATTCTGCTGCTATTATGAATCCGAATCTGATTTCCGAAGCGGCAGAGAAGTTTGGCAGCCAGTGTGTGGTAGTTGCAATAGATGCCAAGAGACGTGCTGACGGCAGTGGTTGGAATATTTTCAAAAACGGTGGTCGTGTCGACATGGGGATTGATGCCGTTGAATGGGCAATGAAGGCAGATAAACTGGGCGCGGGAGAAATTCTTCTGACCAGTATGGATTGTGACGGAACTAAGGCGGGATATGATTTGGAACTGACAAGAATTATTTCGGAGAATGTATCCATTCCTGTGATTGCCTCCGGCGGTGCTGGAACCAAAGAGCATTTCAAAGAGGCTTTAACGGTAGGTAAGGCGGATGCGGCACTGGCAGCGTCCCTGTTCCATTTTAAGGAACTGGAAATTTGCGAAGTGAAGGAATATCTGCACGAGAACGGAATATCGGTTCGAAGAATGTAATTTAAGGAAAGTACATGCATTTTATGTAAAAGGCATCGATAAGAGTTTTATAAAAGTAATGTACGTAAAGGAGAAGAATCATGGTAGCAATTTCAAATGACTGGTTGGAGTATATTAAGCCGGAATTTGGAAAAGAGTATTATAAAGATTTATATCTGAAGGTCAAAGAAGAGTATGCAACAACCCGGATTTTTCCGGATTCTGCGGATGTTTTTAATGCCTTTCATTTAACACCACTCTCCGACGTGAGGGTGGTCATTTTGGGACAGGACCCTTATCATAATGTAGGACAGGCTCACGGGCTGTGTTTTTCAGTAAAACCTGGAGTGGAAGCACCGCCTTCCCTTGTGAATATCTATAAAGAATTACAGAGTGATTTGGGATTAAAAATTCCCAATAACGGATATCTTGTCAAATGGGCAGAGCAGGGTGTATTATTGCTGAATACCGTACTTACGGTTCGTGCCCATCAGGCAAATTCTCACAGAGGTATCGGTTGGGAACAGTTTACGGACGCTGTGATTAAAATACTTGACGCTCAGGACAGACCTATTGTATTTCTTTTATGGGGTGCTCCTGCGCAAAAAAAGAAGGCAATGCTTCATAACCCGAAACATTTGATTTTGGAAGCACCTCATCCAAGTCCTTTGTCAGCGTACAGAGGGTTCTTCGGATGTAAGCATTTTAGCAAAACCAATGAATTTTTAGAAGCCAACGGGTATGAGCCCATTGATTGGCAGATTGAAGATATATAGGCAGTTTAGGAGGAGATAAAATGAACAAGACACCATTTGTCAGCAAAGCACAGATTGAAGAGATTGTAAAAGAAATTCCCACTCCTTTTCATATCTATGATGAAAAGGGGATCAGAGCCAATGCACAGGCGATGAAGGAAGCTTTTGCTTGGAATAAAGGATTTAAGGAGTATTTTGCGGTAAAAGCAAATCCCAATCCCTTTTTGATTAAGATTTTAAACGAATATGGTTTTGGATGCGACTGCTCTTCCAAGACAGAATTAATGTTGAGTAAGGCAATGGGCGTTACCGGAAGTGATATTATGTTTTCTTCCAATGCTACACCTGCGGAAGAATTTGAGTATGCGGCTAAATTAGGTGCTACCATTAATTTGGACGATTTTACTCATATCGATTTTTTGGAAAAGACCATCGGATATATTCCCGAAACGATTTCCTGCCGCTATAATCCCGGCGGAGTATTTGAGGTGTGTAACGGCATTATGGATAATCCCGGCGATGCGAAGTACGGTTTTACACCGGAGCAGATGGTGGAAGGCTTTAAAATTTTAAAAGAAAAGGGCGCAAAACACTTCGGCATTCATGCATTTTTAGCAAGTAATGTGGTACAGAACGAGTATTATCCCATGCTTGCGAAAGTATTGTTTGAGTTGGCAGTGAAGTTAAAAGAAGAAACAGGTGTGCATATTGCATTTATCAATTTATCCGGTGGTGTTGGCATCCCTTACAGACCGGACCAGGAACCCTGCGATATCCGTGCGGTAGGCGAAGGTGTGCGTAAGGTATATGAAGAAGTGCTTGTGCCTGCAGGAATGGATGATGTAGCAATTTTTACAGAACTTGGCCGTTTTATGATGGGACCTTACGGCGGACTTGTTACCAAGGCTGTTCACGAGAAGCACATCCACAAGGAATACATCGGTTGCGATGCCTGTGCGGTTAATTTAATGCGTCCCGCTATGTACGGTGCATATCATCATATTACCGTGCTTGGCAAGGAAGATGCGCCTTGTGACCACAAGTATGATATTACAGGTTCTTTGTGTGAAAATAATGATAAATTTGCAATTGACAGAATGTTGCCTGAAATCGAAATGGGAGATTATCTCTTTATTCACGATACGGGTGCACATGGCTATGCCATGGGCTACAATTATAACGGTAAATTAAAATCCGCAGAGGTTCTTTTGCAGGAGGATGGCAGTGCGAAACTGATTCGTCGCGCCGAAACCCCGAAGGATTATTATGCGACTTTGGATTGTTTTGATATTTTTGAAAAGTTTGACTTCTAATCCTAAGCCTGCGTTCGCGGATTGCTTTGGAGAGAATTATGTTTAAAAATTTGATAGGTGATAAAAAATTTTACGGGATGGTGCTTCGAATCGCCATCCCCATTATCATACAAATGGCAATTACCAACTTTGTCGGCCTTTTGGACAATATTATGGTCGGACAGGTCGGTACGGAACAGATGACCGGTGTTGCGGTGGTAAACCAGCTGCTGTTTGTTTTTAATATTTGCATTTTCGGCGGTGTGTCCGGTGCGGGAATTTTCGGTGCACAGTTTTACGGTAGCGGAAATGAAGACGGATTGCGGTATGTGCTACGCTTTAAAATGATTATATGTATAGCCATATCGGCCATTGCAACTGCTTTGTTGCTTTTGTGGCCGGACTTTCTGATTAATCTGTTTTTGACGGATTCAGGAGAGGGCGATGTGGTAGCGACTTTGATGTATGGCAAACAGTATTTGATGGTTATGTTGTGGGGACTTGCTCCCTTTGCCATAAAAGAAGCTTATGCAAGTTCGCTAAAAGAGACAGAAGAGACTGTGCTTCCTATGATTGCAAGTACTGTAGCGGTATTTATCAATCTGCTTTTGAATGCGTTGCTTATTTTTGGTTTGTGCGGTTTCCCGAAACTTGGAGTGGTTGGTGCGGCGGTAGCGACCGTAATTTCAAGATATGTGGAATTTGCGATTGTAATCATCAGTTGTCACAGGGGCAAAAGAGCATTTTTTAAAGGGGTATATAAGAAGTTTTATATTCCGAAATGGCTGATTCTTCAAATTATTTATAAGGGTGCCCCTTTGCTTCTGAATGAGGCCTTTTGGTCTGCCGGGGTAATTGCAATGAACCAGCGCTATTCCCAAAGAGGTTTGGGCGTGGTAGCGGCCATTAATATTGCATCCACCATTGCCAATCTTTTTAACGTGGTGTATTTGTCCATGGGAAGTTCCATTTCGGTAATTGTCGGAAAAGAATTGGGCGCGGGTCGATTGAAAGAAGCAAAGAGTACAGCGACTAAAATGATTGCATTCTCAGTTGCATGTTGTCTGGTTACGGGCGCATTGATGGCGGCATGTTCTTACGGCTTTGCCAATATTTATAACACTACGGATGCCATTAAGGAATTGGCAGTGATTTTTATCTGTATTTGCGCGGTTTTAACACCGTTTGATGCATTGAATAATGCGGCGTATTTTACCTTGCGTTCCGGCGGGAAAACGTTTATTACCTTTTTGTTTGACAGTGTTTTTTTATGGGTAATCAGCATTCCGGTGGCTACGGTTTTGGTAAATTATACGGATTGGGGCATTGTGCCGGTGTATGCATTTTGCCAGTCGCTGAATTTGATTAAGAGTGTGATTGGTGTGATTCTGGTCAAAAAAGGTATTTGGATACAGAATGTGGTGGTGCATAATAAGGTTTCGTAAGAGTAATTTTGGACAATTGAAACAAATATTTAGATTATTGTTATAAAAATATGTGAAAAATAAGAATTTTTATGCTTATTTTTTTGACATTTGCATTTTATAAGTATATAATTAAAGATGGTTTTCTTTTATAAGGGGAAAATTTCGTTTTTCGGGAGGTAGAGCAATGAAAGAATTGATGATCATGTATCATCCGGTAAAAAAAGAGATTCGATTTTTGGCAAAAGCAAAAGGAGAATTTGTTGAGATTCCGTATGCTATGTGTCCCTGGTTATCCCAGTACGGGCCTGACAAGGGTGAATTCTTATTACAGAATCATGGCAATAAATTCTTCGAAGATATTTGGGAGCAGTTTTTACGTGATAAGGTAAGCCTTGTTTTTAAGGGAACCAAGATCGATTACGAAGACTTCGAAAAAAAGGTAAAAGAATACAATACCACTTCAGGGGAAGAACGTTTTGTAATCGGCAAATTTATTGAGCTTCCGGCAGTTGCGGATATTTATACCTGCATCAGCGAATTTTGTGATGATACCATCAGTGTCTTTACGAAGGAGTTACAGGGTTCTGATATTCAGAAATCATTCCTCACGCGTAAGGCAGAATTCGAAATTAAGAGAGAAAAATTAAACAAGAACGATGTTAATTTATGTCTTGTGGGTACATACAGTGCAGGTAAATCCACTTTTATCAATGCGTTAATCGGTAAAAGAATCCTGCCTGAAAGTATTAATTCGGAAACAGCTAAGATGTTCCGTATCAAAAACAGCGATAAGCCCGGTGTTTCTTTTATAGTGAAAAAGGGAGACAGTGACAAGGCTATTATAGCGAATATCGTATGGGATGAGACAAAGAAGAAGTTTGCTTTTCATGCGGACGGCGAGTGTGAATTCACACAGGAAAAGGTTAACGGTGAAATTAATTCAGCCCTTATGTTCCGCTTACAGCAGCATGAGCAGTTATACCAGATCCTTAAGAAGTTAAATGATATTCCCAATGCATCCACACAGGATTGTGAAGAATATATCGATGGTATTATTGAAGTTAATTTCCCTATTCCTTTGGATGAAAATATTAACTTTACATTTTATGATACACCGGGTACTGACAGTAATTCCAATGAGCATTTATTGGTGCTTCAGAAGGCGTTACATCAGCAGACCAATTCTATTTTGATTGTGCTTTATGAACCTACCAAGATGGAAGGTACCGGTAACTCTATTCTCTACAATTTAATTAATTCTTCTAAGAATGAACAGGAGAACGGAAGTAACGTAACCATTGACCTGACACGTTCTTTACATGTTATTAATCAGGCAGATACCAAGGGTCTGGCAGATTTGGCGGAATTAAAGAACAAGAAGGTAGAAGTAACCTTAAAAGAAACAGATAAAATTTATAACGAAGAAGCACAGCATATTGATTTATCTAAGGAAAGATTATTCTTTGTATCTTCCAAAGCTGCTTATATTGCCAAAGCAATTAATAATAACGTAGATACTGAAGATGAAAGAAGATGGCTTGCAAATCACAGAAATGAAATTAACAACGAACCTGTGGAAGATCCTTTCTTAGGTAAAGCGAAGGCATCCGAAGTAGAAACCGGTATGTACTTTAAGTTGGATAAAATGGCCAATGCCGATAATGAAACCAAACAACTCATTGAAGAGTGTATGGAAGAGTTGAAGAAGTGTGATAATCCGGATGATGCAAGTTTGTACCCTATTATTCAGCGTCTCTATGTTAATTCGGGTATGTTTGCCATTGAGCAGGAAATTATCAAATATGCACAGAAATATGCTTTGGCCGTTAAGGCAAAAGGTCTCTATGATGGTATCAAGAACGTAGTAAACTTCATTAAGGAAGATTACGAAGTGATTGAAAATCAGGCCAGATTGTCCAAGGAAGAAATTGCAAAGAATATTGAATTGATGAAAACCAATATGGTAAGTGATATTGATACTGCGTATGCAGAATATTTGCAGAATATGACTACCGAAAATATGGTATTCCAGATTGACGATATTAATACGCTTTACACGGTAATGGGTAACCGTCAGATTCAGGCAGGCCATATTGCCGATAAGATGAAATGGATTGCGCTTCGTCCTGAAGTATTTGAGGAGAAGAACAATATTATCCGTAATGAATTAAACCGTTATTTGCAGGAAATTGATGATTACTACAAAGTAAATCGTGGTAGAATTCTTCAGCAGCAGATTGAAGAACTGAAGGGTATCATTATTAAAAAGATTACCGGCTATAAGGGAATTGATGAAGAACTCATCAGAAGAATTACCAATGTAGCGGATACACAGATTCCTCCTTCAAGCTTAACCGCATTGAAGATGGATGATTATATCAATAAACAGAAGGCAATCTTTATTTTCTCTACCAATGATAAGAAATCATATAAAAATGACGTAGAGACAATGTTTGCTCAGACTACCAGAAAGCAGTTTGATTCATACATAGATGAAATTACTGAGGTTGCAAAAGTTAAGACCGCAGAGTTGATTCAGGAATTTAAGAACAATATTGATGTGATTTCAAGTAATTTGGAACTCTTGATTAAGGACGAAAAGAAGGCATCTGCAGAGCAGAGTAAAGCGAAGGCAGTGCTTGAACTGGTTGAGAAAAAGGATGTTGAACTCAACAAGAAAATCTGGGGTGAAGAAGACTAAATATTTTGCTACAATAGGGCGCCGGTAATCCGGCGCCTTTTATAGTGGGATGCGGATATATGGGGCTGGGTTAGAAATGCATCTGCGGAAATATAAAACAATAGGTCTTAGGGACGCTTCCGCTTGGTTGTGTTACGTAACGGTACATAAGGTTGTAAAAAACACAACCTAAGTACCGACGAACACAAACACCCTGCGAACCTATTTGTTTTATATTTCCGCAGATGCTATATTTATGCATTCCCAGCCTCATATATCCGCTGTTTACGAGAAGATGCTATCGAATAATCAGCAGTATAATATTGACAGATATTTTAAGCAAATATTTTATTGACAATATAATGTCTACAAGATGTAGAAAAAGTATTGACATAATATTCTACAAGGAGTAGACTGCTAATATATTCTACAACGTGTAGACATGCAAGGGTATAAATATTAGATTAAAAAATATATTGCTTATTGTTATTGATTAAGTATGGCGATAGTCAATAAAAGATGATACCAAATGGAGGATAATATGGCTGAGTACAGATTGGGCGAAATTGAAATGAAGTTTGCGGAACTGATTTGGGAGAAGGAACCTGTTGCATCAGGAGAGCTGGCAAAACTTGCCTTAGAGCACCTAAGTTGGAAAAGAACTACTACATATACCGTGTTAAAGCGTCTCTGTGAAAAGGGGATTTTTCAGAATGAAAAGGGAACAGTAACCTCTTTGGTTTCTAAGGAAATGTTTCAGGCAAAGCAGAGTGAAGAGTTTGTAGAAGATTCTTTCGACGGTTCTTTGCCGAAATTTGTTGCTGCTTTTATGAATACAAGGAAACTATCTAAAGAGGATGTGGAAGAATTAAGAAAGATGATTGATGAGGCAGATGTATAGTTGCTTATAGTAAACGGAGTTTATTGTGAAGTGTCAAGTGTGAAGAGTTAAGGATAGATACGATGCAGATGTTTTTTAATATGATTTGGCATATGAGTATACAGGGAGTTGTTGTTTTTGTAATTGTAATGGCATTCCGCTTTTTGCTGAAAAAATTACATATTTCACATAAGTATATTACCGTTCTTTGGATGATTCTGTTTTTTTATCTTGTATTTCCATGGAAACTGGAGCTGCCGATTGGCTTTTGGAATGAGGAAGTTATTTCTTCATGGAGTTTTACGAGAGAAGAGACAGAGCCGTTTGGTGAGGCCAATATATGGAATGCTGAGAATGGCGTAATAGAAAATACTAAATTGGAAGATGTATGTAATGGTGCCATAGAAGAGGGCGGATTGGAAAATGCGTGGAATCAGCAAACGATGGTTGATATTAATCCGGATGATGAGATGGTGCAGACATATCTTTTAGAAGAAAACAATGCACAATTTACAAAGAATGCAACCATAAGGGAGTATTTGGCACAGGTAATACATTATATTTGGATTGTGGGAGCTTGTGTGTTATTCGTACATTTTATATATTCTTATGTCACAATCCACAGAAAATTAGTGTTATGCCAAACGGAAGATGATAATATCTGTTTTGTGCAGGATATTTATACGCCTATGGTGTTCGGATTCATAAAACCGCATATTTATTTGCCGGTTGGTATGGAAACAGAAGGTATGAATTATGTGCTTGCACATGAGAAGATGCATATAAAACGCGGTGATCATATTATTAAAATTATTGCTTATTTTATATGTATTTTACACTGGTTTAATCCATTGGTTTGGATTTCTTATCGATTGCTTGGCGATGATATTGAGAAGGCTTGCGATGAAGCCGTGGTAAGGAATTTGGGCGAAGATAAAAGAAAAGATTATGCCAAAGCTTTGCTTTTGGTAGCTGAAGGAAATGCAACCAAGGGTAAAAGGGTTTTTGCGGCGCCGATATGTTTTGATGAAGGAAATGTAAAGTCCCGAATTAAAAACATCATAAAATATAAGTATACCTTACCGGTTGTAGGTGGAATTGTACTGGTAGTTGCTTTAGCTTTAGGAATTATATTATTGACAAAAAGCGATGATGGAACCTCCGTGGGCAACGAAATTGGTGCGCAAGAGAATGTGGACGCTCAAGAAGAAAATTCCGAGAATGAGGATGCTGTACTGCAGGAGGATGTTTTATCAGGATTAGATGAGCAAAACGAAGAGCCGGCTTATATTGAAGGTGAAGTGATGATTCGTGAGAACTTTCAGGATTTGCTTGGCTATGACGGTTATTATATTACAGAAAAGGACAGTATCCCCATGATAACCAAGTATTATGCAGTGGAAGGAGATAAAACCTTTATTATTGCAGAGAGTTGGGGATGGGAAAGAGAGGATTATTACTGTGATGTGGACGGAGACGGTGTTCGCGAGTTGATTTGCAATGTGTGTTGGGGAGATGGTGTACAGCATGCTTTGATTTATCGCAGGTTTGAGGATGGTATCAGGGTTGCATCCGGAAGTTCGCTGATGGATGAAGAGTATGATAATGTCGGCGCGGGAAGTTTGCAATCAAGTTATGATATTACCAATAATGAAGTTGTAATAAGTTATTGGAAGGAAGAATCCCAGTGTTATAATACGAAGACCTATGAATTGGATTTGGAGACCATTCCTGAGTGGCGTCGTCCGGATATTCCTGAAAATGGTGATTATACCTTGAAATTTTTGTACCTTTATGATGATAATCTTTCGATTGAAGTGGCGGCAATCGGAAAGGAATTGGGTGATTATGATTTATATGGCGTAAAAGAAGTGGATATTTATATCAATGACAGTTTAAGTCAGACCCTTGTCATGCAGGAAGCAATCGAAAAAGACGGTATTCCCATGGTGGAAGAAGGCTATACCCGATGCCCCAAGAGTATTGCCGAGGATCATCTTATAAACACTGTAGATATCAATTTTGACGGATATTTGGATTTACAGGTCTTTGCATGGAATACCAAAGATGATGATATATATTATTATTATTGCTGGAATCCTAATGAGGGTAAATTTGAATATGCTTTTTGCCTGAATACACCGGAGATTGATACAGAAAATCAACTACTGATTACCTATAATATTGTAAGCAGATATGAGATGTATCATTACAAATATTATAAAGTCAACGAAGATAATACATTAGAATTAATCAAAACCGTAGAAGCCCCCGTAGTGGACACGGGGTACTAAATTTGCATTCATAGCACAACCCGAGAGATATTTTCTATGTCCGATGACCGTTTTAGCTCGTCGGTGCTTAACGAGAGGATTTGTTTACAAATCATCGAGTTTAGCATCCGCTACGTAGATAAACCGAGCGAGAGCGTGTCAAAGGACATAGAAAATATCTCTCGGGCGTCCTTATATACCTATTTATTCAGCCCTTTTCTTTAGCATTTCATACCGCTTTCTTGCATTCATCTCAGCTTTCATAAACAATTCTTTTGCCCTTTCCGGATGACTGCGAAGTAATGAATTATACCGGACCTCGCTTGCAAGAAATGCCTGAAAATCACCTTTCGGCTCTTTGGAATCCAGTTGAAAAGGATTTTTGCCTTGGGCTTCCAGTCTGGGATCGTAACGGAAGAGGTGCCAGTATCCGGCGTCAACCACGGCTTTTTCAGCATTTTTAGCCTTGGTCATACCACCCTGGATACCATGACTGATACAGGGGGCATAGGCTACAATCAGTGAAGGACCCGGATAGCTTTCGGCCTCCGTAAAAGCTTTGATACACTGGTTAAAATCAGCCCCCATGGAAACCTGAGCTACATAAGCCTGACCATAACTCATGGCAATAGCAGTTAAGTCTTTTTTACCGGATTCTTTACCGGAGGCGGCAAACTGGGCAATAGCGCCTATGGGTGTTGCTTTAGAGGATTGACCGCCGGTATTGGAATAAACTTCCGTATCAAAAACCAAGACATTTACATCGGAATTACCTGATAAAACATGGTCCAAACCGCCAAAACCGATATCATAGGCCCAACCGTCACCGCCCACAATCCAATGGGATTTCTTGGCGGCATAATCTTTGTTTTTTAAAATATAATTTTTATCTTCGTCATCACATTCGCAGGATTCCAAGGCGGCAATCATATTGCGGGTTGCCGGTCCGTTCTCAGTAGATGAGTTTTGCGTTTCAAGATATATTCTGATTACTTTCCGTATACTTTTGTGTTTGCTTTTAGACATAAGCCGTTCGGCGGCTTCCAGAATGGGTTTGCGGAGCGCACGACTTGCCAATTGGATGCCATAGCCAAATTCGGCATTATCTTCGAATAATGAATTTGCCCAGGCAGGGCCTCGTCCCTGTTTGTTTACCGTGTATGGCGAAGCGGGAGAAGAACCGCCCCAGATGGACGAACAGCCGGTAGCATTGGCAATATACATTTTGTCACCGAATAATTGCGTTAAAAGCTTCGCATAGGGTGTTTCGGCACAACCTGCGCAGGCACCGGAAAATTCCAGCAGAGGTTGCTTAAACTGACTTCCTTTTACAGTGCGGGCGGGGAATTTATCAAAAACCGCCACCGGAGTTTCGATGGATGCTCCGTAATCAAAAAGTTTCTGGGCATCACGTTGTGTTTCAAAAGGTTTTAAAAGCAGGGCTTTTTCGCCTTTTTTGCCGGGACAGATATTTACACAGGAACCACAACCTGTACAGTCTAAGGGGGAAATGCTGATTGCAAATTTGTGTTCCTTAAGTCCGGTCATATCCGTAATGGTACTATTCGGAGCTTTTTCTGCCTGAGATTCGTTCATTGCAATGGGGCGAATGGCAGCATGCGGACATACAAAGGAGCAGAAGTTACACTGAATACAATTTTCGGGATTCCAGCTGGGGACTTCCAAGGCAATCCCGCGCTTCTCAAAAGCTGAAGAGCCTGCAGGCAGGGTTCCGTCTACATATTCAGTGAAAGCAGATACCGGAAGTGTATGTCCGATTTGGCGGTTGATTTTATTTTGAATCTGGTTTACATAACTAACGACATCTGCACGTTCTCCGTGGGCCTGAATTTCAAGAGGTTCAAAATCAGCCTGTCCCCAACTTGCGGGAATCATCACTTCGCGGAAAGCAGTTGCGCCTGCATCAATGGCTGCATGATTCATGCTTACTACGTTTTCGCCTTTTTTAGAATAAGTGGCAGTGGCAGCTTCCTTCATCAACCGTATTGCATCCTCTGCCGAAATAATATTTGTTAATGCAAAAAATGCTGCCTGCAAAATAGTATTGATGCGGCCACCCAGACCGATTTCTTTTGCAATGTGAAATCCGTCAACGATAAAAAGGCGGATATTGTGGTCATAGATATATTTACGCATCTGTCCGGGCAGTTCATGCTCCAATTCTTCTTCCTGCCAATTGCAATTCAATAGGAAAATTCCGCCGTCTTTTAAATCTTGTACCATATCGTATTTGCGTACAAAAGCAGGCTTGTGGCAGGCGACAAAATCCGCTTTGTGAATCAGATAAGAAGATTGAATGGGTTTCTTGCCAAAGCGTAGATGCGAGATGGTAACGCCGCCGGATTTTTTGGAATCATAATCAAAATAAGCCTGGGCATACAGGTCCGTATTATCGCCGATGATTTTTACGGAATTTTTGTTTGCACCTACCGTTCCGTCTGCACCCAAGCCCCAGAATTTGCAACTAATGTTTTCTCTCGGTGTGGTATCGGGAAGTTTAATTCGCTCCAGTGACAGATTGGTGACATCGTCAATAATACCAAGAGTAAACTGTTTTTTATCTTTGTTTTGGAAGACAGCGGCAATATCTCCGGGAAGGGTATCTTTAGAAGACAAACCATAGCGTCCCGCATATACAGGAATGGTTTCAAAATCACTTCCTTTCAAGGCTGCAACTACATCCAGGTAAAGGGGATCACCTACGGCGCCGGGTTCCTTGGTGCGGTCTAAAACGCTGATAGCCTTACAGCTTGCGGGGATAGCTTTTAGCAGGTGTTTTGCACTAAAAGGGCGATAGAGCCGTACTTTGATTAATCCTACCTTTTTACCTTGAGACATCAGATAATCTATGGTTTCCGCAACGGTTTCGCAGACAGAACCCATGGCAATGATGATATGTTCGGCATCTGACGCTCCATAGTAGTTAAAAAGCTTATAATCCGTGCCGATACGGGCATTGATATCATTCATATATCCTTCCACAATGGAGGGAATTGCATTGTAAAAAGGATTGCAGGCTTCCCTTGCCTGAAAATAGACATCCGGGTTCTGTGCGGTACCCCGCATCACAGGATGCTCCGGATTCATGGCACGACGACGGAAGGCATCCACCGCCTCCATATCGCACATTTCTTTTAGGGTATCATAATCCCAGATTTTTATTTTTTGGATTTCATGAGAGGTACGGAACCCATCAAAAAAGTGTAAAAAAGGGACACGTCCTTTGATTGCAGCTAAGTGGGCTACCGGACTTAAATCCATAACTTCTTGGACACTTCCGGTTGCAAGCATGGCAAAACCGGTCTGGCGACAGGCATTGATATCGGAATGGTCCCCGAAAATAGATAATGCGTGGGTTGCAACCGTTCTTGCACTGACATGTATGACTCCGGGAAGGAGTTCTCCTGCCATTTTATACATGTTTGGAATCATGAGGAGGAGTCCTTGGGAAGCACTAAAAGTAGTGGTTAAGGCACCCGCCTGTAAAGAGCCGTGCACGGCACCTGCCACCCCGGCTTCCGATTGCATTTGCGATAAGGTTACCGGCTGACCAAAAATATTTTTTCGTCCCTGATGTGACCATTGATCTGTATAGTCTGCCATAGGTGAAGAGGGTGTTATAGGATAAATGGCTGCAACTTCCGTATAAGCATACGCTACATGGGCGGCAGCTGTGTTCCCGTCCATGGTTTTGGTGTTTCGATTCATAGAATATTCTCCTTGTTTTTTTAAATAGTGTAGTCATAAATATTGAAATAATACTTCTTACTTGGATATTGAATTGAAAATAAGGCATGTTTCGATATGAAATATGTGATGCATTCACATTGCGCTATTGATTTTTAGGCTAAAACAATTTAAAATATAATGTACAATGTAGTCGATAACTGATGTAAGAGACTCATATTGGGGTAAAGGGTATAATTTAACTGTAAGGGGTATGGTTATGAGAAAAGCAAAAGGGATTATGATTAGCATCGTTATGCTGTTAACCGTTTTGATGGTTGCATGTAATGGTGATGAGGAAGTAAATTCAGAAAACTCTTCTCAGGATGTGGTTATGGAACAACTGAGCGAGGGTGCTTCAGAGGAAAGTTCTGATACTGTTGTAGAGGAAGAGTTGAATAGTAGTGAGCAGGAAGCTGCTACATCTGAAAATGTATCTGAAGAAAACAGCGAGACTGCAGAATTAGAAGAAAATAACAGTAGCGAGGTTACATCGGAGGACGGAAGTACATCCGAAGAGCCGGTTAGCAGTGAACCGGAATCCGAAGAACCGGAGTTTATTGTGGAAGAATATGATGCAGTATTATTTGTAAAAAAAGCTGTAAACGTTCGAAAAGGTCCTTCTACTGATTACGAGCGAATCGGTAGTTTGGGAAAAGGAGAGCAGATTCAGGTGACAGGTATTGCAGATACGGGCTGGTATCAGATTCAGTATGGCGGAGATGTTGCCTATGTTTCTTCCTCTTATTTGCTTGACGAAGCTTCTTATCAGGCGATGATTGCGGAAGAAGAGGCGTTGGCGGCACAGGCGGCGGCAGAGCAGGCAGCGCAGGAACAACAGCAGGCACAGGAACAGCAACCGGCACCTGAACAGCAACCGGCACCCGAGCAGCAACCGGCACCGGAGCAACAACCCGCACCGGAGCAACAGCCGACACCCGAGCAGCAACCGCAGGTCAATAACAGTGATTATAAGGCGCAGGTAGTTGCAATTATGAATCAGGAAAGAGCGAATGCCGGGATTGGCGGAATCAGTCAGAATGCGTCATTGGATGCAGTAGCGCAGATTCGTGCACAGGAAATTGTTCAAAGCTTTGCGCATACAAGACCCAACGGAGCTTCTTGTTTTACCGTTTTGGATGAGAATGGAATTGTATATATGACAGCAGGTGAGAATATCGCAGCAGGATACGGAACTCCGGCGGATGTTATGGCAGGCTGGATGAATTCGGAAGGTCATCGGGCTAATATTCTGAATGGTTCTTTCGGGCAGGTGGGAATCGGATATTATACAGATCCGAATACACCTTACGGAACCTATTGGGTTCAGATTTTTACAAACTAGAAATATAATTTAACAACAGATTCAAATGTTTGGAAGCGGGAAGAAAATTTTCGCTTCCTTTTTTTGTAAAATCAGCAAATGATGTGTTTGACACGGAAGTGAAATCAACTTATAATATGAGTGTTGCTTATTTGGACAGATTAGGGCACAGATAGATGTCGAGCCCTTTTTAATGTAGATGAATATAATATATTTTATTACAACGTGGAGGTACGACTGTGAAAGCGTATGGAGTAAACGAATTACGTAAAATGTTTCTTGATTATTTCGAGGCAAAGGATCACTTGAGATTAAACAGCTTTTCGCTGGTTCCCAAGAATGATAAGAGCCTTCTTTTGATTAACTCAGGTATGGCGCCGTTAAAACCTTATTTTACAGGTGCAGAAATTCCGCCTAAGAGCAGAATTACAACATGCCAGAAATGTATCCGTACCGGCGATATCGAAAACGTAGGTAAAACTGCACGTCACGGTACTTTCTTTGAAATGCTTGGTAACTTCTCTTTTGGTGATTACTTCAAAGAAGAAGCAATCAGCTACACATGGGAGTTTTTGACTGAGGTTGTAGGCCTTGATAAAGACCGTCTCTATCCTTCCGTATTTGAAGAGGATGATGAGGCATTTGAAATCTGGAATAAGAAGATTGGTATTGCTCCTGAGCGAATTTTCCGTTTTGGTCGTGCTGATAACTTCTGGGAGCATGGCGAAGGTGCCTGCGGTCCCTGTTCGGAAGTATATTATGAGCGTGGTGAAAAGTACGGTTGCGGTAAGCCTGATTGTAAGGTTGGCTGTGAATGTGACAGATACATGGAAATCTGGAACGACGTATTTTCACAGTTTTACAATGACGGTAAGGGTAATTATACAGAACTTGAAAAGAAGAATATCGATACCGGTATGGGACTTGAGCGTCTTGCATGTGTAGTGCAGGATGTGGATTCCATGTTTGACGTAGATACTATGAAGGCATTAAGAGACCACGTATGCCGCCTTGCAGGTAAGCAGTATGGCGAAGATTATCAGACTGACGTGTCTTTGCGTGTAGTAACAGACCACATCCGTTCCGTTACTTTTATGGTGTCAGACGGTATTATGCCTGAAAACAGCGGCTGCGGTTATGTTATGAGACGTTTGCTTCGTCGTGCATGCCGTCACGGAAGAATCCTTGGCATCCAGGGTGCGTTCCTTGCTGATTTGGCAGTAACCGTTATCGAAGGTTCTAAGGACGGATATCCTGAATTGGAAGAAAAGAAGGAATTCATTCTTAAAAATATTGCAAAAGAAGAAGAGCAGTTTAATAAGACCATCGACCAGGGACTTGCAATCCTTGCCAAGATGGAAGAAGATATGGTAAAAAAAGGTACTAAGGTGCTTTCCGGTGAGGACGCATTTAAGTTATACGATACTTTTGGATTCCCCATTGACTTAACCATCGAAATCCTGGAAGAAAAAGGCTTCACTTATGATGAAGAAGGCTTTGAAAAGGCAAAGGCAGAAGCAAAGGCACAATCTAAGGGAACTTACGTTGGTGCGGAGCACATGGCCGGTCGTGCAAAGAATGTATACGATGATTTGGATTTAAATCTTGAAACAAAGTATGTAGGTTATACAGAAAGCTCCTGTGGTGCAAAAATCACTGCATTAACTACAGATGCATCCGCAGAAGATGCGAAAGTAACAGATGTTCTTACAGAAGGACAGAAGGGTACCATAGTTTTAGATACTACCTGTATGTACGGAACCATGGGTGGACAGCTTGGTGATGCAGGTATTATTTCCACCAAGGATGGCGAATTCACAGTTACCGAAACCATTCATTTGACCGGAGCGAAGATGGGACATGTTGGTTACGTATCCCGCGGTGAAGTAAAGGTTGGAGAAGAAGCACTTGTAACAGTAGATGAAGATAAACATGCAGCTACTTGCAAGAATCACTCAGCAACTCACCTTTTACAGAAGGCATTAAAGACAGTGCTTGGTAACCACGTAGAGCAGAAGGGTTCCTTGGTAACTCCGGACCGCTTGCGTTTTGACTTCTCTCACTTTGAAGCAATGACGGCAGAACAGATTGCAGAAGTGGAAGCACTTGTAAATAAAGAAATTGCGTTAGGCTTACCCGTTATCACAGACGAAATGAGCATCGCGGATGCCAAGAAGACAGGTGCCATGGCTTTATTCGGTGAGAAATACGGCGAAAGCGTACGTGTTGTAAGTATGGGTAAAACAGATGCAGAAACCATCGAAGATGCATTTAAGGATGCATTCTCCGTAGAACTTTGCGGTGGTACTCATGTAAACAATACATCTACCATTCAGTCATTCAAGCTTTTATCCGAATCAGGTGTAGCTGCAGGTGTAAGACGTATTGAAGCTTTGACCGGTGAAGGCGTACTTGCATATTATGCAGACTTAGAAAAGAAGCTTAACAAAGCGGCGGAATTGCTTAAGACCACAACCGATAAGGTGGAAGAAAGAATCGCGCACTTGTTAGCAGACAATAAGGCACTTGCTTCCGAAAACGAATCCTTAAAGAGCAAGGCTGCTAAGGATGCGTTGGGCGATGTTATGAACAATGTCAAAGAAGTAAAAGGTGTTAAATTACTTGCAACCAAGGTTTCAGGCGTTGAAATGAACGGACTTCGTGATTTGGGCGACCAGTTAAAAGAAAAGCTTGGTGATGGCGTAGTTGTTTTAATCTCTGACAAAGACGGCAAGGTGAATATGATTGCCATGGCAACTGATGGTGCTATGAGCAAGGGCGCACATGCAGGTAACTTAATCAAGGGTATCGCCGGCTTAGTTGGCGGCGGTGGCGGCGGAAGACCGAATATGGCTCAGGCCGGCGGTAAGAATCCTGCCGGAATCGATGCTGCAATTGCGGCTGTAGAAGAAGTTCTTGCAGGCCAGTTATAAAAATGTCAAAAAAAGGTTGACGAATTGTGATTTTATGATATAATCTATTTTGTGCAATTTAGAAGTACCCGAACAGTCAGTGCACAATTTAGGACTGGGAGGAGGGTGAGTGTAGATGTCTAGAGTAGAAGTAAAAGAAAACGAATCTTTGGATAGCGCATTGCGTCGTTTC
>JAZNRC010000025.1:0-14231 GCA_045590555.1 Lachnospiraceae bacterium | reverse complement strand
ATTAAATCCTAATGATGGCTCACATCCTGGTGGAATGTAAATCATATAATATACGTAAGTACTATTATACAAAAGGCAATAGCATAAGGCTATTGCCTTTTCACTTACATTCTGATATAGTTACTAATAATTTTTTTATTTTAACAAAGCACTAATTTGTGATTTCAGTGGTTCTGCGGTATAATGTGTGTGTGTTTATACTTAGGAGGAAAAGAGTATATGAAAAAGAGAATATTTGTAACAACCTTAACATTATTTGGTATGATATTATTAACTGCTTGTGGTCATGAACATACATTTTTAGATGCAACCTGTACCGCACCTATGACGTGTAGCGAATGCGGAATCACAGAAGGCGAAGCCTCTGGTCATGTTTTTTCGGAAGCGACTTGTGACACTGCTATGACTTGCGATATATGTGGAATTACAGACGGAGAAGCC
The DNA here is from genome assembly GCA_045590555.1 of Lachnospiraceae bacterium. GTDB lineage: Bacteria > Bacillota > Clostridia > Lachnospirales > Lachnospiraceae > UBA3766. The sequence continues at coordinate 13,790 of JAZNRC010000025.1, read as the reverse complement.
TTAGGACATACGTGGGTGGAAGCAACCTGTGATATGGCAAAAACTTGTAGCGTCTGCGGAGCAACCGAAGGAAATCCCTTGGAACATAGTTGGATTGAGGCTACGACAGAAGCACCCAAAACATGTGAATTGTGTGGCTTAACAGACGGAGAACCTTTGGCAGTGGAAGAAACCACGGAAGGTTGTAGAAATACAGTACCCGAAGATGAAGTACAGTGGTATCTTGATAATCTCAACCTCACTAGAGAAGAGTTTAACCAGAAGACGGATGAAGAACTCAATGCTCTTGTATGGCAATGGCTTGAGGATATGGCTAACCAATCCAACCCAAGCACAGGTAACACTGGTGGCAGTACCGGTGGCGGCAACAACAGCGGTGGTAACGAAGACGATCCTAATTATGACCCTTGGGGCGCCGCAGACTTACCTTTACCAGGTGGAATACCCGAAGACGAAGTGCTTCCTGGAACGATGTAATTTTGACATGTGTAAATAAAATGAAGATGCTTTCTCACGGACGGGAAAGCATCTTCATTTTCTAGAATAGCAATTGGTAATCATTGCAACTCACTTAATGGGATGTGCATCAACAGTCCTCACACTTACATCGACATTTTAAAAATAACAAATTCTATGTTAATTAATTAGTTGCTTATAAATAATTTGTCTAAAGCAACCGATTAAATTTACAAGAGAAAAATTTATTTTTGTTATAGCACTAATTTGTAATTTCTAAGGTTCTGCGGTATAACTTACTTGGCATTGCCAATATGGTTGGTGATTGCCATTTTTTTTAGGGATTGTAAGTGCACTGCGAAAAGTAAATAAAGTGTGTATTCATTAGGTACTAATAAAAAGACATATGAATCTTTTTGAAGTCGTATTTACGATAGCTTATCAATAGATACAATGGATGGTATCAGTTGTATTAAATGAGAAATTGTGTTTTGATTTTTTTATATGAAAGGGATAAATAATTTTAAAATTTTTATATGAATATGATACGAAAAAGGATTATTTTATTGAAAATCTGATGATTTTATTTGATGTAATGAATAAAGAAAATAAAAAATAAATAATGGGTTCCGAAACTGTTCCAAGGGGGTAAATTTAAGTTTTAAGAGTGAAAAGGTATTGGGTATGGAAGATGTCAAGCGAGCATTAAAAGAAGCAAGTAATAGTTAATGTAATTTATGGTATAAATTTAAAGGTGGATGTACGGATGGGTAAATTTACATCAATTTGTACCTATTTTACCTACCAAGATATACCAGAATATGCTATGATATACCAAGATAGGGTTTCGATGGTAAAACCTTGGAACCCTAGTAAAATCAAGGAAAAACGAGGATATACCAAGTTATGCAAGGAAAAATTAAAATACTTTTCATCTGCCACGGCAATATCTGTCGCTCACCTATGTGCGAGTTCATTATGAAATATTTAGTTGCCGACCGTGGCCTCTCATCCGACTTTTACATCGCTTCCGCAGCTACCAGCACGGAAGAAATCGGTAGCCGTGTCCACCACGGAACCGCGGCAATTTTAGACCGCTTAGGAATTGATTATTCCGAGAAGCGTGCCCGCCAGATGACAAAGAAGGACTATCAGGACTATGATATGCTCATCGGCATGGATGATTGGAATATGCGCAATATGAACCGCATTGCCGGTGGTGATCCCGAGGGCAAACTGCATCTTTTGATGGATTTTACGGATAGACCGGGTGAAGTGGCGGATCCTTGGTATACCCGTAATTTTGAGGTGACTTACCGCGATGTTATGGATGGTTGCGAAGGACTTTTGAATTATTTGGAAGAGCAGGGAGCGATATAAAATGAATCAGAATCAGAGCAAAACCAAAATCGGACCTTACATTAAGTCTTCGGCTGCTTACGGCCTGATTATGGGGGCTATTGTATGGATATTTGCAGCAATCTTTGGGCCAATCTACTGTTGTTCGGGATTAGATATAAATCTGTTTACAGGTTTTGTGATAGGGGAAGTACTGGCAATTATCATTGGTTTATTAGTTGCGGTCAGTTGCAGTATTATCTTTTTTATGCTAATCTATTTTTTTGCACAGAGAGCTACCAAGGAATTTGCCGTGGTGCGTGATAAACTTGCCCAACAGGAGCCCATTTTTTATGATGGTGCTGCTAATCACCGTGTCGGCAAAGAGAGCGTAGGCGGTTGGATGTTTCTCTATGGGGATCGGTTATATTATATGTCGCATATGTGGAATAATCAGGTTCACGAGATGTATATTCCCCTGCAGGATATAAAAGGCATGAATTGTCCCAAGAAGTTCCTAAATGATACAACCCTTGATATTGCATTGGCGGACGGCAGGGTGGAGCAGTTTGCAGTGTATGAACCCAAGGTTTGGGCAGCGCGCATCAATGAACGATATCGATTACTGCAACAAATGCCCAAGGATGCATAAAAAATACATAATGCAGGCATAACAATAAAATAAAAAATCTCAGGGCAACCCCTACCATAATCAGATGATTTATGATAAAATAGACCCAGAGAAAAAGTCTGTGTTCGGACATTTGATATAAAGTTTGAGAGCGAAGGAGGCCTTCATATGACCAGAGACGAAATGATACAGGCAGTGTCAGATACCGCTTTTGTGGAGAAAGATGATTGCGACAGAGTGGTAACTTCTTACCACCGCGTGATTGAGACTGAAGTGAAGAAACAAGTGAAGAAATATGCCATAATCGCAGGTGGCGTAGCTGCTTTCCTTGGCATCTTTGCATTAATCTTTTATTTATTGGGCAAGAGCTCACGCAGTTCGGATGACGAATAAATAACAACACCCTGCATACTATCATGCAGGGTGTTTTCATGTCTGTTTATGCTTTCTTGGCAAATGCCGCACGTTTTCTTAAGGTCGGATCCAGAATCTTTTTTCGAATTCTAAGACTTGTCGGTGTTACTTCCAACAACTCATCCGTATCAATGAAATCTAAGGCCTGCTCCAGACTTAAAATTCTGGGCGGTGTCAAACGCAACGCTTCGTCCGCGCTGGAAGAACGGGTATTGGTCAACTGTTTTTTCTTACATACATTCAATTCGATATCCTCAGCCTTAGGATTCTGGCCTACCACCATACCGGAGTAAACCTGTTCGCCGGGACCGATAAAAAGGGTGCCGCGTTCCTGGGCATTGAATAAGCCATAGGTTACGGATTCACCGCTTTCAAAAGCGATGAGGGAGCCTTGCTTACGATACTGGATATCCCCCTTGTAAGGGCCGTATCCGTTGAAAATACTGTTGATGATACCATTTCCCTTAGTATCTGTCATAAAATCGCCTCTATAGCCGATTAAGCCTCTTGAGGGGATTGCAAACTCAAGACGGGTATAGCCGCCGGTGCCTGCACCCATGTTAAGAAGCTCGCCCTTACGTTGGCTTAATTTCTCGATAACCGTACCGCTGAATTCTTCAGGTACGTCAATGTAGGTCAATTCCATAGGTTCTAACTGCTTGCCGTTTTCATCCTCTTTATAAAGTACTTCTGCCTTGCTGACTGCGAATTCGTAGCCCTCGCGGCGCATGTTTTCAATCAATACTGATAAATGAAGTTCGCCGCGTCCTGATACTTTGAAGGCTTCTGTGGTATCGGTTTCTTCCACTCGTAAAGACACGTCTGTATTCAACTCACGGAAGAGCCTGTCACGCAGGTGGCGGCTGGTTACATACTTACCTTCCTTACCGGCCAGCGGTGAGTCATTTACCATAAAATGCATGGCAATGGTAGGCTCCGAAATCTTCTGGAAGGGAATGGGTTCGATAGCGTCCGGTGCGCATAAAGTATCTCCGATATGAATGTCTGCAATACCTGAAATTGCCACGATAGAACCAATCCCTGCCTCGCGGACTTCAGTCTTGGCAAGTCCGTCGAATTCGTATAACTTGCTTACTTTTACCTTCTTCTGTTTCTCCGGCTCGTGGGCGTTTACAATTACCACTTCCTGATTTACGGCGATGGTGCCGTTGTCTACCTTACCTACGCCGATGCGGCCTACATATTCATTGTAATCGATGGTACTGATTAACACCTGGGTGCCTGCTTCCGGGTCGCCTTCGGGAGCAGGGATGTAATCAATAATGGTTTCAAAAAGAGGTGCCATGTTTACTGCTTCGTCGCCCAAATCTTTTACCGCGGTTCCTGCCTTGGCAGATGCGAAGATAAAAGGGCAGTCAAGCTGGGCATCGTCGGCTTCCAACTCTAAGAAAAGTTCCAGCACTTCGTCAATCACTTCATCCGGTCTTGCCTCGGGACGGTCGATTTTATTGACGCACACGATAACCGGTAATTTTAATTCCAGTGCCTTACGAAGCACGAACTTGGTCTGGGGCATTGCACCTTCAAAAGCATCTACCACAAGAATTACGCCGTTTACCATTTTTAACACACGTTCCACTTCGCCGCCGAAATCCGCATGGCCCGGGGTGTCGATGATGTTGATTTTGACATCGTTGTACATAACGGCGGTGTTTTTGGAAAGAATGGTAATACCGCGCTCGCGCTCGATGTCGTTGGAATCCATAACGCGTTCTGCCACTTCCTGATTCTCGCGAAAGACGCCGCTTTGTTTCAAAAGGCTGTCCACCAGAGTGGTTTTGCCGTGGTCTACGTGGGCAATGATTGCCACGTTTCTGATATCATCTCTTGTTTGTTTCATACTTTCTCCAATCACTTTTATACATATTAAAAGATGTATTTTATGTTACTGCCGAGGGCAGAATATTCTCAAAACTTAACCAGTATAGCACTGCAGAAAGCGCCTTGCAAGGGATAGACTTTTAAAAATAGTGAAAATTTATCCTTTCAATACATAAAAACAGAACTTTTATACCTGTCAAACATAAAAAGATAATAAAATCCGTAGAAATTCAAGCGATTATATTGTATAATCTATTTTCAGGGATGAAAACAATCAAATTTTTACATATGAAGGGAATTTGTAAATGAACGAAGCAGCAAAAAAGAAAATGCTTGGATTAATCTGTATTGTGTTGGGTGCAATTTTTGTTTTTTCCGGCATTCTTTTGTTTTTTATGTCGAACCGGATGAATTTTCAGTTGAAGAAGACGGAGGCAACCATTATCGGTGCTCATGATATGGTCTTGGGCAACGGCGAGCATCATACTATGCTGGATTTGTCTTACCGCGTGGGTGACGAATATATGGTATCCATGTATTCCTTCCCCGGTGTGTTGGCAGAGGATACCATTGCTCTGGATATCTACTATAATATTAAGGATCCGGAGATGGTTGTTATGATTGAATGGTCTTTGGAGTCGCTGTTGGTTGTGCTTCTGGGAGTACTGATTCTGGTGCCCGGCCTCTGGCTCAAAGGCATTATCAGTCTGGATATTTTTAAGCCCATCGAACCTTCAAAGAATGCGGACAAAGCGGCAAGACAGTTGTACATGGCCAAAAAGGAAATGCTGGAAGGTATTTTACCAATGTTGGCAGGCGTGCTGTTCTTGGTATTCGGAATTATTATGCTGAATAAAAGACATGATTGGTGGTACTGGTGTTTTGTTGTGGTAGGTGCAATCGAACTGCTCTATATCGGCATGGAATTTGTGCCGGCTCTTATCATGTGGTTCAAATTGCGAAACATTAATAAGGTAAAAAAGAAAGTCAAAGTTCAGGTATATGACGTGGAAACTGACGGAGAGACGTTGCTTGAAAGTGAAGCAAAGCCTGAAGAGAAGAAAGAAAAAGACACTGACAAATAGAAAGCTACGCAGATATAAACTGTGTGAATAAAATACATAAAATTAAAAGATTATAAGATAAAACAGGAAGCATGGAAAAGTATGCCTCCTGTTTTTTATTTTAAAAAATTATTAAAAAATAAAAAATCTAAAATTTTTATAAAATTTGTATTGACTTTTCTTTTTATAGTGATATACTTTGAAATGCAAATGATTTGAAAATAAAATAATCGTAAAATAAAAATAATTTAATATAAAGTTAATATTTCTGTGATAGATTGATTACAAGAAATAGAATGAGACAAGGATGAAATCATGACAGGAAGAATTATTGGAACGGGTTCCTATAGCCCGGAACTTGTATGGGATAACAACAAGCTGGCAGAAATGGTAGAAACAAACGATGAATGGATACGTGAGAGAACCGGCATTGCAAGGCGGCATATTGAGAAAGAAGCTTCGGTTACCCACATGGCAATCGTAGCGGCGCAGAATGCAATGGAGACTTGCAAAGAATGCAATGCAGAGGATATAGATGCAATTATTGTATGTACCATCGCCCAGGAGGAAGTACTTCCTTCTGTATCTTGTCAGGTGCAGGCTGCTATCGGAGCCACCAACGCCTTTTGCTTCGATTTGAAAGCGGCCTGCTCCGGTTTTGTATTTGCTTACAATACCTGCGTGGCATATATGAATATGGGGCTGATTAAAAATGCATTAATCATTGGTGTAGAGAAGATATCTGCCATTACGGATTGGACGGACCGTAGCAGTTGTATTCTTTTTGGCGACGGTGCCGGTGCTGCAGTGATTACTGCTTGTGAAGGAACGGGAGCCGTGATGATGAAGTGCAACGGCAGTCGTGGAGAAGTGCTTACCTGTCCGGCAGGAAGTACGCTGGTTATGAATGGTCAGGAAGTGTTTAAATTCGCAGTGCGAAGTGTGCCGGAGGCGGTCGCGGAAGTTATGAATCAGATGCAGATAACCAAAGAAGATGTGAGCTATTATATTTTACATCAGGCAAACCGCAGAATTGTAGAGTCTGTGGCAAAACGCCTCGGCGAACCGATTGAGAAATTCCCCATGAATCTGGAAGAATACGGAAATACTTCTTCTGCAAGCATCCCTCTTCTTTTAGACGAGTTGTACAGAGGCGGTAAGCTTCCCCAAGGAAGCCGCCTGATTATGGCAGGATTCGGTGCAGGACTTTCCTGGGGGGCATCCTACGTAACGGTATAGGGACATTAAACTTTGGTAATTCCCGGCCTGTCCGGATTACATATCAGAACTGAATGTTATTTTCGGCTGAACACACAAATCATTATTACGAAACAGATTTTTATGACTCGTTTAAAGACCGTTTTTGCCCGTCGGTGCTTAATAAGTGCGAATGAAATGATGCACGAATTTAGCAGCCGTTACGTGGCAGAACCGAGCGGAAGCGTGTCTGTAACGAGTTATAAAATAGCTGTGATGTATTATTAAAACTGAATTTCAGCCGAAAATAACTCAATCAATTAAAAAAACGGAGGATTAACAAAATGTTAGAAAAAATTCAGAGTTTAGTAGCAGACGGTTTGGGAGTAGACGCAGATAAGGTTGTTCCTACTGCATCGTTTAAAGATGATTTGGGTGCGGATTCCCTTGACTTATTCGAACTTGTAATGAGTTTCGAGGATGAATTCGGTGTATCCATCCCTTCCGAAGAACTTGAGAAGATGGTAACCGTACAGGATGTTATGACATATATCGAAAACAATAAAGAAGATTAATTGAAAAGAAAGTGTTAGAATAGTTGTAATAAGTAATTGCAACGACAGTTTCAAAGAATAGGAAGTGGATGACGTGAAAACAGAGATTACAAAGCTTTTAGGTATTGAATATCCCATTATCCAGGGCGGCATGGCATGGGTTGCCGAATATCATCTGGCGGCTGCCGTGTCCAACGCCGGTGGTCTTGGTATCATTGCGGCAGGCGCAGCTCCTGCAGAATGGGTTCGTGAACAGATTCGTGAGGTAAAGAAGCTTACGGATAAGCCTTTTGGTGTCAATATTATGTTGATGAATCCATCAGCAGATGAAGTTGCCAAAGTTGTTGTAGAAGAAGGCGTTAAAGTCGTAACTACGGGTGCCGGTAACCCTGAGAAGTACATGAAAGAATGGAAGGAAGCGGGTATTAAGGTAATCCCTGTTGTAGCTTCCGTAGCTCTTGCAAAACGTATGGAAAAGTGCGGGGCTGATGCTGTTGTAGCAGAAGGTACCGAAGCCGGCGGACATATTGGTGAATTGACCACCATGGTTTTAGTTCCCCAAGTGCGTGATGCAGTTAGCATCCCTGTAATCGCGGCAGGTGGCGTGGCAGACGGTCGCGGCATGGCGGCAGCTTTTATGTTGGGCGCAGATGCTGTGCAGATTGGTACACACTTCGTGGTAACCAAAGAATGCATCGTACATCAAAATTACAAGGATTGTATTCTTAAGGCCAAAGATATCGATACCAGAGTAACCGGTCGCAGTACAGGTCATCCCGTAAGGGCGTTACGTAACAATCTTACAATGGAATATTTGAAGAAAGAAGCCGAAGGTGCCACCGCAGAAGAACTGGAACAGTTGGCAGCCGGTGGTCTTCGTAAGGCAGTGGTCGAGGGTGATACCAGAACCGGCAGTCTTATGGCAGGACAGAGTGCGGGCTTGGTAAAAGAAGAATGTACCTGTAAAGAATTTATTGAAAGAATTACGGCAGAGGCCATTGCACTCATGGGAAAGAAGGTTGAGTAATGGGTAAAATTGCATTTATTTATCCCGGTCAGGGAGCACAGAAGAGTTTCATGGGTCAGGACTTTTATAACAGGTATCCTGCCTGTGCTGCCATGTTTGATAAAGCAGAGGAAGTATTGGATATCAGTGTCAAAGATTTATGTTTTCGCGAGAATCCTTTGTTGGATCAGACTCAGTACACACAGCCTGCAATGGTAACAACATGTCTCGGCATTACGGCGGTTTTAAAGGATATGGGAATTGTTCCGGATATGACGGCAGGCTTAAGCCTTGGAGAGTATGCAGCTATTGCGGCAGCAGGCGGTATGGATTATACAGATGCCATCCGATTGGTAAGACAGCGAGGCATCTATATGGAGGAAGCGGTTCCTTCCGGAAAAGGAGCCATGTCAGCGGTGCTTGGTATGGAAGCTGAAGCCATTGAAAAAGTACTTGAAGATTTTGATGATGTTTTTATCGCCAATTATAACTGTCCCGGTCAGATTGTGATTACCGGAATGAAGGAAGGTGTGGAAGCAGCAAGTGCCGCTCTTACAGAGGCAGGAGCAAAGCGCTGTATTCCCTTGGTGGTAAGCGGACCGTTCCATTCCGTTTATTTAAAAGAAGCAGGGACAAAGTTGCGTGAATATATGAAGGATATTGCTTTTCGTGAGTTGAGAATTCCCTATATCACCAATGTAACCGCAACTTATGTCAGCGATAAAGATGAGATTGCCCCCCTTTTGGAAAAACAGGTAAGTTCTTCCGTAAGATGGCAGCAGAGTGTGGAAACCATGCTTGCCGATGGGGTGGACACTTTTATCGAAATCGGTCCGGGGAAGACTTTGGCAGGTTTTATTAAGAAGATTGACAGAGAGGCCAAAGTAATCAATGTAAGTTGTGTGGAAGATTTGGAGCAGATAAAGGATTTATTTTAGAAAAGTTCCCATTTGATTTTTGATGTAAAAGGATAAAAATAGTCAGATGCGCCCTATATGAAAGGGCGCAGGAAAGAGAGAAAAATATGGCAGACAGAATTGCTCTTGTGACAGGTGCATCCGGCGGTATCGGAAGAACCATTGCTTTGGCTCTGGCAGAAACCGGCGCTTATGTATATGTGAATTACAACGGTTCTCAGGGGAAAGCGGAAGAGACCCTTCGCCTCATTGAAGAAAAAGGCGGTCAGGGAGAAATCTGCAAATTTAATGTAGGTGATTATGAAGAGACCTGCAAGGCTGTTAGCGATATCATCGCAACAAAAGGCAGACTGGATATTCTTGTAAATAACGCAGGCATTACCAAAGACGGTCTTATGATGACAATGACAGAGGAACAGTTTGATGCAGTCATTAACATCAACTTAAAAGGTGCTTTTAATACCATTAAAGCAGCAACCAGAACCATGGTAAAACAGCGTAGCGGCAGAATCATTAATATTACTTCCGTATCCGGTGTGATGGGGAATGCGGGTCAGGCAAATTATTCTGCATCCAAGGCAGGAATGATTGGTCTTACCAAGTCCATGGCAAGAGAACTTGCTTCCCGAAACATTACGGTAAATGCAGTTGCCCCCGGTTTTATCGAAACCGAAATGACGGCAGTTTTATCCGATGCAGTCAAAGAAGAAGCAGTAAAACAGATTCCCGTGGGACGTTTTGGGCAACCGGAAGATATTGCAAATATGGTAAAATACCTGGCATCCGATGAGGCTTCATATATCACCGGGCAGGTGATTTGTGTAGACGGCGGAATGGCGATGTAGAAAGGTGATAAGAATGAAGAGACGTGTAGTAGTGACCGGTATGGGTGCCATTACCCCTATCGGAAATACAGTAGAGGAATTTTGGAATGCAATCAAAGAAGAGGTGGTGGGAATCGGACCCATTACCAAGTTTGATACAACGGATTATAAAGTAAAACTTGCGGCAGAAGTGAAGGACTTTGTTGCAAAAGACAGAATGGATTTTAAGGCTGCCAAAAGAATGGACCCCTTCTCACAGTATGCAGTAGTTGCAGCCAGGGAAGCGTTTGAACAGGCCGGTCTTGATATGGAGAAGGAAGATCCTTATCGTGTAGGCGTTATCATCGGTTCCGGTATCGGCGGTATGAACAGTTTGGAGAACGAACATACCAAATTAATGGAGAAAGGACCTTCCAGAGTCAGCCCCATGTTTGTGCCTATGATGATTTCCAATATGGCAGCAGGTAACGTGGCAATCGCTCTCGGGTTAAAAGGGAAATGTACCAACGTTGTAACAGCCTGTGCTACTGGTTCTCATTGTATCGGTGATGCGTTCCGTGCCATTCAGTACGGTGATGCGGATGTTATGCTTGCAGGCGGTGCCGAAAGTGCAATTTGTCCTTTGGGAGTGGCAGGCTTTACCTCTCTTACTGCATTGAATGAAACGGAAGATGTGAATAAGGCATCTATTCCTTTTGATAAGGAACGTAACGGTTTTGTTATGGGTGAAGGCGCAGGCGTCCTCGTTTTGGAAGAATTGGAGCATGCGAAGGCGCGTGGCGCAGAGATTCTTGCTGAAGTAGTTGGTTACGGAGCAACCTGTGATGCGTTCCACATCACCTCTCCCGCAGAAGACGGTAGCGGTGCGGCTGCTGCCATGAAATTTGCCATGGAAGATGCAGGCATTGAACCGGAAGAGGTAACTTATATCAATGCTCACGGAACAAGTACACATCATAACGATTTATTTGAAACCAGAGCGATTAAAATAGCGTTTGGCGAGCACGCAAGCAACTTATACATTAATTCTACCAAGTCCATGATTGGCCATCTTTTAGGCGCGGCAGGTGCGGTGGAAGGCATTGTATGCGTAAAATCTTTACAGGATGGTTACATCCATCCTACCGTTAATTCCAAAGAAGCCGACGAAGAGTGCGATTTGAATTATGTATTCGGTTCTGCCGTACAGAAGAATTTTAAATATGCCATCAGTAATTCTTTAGGTTTTGGAGGACATAATGCTTCCCTGCTTTTAGCAAAGTATGAAGCGTAAAAACTTATGAAGTAACTATATTTTTAGTGATATATAACATATCGGAAAGGGATATATCCATGGAATATAATCATATTTTAGAACTGATAAAAACAGTTTCGGAATCAAATCTTACCAATTTTCATTATGAAGAAGGTAATGTAAAAATACATATGTCATCCGGCGATATAATGATGATGGAACCGGGATTTGGGAGTTGTAACAATGCAGCGCAAAGTGTAAGTGCAAATGCTGTTGAGGCAGAGGTAGGAAACTCAGCCGTTACCAAAGCTGATAATACTACAGGTGGTGCGGGTTCGGAAAACATGGAAGCGCAGACCGGTGATAAAAAGTCTGTATCCGTCAATGCCCAAACCATCAATTCGCCCCTTGTGGGAACCTTTTATGCAGCTCCTGCGGAAGATGCACAACCTTTCGTAAAGTTGGGCGATCGGGTGAAAAAGGGTCAGATTGTAGGCATTGTGGAAGCTATGAAGTTGATGAATGAAATCGAAGCGGAATGCGACGGTATCGTTACGGAAATTCTTGTAGAGAATGCCACAGGCGTAGAGTATGGCGAAGCATTGTTTGTTGTTGAATAAGAAAAGAGGAATAATATGAAATTAGGTATCAAAGAAATAGAACAGATTATTCCCCACAGACATCCTTTTCTTCTCATTGATTATGTAGAAGATATGGTGCCGGGGGAGTATGCGGTAGGTTATAAGTGTGTGACATTTCGCGAAGATTTCTTCGCAGGACATTTCCCGCAGGAGCCTGTAATGCCGGGCGTTCTCATTATCGAGGCCCTGGCGCAGACCGGTGCGGTTGCGGCTTTGAGTCTGGAAGAAAACAAGGGAAAGATTGCATATTTTGCGGGAATCAATAAGTGTAAGTTTAAAGGTAAAGTGGTTCCCGGCGATAAATTGAAACTGGAAACCCGTATCGTTCGCAGCAAAGGACCTTTGGGTGTGGGCGAAGCGGTTGCCAGTGTGGACGGCAAGGTGGTGGTAACTGCCGAGCTATCTTTTATGATTGGATAATAAGGCGGATTAATCAATGATTCATAAAATTCTAATTGCAAACAGAGGAGAAATCGCAGTGCGCATTATCCGCGCCTGCAGAGAATTGGGAATTCAGTCTGTGGCGGTGTATTCCGAGGCGGATAAAGATGCCTTACATACTCAGCTTGCGGATGAAGCGGTTTGTATCGGACCGGCGTCATCTAAGGACAGTTATCTGAATATGGAGAATATTATCAGTGCCACGGTGAATACCGGTGCTGAAGCAATTCATCCGGGGTTCGGTTTTTTATCCGAGAACCAGAAGTTTGCAAAATTATGTGAAGAATGCAACATTACTTTTATCGGGCCGTCTTCTGAAATTATCCGCAAAATGGGTAATAAAACGGAGGCGCGTAATACCATGATTGAAGCCGGCGTTACGGTAATTCCGGGCTGGAATCAAAATGTGGAAAGCGTGGAAGAAGGCAAGAAAATTGCCACGAAATTAGGGTATCCTGTCATTATAAAAGCGGCTCTCGGAGGTGGTGGTAAAGGTATGCGTGTGGCGATGAACGAAGAGGAATTCGAGAATGCATACTTGACCGCGAGAAAAGAGGCCGGCGCGGCCTTTGGCGACGATTCAGTGTATATGGAGCATTTTATTGAGCATCCGAGACATGTGGAAGTACAGATTCTTGCAGATTCCTGCGGCAATGTAGTTCACCTTGGAGAACGTGACTGTTCCATCCAACGTAATCATCAGAAATTCATTGAGGAAGCACCCTGTAAGGCAATTTCTGAAGAATTGCGAGCGCGTATGGGCGAGCAGGCGGTGAAGGCGGCCAAAGCGGTTGGTTACGAAAATGCCGGCACCATTGAATTTTTGCTGGAAAATGAAAAAGACTTTTATTTTATGGAAATGAATACTCGTATTCAAGTAGAACATCCGGTTACAGAAATGGTTACAGGAATAGATATTGTAAAAGAACAATTAAAAATTGCTTCTGGTGAAAAATTACAATTTTCTCAAAATGATATAATTATAAAAGGACATAGTTTAGAATGTAGAATAAATGCTGAAAATCCTGATAAAAACTTTATGCCATGTCCTGGAAAAATAACTGGACTTCATATTCCAGGGGGAAACGGAATTAGAGTAGATACAGCAGTATATGCTGGATATACAGTTCCGCAAACCTATGATTCAATGATAGCTAAAGTTATAGTTCATGGAAAAGATAGAAATGAGTCAATAGCTAAAATGAAAAGTGCTTTAGGTGAATTTATTATT
>JAZNRC010000024.1:0-54865 GCA_045590555.1 Lachnospiraceae bacterium | reverse complement strand
TTCTGAATTGGATGCGGATACCAAGGAAAAGCTTGCACAGGGTGAAAGAATTAAGGAAATCCTTAAGCAGCCTCAGTACAAGCCCATGCCGGTAGAATATCAGGTTATCATCATTTTCGTAGCAACCAAGAAATGTCTCTTAGACATTCCTGTTGATGATATTACCAGATTTGAATCAGAATTCTTTGAATTCCTGGATACTAAGTACTCTGAAATTCCGGAGTCAATTAAGACAAATAAGGTAATTTCGGAAGAAGTAGAAGCAAAACTTCTTGCAGCAGTAGAGGATTTCAAGAAAGATTTTGTAACAGGTATTTCATAAAACCGATACAAAGTCAGAAAGTAAAGGATGATTAAAATATGGCCTCAATGAGAGATATTAAAAGACGTAAGGCCGGTGTCCAGAGTACGCAGCAGATTACCAAAGCCATGAAATTGGTATCCACGGTAAAGCTGCAGCGTGCCAAGACCAGAGCATTACAGTCGAAGACATATTTTAGTTGTATGTATGATACCGTAGTAAGCCTCCTTGCAAGAGCAGGGGAGCTGGATGTTCCTTATACACAGCAACAGGAAAACACCCGTAAGGCAATTATTGTGCTTACTTCCAACAGAGGTTTAGCGGGCGGTTACAACTCTAATGTTGTGAAGCTGATTACCCAGGGTGGTTTTGATAAAGAAGAAGTGGACATTTATGCAATCGGTCGTAAGGGCCGTGAGACATTGGAACGTCGCGGATATACCATTAAAGCTGACTTTTCGGAATTGGCGGATGAATTTGAGTATGCAGATGCCATTAAGGTAGTGAATCAGATTCTGAAAGCTTACGATGAAAAGGAAGTCGGTGAGATTTACCTTGCATACACTAATTTTAAAAATACTGTGAGTCAGACACCGATGCTTTTAAAGCTCCTTCCGGTTTTACCTGAGGAGCATGAGATTGAAACGGACGGACTTCTTATGAATTTCGAACCTCAGGATGAAGAAGCATTGAAGATGATTATTCCGAAGTATATGACCAGTCTTGTGCACGGTGCATTGATTGAATCCCTTGCCAGTGAAAACGGTGCACGTATGCAGGCTATGGATAATGCAACCAACAATGCTCAGGAAATGATTGACAGTCTGACCTTGTTATACAATAGAGCGCGTCAGGGCTCTATTACCCAGGAATTAACAGAGATTATTGCAGGTGCGGAAGCGATTTCGTAGGCTGCTATTGGAGGAAAAAGATGGCAAATACAGGAAAAATCACACAGATTATCGGTGCGGTTTTGGATATTAAGTTTGCAGAAAACAACTTGCCGGATATTAATGAAGCAATTAAAATTGCTTGCAATGACGGTAAAACATTGGTTGTGGAAGTTGCACAGCATCTCGGTGATGACACCGTAAGATGTATCGCGATGGGACCTACTGACGGTCTTGTGCGTGGTATGGCAGCAGAAGCGACAGGTGCACCCATATCCGTACCCGTTGGTGAGAATACACTGGGACGTATTTTTAACGTTCTTGGTGATCCCATTGATAATAAGCCTGCACCCGAGGGTGTAAGCTATGACCCTATTCACAGAGCTGCTCCTGAATTCGCAGAGCAGTCTACAGCAACTGAATTGCTTGAAACCGGTATCAAAGTCGTTGACTTACTTTGTCCTTATCAGAAGGGCGGTAAAATCGGTTTGTTCGGTGGCGCCGGTGTAGGTAAGACCGTATTGATTCAGGAGCTTATCCGTAACATTGCTACAGAGCACGGTGGATACTCCGTATTTACCGGTGTTGGTGAGCGTACCCGTGAAGGTAATGACCTTTATCATGAAATGCAGGAATCCGGCGTTATTGATAAAACAACCATGGTGTTCGGTCAGATGAACGAACCCCCCGGAGCACGTATGCGTGTAGGTCTTACAGGTCTTACCATGGCGGAATACTTCCGTGACAAGGGCGGTAAGGACGTGTTACTTTTCATTGATAACATTTTCCGTTTTACACAGGCCGGTTCCGAAGTATCAGCGCTTCTTGGTCGTATGCCTTCAGCGGTAGGTTATCAGCCTACATTACAGACTGAAATGGGTGCTCTTCAGGAGCGTATTACATCTACAAAGAACGGTTCCATTACTTCCGTTCAGGCTGTATACGTACCTGCGGACGACTTAACTGACCCTGCTCCCGCAACTACATTTGCTCACTTGGATGCGACAACCGTATTGTCACGTTCCATCGTAGAATTGGGTATTTATCCCGCGGTAGATCCTTTGGAATCAACTTCCAGAATTTTGGATCCCAGAATCCTTGGTGAGGAACATTATAAGGTTGCCCGCGGTGTTCAGGAAATTCTTCAGAAGTACAAAGAATTACAGGATATCATTGCAATCCTCGGTATGGATGAATTATCGGAAGAAGATAAGCTTCTTGTTAACCGTGCAAGAAAGGTACAGAGATTCTTATCACAGCCTTTCTTCGTGGCAGGACAGTTTACCGGTTTGGAAGGTAAGTATGTACCCGTATCTGAAACCATCCGTGGTTTCAAGGAAATCTTAGAAGGAAAGCATGATGACATTCCTGAAAGTTACTTCTTAAATGCAGGTAGCATTGATGATGTAGTTGCCCGTATGGCAGAAAGAAACCAGAAAGCGTAATCGCTAAGAACGGAGAGAAGCATGGACGATAGCAAGCTTTTTGAACTTCGAATCATTACTCCTGAGCGTGTCTTTTATGAGGGTCAGGTTTCGATGGTAGAGTTCAACACAACAGAAGGTGAGTTGGGTATTTTCAGAGGACATATACCTACCACGGTTATCATTGAACCCGGCATTTTAACCATTACGGAGCCGGAACAACTGAAAAATGCGGCACTTCTTTCCGGATTTGCACAGATTCTTCCTGATGAAGTTACTATTCTTGCAGAAATTGTCGAATGGCCTTTTGAAATTGATGAGGATCGTGCAGAGCGTGCGAAAGAACGTGCTGAAGAGCGTCTTGCCCAGAAGGGGGACAGCTTGGATGTTACCAGAGCAACCATTGCTTTGAAGAAAGCGATTTGCCGACTGGAAGCATTGAAATAAAAGTGAGGGGTGTAGTTTCGCGCTACACCCCTTTTGTAAGGAATGAGTGGGGGCTGTCTGCGGTTAATATATACCGATTTCAGACACGCTTTCGCTCGGTTTTGACACGTAACGGACACTAAATTCAAAGTCTTGTTACCAAGCCTTTTCATTAAGTGCCGACGGACAAAAACGGTCTTCAATCGGTATATATTAACCGCAGACATACGCGTACTCCGTTCATTATCTTAAATTAAGAGGGTGTAGTGCAAAACTACACTGATGGTAGATAGAGCGATTTAGAAATGTACTGTTTTATCAGGTGGAGAGAAGTGATGCCTCCGGGTAATGAAGTGAGAATTTGGAAGTTTTTATAATAATATAGGTATTTTATGGAAAATAATACACAGTGGGAAAAGTTAAGGGAGAAACTTACCCAATATATTAATGTTGATTTAAAAGAAATAATCATTAGCAATGCGCGAAATAAAGATGGCATAACCAAGATAAAAGTACGCCCTGTTTTGTTAAAGCAGGATGTAGTTTATCAGGTGAGTTCTTTTAAGGGGAAGCAGGTGTTTCATGAGAATATGACGCCGGAAACATTGTGTGAGAATTGTATAAAGTGGCTTCAGAATGATTTCGGACAGATGGAAGTGCATCATGAACAAGGGATGTTGATTTGTCTTACGAATAAAAAGGGCACGCTTACCATAAAAGAAAAGCGAAACGTAAATTTGAACGGAGGAAGGGCATCTGTTGATAAAGCTAAGCAGAGTGCGCAAGCGGAAAAACGTCTTCAGGAACTTGCCCACAACCGTAAGAAGCAATACATTCTGGAGGAGAATATTCCGGTAGGATTTCTCATCGATTTGGGTGTGCAGACACCTCAAGGCAAAATAATACATTCTGCCTACGATAAATTCCGCCAGATTAATCGTTTCCTTGAATTCGTGGAAGATGTTTTGCCTGCATTGGAAGATAAGGAAGTGATTCGAATCCTTGATTTTGGATGCGGTAAATCATACCTTACCTTTGCGATTTATCATTATCTGCATGAATTAAAAAAGAAAGATGTGCAGATTATAGGATTGGATTTGAAAGAAGATGTGATTGCACATTGTAATGCATTGAAGGATAAATACGGATACAAGAATCTCCGGTTTTTAACCGGAGATATTAAGGATTATACCGGACAGGATGAAGTGGACATGGTTGTTACCCTTCATGCCTGTGATGTAGCGACGGATTATGCCTTGTATAAGGCACTTAAGTGGAATGCCAAGGTGATTTTATCGGTGCCGTGCTGTCATCATGAGGTGAATCGGCAAATCAGTAATGAAGCATTGCGACCTATGTTAAAATATGGTATTGTCAAAGACAGAATGGCGGCATTGGTAACAGATTCTTTACGCGCTCTGATTCTTGAAAAACAAGGGTATGAGGCGCAATTGCTGGAATTTATTGATATGACGCATACGCCTAAGAATATTTTGATTCGTGCGGTAAAAACCGATAAAATAGTATCGACGACAAAGCTGGCAAAGTTATCTGAGCAAGAAAAGGAATTTACTGAGTTTTTGGGAATTCATACAACATTACAGAAGTTGTTGGAAGTATGATTTTATTTATAAAATAAAAAAGTCAGAAAGGAGAAAAGTAATATGAACGCAAAATGGAAGAAAACCATTAAAGTTACAGTGGTTACGCTTACTTTTTTTCTGATGCTTTTTTTGTTCAGTGTTCTTTTGAACAGGGATAATACCAGTATGACCATGGAGATGCAGGAAGCTACTTATCCAACGGTTTCTATTATGCACGACTCCGGAATGGTAAATACGATGCAGGGCTATGCAAAGCCTATGGATTCTTCTTATATGAGAGAGAGTATAACGCCGTTGCAGGAAGGTCGTTCTATTTCTATTCATATTGAAAAATACGGTTGCGAAATTGCGGAAGTAGCCTATGAAATAAGAAGTATAGACGGCGAACGTTTGATTGAAGACAGAACGTTAACCGATTATGTGGAGAAAAAAGAGTATATTGCTACAACATTTTCCATTAAGGATCTGATAGAAAGCAATCAGGAATATACCATGATAATTTTGCTTACACTGGATAACGGAGATGTAGTGCGTTACTATACCAGAATTATCCAGGCGTATGAATATGCGGCATTTGAAAAGTTAGATTTTGTTTTTGATTTTTCAGATAAGACCTTCGCAGAGTCTCCGGATAACGAGGAAATTATTACGTATTTGGAAAGTGATTCCACCGGGGATAATACCAATTATCAAAGGGTTAATATTCATAGTTCTTTTGATCAGATTACATGGGGCAATCTTGATGTGGTAAGAGAAAGTGATCCTGTGGCAGTTATAGAAGAACTGGCATCATCCACAGCGGTTATCCGGCTGGAGTATATGGTGAGTCTGGTGGAAGGAAGGGATACTCATTATTATAATGTAACAGAACGGTTCCGGGTTCGAAAAGGTACGGAGAGAATGTATCTTTTAGAGTATGACAGAACCATGAATCAGATGTTTTTTGAAGAGGATCATGCCTTCTACGGAAATAAAATTGTTCTGGGCATTACAGATGATGAGATAGCTCTAAAAGAAAGTGATGACGGTAACGTATTTTCTTATATTGTGGAAGGTAATCTGTATGTGTGTAACATAACTGCCAATAAGTTTGCCAGAGTGTTCAGCTTTTACGATGAAGACAACTTTGACTGGAGAACCAGAAACCAGAAACATGACATTAAGGTGCTTAATCTGGATGAAACCGGAAATGCCGTTTTTATGGTATATGGCTACATGAATCGCGGAAATCATGAAGGTGAGGTAGGTATTCAGATATATGCTTATGACGGTTTGATGAATACGATGGAGGAACTGGTTTTTATACCTTATGATAAAAGTTATGAAATGCTGAAGGTAAACGTAGATAATCTGGCATACCTGAGCCAGAAAGGTGAATTCTATGTTTATCTGGAAGGTACTATTTTTTGTATTAATATACAAACCGGTGAAGCGGAAGAATTAGTATCCGGCGTGAGTGAGCAGACGTTTAAGGTATCTGACAACAATACCATGCTGGTATGGCAGGCGGGAAATAATACTTATAATTCCAATGAAATGCTTCTTTTTAACCTGGAAGGCGGAAGGCGCTCTCTTATTAGTGCAAAAGAAACGGAAAGAGTGATGCCGCTGGGATTTATGGGGAATGATTTGATATATGGTGTTGCCAACGTAGAGGATATCCATACCGACAGTATGGGTATGACAACGTTCCCCATGCATACGGTATATATCCGCAGTCAAAAAGGTGAAATTCTTAAAACATACGGCGAAGAGAATCGTTATGTGACCGGATGTGAAATGAAAGAGAATATGATCACGCTGTTTCAGGTCGTAAAAGATTCTGACGGCAAGGGCTTCCGTGAAACTGCATCCGGAACCATCCTGAATAACGAAGTGGAAGAATCGGGCAAAAACAGTATTGAGATTGTAGCTACCGAGACTTTTAAAAAGATTGTTCAGGTTGTAATGCGTTCAGAAATGGATGACAATATTATTAAGTTCACTGCACCATGGGAAGTTTTATATGAAGGGGAAAGGCAGGTGAACCTCGATATTGCACCTCAGGAAGATGCATATTATCTGTATGCCGGTGGAGAGATTGTCGGTGTATATTCTAACCCGGGAGATGCTATCCGACAGGCATACCCCATTGCGGGTACGGTTATGAATGCTGAGGGTCGCTATGTGTGGATAAAAGGGAATTTGGTAAGTCGTAACCAGATTATGAAGATTACCGGCACTAAAACGGATGAGGAGACGTCGTCATTGGCTGTCTGTCTGGAAACCATTCTTGCGTTTGAAGGATATTCCAGAGATACACAAGAGTTGTTGGACAAAGGATACAGTGCAATGGAAATTCTGGAAGATTCCATGCCGGATGCGGAGATTCTGGAGTTGCAGGGCTGTACGCTGGATTCTGTTTTATACTACGTGAATCAGGATATACCGGTATTATTTATCGGAGATGACGGTGAAGCAGTCTTGATTGTGGGCTTCAATGATTTGAATACCGTGTGGATGAATCCGGAGAACGGAAGAGTCTACAAGGTGGGCATGAATGATTCCAAGGAGTTCTTTGAGGAGAACGGAAATAACTTTATTGCGTATTTGCGTGCGGCGGAATAAGAGATAATGATAAAACCTGAGAAGATGTTGCTTCTCAGGTTTTTTTGTTTAATCTTTACTCATTTCATCCAACAACGAAATCTTAATATCATACAACTTGCTTGACAAGTCTACATACACTTCGTGAGGATTTGCGAAACGTCTGGTTTCGTCCCACATGGTGTTCTGGTCTTTTAAGCAGTAGTCTCTGATTTCCATTACAGAAGGAGAAGTGTAAACACATTCGCCTTTTAAGAAGATGGGTATCAGTAATTCTTTAATTGTAAAGGTGCCGGGCTTCATTTTGGTCTTTTTCCAAGGCTCGTTAGGGTCAAATAAAAGTATGAAGTCATCTTCGGTATACTTTTCATCTGCAAGGCAGATTAAGTCTGCTTTAATTTTGCCGGTTTCTTTCTCATAAATACGATATACGGTTTTGTTGCCGGGGTTTGTAACTTTGGCAGAGTTTTCGGATAATTTAATCTTAGGAATAAAAGTTCCGTCTTCATCTCGGATGGCGGCAAGCTTATATACACCGCCAAAAGCCGGATTGTCTGCGGAGGTAATTAAGTTGGTACCTACGCCCCAGGAAGTAATCTTGGCCCCCTGTAATTTTAAGCTTTCAATCAAGTATTCGTCCAAGTCGCTGGATGCGGAAATAACTGCATCGGGGAAGCCTGCCTCGTCTAACATTTTACGGGCTTTCTTAGACATGTAAGCTAAGTCGCCGCTGTCTAAGCGGATGCCGTAGTAACCTAAGTTGATACCTGCTTCACGCATTTCAGTAAATACGCGGATAGCGTTTGGAACACCGGATTTTAAAGTATCGTAAGTGTCTACCAATAAAATGCATGCATCAGGATAAAGGTTTGCATAGGTTTTAAATGCAGTGTACTCATCTTCAAAACTCATAATCCAACTGTGGGCGTGAGTTCCTTTTACGGGAACGTCAAACAATTGTCCGCAGAGAACATTGGAGGTTCCGATACAACCACCAATCATGGCAGCTCTTGCACCGTAGGTACCGGCATCGGGGCCTTGTGCACGTCTCAAACCAAATTCCATAATACCGTCGCCCTGTGCAGCATAAGCTACACGGGAAGCCTTGGTAGCAATGAGACTCTGGTGGTTGATAATATTAAGAATTGCGGTCTCTACAAGCTGGGCTTCCATAATGGGTGCAATTACTTTTAACAGCGGTTCGCGAGGAAATACAACGGTTCCTTCGGGAACTGCATAGATATCACCGGTAAAACGGAAGGTGCTTAAATAATCTAAGAAATCCTGTTCAAAGATACCTAAACCTGCAAGATAATCAATATCTTCTTTTTCAAATTTTAATTCTTTAATATACTGAATGACCTGTTCCAAACCGGCTGCAATGGCGTAACCGCCGCCGGAAGGATTGGTGCGGTAAAACATGTCAAAAACTACAGTTTTATCATTTTTACTTTTAAAATAACCCTGCATCATGGTGAGCTCATAGAGGTCAGTCATGAGGGTAAGATTCTGTCTGTCCATAAATTCCTCCCCAATAGGAAATATAGTATGAGTATTGCCCGTTTTGGCTAAAAAACCCGTTAAAGATATGATACTCTTTTTGGGGTGTAAAAGCAAGGCGGAATAAAAATACAAAGCGGTTAGTAAAGCGTTGTGAGGAATGCGGAGATATCTAACATTTTCTTGAATTTGGGCGCATAAAAGGATATAATTAAATGATGTGATAAAATGTGTATAATATGGTTTTGTGCAGGCACAAAATCGACTGTTGACAGAATATTTTAGAATAAGGGATTGTGCTTTGACACGGAATGGAGGATGCTATGAAAATCACGGTTTTAGCCGGAGGAAACAGTACGGAAAGAGATGTATCGCTGGTTTCCGGAACCGGAGTGTATCGTGCACTGAAATCCAAGGGACATCAGGTGGTTCTGCTGGATGTGTATCTGGGTGTGGAATACGATAATTTGGATGTGATTTTTGACGATACAAGAGACTGGGCAGAGGGGATGAAAGCGGTTAGCGAAAAGAACCCTACCATGGATGAGTTAAAAGCGTTAAAGAAGGGTGATAAAGACTTCTTCGGTAAAAATGTCTGTGAAATTTGTAAGCGTTCGGATATTGTTTTTATGGCACTTCACGGAGCTAACGGAGAGGACGGAAGAATTCAGGCGGCGTTTGATTTGATGGGTATTAAGTATACCGGTACCGATTATTTAAGTAGTGCCATCTGCATGGATAAGGCAATTACCAAGGAGTATTTCCTCATGTATAACGTGCCTACCCCTAAGTCCGTAACGGTTTACAAGGGAGAGGATGTTCGTTCCATGGCAGAGACCATAGGATATCCCCTTGTATTAAAAGTTTCCCGCGGCGGTTCCAGCGTTGGGGTGTACATGGTGCAGAATCGGGAAGAACTTCTTAAGACTGCGAATGAGGCGTTTCAGTATGAAGAGAAGGTGCTTTTGGAGCAGTTTATCAAGGGTCGTGAATTCACTTGCGGACTTTTAGAAGGCAGAGCTTTGCCGGTGGTGGAAATTGCTCCTGTGGAAGGCTTTTATGATTATAAAAATAAATATCAGGCAGGAAGCACGGTTGAAACTTGCCCTGCGAATATTTCAGATGCGTTGAGGGATAAAATTCAGCAGGCGGCAGAGCTTGCGTATAAGGTACTCCATTTACAGACCTATGCCCGCATTGATTTTATGGCAGATGAGGAAGAGAATGTGTACTGTCTTGAGGCAAATACGTTGCCGGGTATGACACCCACATCTCTTTTACCCCAGGAGGCAGCTGCAGAAGGCATGGATTATGCTTCTCTATGCGAACATATTATTGAAATTTCGTTAAAAAAGTACCGATAAAAGAAGGTGCTGTTTGTGATTGAACCGGTATATAAAATCGTGAAGTAGTTAGAGTATGGAAAGGGTGCTTGCCATGAAGAATATGACCTTCGAAAACATAGCCGCGGCTTGTGGCGGAGAATTGATTTTAAACGGCGCGGATGCGACTACGGAAGTTGCAGGCGGTGTCATTGATTCACGCCTGGTCAAAGAGAATTATATGTTTTTTGCCACCAAAGGCGAAAGGGTGGATGGTCATGATTACATTGCCAAGGCTTTTGATTTGGGAGCGATACTGGCGGTATGCGAGCGTATTCCGGAAGATGTGAAAGGCTCTTTTATTCTGGTAGAAGATACCTTCGTTGCCTTAAAACAGATTGCAAAATTTTACAGAGAGAATCTTGATATAAAAGTAGTCGGCATCACAGGAAGCGTAGGTAAAACCAGTACCAAGGAATTTGTTGCTTCCGTGCTGGCAAAGAAATACAATGTGTTAAAAACCGAAGGGAACTTCAATAACGAGGTAGGACTTCCGCTTACTGTCTTAAAAATTCGTGATGAGCATGAAGTGGCAGTGTTGGAAATGGGCATCAGCGATTTTGGGGAAATGACGAGACTGTCCGAAATCGCACAGCCGGATATCTGTGTCATTACCAATATCGGTCAGTGCCACTTAGAACAGTTAGGTGACAGAGACGGCGTGTTAAAAGCAAAAACTGAGGTTTTTGCCAATCTAAAAGAAGGTGGTACGGCCTGCCTTTTTGCAGAGGATGATAAATTGGCAGGGATTGAGGACGTGAATGGTAAGAAGCCTGTCTTTTACGGTATGCAGGATACTGCGGAAGTTTATGCAACGGATGTGGTGAACAAGGGTCTTCTCGGAAGTGAGTGTATGATTCATACAGGAGATGTGACGATAAAAGCAGAGATTCCATTGCCGGGAAAACATATGGTCTACAATGCCCTGGCGGCTACTGCGGTTGGTAAGACCTTAGGCTTGAGTGCAGAGGAGATTGAGAGGGGTATTGCTTCCGTGGAAGCGGTTCGTGGGCGAAGTCATCTGATTCACACTTCTGAGTATACGATTATTGATGACTGCTATAATGCCAATCCCGTATCCATGAAGGCGGCCATTGATTTGCTGGGAGAGGCCATAACCCGTAAGGTGGCAATTCTTGGCGATATGTTTGAACTTGGTGAGAATGAGAAGGAATTGCATCGTGGCGTAGGTGAATATGCGGCAGCGCAGGGTGTGGATTCTTTGATTTGCGTTGGTTTGTTAAGCGAAGAAATATATCGAGGTGCAGAGACCTATACGGATAAAAAAGACACCATGGAACTTCATCATTTTGCAACTCTGGAGGATTGCCGAAATGAAGTGGTAGGTCTTTTAAAACAAGGAGATGCGGTATTGATTAAGGCATCCCACGGTATGCATTTTGCACAGTTGGTGGAGCTTCTTACGCAGGAGAACCAACCGGAATGTGAGGCCGGTAAGGATACGACAGTAGTCACGGAGGCAGAAAACGCTAACGTGGATTTGGCAGAGAACAAAGAAAAGCAATCCGAGGAAGAGTCAAAGGAAACGAAAGAAGGGGAAGTGACCATGGAAGAAAACAAGAAAGATAATGAGGCGGTAGAAGAAGCATACAGCAAAGCTGTGGAAGATGTGAAGAAGAACAATAAGACAGTGCTTCCCATCGAAGATAAGGTAGCAGCACAGGATGATAACGGTACATGGTATCGGAAGAACAAAAAAGCAGTGATTATCGCAATTATCGTGGTATCTGTTTTGATTATCGGTTGTATAACAGGTTTGATTTTATACAATAAGCATTATCAGTCCTTAACCCGCGGCATGCTTTTTTATCAGGATAATGGTTGTGTCATGGCGGATAAGGCGATTCTAAAAGATGTGGCATATTCAGACCAATGGAATTCGTGGAATTTCAATGAAAAAGACGCAATCAATGACGAGAATCCCGCTGCAGTCACTACCGATGGCAAATATGTATATTTTGCAATGAACGTAAACGGAAGTACCTTTGATTTGTATTACGCAAAGAAGGGTAATAAAAACTCAACCTTGATTAGTCAGGGCGTAACGGATTACGAGGTTGCAGGCAAAGGTGAAGTATACTATGCGGCAAACGGCGGATTCTATCAGTATCTGGTAAAAGATGCTACCGTTCAGAATCTGTGTAACGATGCCACTACCTTCCGTTTGAATGAAAAGAAGGATACGGCGTTGATCTTGAGCAGTAATGGCGGTAAGCTTACAACTATTCAGTTGGACACACCGGGAAGTCTGACCACGTTAGAAACCGGTGTTACGAAAGTAATTGAGGCCGGGGATTCTTTTAAAACCGTGGTATATGAGAAGGAAGACGGTTTATATATGCTGACAACCAAAACCGGTGAAAAAGTACTGATTGGTAAAGAGTATACAGAATGTCATGTGTATAACATTGATAAAAAATGCGAGGTATATTACCTTACGGAAACCAGGGGCTTATACTATTACAAAGATGGTGCCAAGGAGACTAAGTTGGTTACAACCGATGCATGGAGATTTCATGGCGCAGATTCTGAGACGGCTATGTTTTTTGTGGCAGTAGGACCTATCTCTGAGCAGTGCGTATATCGTCTTGTGGCAGATGGTGAGGCGATTGAAATGAAAGATGTAACCCCCATGGACGTCAAAGATGATATTTACTTTGATACTACCGCAAAGAAGGCTTATTTTATCGGATATGCGGATGATAATGACACGGTGGGAACCTTGTATGCCATGGGTTATCAGATGCTTGACAAAGGTAAGGTAGAAGTGATTGATAATAATGTGGTTTCCATCGAATATATGGAACACAACAGAATGTATGTCGGCAAGGATGCCGGTGACGGAACGGTGGATTTATATTATAACAGCACTTTGGTGGCAAGAAATATTCTTACAGACAGTACCATGGTAACTGCTGACGGCCGTGCGGTGGTATTTGCATACCGGGTTGGGGATGAGAATGGTGACAGAATGCTTGCGATGCATGATGGCGAAGTGTTAACCGATATCGGCAGTTGTGCGGGAGAGAATTATTGTGCTGTTTCAGCGAAGGAAATCTATTTTATGCAGTACGGAGATGCCGGTTTTGATTTGATGAAGTATAATGGCCGTAAGATAAAAGAACTGCTAAAAGATATTGATAACTACCGGTATCTGTTTTATTAAAAGAAGTACATAAAATGGCCCAAGACACATAAAATGGAAGTAAAGAATACAAGGTGAATTTCTATGCTGAAAAAATTATTTGTGTGTCTTTGGATAGGTATTTTATGTATCCTTACATTCGGATGCGGCGGAGCAAAAGAAGAGCTTGCAAAGGTAAAAGATTTGGATTTTACGGTGGTAGCGACGGAGAATGTTCCTGACGGGCTGTTGGATATATTGGATGATAAGAAGGCGGAGCCTTTTTATCAGGCATATTCAGACGGGGAATTTATGTACCTGTGTGTCGGATATGGGGAGCAAGTAAGCGGTGGCTACAGTATTACGGTAGATGCTTTATACCTGACGGAAGAAGCTGTGTGCATGGAAACCACGCTGATAGGCCCTGATGTGGCTGAAGAAGTGCCTGCAGCCCATTCTTATCCGTATGTGGTAATATGTACGGAGTACATGGATAGGCCAATTATGTTCGAATAAAGATGTCAACTTGGAGGTACCAATGATTGTTATAAAAAACGGCTATGTCATCAATCCGAAAACCGGATTCGAGGGAAAGGCTGATGTTTTAATAAAAGATGATAAAATCGTGTCAATCGGCGAGGCGGAAGTTTGTGAGGATGCTGAAGTGATTGATGCAACGGGGCTTGTTGTGGCCCCCGGCCTGGTGGACGTGCATACCCACTTCAGAGACCCGGGCTTTGAGTACAAGGAAGATATTTATACCGGAGCTAAGGCGGCGGCAGCGGGCGGCTATACTACGGTGATTATGATGTGCAATACCAAGCCCACCATTGATAACGCGGATACCTTGTCATATGTACTTAACAAGGGTAAGGAAACAGGCATTCACGTGGAAAGTTGCGGTGCGGTAAGTTTTGGCTTAAAAGGCGAGAAATTAACCGATATGGATGCCCTTGCAAAGGCAGGTGCCATTGGTTTTACGGATGACGGTATTCCTTTGATGGATGAATCAATTTTAAGAGAGGCTATGGCGAAAACTGCGGCAATGAATATGCCCATCAGCCTTCATGAAGAAGATGCGTCACTGATAACTAATAACGGTGTGAATCGTGGCGCGGCATCGGAGCATTTTGGTATCGGCGGTTCTCCCAGGGATGCGGAAATCAGCCTGATTGCGAGGGATTTGCAGATTGCCTTGGAAACTAACGCAATTGTAAATGTGCAGCATATCAGTACCAAGGAAGGCGTTGAACTGGTGCGTAAAGCAAAGGCAGTGCCGGGCAACCGTGTACATGCGGAAGCAACACCCCATCACATTGCCTTAACGGAAGCGGCGGTGATTGCCAAGGGAACCCTTGCCAAAGTAAATCCCCCCATTCGTACCGAGGAAGACCGTCTTGCCATTATAGAAGGCTTAAAAGACGGCACCATCGATATCATAGCGACGGACCATGCGCCCCATGCCAAGGAAGAGAAGGACAAGCCTTTAACCGAAGCGCCCAGCGGTATGCTAGGGCTTGAAGCGGCATTGCCTCTTTGTATTGAGAAACTGGTAAAAGAGGCCGGTATGTCTATGATGGAAGTATTGGACAAGCTTACGGCAAAGCCTGCGGCAATGTATAACATTGACAGAGGTGAATTGCGAGTGGGCGGCCCTGCGGATATCGTGATTTTTAACCCGGATGAAAAGTGGACAGTAACCGGTTTTCAATCCAAGTCCCAGAATTCGCCCTTCTTAGGGGAAGAACTGACGGGTAAGGTGAAGTACACGATTTGTAAGGGTAAGGTAGTGTACAAGGATTAGGAGTGCGAGTGTTACGTTGCATACAGTGAAAATGAATTAAAAAATGTACGCTTTATAAAGTACATTTTTACGGATAAAAAGAACGGAGGAAATGGTATGTTTTATCGTAAAAAAGAAACCGCTAAGGTCTACAGCCAGACCGAAATTGCGGAAGGAATTTATGATTGCCTGATTGAAACAGAGGCAGCAGTTCACGCAAATGCTGGACAGTTTATCGGAATTTATCCGAAGGATAAGTCGCATCTTCTGGTGCGTCCCATCAGTATTTGTGATGTGGACAGAGAGAATAAAAGAATGCGTCTTGTATACCGTGTGGCAGGTGAAGGAACCAAGGAATTTGCTACCTACAAGGCAGAAGATACCATGGAGATTCTTGCTAACTTAGGCAATGGTTTCCCGGTGGAAGAGGCAGAAGGAAAGACGGTTGTTCTTATGGGCGGAGGTATCGGTATTCCGCCTATGTTAGGGCTTGCCAAGGCACTGAATGCAGAGAAGCATATTTTCTTGGGATACCGTGACAGATACAACTTCCTTGCAGATGATTTTATGCCCTACGGCAATGTGTATATTGCAACGGAAGACGGCAGCGTGGGTTGCAAGGGTAATGTTTTGACAGCTTTGGGAACAACGACAATTAAGCCGGATATCATTATGGCATGCGGTCCTATGCCCATGCTTCGCGCGATTAAAAAATATGCGGAAGAGAATAACATTATTGCATATATTTCGTTGGAAGAGAGAATGGCTTGTGGTGTTGGCGCCTGCCTTGGATGCGTGTGCAAAACCACTAAGAAAGATCATCATTCCCACGTAAACAATACCAGAATTTGTACGGAAGGCCCCGTATTTGATGCTAGGGAGGTGGATATTTAATGAATACTCAGGTTACTATTGCAGGTGTTACTTTTAAAAATCCCGTTATGACGGCATCCGGTACTTTCGGTTCCGGTATGGAATACAGCCAGTTTGTAGATTTGAATAAATTAGGTGCCATTGTGACCAAGGGCGTTGCCAACGTGCCCTGGCCCGGCAACCCTACCCCCCGTGTGGCAGAGACTTACGGCGGTATGTTGAATGCCATCGGTTTGCAGAATCCCGGCGTAGATGTTTTTATCGAAAGAGATTTGGAGTTCTTAAAGAAGTTTGATACTCCTGTAATCGTGAATGTTTGCGGGAAAACGGTAGAGGATTATTTAGAGACCGTGGAACGCTTGAATGATACAAATGTGGCAATGATGGAAATTAACGTTTCCTGCCCCAACGTAAAAGAGGGTGCCATTGCGTTCGGCCAGAAAGCAGACGCTTTGTTTGATATTACATCTAAGATTAAAAATGTTGCGAAGAAGCCTGTAATCATGAAGTTAAGCCCCAATGTTACCGACATTACCGAAATGGCTAAGGCAGCAGAGGCAGCAGGTGCGGATGCAATTTCCTTAATCAACACCATTACCGGTATGAAAATCGATGTTAACAGACGTCAGTTCGTGCTTGCGAATAAAACAGGCGGCTTGTCAGGCCCTGCTATTAAGCCTGTAGCGATTCGTATGGTTTACCAGTGTGCCAACGCGGTAAAAATCCCCATCATCGGTATGGGCGGTATCGCAACTGCGGAAGATGCACTTGAGTTCATTATGGCAGGTGCTACGGCAGTGTCCGTGGGAGCCATGAATTTTATGAATCCTTATACTACCATTGAAGTTGTGGAAGGAATTGAAGGATATATGCGTAAAAATAAGGTTGAGGATATTAAGGAACTTATTGGTTGCGTGAAGTAAGATGCGTGCCGCGTGGAAACGTAAAAATGCATCTGCCGCGAAGAGTAATAAGGTGTTGAGGTTTTGTTTTATATGTCTCAGGGACGCTTTCGCTTGGTTGTGCTACGCAACGGTACTTAAGACTGCATAAGACGCAGTCTAAGAACCGGCGAGCACAAACACCCTTCGACTATATAAAAGAAAATCTCAACCTATATTGTGTGTGGCAGATGCATAAGTAAGGTTTCCACGCGGCACTTGTGATTAGATGAAAGAGGAAAGATATGAGAAGAGTGACTTGTGAAGAATATGCCCAATATATTGATATCGCCAATTCAAATCAATGTGGTAGAGTATATCCGCTATCCGTTGCGGAGGGAATTCAAAGCGGAGATATTTTTGTGAGTTCGGCAGATGCAAGTGAAGTACTGTTTTGGACACATTGTGGATTTGCATATCTTTCAGAAACAGTCAATGATATATTTTTGAAAGAAATATATGAGTATATGACAGATGAAAATATGCCAAGACGATTTTTGTTAATGACGGATAGTGAAAAGGTAGAAAGCTATTTTCGGACAAAAGAAAATGTTGTTTTGGAAAGAAGATCTCTTTTTGAGTACGGAGAAAATGCGGTCAATGCAAAAATGGATGTGCCTAAGGAATTTGAACTGAAAGAACTGGATGCTGGGTTTTTATCTAAAGTTTCCGGAAATATTGTTCCTTCGCTGTTTTGGAAAAGCGCAGATGATTTTTTGTTAAAGGGAAAAGGATATTGTGTAGTACATAATGAAGAGGTTGCATCTTGGGCTTTTTCGGCCGCGGTAAGCAGTCAGGAAATCGATATCGGAATTGAAACAAATCTGAAATATCAGAAACAAGGATTAGGCATGATAGTGGCGAAAAGAATGATGCAATATGCAATCGAACAAGGAAAGAAGCCGGTGTGGGCATGTCACTATCAAAATACCGCTTCAGCTAAAATGGCTGAGAAACTTGGCTTTACAAAGATAGGTGAATGTACAATTATTAAGCGTAAAATGTAAAAGGAGCAACAATGAACAACTTTACAATCAGACAAGCAGATATAAATGATGTATCAACCATCCTTTCCTTCATCAAAGCTTTGGCAGAATACGAAGATATGTCAGACCAAGTGGTGGCGACGGAGGAACTTTTGAAAGAGTGGCTTTTTGAAAAGAAGAAAGCGGAAGTGCTTCTTGCAATGGAAGGTGATACGGCGGTAGGGATTGCCTTGTACTTTTATAATTTCTCGACATTCCTTGGGCGCGCCGGAATTTATTTGGAAGACTTATTTGTCAAAGAAGAGTATCGCGGCAAGGGCTATGGCAAGGCACTCTTAAAAGAACTTGCCCGCATTGCGGTATCTCAGGGGTGTGGTCGTCTGGAGTGGTGTTGTCTTGACTGGAATTAGCCAAGCATCGACTTTTATTTATCGCTTGGGGCAAGACCTATGGACGACTGGAAGCAGTATCGTCTGACCGGAGAGACATTGAAAAAGTTAGCGAAGTAATATTTTAATAAAAATCGCGTGAGTAAAGTGAATGATTAAAAGGGGATAAAATGGAAAATTTATATTCAGGACCGGAATTAAAAGATTTGTCTATTCAAGTAATTCAGGAGAGTAGAACAAAGAACGAAGTTCAAATGTTGGAACAGCGTCTTGTTAAATTAAAGAATGAACTTGAACAGGCAGAAACAGAAAAAAGTAAAGAAGAAAAAGAAGCGGAAAATATCAGGAATAACTTTTTTATGAAGCTATTATTTTCTTCGAAAGTGGACAAGGAAGAACTGGAAGCCTATGTTGCCCAAGAGCGCTATAATGTAGCATTAGAAGAATATAATACTGTGAATACGCAATTGCAGAATGCGAAAAGAAAGTTGGCTGAACTGGATGGTTGCAAAGAAAAATATGAGAAGAAATACGCAGCCAGAAGAAATGCGTTGTTGGCTGAAAAAGGCGAGGACGCGGATAAAATTCTGGGGCTTGAAAAAGAGATTGATACTCTTACCATAGATTGCAAGGAAGCGAAAGAAGCACTGGATGTTTGCAATAAAGCTTTTGAGACTGCAATGTTAATGAGTAACCGTATCAATGATGCAAAATATACAGCTAAAATGGATGGGTATTTGAAGAATACTCCTGCAGATTTGGTAAAATTAAACAGTGAAATTGAAGCAATTAAACTTGCAAAAGAATTAAGTCGGCTGTTGCAACGGTTGAACGGGGAAGTAAGAGATATCGTATGTTGTGTAGAGATAAGAAAAGCTTGTTTGGATATGAATTCTGCGCATTGGTATAGAATGATTTCGCCAATAACGGAGTGGAGCGAAGTAGAAGATATTAAAAAAATGTCAGGTATGATTACAGAGATGGCGGACGATATTTCAAGGGTTAGAAAAGAGATTGAAATGTATATTGGAGACTGTGAAACTAAGAAGAAAAAAAGAGAAGCAGAACTTGAGCAAATCATCTTCAGCTGAGTTTGAGAATACATTGTGCAGAGATTAAAGAAAAAAATATTGTGGATTATTCCAAAACCGAATGGACCGAGAGTGAGAACAATTATTTCACTCTCGGTCCATGACCTTTTATCATCACTTCATCACAATCAGTTTCTGACCCTTGCGCACGCTGTCCGTAGTTAAGGCGTTCTGTTCCTTAATTCTTGCCAAAGGTACGCGGTATTCCTTGCCGATATTCCACAAACAATCCCCGTCTTTTACATAATAGACTGCGATGCCGGGGCGGTTTACGTTGCCGGCAGATTCGGCTTCTTCGATATCGCTTACGGCTTCTAGTACGTTGCTGTCATAAGCAAAAATATGGAAAGCTACGTTGACTTTTATCTCTAAATTATCGCTACCGGCGGAGGTGACCTGACATTGTTCCAAATTCGCATTCAGCTGATAAATGGTCTGCTCATTAATGCCGGGTAAATCGATAGAATAGGTAAAAGGTATTTCAAAGTTTCCGGTTCGATACGGGAACCGGTCGTCGTCTGTGATATACAACATAGTCACGGCAATATAACCTTCGATATCTACAGAGTTGTTTCCGATGGTTGCGCTTTCCGGAAAAAGCTTGGCGGAACTGTATTTGATCTGTAAAAGTTCTTCGCCCTTGAAATTATAAGGTACTTTTTCCTGAAGGCGTAAAACTGCGGTAGACTGTGCTAAAAGGGTTTTGATATCATACTTTTCATATTCCACGTCCAATTCCTTATGGACCCCGTACACATCGCATACGTAGTCAAGATTCACATCTTCGTATAATTTGATATACAAATCCATAATCACATCAAAACCGATGACACGCTCTTCGCCGTCTAAGTCCGGACGGATTTCGCAATCTTTTTGAGAGAGATTATAAGCAATATCGGGAATGAGATATTCCTTGCTTGCGTTGCATTCGATACTATGGCTGAAGGGAATCGTGGTTTCAAAAAACTCATAGCCGTTTCCGCCATCGCAGGGCCTGTAAATGACGAAAATATTCACGTCGCATTTAATGTTTAATTTATCTTCCACGGGCTTGAATTCCACACCGCTTAAAGATAGGTCACTCCAAAGAATTTCTTCCAGTTCGGGAAGATTTGCGGGAAGTTTCACTTCGTCGCGGATTCGGCAGAGATCTTTTTTCATAGCCGCAATACTTAAAAGCTGCCTGTTGCAAAGGCGGTATTCTACCGGTTCGTCCTTGGTAACGCCGGTGCTGATTTCGTCACTGCGGATGGATTCCTGCAGTACGGTAAGCAACAACAACGCCTGCACATTGATTTTGCGGGAATTCACGGTAGTGATATGTAAGTGTTCTAAGTCCGTAGTAACCAAAGGATTATCCCCGGCAGAAATGCAATCGGCGTTGATTCGTTCTTCAAAAGGGATTTTACCGTTTAAAGAATGCAGGGCACCAAAACTGTCGTCCGCTTCATATAAAATGTGATACATCAGTTTTCCGCGAACCAGAACCTGTTCGTCGTAAGAACGGATTTCCTCAATTTTAATTACGCCGTCGGATAGAAGAATGCGGGCGATGTCTGCCTTGCTGTCAGAAACATTGCAATCCTCATCCAAAGTAAACTGGGATTCGACGCGACAATCGGTACAATCCATATGTATATTGGTTTTGATTAAGTCCATAACGAAACTCCTTTCAATAAAATAAGACTCTGCACGTATTCTCTACAGAATATGCGTACAGAGTCCTAAATATTCGTTTTCGTTATGAAATCAATGCCTGCCGGTTAATAGATCCGACCCAAAATACATTAATTGGTTGCTGTGGTTTCTTCAGCCTTGCCGGTCAACTTATCGAATTTCTCCATAACAGCATCATAGGTTCTCTGAGAAATATCGGGAAGTTCTCCGCCCCAGGTCTTAGCTGCCTGGTCAAAACCTTTTTGGAATGCAGCTCTCATTTCTTCCAGTTTCTCGGGATCATCCCCTGCCAATGCAACAGCAAAATCCACGATGCGGTCAGAGGTTGCATTTACGCCCCAGTATCCGTCCTCGGCAATATCGGCCTGTGCCTGCGCTTTGGTTGCGGGATCTACGGTGAAATTACCGCTTGCAAGGAACTGCCAGATGTTATTTGCTTTGCCGTAAGCATCACCCTGTCCGGCAATCAGCTTATGTACGATATCCTGTAACTGAGATACGCGGGCATCGTTGGCTGCTTTGATTTGATTGGCAAGTTCGGGGTTGGCAACCTTTTTGCTTGAATAAGCAGGCTTACTTGCAGAAGCTTCATAAACTGCTGCTGCCTCGGTTGACTTGTTAGCGTTTTCTGTTTTTTTGGAAGTATCTGCCTTAGGCGCGTAGGTGCTGTAAGATGCTTCCATAGATGTGGTTACTGAATTAACACTCATGTCTATACCCTCCTTGGTGATTATTTTTTTGCGCAGTTAGTCCATTAACTGCTTTCTAATAATATCGGCACATATTTTAAAATGTTTATAGCAAATGGTAAAAATTTATTTGGGAAATAAAAAACACATTTTATAGTAACGCGTAAGATTGTCAGGGATAGCATAAAATATGGTTCCGGAAGTGGCTAACGTCTTGAGAGGATATTAAAAAAGTGATATACTTGAGAACAGTAAAGATTAAGAACGGAACTTACGTGACAGACCGGTTCGCCGGTGACGGTAACCGATAAAGCAGGAGGCTGTGAGATGAATCGCATAGAACTTAACGCATATGCAAAAGTAAATTTGGGGTTGGATGTATTACGAAGACGTGAGGACGGATACCATGAGCTTCGGATGATTATGCAGACCGTAGATTTATATGATACGTTGACATTGGAGAAGACGACGGAAATGGGAATTGTTATGACCTGTAATATCGAAGGCCTTCCCTGTGACGAGCGTAATCTTGTATACAAGTCGGCGAAGTTGATGTTTGAGGAATATAAACTGCCCGGAGGTATCCGCATACATCTTGAGAAGCGAATTCCCATGGCGGCAGGCATGGCCGGAGGAAGCACCGATGCGGCAGCAGTTTTTAACGGCATGAATGAATTATATGCGTTGGGTATTGCCAAAGAACGCCTCTGCGAATTGGGTGTCAGAATCGGTGCCGATGTGCCTTATTGTATAGTGGGCGGTACGGCACTTTCTGAGGGCATAGGTGAGGTGCTTACCGTGTTGCCCAATGTACCGGATTGTGTAGTTTTGATTGCAAAACCGGATTTTGATGTATCTACCAAGTATGTATTTGAGAATCTCCATGCCAATTCGCTGACCTACCATCCCGATATTGATGCCATGGCAGAAGCCATTCGCGCCGGGGATTTAAACGGCGTGGTAAAAGTGATGGACAATGTACTGGAAACCGTGACGGAAGCCAAATATACCGAGATTACAGATATTAAAAACATAATGAGGGAACATGGCGCCATGCGTGCCATGATGAGTGGTAGCGGTCCCACCGTATTCGGCTTATACGAAAAGAAAGAGGATGCGAAAAAGGCGGCAGACGCCATCCGCAAGTGTAATCTTGCCAAACAGGTTTTTGTATCTTCCTTTTATCATCCGCAGGTATAAAAATTTATATAAAAGTGAATATATTATCCCGACAAGGGCAATGCTTTTAGCAGAGGCATAAAAGAATGGCAAAGAGACTTGACGAAAATCGAGCCGTTCAAAACCGGTCTGAGGAGGGATGATAATGAGAAATTTTTTTATAAAAAAAGATGCAAAATGGTTACATAGTCATGGCGGAGATATTCTGCGTTGCCTGGCCTTGGTTTTGGTACTTTGGCTGGTGATGTATCCGGAGTTTAGTATCACGGCAGATTGCTGTCGTATTGTGGATGAAGACGGACAAGAAATAGAGTGTGAGATGTCGGAACGGGAGCTTGCAATTGCAGTACTGGAAGCGGACGGAGACGAGATCGTAGTAAAAAGTAAACTTTTGGAATTGATTTCAGAGTGGAGAGAAGAGAATGAAATCGGGAAATGTAAAGATTGAAATTGTCGGTACGCAGGTTATGGGTACGGAACAAGACGAAACTTTTGTAACGGCAGAAGGTATATATGAGCGGGAGCAGGATGTTGTCACGGTTCGATACATAGAAAAAATAGAAGAATCATTGGAGATTCAGAATCGAATCCGACTACAGGGGAACGGTGTCACCATTTCCAAACGCGGGGCAATTGTTTCCGATATGCATTTTGTGGTCGGGGAACAGAGCGAGGTGGCGTATCAGACGCCATATGGTACAATTCCCATGGAAATCAGATGCCGGAATGTGAGTATAAAAGAGGAACAGCAAAGCTGCAATATAGAAGTGGAGTATGTGTTATATTCCGGAGGCGAATTGGTGTCGGAATGCCATACGAAGATTGGAATTATAAGTATATAAAAAATCCGTGAACTCATCTGAATTCACGGATTTGTTTTTATTTTAAGGGCTTTGCACCGGCTTTTTCCTGTAACTTATCCATTGTGCGTTTGAAGAAACCACGTTTCTTGGCGGGAGCGACGGTTGTTTTACCGTGAAGTCCTTTTACACCAAGAATGTACATGCCGCTGATGACAGCTTTGACTTCCTTTTTGACAGGAATGGTATCGAACACTTTGTCATCACAAAGAAGGCTGGTAATCTGGGGACCGACCTTGGCTTTCACCACATAGACTTTCATGTTTCTGGACATCTTGGGTGCCTGGTCCAATACTGCCTGGGGAAAACCGGCGTCTTTTAATTTTACTTTCTTTTTATCAATAATCAGCATGCTGACGGTCTGCTTGTTCTGCTCCATCAGTACCTGCTGTTCGGCCTGTCTTTTCTCTAATTTTTTGCCCACGAAATAAAGAACAATCATGGTAATAATAAGTACCGCAAGAATTACGATGGTTACAATCCATCCGGTACTGAGCTTGGCTAATAAAAGATACTGCATTGCTGTAAGCCTCCTGTTGAACTTTTTTATGCAAAAATCATTGTAACATTCTTTCGTTTAAAAGGCAAGAAAAAGTACCCCGGCAAAAGCAATGTCATTTAGTTAAGTTCAAAATCATTAAGTTAAGGGGTAAATCTTCGGATTTGCCCCTTAAAAATTTGTCGTCAGAAAATGTCTCATTAAGTTAAGCACTTCTCACATACTAAAATTTATAGAATTTTCATATCTTTTTTGAAAAATCCGTGTATAATATAATTAAAGAGCATTGTTTAGTTTAGGCGAAACAGAGAGATTATAACACAACAGCACAGATAGAACGCAACAGAGAGTATGAATTAACAGATTTTATTTTAGTTAGTATTGAATTTAGAGTTTACAGTTTAGAGAGTTAAGAGAGAATAATAGTAAAACTAACATGCAGGATATGATTGCTCCTTTTCAAGGGGTTTCTTATCTTGTTTTTTTATGCTCAATTTTAATGAAAAGAGGATAACAAAATGATAATTGTAAATTCTACTCCGAACGAGTTAAAAGAGAACTTGGATATTGCAATCAAAAAAGCGATTGCCGATTTCAAGGCAAATTATTATACATACGACAATCATGATTTCCAACGCAATCGCGTACTGACAATGGAAAAGGTAGTCACTCTTCTGCACTCCATGCAGGGCGGAAGTTTAAAGAAGGAGTTGTATGATGCAGGTATTACGGCTACCGCATCTGCATTTGTACAGCAAAGGAACAAGATACCGTGTACGGTTTTTGAAGAGATATTTGAATACTTCAATTCCTTGTGCAATGATACCAAAACTTATAAGGGGTATCGGGTAATTGCCATTGATGGTACTACCATAAACATGGCAAGAAATCCAAAATCCAGTAGTTTCGTAAAGAATAACAGTACCCCTAAAGGATACAATCAGTTGCATGTGAATCCGCTGTATGATGTGTTGAACAAAACATATCTGCACTGTGTGATACAGCCACAGCCAGAACAGGATGAAGTAGGGGCACTTACCTTTATGGTTAAGTGGTATCCTTTTGAGGAAAAAACATTGATTGTTGCTGACAGAGGGTATGAATCATACAATGCCTTTGCGCATTTGCAGCGAGAAAAGAATATTGATTTTCTTATAAGAGTAAAGCAAGACCGTACCGCAATGCGTGAAATCAGCAAACTTCCAATGACGGAACTGGATACGGACGTATCATTTACCATTACTACTACACAGACCAACGAAGATAAAGAAAAGGGACATATTTTCGTACAGACACATAAGCGTGAAGACCGCGTATACAGTAACAGAACAAGGGCAGGACGCTGGGATTTTCCTTCCCCTTATCCTATGACTTTTCGGGTTGTGCGTTTTCAACTGGAAACTGGGGAATATGAAACTCTTGCCACAAGCCTTCCCCGAAGTTTCACGCTTGCGGAAATCAAAGAGTTGTATCATGCCCGTTGGGGTATCGAAACGGCATTCCGTGAATTAAAATATGGTCTTGGATTAGTTAATCTTCATGGCAAGAAAGACGATTTTGTAAAGCAGGAAATATTCGCCGCAATGACTATGTCAAACTTCTGCAGTCGGATTGTGAATGAAGTTGTCCTGCGAAAGAATGATGCCAATATTCACGAATACAAAGTGAATATGAACATGGCGATTCATATTTGCAGGCAATTCTTCCGCACCAAAGATGCTGACGAAAGGCAATTACTGAAAGACATTGCAAGATACACCGAACCGGTGCGACCGGGAAGACGTGATGAAAGAAATATAAAAGCAAAGTCATTTACCGGTTTTATCTATCGGGTATCGGCATAAAATCATAGGACAAAACGACGAAAAAGGAACGGGGTAAAATATTGATAGAATTACTCCGTTCCATATTTTTTCTGCAAAACCTAGCTTTTTCCTGCCGAAAACAAGGTTTTTCAAAAAAGAAAATTTTGTGACTGCTTAACGAGATGTAAAAAATACCAAAACAGTGAACGTCTGTGATAAATTATCAACTAGTCTTAGGAATGTATAAAGAAACGGCATTATTTTTTGTTTGAGTGAAAACAGAATGATGTTACGGTTTTATCAACCAGTATCTGCAATGTATTGAAAAGTCGGCAATTTGATTTTTCAGCACCCCCACTCTTTCGCATATTGCACATATGTAAAATGGTATTAAGTTAAACACGACATAGACATATGGAAATATCCCATTATTGGCATTTTTAGAAAAAACGGCTAATTTTTCATGCCTTACAGGGACTAGTTGAGATTTTGAAGTATTACCGTTTTTATAATTTAATATGGAAATTTGATACATTAAACAGACTAGTTGATAAGCCGAAAGAGAACGGCAATTAATTGACGCAGACGTATGATAACTGTATAATACAAAAGACAGAAAACTTTGAATTTTGCGGAGGATATCATGAAAAAAATAGCAATGTTTACAATGGGTACCAGAGGCGATGTACAACCATACATTTATTTGGCACAGGAATTAAATAAAAATGGATATGATACATTGCTGGGTTCACATCCTTGCTGGAAACAACTGATTGAATCAAGTAATGTAAAATTTGTACCAGTTGGTCCGGATATTGATATTGAAAAAGAGGCTGCAGTTATTCGAGGGAAAAATAAAAATCCGATGCTTAGTATGCTCAAAACAATGAATTTTGTCTTTGATATGATTATTGAATCTACAGGAGATGTTTTTGAAGCTTGTAAAGGAATGGATTTGATTGTAGTTTCCCATGCTCAAATGGGTGCAACAGAAGCAGAAGTTTTGGGGATACCAACAGTTAATGTTACTAT
The DNA here is from genome assembly GCA_045590555.1 of Lachnospiraceae bacterium. Taxonomy (GTDB): domain Bacteria; phylum Bacillota; class Clostridia; order Lachnospirales; family Lachnospiraceae; genus UBA3766. The sequence goes on along the minus strand of JAZNRC010000024.1, from coordinate 27,803 downwards.
ACAACCCGAGATGATTCCAGAAAAATTAAAGAATCAAACCTTTATAAATAAAGTAATTAGCAGTCTAATAGCCGGTCAGATTGCAAAACCATACAACAAGATTCGCAAGAAATATAATTTAAAACCCGCGAAAGATATTGGGGATATTATGTCTTCAAATTATGATTTGATTCCTATTAGCCAATATGCCAAAGAAAGAAATCCTTATTGGGAGCCGCATCATGTGTTTACAGGATTTTGGTATCAGGAAGAAATAGAGTATCAGCCGGACAAAGCGCTTGAGAACTTTTTGAAAAGCGGAGATAAACCCATTCTGTTGGCTTTGGGAGCAATGTCTTTTGAAGATAAAGCAGAAGTACATAAACTGGACATGTTTGTCAAAGCATTTGAAAAGACAGGATACAGAGCTATTGTGCAGGGATTCCAAAAATCTTTGCAGGAATATCAGTTGCCGGATTCCATGATTGCAGTTGGCTCGGTTCCGCACAGTTATCTGTTTGACAAATGTAAAATGGTCATTCATCATTGTGGATTTGGGACATCGGCGGCTACTTTAATTTACGGTATTCCATCTATTCCGGTTCCGCATGTGTTAGACCAAAAGGGACAATCAGATATGCTGAGAAAACTGGGAGTGGCAAGTGACGAGATTGACGGACATAATGTGACGGAAGAAAAAATTATTACATGTATTAAAGATATGGATTTGCATTATGAAGAAAGATATCAGAAAGTAAAGCAACTATCCGAAAAAATTAAAAACGAAAAAGGATTAGAGGTGGCAGTTCGCTATATTGGTGAAATCATATAAGAGAAGAAACTTCCAGTTTGGTGCAGAACATCACAAAAAAAGAGTACCTCTCACTTTTGGGTAAAGTGAGAGGTATTTTTTCTTAAAACCTTAACTTAATGATTTTAAAATTAACTAAATGACATTGCCGGCAAAAGGGTACTTTTTGTAAGGTTGATATGGTCTGTAATGAATATGTATTATGCCATTGCATTTCCGATAATGCCAAGCACTGCCAATATGAGTGCACCGATCGTAGCAATGATATTCAGAATTAAAGCGATTACTGCTACGAGACCCTGACCACCGCGGATACCTTTTACACCATTTACAATACCGATAATGGGGAAGATAACAAAAATTCCGCCAAAGAGCATATAACCGGTAGTGAACATTACGCAGGTCATAATAAGGTTCACAACATTCATAACGATACCTAAAATCAAGGAACTTAAGCCGGGATTGTTTCTCATTTGTTTATTCTCCTTTTTACACATATTAAAACTTTTAATATCAAAACATATTCTGACAGAATTGAATTAAGATGTCAACCACAATGTGAAAAAAGTGTGAATTTGAAAGCGGATGAAACGTTTGGATTGGGTTAAAAAAATATATTTCCAAAGTAAGGAAATACGGGTCAAGTGTTGTAATTATTTACTAAAATGTTATATAATAAAAACGACTATGGACATAAGGAGGACGCAGAATGTATAAGAAGATATGGAAGCTTGCAATCACCGTTTTGTTACTGGTAACATTTTGCGGCCAAACGATATATGCTACCAGTTCCGGAGAAATCCAAAACCAGATTAATGAGGCGCAGCAGCAGATGCAGCAAAACCAGGAGGAACTGGAGGAAATTGAAGGAAACATTAGTGTTTTGGAGAATGAACAGGCTCAAATTGAGGGCGAGATTGGAGAACTTACTCTTGCCATTGGTGAGTTGATGGCAAGCATTGAAATATTGGAAGATGACATTGAATTGCTGGAACAGCAGATAGCGCAGGCACAGAAGGATTTGGAAGCGGCCATTGCCAGGGAAGAACAGCAATATGAAGACACCATGGTGAGATTGCAGGCGATGTACGAAAAGGAAGAGGATTCCTATTTGAGCCTTTTGATGGAGTCTCACAGTCTGTCGGATTTATTGACGCGACTGGAATACATACAGCAACTCTACGATTATGACAGCAGGCTTTTGGAAGAATATCAGAAGACTAAGCAGGAAGTGGCGGATTTAAAAGAACAATTGGAGATAGAAGAGTCTGAATTGCAGGCTGCCAAAGATGAGTGCGAATTGGAAAAGACGGAATTAGAAGGTATGGTAGCAGAACTTCAGGCGGCGTCGGATGAATATGCTACGCAGATTGCATCGGCTGAGAAACTGGCGAATCAGTATGCCAGAGAAATCAGGGAGCAGAATGCGGCAATCAGGCAGCTGGAAGAAGAGCGACAGGAAGCATTGGAAAGAGAAGAGAGAGAACGGTTGGAAGCAGAGGCGGCAGCCAATGCTTCGAAACCGGGAAATGCAGGCAATAATGTTGTCGGAGGAAACGGAAATAATTCCGGCAATGCGGGAGGCGGCACTTCCGGCGGCGGAGCTGTTCACACCGGCTCAGCGTATAGTTTGGATGCATCTGTTATTACAAGTGCTAACGGTAGTGAAGCCGGCAAACAGGTTGCTTTATATGCCATTCAATTTTTAGGAAATCCTTATGTGGCAGGTGGCACTTCTCTGACCAACGGAGCAGATTGTTCCGGTTTTACGCAGTCCGTATATAAGAATTTCGGAGTGACCATTCCGCGTACGTCATATTCCCAGCGAAGTGCGGGAACAGAGGTGTCTTATGCGGATGCCCAACCGGGAGATATTATTTGCTATTCCGGACATGTGGCTATCTATGTGGGGGGTGGCAAAATTGTACATGCCAGCTCGGCCAAAACCGGAATTAAAATATCCAATGCCACCTATCGTACCATTTTATCCGTACGAAGAATTCTATAAAACGTGTAGTTGTTTAAAACATTATTTCAAATTAAAAGAGGCCGGATATGCAGAAGAAAGAATATCAGGACAAAAAAATATATGAATTTAAACCCGGAGAAGTAGTTTTTGAAGCGGGAGAAGGCGTGCATTTTATCGCTATGATTACAGAAGGGGAAATTGCGGCACGCTCTTCCTGCGGGACAATTTTGATGGGTGTTGGAGATATGGCAGGAATTTGCGATATCTGGGCCGGCGCGTATTCTCATGATTATGTTGCGACAATCAATACGAAGGTGTGTATGTACGGGTTTGCCGGTGCCGGTCTCATGCGACCGGTTTTGGGCGGCGAGAAAAAGTATTTGTCTCTTTCTGTTTTATCAGCCATTCGTTTTTATAAGCAGCAAAGTAATTTGCAGAATCGCTGGTACCAACGCAGCAAAACGGCTTATGGCAAATTAAAAGTAAGTTATGAGAAATATAAAAATTTTTCAAGAAAATATAATATAAAAATTCAGGAACTGGAAGATGTGGAGAGCCTGGAAAGTGAATATGCTTTTTATGCCCCGGATACCTATACGGAAGAGGTGGTTTCAGAACTTTCACTGTTAAATCTCGAGCAGGTTACCGGATTTTTCGGAAATGCACCCTATTATGCCATGAGCTTTTTAAAACAGATAGAAGAAAGCGGCCATGGGATGGCGGTTGCAGCGGAGAAAAACATGCTCTTTTATAAAAAAATAGGGCAGATGTTTTATGGTGTCAACCGGGAGACTCTTTATTCGGGTTACTATGAAATGGCCTTGCAGATAAGGGATATCAAAGGAGAAATTCAGCCGGTTGCCATGGAACTTGAATCTATTCTTGCCATGGCAGAAACAATGGAAAAAGAATTTAAAGAGGCACCGGGGGTTCATTTTATTTCTCCCGTTCAGAAAATAAAAGATGCCATAGGCGTTTTGTATACTTCGGCAGCGACGGAAGATGCCATTATAATGAAAGAGTATACTGCCAATGAGATGATTGAAGCGCAGAATGCTTTTTCAGGTCTTACAAAAAAATTATTGGATTATGCAGATATTACCGGGGAACAAAAAGAGGAGTTTATGGCCGGCCTTACCTCGTTCCGCATGCTGGCAAAGAGTCAGTTCCGTGCACCGGATGCCATGAAAAGAATTCATGAATTTGAGACACTTTTTTATGAATTGTATGAAGCGGTTTTTAAGAAAAAAGAAGCCGGAGGAGCTCCGTTGTGGATAGATTTGTTTCTGGATTACGGGATTATAAGCGACACGGATTTTGATAAAGAAGATCAGGTTAAAATATATGACTTAGTGAAAAGAAGAAGCTATGCAGGTGACTACAATGTACATACCATAAGCGGCTGGTTGCATCTGATATACACCGGCGAGAGGGAGCCTTCCAGAGACGAGTTGGGAAGAGATTATAAGGATTTTCTGCAGGAGTTTAAGAAAAAGCGAAGCATTAGTTATGAAGAAGAGCAGGAATATCATAATGATATGATGCGAAAGGTAAGATTTGAAATTAAGAATTTCTTCCGGCCGAATAATCGTATCGTATACAGTTCCAATGCAACGTTCTGTCCCTTTTTAACGGGCGAAGAATTAACAGGTAATATTGCCAACAGTATTTTGTCTTATGAGAGAGTTGCTGAGATTCTGGATGAAATAAGGAAGGTAGATTTTTCGCTCTTTTATCGTGAGTATTCTTATTATGATGCCGGAGGTCAGGTGAAATCACTTCGATTGATGACGGAAGTTCTGCCGGATATTATTTTGATTCCTCATGTTGGATATCGCGCCAGCATGTGGCAGGAGATAGAAGGTCGTAAAAGAGTGAGTCCGGCTCGATTTGCTGTTCCTCTATATCCGCAGGGTGACTTCAAAGAAATGCTTCTGAATGTGGCGGCAAGATATCGATGGGAATATTGTCGTACGGAACAGGGTGTGCGTTGGAATGATGTTTCTGAACGTTCATTGACTTCGGAATACTACGATTACATACAGTTTTATCGTAAAAACAATGAGTTGTCCGACGGGGCAAAGCAGAAGATAAAAGATAAGCTGACCAGATACCGAAACAATACCGCGGAAGTTTTTATTTCGGATTATATGACCTGGATAAAATACGAAGCAGAAGGTGCGAACAGATTAAATAAGGTATGTCGCAATATTATGGCGGAGTATTGTTTCTTTTCCAAGGAGAAGAGGGAGGCTTTGAAAACAAATCCGGCTATCCATGATGTACTTGTGAAGGTGGGAAATAAACGTGCCAAGAAAGAAATGGAATTTTCCAGATACCTTTCGTCCAGAGAAAATAAAGGAATCAGTCCATCGCCGGAGTTGTTGGAGCATCTGAAATTCTTACAGTCATAACTTGATTTCTTAAAAGCGCTGTGATATTATATCTAAATTAAGGTTTTTTGACAGTTTTCGAGCCTGACAGCCCCGAATTGTGGGGTTTTTGTGGCGGAAATATGTCTGCGGAAGGGAAGTGCAGTCTTGACAGAAAAAAGAGAATTTTATATTGTCTGCGGTCATTACGGTTGCGGTAAAAGTAATTTTTCTTTGAATCTGGCTATTGACCGTGCAAAAAGGGGACGTAAGGTTACGCTTGTGGATTTGGATTTGGTGAATCCTTACTTCCTGTCATCCGGATATAAAGAGAAATTGGAATCCATGGGGATTACCGTAATTGCACCAATGTTTGCCAATACCAATGTGGAGACACCGGGATTTCCGGTGAATTTGAATATGGTTTTTGAAACGGAAGATGATGTGATTATGGACGTTGGCGGTGACGATGCCGGATCCGTGGTTTTGGGAAGATTTCATAAACAATTGGCGGAAACGGATTATGAGATGCTGTATCTTGTAAACCGCTATCGAAATTTGACGGCGACGCCGGAAGAAACTTTGGAAATTATGAAAGAAATTGAAAGTGCTTCCAGATGTAAAGTTAGTGCAATTGTAAATAATTCCCATTTAAAATATGATACCACATGGGAAATTGTGGAAAAATCTCTTTCTTACGCGAAAGAAATTTCGGAATGTTGTAATTTGCCGTTATGGGCGACTACCATACCTACATATTTATATAAGGATGACCGAGTGCGCGGTTTGGCAGATGCTTATCCTGATGCAAAATGGTACCCCATAGAAATTTATGTAAGGGCGCCCTGGGAAAGCGGAATTCCCGATTTAGACAAGATATAAAAATTTGGAACCATTCGATTTTGCGAATGCAGTTCTGAACGTAAAATAGCAATTATAAAATAAACACCAGCAGAAAGTGAGGAAATAAACATGGCAAAAATTACCGTTGATGAAGCTTTGTGTAAGGGCTGCGGATTATGTGTTACCGCCTGTCCGAAGAAAATTCTTGTTCTTTCCAAGGATAAAATTAATGCGAAGGGATATCATCCTTCCACATTGACAGACGAGTCAGCATGTATCGGTTGTGCATCTTGCGCAATTATGTGTCCTGACGTGGCAATTACCGTAGAAAGATAAAAGGATTTGAAAGGAGATAATTAAAATGGCAGAGAAAGTTTTAATGAAAGGTAACGAAGCTTTGGCAGAAGCTGCAATCCAGTGCGGCTGTAAGCATTACTTCGGATACCCTATTACACCGCAGACTGAAATTGCGGCATATATGTCTAAGCGTTTGCCCAAGGAGGGTGGCGTATTCTTACAGGCTGAATCAGAAGTGGCAGCGATTAACATGGTACTTGGTGCAACAGCAGCAGGTGTTCGTTCCATGACTTCTTCCAGTTCACCGGGTGTGAGCTTGAAATCAGAAGGTGTATCTTACATCGCAGGTTCTGATTTGCCCGCACTTATTATTAACGTACAGCGTGGCGGCCCCGGTCTTGGCGGTATCCAGCCTTCGCAGTCAGACTACTGGCAGGCAACCAAGGCTCTGGGACACGGTGACTTCCAGATGTTTGTTTTGGCACCTTCTACCATTCAGGAAATGGTAGACTTTGTTCCCCTTGCTTTTGATGTGGGTGAGAAATACAGAGTACCTTCTATGATTTTATCTGATGGTATGCTTGGACAGATGATGGAACCTGTTGAATTCCCTGAGAAGAAGGATGTTGCAATCGCAGAGAAACCTTGGGCGACCAACGGACATCAGAATAAGAGAGAAAAGAACATTATCAATTCATTATATATTGAACCCGAAGTACTTGAAGATCTCGTAAAAGAACGTTATGAAAGATACGAGAAAATCAAAGCTGAAGAGCAGCGTGCGGAAGAGTTCATGACAGAGGATGCTGAAATCGTAGTAGTAGCATTTGGTGCTTCTTCACGTGTGGCAAGAAGTGCGATTAAAGCTGCAAGAGAAGAAGGCATCAAGGTTGGTATGATTCGTCCCATTACAGTATGGCCCTTCCCTGATAAGACAATCGAGAAGGTTGTTCCCTCTGCTAAGAAGTTCCTTTGCGTGGAAATGAACATGGGTCAGATGGTTGATGACGTGCGCCTTGTAGTAAACGGCAGAAAGCCTGTTGAATTCTTTGGCCGTACCGGTGGTGTGATTCCTACACCCGCAGAAGTACTTGACCAGATTCGCGCACTTGCAGGAAAGGAGATGTAATCATGGCTGTTGTATTTGAAAAAACCAAGGCATTAACAGATGTGCCTTTTCATTACTGCCCCGGATGTACACATGGTATCGTACATCGTCTGGTTGCAGAAGTTTTAGAAGAATTAGGAGTAGTGGGACAGACCGTAGGTGTTGCTTCCGTAGGATGTTCCGTATTCAGCTACAATTATTTTAACTGTGACATGGTGCAGGCTGCACACGGTCGTGCTCCCGCAGTTGCTACCGGTATTAAAAGAGCAGTTCCCGAGAACGTAGTATTTACATATCAGGGTGACGGTGACTTGGCAGCTATCGGTATGGCAGAAACCGTACACGCTGCAACCAGAGGCGAAAACATTACCGTCATCTTTATCAATAATGCAATCTACGGTATGACAGGTGGTCAGATGGCACCTACCTCTCTTCCCGGACAGATTACACAGACTTCACCTTACGGCCGTGATACTTCTACAGCAGGTCACCCCATCCGTGTATGTGAGTTGCTGTCTACCTTAAGCGGTACCGCACTTGCACAGCGCGTAACCGTTGACAGCGTAAAGAACGTAAACATTGCTAAGAAGGCAATCAAGAAAGGTTTCCAGAACCAGATTGATAAGAAGGGTTACTCAATCATTGAAGTTGTATCTACATGTCCTACTAACTGGGGTCTCACTCCGGAAGAGTCTATGAACTGGCTTCGTGAAAATATGCTTGAGTACTATCCTCTCGGCGTATACAAAGATATTGATGCAGAAGGAGGAGACAAATAATGAGCAAGACATTAAACGTATTATTGGCAGGCTTTGGCGGCCAGGGTATCCTCTTTGCAGGTAAAACAATTGCATATTCAGGACTTATGGACAATAAGGAAATTTCATGGCTTCCTTCCTACGGTCCCGAAATGCGTGGCGGTACCTGTAACTGTAGCGTAGTTATCAGTGATGAATCCATCGGTTCTCCCTTGGTAACACAACCGGATGTATTAATTGCAATGAACCTTCCATCTTTGGATAAGTTTGTGGATGCGGTAGTACCCGGCGGTACAATCCTTGTGGACAGTTCTATGATTTCCAAGAAAGTAGAACGTACAGACGTAAATGTATATTACATTGATGCTACCAAGATTGCTGATGAAAAAGGCTTAAAGGGCTGCGCAATCATCATTCTTGTTGGTAAAATGTTCAAGGAAGTAGGCTTCTGTACAAAAGAAGCTTTGGATAAAGGTATCCAGAAGGTGATTCCTGCAAAGAAGGCAGCAATGCTTGGTTTGAATCAGGAAGCATTAAAAATCGGTATGGAATCATAAGAGATGTAAAAGAGTCGCGTGCGACTCTTTCATCTTTATTTTAAGGAGGTTAACTATGGACGAAATCAGAGAAATCGCCCTACGTATCAAAGAACTTCGTGAAATTTGTGATTATTCGGAAGAAGAAATTGCGAAAGAATTGGGTATTGATGTGGAATTGTACAAGCAGTATGAAGCAAACGGAAAAGATATTCCCATTAACGTAATTTTTAAGCTTTCTAAGATTTACAAAGTGGATTTTTCGGAAATTGTTACCGGCGTGTCCGCTAAGTTAAAAACCTATCAGGTAGTGCGCGGCGGAAACGGTCAGAAGGCTGACAGATATCCGGGTTATGAATTCAGAGACCTGGCATATCATTTTAATAATACCATTATGCAGCCGTTTCTTGTAACGTTGGATCCTTCCGATAAGAAAGCAGATCTCGTATCTCATCAGGGGGAAGAATTTAACTTGGTGTTAGAAGGTACTGTCGTCGTCACCTTTGGTGACCAGGATATCGTTTTGGAAAAAGGAGACAGTATTTATTTTAACCCTACCTACCCTCATGGACAGAGATGCGGCGGGGATGTGCCTGCAACATTCTTAACCATGATTGCGGAGTAGGATTTATGCGTACAAAGCATGGAATGGAGATAAAATGTTAGAAAAGTTTTTACCCAGGATTCAGTTTGATTCCTATGAAGATTTTAAAAAGAATTATACCGTAAATGTTCCCGAAAATTTTAATTTCGGTTTTGATATTGTAGATGGCTGGGCGAAAGAAAAGCCTGACAACAGAGCTTTGGTTTGGTGCAACGACCATAATGAAGAGAAGGTTTTTACCTTTGAAGATATGAGTAAGTTGTCTAACAGAGCAGCGAACTTTTTTGCATTCAAGGGAATCAAAAAAGGTTCCGTGGTTATGCTTATTTTAAGAAGACGTTGGGAGTACTGGGTGTGTGCTACAGCGTTGATTAAGCTTGGTGCCATTGTTGTTCCCGGTACCTTACAGCTTACTAAGAAAGATATTGCATACCGTGCAAATGCGGCAAATATTGAAATGTTTGTCTGCATCAATGATGATTATGTAGTACAGCAGATGGAGCTTGCCAAAGCGGAAGCCCCCTGCATTAAGCACATAGCTTTGGTTGGAGACAACGAACGCGAAGGCTGGATTAATTTTAACAAAGAATTAATGGAGTATTCAGAGGTGTTTGAGCGCCCGACAGGTGAAGATGCAACTAAGAATACTGACATTATGCAGATTTATTTTACATCCGGTACAACCGGTATGCCTAAGATGGTTTGCCACAATTATATGCATCCTCTGGGACACATCGTTACTGCTAAATACTGGCAGAGAGTACAGGAAAACAAGCTTCATATGAGCGTGTCCGATTCCGGATGGGCGAAGTTTGGCTGGGGTAAAATTTACGGACAGTGGATTTGCGGTGCTACTATTTTCTGTTATGATATGGATAAATTTATTCCGGCAAATCTGCTTGGCGTAATTGAGAAGTATAAATTGACAACGTTCTGCGCACCGCCTACCATGTATCGTTTTATGTTACAGGAAAAGGTGGAAGATTATGATTTATCTTCCGTAGAGCAGTGGTGTACAGCCGGTGAAGCGTTGAATCCCGAAGTATTTGACCGTTGGGAAGAATTGACCGGCAGAAAGATTGCATCCGGCTTCGGTCAGACAGAAGGAACCGTATTGATTGCATGTTTCGAATGGTTTGAAGCTAAGCCCGGTACTTTAGGAAAGCCGTCGCCGATTTATGACTTACATCTTTTAAATGATAAGGGTGAAGATTGCGAAAACGGTGAAGAAGGTGAAATCGTAATTTGCGGTTTGGATAAGAATCCGCCGGTTGGTCTCTTTGTAGGATATTACAAAGACGAGGAAATGACCAGAGAAGCTCTGGGCAGTGGTTCTTATAACTTAAAAGACGTTGTATGGCGTGATAATATGGGCTACCACTGGTTTGTAGGCCGTCATGACGACGTTATTAAGTGTTCAGGTTATCGTATCGGACCTTTCGAGGTAGAGAGTGCATTGGTTGAGCATCCTGCAGTTGTTGAGTGTGCTATTACGGCGGCACCGGATCCTATCAGAGGCCAGGTTGTAAAAGCTACCGTTGTGCTTGCCAAGGGTTATACACCTTCCGATGAGTTGATTAAGGAGTTGCAGAACCACGTTAAGAAGGCAACGGCACCTTATAAGTATCCCAGAATTGTAGAGTTCGTAGATGAACTTCCCAAGACTCTGGGTGGTAAAATAAAGCGTGCACAGATTCGTAGCGAGGATGCGGACAAGTAAAAGTATTTTCAGGGCTTTTAAAAAAATATAGTGAAAAAAATTCCGTTTGGTGTTACACTGTGAAAGTGGATAATATCTGCGGAATTTTTTATTTGCAGATGCATTTAGGAGGAATTTTATGAGCAGTCAGAAACGTGAATTGCAAAGAATAAAAAAAGAAAAAGCAATCAGAAAAGCAAAGGCGAAAAAAAGCCTGATAGGTCTGGGAATCGGCCTTGTGGTGGTTGCTTTGCTGGCTGTTGTGGGATATGTTGTTTATTATAAAACTGTATTGACGACACCGGAGATTAAAGATTACAGCAAAGGACTTAAGGATGACGGTAAAATTGTTGATGTGACGGCTACGGACTATGTGTACCTTGGCGATTTACAGGAGATGGAAGTGCAGTACAGTGATTATGCTCCGGAAGCGGAAACCATTGATGCAAAAATTGCAACTCTTTTACAGGAGCGGCAGGAGTATTCCACAGATACAAGTACGGTGGTTGCTTTGTACGATACCATTAAACTTAGTTACGTTGGTAAGGTTGACGGAGTAGCATTTGAAGGCGGAAGCACCGGCGATAGCGGCGCTGTTATTACGGTAGGAGAAGCCGGTTATATTGATGATTTCGAAGAACAGCTGGTAGGACATAACATCGGTGAGAGTTTTGATATTGAAGTTACGTTTCCCGATGACTACGATACGGAGGAACTGGCCGGAAAAGATGCGGTATTCAGCATTACGTTAATGGGCATCTACCATACGCCGGAGTTTAATGATGCATTCGTAGAAAAGTATTTTTCGGACATTGCGCTGACTGCGGATGCATACCGTGCATATTTGGAAGAGCAGGAAGTAAATGCCGCGTTAGAAACTTATGTACAGGAATACTCGTTAGAAGTCTGTACGGTAGACGCATACCCCCCCGAGTATGTTGAGAAAGTCATGGGTATTTTGAAATATGCGGATGTTACGGAAATGGAAGGCTGGAACCAGGCGTATGCGGCTTATGGTTTGGGAACATATTCTTCCGTATATGAATACAAACAGTTGGAAAGCGAAATGGAATATGAAGCTTCTTTGCGCCTGAGAGCAGAAGAAGTTGTGGAAAGTAACCTGATTATTCAGGCAATTTATGAAGATGCCGGTCTTACCATTACATCAGAGCATTTGGATGCAACCATGGCGGAGATGGGAACCACGCCGGAAAATCTTGAGCAAATGATAGATGCTTATGGTCAAGGTTATATCTATCAGCGTGCCATGAAGGTGGCGGTTGTGGAATACCTTATGGAAAATGTGACGGTATATAAGTAAACAATATATTTTTACAATGTTAAAATGCTATATTTGTTTAGGCATACTTGCCAATGCTTTTTCATACAATGTAAAAAAAGCATGGCAGGTAAGCGTTGAAAACGTATATTGAAGAACGCGCAATTGAAGTCGCAAATTATATTATCGAACAGAATGCTACGGTAAGACAAACCGCTAAAAAATTCGGAATATCCAAATCCACTGTGCACAAAGATGTGACGGAAAGACTGGAAGAGATTGACCCGGTACTTGCGAAGCGTGCAAGAATTGTGCTGGATATCAATAAGTCTGAGAGACATATCAGAGGCGGGTTGGCAACCAAAGAGAAATATTTGCAACAGCATACATAGAAACGGAAATCCTTTTACATAAACAGTAATAAACGATACGTGAGAACGGTTTGTTTTTGCTTTCAATGTAAAAGGATTTTTTTTGAAAGGGCTTTTTCTTGACTATATTAGTCTTTTGGAATAAAATATAAATAATTATACTCATTGGGGGAGGTAATTATTTATGGGTGAATTAAACAAGGGGTTAGTCTATACAAATGAGGATTGTATAGGCTGTAACAGATGTATTTCGGTATGTCCTGTTCTGCAGGCAAATCATGCAGTGACAGAAGGGACAGGTAACGTTGTAAAAGTCGACGGAGATTCCTGCGTACATTGTGGTGCGTGTATGGATATTTGTCAGCATAAAGCAAGAGATTATCAGGATGATACGGACAGATTTTTTGCGGATTTGGCGAGAGGTGAGCGTATCAGCCTGCTATTGGCTCCGGCTTTTATTGCTAATTATCCGGAGCAATACAGAAAAGTTTTGGGTTATTTAAAGAGTATCGGGGCTAACCATATTATCAGTATCAGTTTTGGCGCGGATATTACAACCTGGGCATATCTTAATTGGATTACCAAGCATAATCTGGTAGGCGGTATTTCGCAACCGTGTCCGGCAGTAGTGGATTATATTGAAAATTATGTGCCTGAACTGGTTTCCAAGTTGGTGCCTATCCACAGTCCTATGATGTGTGGAGCGATTTATGCCAAGAAGTACATGAATGTAACAGACAAGCTTGCGTTTATCAGTCCCTGTATCGCGAAAAAGTCTGAAATCACAAGACCGCAGAATGCCGGTTTTATTGAATATAATGTCACTTTTGAGCATTTGATGAAGAAGCTGGAAGGCGTGGATTTAAGCAGATATACTGCCTTTGATGAGATAGAATATGGTTTGGGTAGTGTATATCCCCAGCCCGGTGGTTTGCGTGAAAATGTGGAACATTTCCTTGGAAGAGATGTATTTATCCGTCAGATTGAAGGAGAGAAGCATGTATATCATTTCTTAGAGGTTTATGCAGACCGCGTGAAGAGTGGCAAGGAACTTCCTTTTATGGTGGATGCATTGAATTGTGGTGGCGGATGTATTTACGGTACTGCAACCAATCCGGAAAATGAAATGAATGATGATATTTTACTTGAGATTCATAATCAGAGAGTAAAATCCAACAAGCATAACAAGAAGAGTGCATGGAGCAAAGAAATCAACTATGCGGCACGCTTAAAACTTTTGAATGAGCAGTTTAAAAATCTGAAATTAGATGACTTTGTATGTACATACGAAGCAAAGGATAATCGCCTTGAAGAGGTTCCGGAAGAAGTTCTTGAGAACATCTTTATGAAAATGAAGAAGTTCGAGCCGGAACAGAGAAATATTAACTGTGGTGCCTGCGGTTATAAGAATTGTAAGACGATGGCGACAGCAGTGGCATGCGGTATTAACGTAGTGGACAACTGTATTCATTATGTAAAAGACGAATTAGGCGAAACCATGAAGTATGTGGAAGCGAAAGCGCTTGAAGCAGAGGACGCAAGACAGCAGAAAGAAGCACTCTATCAGGAAATGGCAGCTGAACTTGCCCGTATTACGGAAGCTATGAATGAATTGTCAGAAGGTAATACGGCTACGGCAAGTGATGCAAGTAACATGGCGCAGATGATGTCTTCCGTTTCGGAATTCGGTGAGAATATGAAGGTGTCTACGGATCAGGTTATGGTTTCCGTAAAAGGTTATGATGAAATCAACGAAGAGATTATTAAGATTTCAAGTAAAACCAATATGCTTGCATTGAATGCAGGTATTGAAGCTGCAAGAGCCGGCGAGGCAGGTAAAGGATTTGCAGTAATAGCAGAACGTGTAAGAGAGCTTGCAGAATTGACCAAATCTACAGTAGAGGACGGACAGAAGCAGAGCAAGGATGTTATGCCTGCCATGGAAAATCTTTCTTCCGAGACAGAAGTATTCTTAGAGAATATTCGTCAGGTAAATGAAGCAATTGTAACCCTTGCGGCAAACAGCGAAGAGATTGCAGCTAAGACAGCAGAAATTGAAGCTCTGATTGCAAAAATTACAGAGCAGATGCAACAGATGGTAGAGTAAGAGTATAAAATATCTGATTGCATTTGATATATAAGATAAGTGCGACAAGAGAATCAGTCGTACATGTAGGAGGCTGGACATGACATTAGAAGAGAAGAAATTACATGATAAGGAAATCAGTGATAAATACTTATTGCGTGATGAAGATATTACCAAGGAAGAGTACGATTCGCTGAGTATTCAGGACATGTGTGTGTTGTTAAACAATGCAAGATGGTTTCTTAATTCGGAAGACTATGTTTCAGATTCCGATAAGTCGGACGGTTTAAAGAGTCGCATGAGCAAAATGCACAGAGTCTTAATCGAAAAAATTGTAGAGGCTCCGGTAGTATATTCTGTAATAGATACCGCTACGGGTTATCCTTTCATTACGGAAATTGAAGATTCCATCTGGATTTTTTCTCAAGAAGAGTATGCCAACTTGTGTGTAGAACATTATCGTGAAGAGAGTAGGGTATTTCGAGTAAAAGAGATAAAAAGAGAACAGTTGTTATCTTTCCTTGCCAGAGCATTTTATACAAATGGTGTTGGAGGAATCTTTGTAGACAACGGACAAGTGGGATGCTTCATAAAAAGAGATTATATTTTAAAAGCGCCTGATTACTCCAATATTCCGGAAAAAGAAATTCCGGTTACAAATCCGGGCTTGATGAGAGCATATATGAAATTCATTCAGGAAAAACAGTGGAATGTAAAATATCAGGAGCGTCGTAAGGTTTTACAGAAGCTGGAGAATGATTTAATGCGTGAACTTCCGAAAGCGAAGCTTTTGATTCCCACGAAGGGAGCGCCGGAATCTTTGGACGCTAAGGATATCAGATTTGGAGCAAATGCTAATGTAATACTGCCGATGTATGAAGATAATTTAGGGCAGAGAGCATTGCCTGCTTTTACGGATTGGGATCAGTTTAATGCGGTATATGCAGGTGATGAATACCACGCGTGGACAATGGATTTTCCTGCGGTTGCCAAAATTCTGTATGAGGAAAACGGATTTGACTGTATTGTAGTTAATTTAAAGAGCAGACCACTTACCATTACCAGAGATGTATTATCACGTTTGGTTGAGGTGGTAGGAACATTGTGGTAAAAGAAATGTGACATGACATCTTCGGGACTTGTGCCCGAAGATGTTTTCGTGTGTGGAGGATGGAAAATGAAAAGCAACGCAGGGAGGCATATGTTAAAAAATGCCGGGAATATGACGGATGGTGCCATTTTAAGTTGCATATTAACATTTGCATTTCCAATTCTGATTGGAAACGTTTTTCAACAATTGTATAATGTTGTGGACACGGCAGTAATCGGAAATGTATTAGGTGATAATGCTCTGGCATCCATCGGTGCGGTATCCCCGATTTACAATCTGGTGATTGGTTTTGCCAATGGTATTACCAATGGTTTTGCGGTAGTTATAGCGAGGGCTTTTGGTGCAGATAAAGAAGATGAAATTCGTAAATCCGTCGCCATGAGTTTTGTGCTGACGGCGATTATTTCAGTAGTTTTTACCATCGGAAGTCTGCTTTTGTTACGCCCGCTTCTGAATTTTTTGGAGACTCCCAATACCATTATTGGTGATACTTACAGATATCTTGTAATAATTTTGGCCTTTTCCGTGGCGACCATGTTTTATAATATGTATGCAGGAATGCTTCGCGCCATCGGAAACAGCCGCGCACCTTTGTATTTCCTGATTGTAGCAATGATTATCAATGTAATTTTGGATATTATCCTTGTAAAATACACGCCGCTTGGCGTGGCAGGTGCTGCAGTTGCTACAGTGATTGCGCAAATTGTTTCGGTAATTCTTTGCATCACCTATATTTATAAAAAATGTCCTATGTTCATCTTCCGTCCTAAGGACGTGGTAAAAGACTGGAACCTTGTAAAAGAATTGCTTGCCACAGGTATTTCCATGGGACTTATGATTGTGGTGGTATCCATCGGTTCCGTAGCTTTGCAGCGTGGTGTAAACTCTCTTGGAGAGCAGACCATTGCGGCACATACTGCAGCGAGAAAAATAGACGATATTTTTATGCTTCCTTTAAGCAGTATTACCATGGCAGCATCTACTTTTGTGGGACAGAATTTCGGTGCCGGTAAGATGGAGCGTGTAAAGAAGGGGATCTTATGTGCAATTTTAATTGATTTTGTGTGGAGTACCTTTGCATTGCTTTGTTCTGTTGTGGGAAGTGAAGTGATGGTAAAACTGTTGAGCGGCACCAAAGATCCTGAAGTTTTAAAATGGTCAACGACCTATATTCGCACGAATCTGCCATTTTTCTATGTTTTAAGCATTCTCGTAGTGCTTCGAAGCAGTTTGCAGAGTGTGGGAAGAAAACTGATTCCGGTTATCGGAAGTATTGTAGAGTTGATATGCAAGTTCGCTGCCGTGATTGTAATCGTGCCATTATGCGGTTATATCGGCATTTGCTTCTTAGAACCTGTTATCTGGATATTAAGTGCAATATTAGTGTGTGTGGAGTATGCACGTTTTGCAAAAACCTGTCGTCAAAAGCCTATGATGAAGGAGTGATAGAATCACAGCCTTGCACGGATTCAAACTCATAAACAAATCCCTTAAAAATGCCCGGTAAATATACCGGGCGTTTTTGCGTATTCTGCAAAATATAAAGGAATAATGTATTAAAAAAAAGGAGGGAGGATGGCAACTAAATCGCCACCCCGGAAAGTAATAAAAATTTTTAGTTGACAAACGGAAAATATTGGGATATATTTATGATATCAAAATGATATCAAACAAATATCATCTTGAAGAGGAGTTGTGTAAAAGAATAAATAAAACGGAGGAGAGTTTTATGGAAGAGAAAATGAAAATGAACGCAAGTGTAACGGAGAAGGAAATACGTCCCATGTCAGGTATGGTTATGTTGTTGCTTATTATTTTAGCACCACTGGTAAGTATTGGTCTGTTTATTGTGGGAGCCATGTTTAATCCGATTCTTGTTGTTGCCGGTGTTGTACTTTTTACCATCGCAATGATTTCTATTGCAGGTCTTAAAGTAGTCAATCCTAACGAAGCGCTTGTACTTACCTTATTCGGTAAATATTACGGAACGATTAAAAGTGCAGGATTTTATTTTGTAAATCCTTTTGCCACAGCGTTTAATCCCGGTGCAGAGAAGGTTGTGACTAAGAATGCAGATGGTAATGTGTATGTTAAAACAGTAGGCAGCAAAAAGGTGTCTACCAAGGTTTGTACATTAAACAATGAGAAGCAGAAAGTAAATGATGTTTTGGGTAACCCCATTATTATCGGAGCGGTTGTTATCTGGAAGGTGACGAATCCTACGCAGGCTGTTTTTGCGGTAGAGAATTATCGCGACTATTTATCCATTCAGTGTGATTCTACGATTCGAAACATTGCCCGTCTTTATCCTTATGATGATTTGCAGGAAGACGACGGCGTGGAAGAGAAGACCTTGCGTGGCAGCAGTCAGGAAATCGCAGAGCAGATGAAGAAAGAACTTCAGGAACGCGTGTCCGGTGCGGGTCTTGAGATTATGGAAGTGCGCATTACACATCTTGCATATTCGGAAGAAATTGCGGCAGCGATGTTGCAGCGTCAGCAGGCAGTGGCAGTGATTGCAGCACGCCAGAAGATTGTAGAAGGTGCAGTAAGCATGGTTAAAATGGCAATTGACCAGTTAGACGAGAATGGTGTGGTTGTTTTGGACGATGAACGTAAGGCTGCCATGGTAAGCAATCTGTTAGTAGTGCTTTGTGGCAATAAAGAGGCTCAGCCTATTGTAAACAGCGGTTCTATCTACTAAAATAAACTTAGGAAGGAGCATGGAGATGGAAATTGAGAAAAAAGAACAGGCCTTGCAGGAACGCCTTGAGAAGCTTCATGCTATGGAACAGGAAATCCTCGAGAAAGAAAAGAATTTAAAAGAGAAAGAGAAGGCAAAGAAGCAGGTACTTTTGCGTCTCTCTCCCTCCTTGTGGAACGAACTTGCCAAATGGGCAGATGATGATTTCAGAAGTATTAACGGGCAGATAGAATTTCTGTTGGCAGAGGCAGTAAGGAATCGGAGGAAATGATAGATCACAGCGTGCGATAAGCACGCTGTTTTTATATTATAAAATAAGGCATTTGTAGTCTGATAATCCTCGGTTGAGAGACCGGCGCAAGGCCTGAAATTTATTGCCTGAACACTGCTTTTATGGTAAAATAGAGACGTTGAAAAATTAAGAAAAAGAGGAGATTTATCATAAAATGGCATGGTATGACAACGCAGTTTTTTATCACATTTATCCCTTGGGTATGACAGGGGCGCCCAAGGAGAATTCTTACGGGGAACCGGTGGAGAGATTGAATCAGTTGATTCCTTGGATCTCTCATATCAAGAGTATCGGTTGTAACGCACTTTACATCGGACCCTTGTTTGAGTCCGTAGGCCACGGTTATGAAACCACAGATTACCGCAAGTTGGACAGCCGTTTGGGAACCAACGAAACTTTGAAGAAATTCGTGGCTGAGTGCCACGCACAGGGCGTAAAAGTTATTTTTGACGGTGTATTCAATCACACCGGTCGTGACTTTTTTGCTTTTAAGGATATTAAGGAAAATCGTGAAAATTCACAGTACAAGGACTGGTACTGCAATGTAAATTTCTGGAACAATAACGAATACAACGATGGTTTTACCTATGATAACTGGGGCGGTTATAATCTGCTTGCAAAGTTAAACCAGAAGAATCCTGCGGTAAAAGATTATATCTGCGATGTAATCCGTTTCTGGGTGCAGGAATTTGACGTGGACGGCATTCGTTTGGATGCGGCAGATGTTTTGGACTTTGATTTTATGAAGGCATTGCGCCAGACCGCAAATGAAGTAAAACCTGAGTTCTGGCTGATGGGTGAAGTAATCCATGGCGACTATATTCGCTGGGCAAATGAAAGCACTTTGCATTCCGTAACCAACTACCACTTACATAAGGCATTGTATTCCGGTCACAACGACCATAATTTCTTTGAAATTGCCCATACAGTAAAGAGATTGTATGAAATGGGCGGTAATCGTCCCGATGGATTAAAGCTTTACAATTTCGTGGATAATCACGACGTAGAGCGTATCTATACAAAACTTAGTAATAAGGCACAGTTTGCGCCGGTACATATTCTGATGTATACCTTGCCCGGCATTCCTTCCATCTATTATGGATCGGAATTCGGTATTGAAGGACGTAAGGAGAAGTTCAGCGATGATTCCCTTCGTCCCGAAATGTCTTATGATGTGTATGGTCCTAAGGCGGCAGACAATGACTGCGTGAAGTTGATTTCTGCCCTTGGTAAAATCCGTCAGAACACCAAGGAATTAAACTTCGGTGATTACAAGGAATTGCGTCTTACCAACAGACAGTATGCCTTCTCAAGAAGTTATCAGGGCTCTACCGTAATCGTGGCGGTAAATAACGATGAAAGCGGCAGCAGTGTATGTGTATCCGCACCTGACGGCGAATACATCGGTGCATTGTCCGGTCGTAAAATAAACGCAAGCGGCGGTAATTTAAACATTGATATGGCTGCAAATTCCGGCGATATCTGGGTGCCTGCGGCAGCTTGTGTGAATTGCGAATTAGGCGAGACATGCGAAGTGGCGCAGATGGAGTTTGAAGCAGTGGAACAGCCGGTGAAGGAAGAAGTTGCGGAAGTGAAAGCTGAGGCTGTAGCACAGGCAAATGTTGAAACAGTAAAAGCGGAGACTGCACAGGCGGCAGCAGCCGTAGAAGCATGTGCCGATAAAGGCGCCGAAGTAGTTGAGAAGAAGGCTGAAGCAACTGTAGTAGGCGCAGAAGAACTTGCCAAGAAAGGTGAATCGGTTCTTGATTTAAATAAGCCCTACGAAGAAATGAATGTGGCTGAATTGCAGGAAGTAATTCTTGGAAAGATGCGTCGAAACGGTACGCCGATGACAGAGCAGATTATTAAGTCTGTAAGAGACAATGAGCATTTGGGTTCATTGGTAAGCTGGGCGAAGAGTTTTTAGGCAGAGGTAACAGCGGCAGGTCTGCAACTGAGGAGACTGTATGGAGAATAGCAAATTTAAATTAAGCGGAGGTTACGGTTATACCATTTTTATGGCATTGTTGTGTGTCATTAACGTGGGGTTGGCACCCTTGTTAATTGTTCTGAGTATCATCAGAAAGGAAGGCGTGGCATCCTTAATTGGGATGTGCGTACTTGCTTTGGTTGTGTTGGGAATCTTTGGTCTGCCTACGGTTTTAAGATTTATTTTGTCCTTAAGTTATGTCAAGGTGGATGGCACGAATTTTGCCATAAGAATCGGCTTTCATAAGAAATATACGGTTACCTGTGCAGATTTAAAGAAGTTGCGTTGCTACAAAGATGTAAGCGGCAAGGGAAATGTTACCTATTACATTCGATTGGAGTTTGGCGATGATAAGACTCTGGATATTCCCCATGGCTGGAGAAATTTTAAGCAGTTGGCTGCGTATTTGGCTGGGATGTATGATGCGGGAGTAATTGAGGGAAGCGTAATTCGTAACAAAGATAAAAAAACGTTGTTGCGATACAGCAAGGGCGAATTTGCGCCCAAAAGGAAAAAGAAAGCAAGGATTAAGAAGGGTGAAGCCGCATCTGTGGAGCATTCGCAGGAAAAGTATGTAAAAGGCGAATACAAGGAAGGTTCTATGTATACCACCTGTATTCCGATGGCAGAGATGAATAGTAAATCTGCCATTAAAGTTTTGTTGCCATTAGCGATATGGGCGATTACTGTGTTTACATGCTTGGTTTTAAATGGTGTTTTAGCTCCGAAATATTATACAATAACAGTACCGGCCTTAATTATATCGTTTTTACTTATTATTCCTGTGATGATTTTTATGGTAAAAGGTGCGCGTAAACTCAATAACAAGATTGTATATGTCAATAAAAACGTAGCCTTTGACGTTACGCCGGATCGGGTCTGTATGGACGGTAAAAAAGTCACAATTAAGGTAAACGAAGTGAGTGGTTGCTTTGATATTTATACCGGCAAGTTGAAAGGGTATACGGTGGAATGGGGAAGTACGAAGGAATTCAGGAAGTTTTTGGATGAAAATGAAATTCCGTATGAAGAATATGGGGATGGTGAAGAGTAAAAAGGAAATCCTACTTCATAACAGAATATAATAATTAGAGCCGATAAAATTGCTTTTGTCGGCTTTTTTATGCCTATAAAAAGGGGGAATTGCATATGGCAGTATATTTAACGGGAGATACCCACAGAGAATTTCATAGAATTCAGGAGTTTTGCGAGAGAATGGAAACTACGGTGGATGATATTATGATTATCCTTGGTGATGCAGGAATCAATTATTACTGTGACCATAGAGATAATAATCTCAAAAATGAATTGGCGGATTTGCCGATTACTTTATTCTGCATTCACGGCAATCACGAGGAGCGCCCTTACTTAACCGGAAATTATGAAGAGAAAGAATGGCATGGTGCAATCGCGTACATAGAGGAAGCTTATCCGAATCTGATTTTTGCGAAGGATGGCGAAATCTATGATTTTAACGGCAAAAAAGCGATTGCCATCGGTGGTGCCTACAGTATTGATAAATATTACAGATTGAGTAACGGATGGCAATGGTTTGAAAGCGAGCAGGCGGATGAGGTGATAATGAGATATGTAGAAGCGCAATTGGACGCATGCGACTGGCAGGTGGATTATGTGTTGACGCATACGGTTCCCATTGAATGCGAGCCTGTATGGGCTTTTATTCCGGGCATTGACCAAAGAGGGGTGGATAAAACCATGGAGAAGTGGTTACAGCAAATTATGGACAATCTGGAGTTCGAGAAGTGGTATGCAGGACATTATCACGTGGAGTCCGATGAGGACGGAGTGAGAATTATGTTTGAAGACTATGAGGAATTAGAGTAAAATTACAACAGGGAACTTTTCAAACGAAAGGTTCCTTTTTTATTTGCACCATGCGCCTCGTATGCTAGTGCATACTCGGTCACGGGCGTCGCCCTATAAGCTCAGACAACATCAGCCTTATGTGTGCAAGCACCCACCGGCTGATATTGTCCGACCTTGCATGGCTTGTGCTTTTCGCGAAAATTAACAAAACTGAAACATTTCGAAAACAACCCGAAAACAAATCACCGATAAAATGCAATTACAAACTGAAACACAACAAACAACATTTTTATAAGAAAAGGAGAAACAAATATGTCTAAATTAGTAGAAACAAACGAAAAGATTGCAGAGGCTGTAGTAGGTGGTTACAAGAAAATCGAAAACGGTGTGGTGGAAGGTTACAAGAAGATAGAGACCGGCGCTGTAGATGGTTTTAACAAGGTGAGCGACAAGTGCGTTGAGAAGCTTTTTGCCAAAGAGGGTGAGAGCGTGGAAGATGCGAAGAAGCGTTTACAGGGAAATGTGAAGTAAAAAACAGAGAAAAGAAAAAGTGTAGTTAGGTAAAAGAAAAGAGGAGAATAAAAATGAACAGAAACGATCAGGAATTTTTAGTACAGAAAATCAGAAGCGAATACACAGAGAAGGAGCACACACAGTTAGATGAATTAAAAGCGTTGGATGCCAAAGTGAAACGCCCCGCAAACGTATTTGCATACGTATTCGGCAGTCTTAGTGCAATCATTATGGGAAGCGGTATGAGCCTTGTAATGACCGAAATTGGCAGTGTAATCGGCATCAGTAATCCTTTGGTGCCCGGCATTATAATCGGTGTCATCGGTATGATTATGGCAATCATCAACTATCCCATCTACAAGAGCATTCTTACATCACGTAAGAAGAAATACGGCGAAGAAATACTCAAACTCAGCGAGAAGTTGATGCAGTAAGAATTAGAATAGGTTTCTTTTACATAAAAAAGAAACGTAAACAAAACTTTAACATTTGAATGTTATCGTTTACACTAGAGATGTAGACAAAAAGGAGGAATCCCTATGTTTAAAATTTTAGTGGTAGAAGATGACAGAGATTTAAATAAAACCGTTTGTTCCTTTTTAAACAACAGCGGATACGAGGCAACGGGTTGCCTTGGCGCTGAAGAAGCATATGACGTAATGTATGATACGGTGTTTGACTTAATCGTATCGGACGTTATGATGCCGGGAATAGACGGTTTTGAGTTTGCCAAAACAGTGCGTTCGCTGAACGAAGAAATCCCTATTCTTTTTATGACGGCGCGGGACGACTTTGCGTCAAAGCAGAGGGGCTTTCGCGTGGGCGTAGACGATTATATGGTAAAACCCATCGATTTGGATGAGTTGTTTTTGCGTATCGGTGCGCTTTTACGTCGGGCAAAGATTGCCACTTCAAGAACGCTTACGGTGGGCGATTTTAAAATGGATATGGATGAGCGTACGGCTTATCTTGGCGAAGAGGAAATCTCACTTACCACAAGGGAATTTAATATTTTATATAAAATGCTTTCTTATCCCAAGAAGACATTTACACGCAGTCAGCTGATGGACGAATTCTGGGATGCGGACACCGCATCGGGAACCAGAACAGTGGATGTTTATATGACCAAACTTCGTGCGAAGCTTGAGATGTGCAAAGACTTTGAAATAGTGACGGTACATGGACTTGGGTATAAGGTGGTGATTTCGTGAAAAAGAAAAATACGTATGAGAAAGTGCTTTTTATCGTAAATAATTATATTGTTTTCTTTGCGCTGGTGGCCTTTGTGACCACTTGCTGTATGATGCTTTTTGTTACAATTCTTTCGGACACATTGCAACTTTCGCTGACCGAAGAAAATATTAACGTGGCGGCAAAGCTTACCTTCGGCAATGTGGTGCTGTTAAGCTTTATTTTTACGTTGATTGATGTGGTCCGCAGAAAGATTACGGTAGAGCGTCCGGTGAAGCGGATTACCGATGCGACGGAGAAAATGATGCAGGGCGATTTTAGCGTGCGTATTAAGCCCATCAGCCGTTTTGGCACGGATGCGAAGTTTAACGAAATCATCGATTGTTTCAATAAAATGGCGGAGGAGTTGTCGGGCGTGGAAACTTTGCGCACGGATTTTATCGCAAACGTATCCCACGAAATGAAGACGCCGCTCTCGGTAATGCAGAATTTCGGAACACTTCTGCAGGACCCTGATTTGCCTGCTGATAAAAGACTGGAATATGCCAAGGGAATTACCGATGGCAGCAGACGTATTTCGGATATGATGACCAATATCTTAAAATTGAATCGCCTGGAAAATCAGCAGATCTATTGCAATGCCACAGAGTATAATCTAAGTGAGCAACTTTGCGAATGTCTTCTGCAGTTCGAAAATGTGTGGGAGAAGAAAAGCATAGAGATTGAAACTGAAATCGCAGAAGATGTTATGATTACAGCAGATGAAGAATTATTGTATCTGGTGTGGAACAACCTGCTGTCCAATGCTTTTAAATTTACGCCGGAAGGCGGAACGGTTGCCTTAAGTCTGGAGGCGGATGCTGCTTTTGCTGTTATCAAAGTCAAGGATACGGGATGCGGTATGTCGCCGGAAGTAGGGGCGCATATTTTCGAGAAATTTTATCAGGGTGATACTTCAAGGGCAACCCAGGGAAACGGCTTGGGGCTTGCCCTTGTAAAAAGAGTCATCGACATTATGGAAGGCGAAATCGGCGTGGAAAGTACCCCGGGCGCGGGCAGTACTTTTACCGTAAAAGTGCGGAGGCATCAGGGTGAATAAGCGGATAAAATCTTTCAAAGAACAGTATAAAAGCGACGCCGGGCTGCGGATTCGCACATCGCTTTATCGCAATGTGGTAATCAGTTTGACATATGCGTTGTTTCAGTTGGCTCTCGGATATAAGCATCACACGGTGTGGTTCTATTCTATGGCAGGCTATTATGGTATTTTGGGATTGGTTTGATTTTTGCTTGCGAAATATTCTGCCAAACATGCTATGCGTGAGAACCTTCTGAAAGAGTGGAAACTGTACCGCTGGTGCGGAATTTCGCTGTTTCTGTTAAACGCAACGCTGGCAGGGTTTGTGTATTACATTATGTGGCAGGGGCGCGCCTTTGTGCACCACGAGATTACCGTGATTGCCATGGCGACGTATACCTTTTATGCTTTTACAATGGCGGTCGTTGATTTTAACAAATACCGTAAGTTAAAAAGCCCGGTTTACACGGCGGGTAAAATGCTGGGGCTTGCGACGGCGTTGGTTTCCATGCTGACGCTTGAGAAAGCTATGCTTGCGACTTTTAGTACCGGCAATGACGAACAGTTCCGCTTGATTATGACCGGAGCTACCGGCGCGGGCGTTACGATATTGATTCTCGGTATGGCGATTTATATGGTTATTGTGGCGAACAAGCAAATTAAGAAGATCAAAGATGTAAAATAGAGGAGTAACAAAATGGACGAAAAAGGATTTCAATATACCTACTCTGCCAAAGAGCAGAATGAAATCAATGATATACGAAAGAAGTACCTTCCCAAGGAAGAAGATAAAATGGCGCAACTTCGACGTCTGGACGCAAGCGTGTACCGCAAGGGGACGGTAGTGTCTTTGGTGATTGGTATCATCGGTGCTTTGATTATGGGCGCAGGGATGAGTCTTGTGATGACAGACATCGGTGCGAAACTTGGAATGGCAAGCGTTATGGTGCCGGGCATTGTAATTGGCATTGTGGGGATGATTGGCGTGTGCCTGGCGTATCCTGCGTATCAGGCGGTAACCAAGCATGAAAGGGAACGGATAGCACCGGAGATTATTCGTCTTTCGGACGAATTATTAAAATAAAAGAAATTTTTGGTTTTTTATAAAAAAAAATTGATTTCTGATAATGAACTGATTATAATAAGTTTTGTCAAAAAACAATCTTATATGATTTTAGGAGGAAAAACCATGGATTCAAACAAGAGACCTGATACAATGGAACGTATCACAACTCCTGCTTTGGCAGACAAGTTCATTGAAGAACAGGTTGCTGCTGTGCGTGCACAGGTTGGCGACAAGAAAGTTTTATTAGCACTCTCAGGCGGTGTAGACAGCTCCGTAGTTGCCGCACTTTTAATTAAGGCTATCGGCAAGCAGCTGGTATGTGTACACGTAAACCATGGTTTAATGCGTAAGGGCGAAAGCGAGCAGGTAATCGAAGTATTCCGCAATCAGCTTGACGCAAACCTTATTTATATCGATGCAACAGACCGCTTCTTGGACAAGCTTGCAGGCGTTGCTGAACCCGAAAAGAAACGTAAAATCATCGGTGAAGAATTCGTTCGTGTATTCGAAGAAGAATCCGGCAAAGTGGAAGGCATTTCTTTCCTTGCACAGGGAACCATTTATCCCGACATCTTGGAATCAGACGGTGTTAAGGCACATCACAACGTAGGCGGACTTCCTGAAGACTTCAAGTTTGAAGGCCTTGTAGAACCTGTTAAATTACTCTTCAAGGACGAAGTTCGTGTAGTAGGTAAGGCACTTGGCCTTCCTGCAGAAATGGTTGACCGTCAGCCGTTCCCCGGCCCCGGACTTGGTGTTCGTTGTACCGGTGCTATCACAAGAGACCGTTTACACGCACTTCGTGAATCAGATGCAATCCTTCGCGAAGAATTCATAAAAGCAGGCTTAGATAAGGAAATCTGGCAGTTCTTCACGGTCGTTCCTGATATCACCTCTACCGGTGTAAAAGACGGCAAGCGTCTTGATTACTGGCCTGTAATCATTCGTGCCGTAAACACAGTAGATGCTATGCACTGTACCGTGCCCCGCATTGACTGGGATATTTTAGAAAAGATTACAAATCGTATTTTGAGCGAGGTTGATGGAGTTTGTAGAGTATGTTATGACATGAGTCCGAAGCCTATAGCCACAATCGAGTGGGAATAGGAGAAAAACGCTAGAAATGCCCGAAAACACTGGATTTTTGGGAGGCGTGGCTGCAAATTGGTTGCAAAAAAGTGTTATCAATTTGTTATCAGAATGATTTGAATATGTATTTTAGGAATGCCGCAGAGGAATCTGCGGCATTTGTTGTAGGTAAATGATATCATGGAATAAATAAGATTAGTGTGCTAGAATGAAATTATAAGCAAAATGAT
>JAZNRC010000023.1:0-75982 GCA_045590555.1 Lachnospiraceae bacterium | reverse complement strand
GTTATTAACACCAATATTTAGCCAAAAAGTGTTTATTTTAATTAAAAAAAATAAATTATCCATATTTTAATAAAAGTTATCCACAAGTAATTCGCATTTTGTGGATTAAATTATGTTAATTTTTTATTTGTAACCACTTTTCTACATTTTGTATGTGTATAAAATTAAAAAGACAAGATGTTGTTTTTCATAAAAATAAAAAAAATTTATAAAAAATTGAGCATATTTTTATTTTACATAAAATGTGATTTTTTCCTTGACTAGGGCAGTTTCTTCCTATATAATTGCAAATGATGTTTCGACATAAGTAAAGGAGGTGTTAGATTATGAAAATGACATTTCAGCCTAAGAAAAGACAGAGATCAAAAGTTCACGGCTTTAGAGCAAGAATGAGCACTCCCGGCGGAAGAAAAGTTTTAGCTGCCAGAAGAGCAAAAGGAAGAAAGCAGTTATCAGCATAGGCCGCAGTTTTGTGGCCTTTTTTTTCCTTTATAGGAGAATTGTATGGAATTTACGAATTCACTTAGAAGCAACAGGGATTTTCAGAAGGTTTTCAAGAGCGGCAGATCCTATGCCAACAAATATTTAGTAATGTATGTGTCGAAAAATCAACTCAGTGAAAACAGACTTGGAATATCCGTGAGTAAAAAGGTGGGTAACAGCGTGGTAAGGCACCGCGTAAAAAGACTCATCAAAGAAAGTTACAGACTACAGGAAAATGTATTTAATAGTGGTTTAGATATAGTAGTCATTGCAAGAAACAATGCTGCCGACTTCACATATCAGGAGGCGGAAAGTGCATTATTACATCTTTGGAAGCTTCATAGTAAAAAAATGGAAAATTTGGAATAAAATTCACAAATTTTACTTATTCTAAAAGTATTATGAAGCAGTATGGTAATTTAATATGAAAAAAATATTGATTGCTATCATTAAATTTTATATGAAATATTTATCTCCACTTAAGTCAACATGTTGTCCTTATACACCATGCTGTTCTCAATATGGTTTGGAAGCAATTGAGAAATATGGTGCTATAAAAGGATCTCTTTTGGCAGCGTGGAGAATTTTAAGGTGTAACCCTTTTTCTAAGGGAGGATATGATCCTGTGCCTTAAAAAATGGAGGTAAGAAAGTGACAGGACTTTTATTAACACAAAATTCTTCTTTTATTATAGGACCGGTATCTAAATTATTGGGCTATATAATGGAAGGAATTTTTTGGTTACTGGATAAATTAAGTATGCCTAATATTGGTGTAGCAATTATCCTTTTTACTATTGTAATTTATCTGTTAATGTTACCATTAACAATTAAACAACAGAAGTTTTCTAAGTTTTCTGCCATTATGAATCCTGAAATTCAGGCAATTCAGAAAAAATATCAAGGAAAACAAGATAATGATTCCATGATGAAAATGCAGGCAGAAACAAAAGAAGTTTATGCAAAATATGGAGTTTCTCCCAGTGGTAGCTGTTTACAGTTATTGAATCAGATGCCGATTCTTTTTGCATTATATCGTGTAATTTATTCCATTCCCGCTTACGTATCAAAGGTAAAAGAAGCATTTTTCCCTTTGGTTGATACATTAATTGCAAAGCAGGGAAGTTCAGAATTTATTCAGTCTTTATCCAGTGCGGCTGCCTTTAAAAAACAGTTTAACAATGAAGCTTATCTTGCAGGTACGACGGAATATGTACAGAATACGTATATTGATGTTTTAAACAGAGCAAGTAATGCAGATTGGACTGCTTTGATTGAAAAATATCCTGAATTGGGAAATGAAATTAACGGAACTTTAGGTCAGTTAGATGTATATAACAATTTCCTTGGTTTAAATATAGGATATTCACCTTGGGAAACCATCAAAATGGAATGGATTGCAGATGAAAGAAATTGGCTTTTAATTATTGGAGCTGTGGCAATTCCTCTTTTATCCGCTTTAACACAGTGGTTGTCTGTTAAAATATCATCTACACAGGCTAATAACAGCAACAATTCTCAGGAAGATAATCCTATGATGGCATCAATAAAAACAATGAATACCATGATGCCTCTTATGTCAGCATTCTTCTGTTTTACATTACCTGCAGGTATGGGACTTTACTGGGTTGCCGGTGCAGTTGTAAGAATGATTCAGATGATTGCGATTAATAAGTATTTTGACAGTATCGATGTTGATGCAGTAATTGCAAAAAATACTGAAAAATATCGTGAAAAAATGAAAAAACAAGGTGCTCTTGTGGAAGGTCTTAATGAAAGAGTAAGAAATAATACTCGTAATGTTGAGCCCAGAACTCCTGTCAGAACTGCAGAACAGAAAAAAGAAGACATTAAAAAGTCAACAGAATATTATAATAGCAGTAATAAAAATGCGAAGCCCGGCAGTCTTGCTGCTAAGGCAAATATGGTAAAACAGTATAACGAGAAAAATAACAAATAATTTTTATAGGTATTAAGTTAGGAGGTTATTTATGGAATTCATGGAGTTTAGTGCAAAAACTGTCCAGGATGCAATTACAAATGCATGTCAGCATTTTACAGTTGCAAGTGACAGTCTTGAATATGAAGTAGTAGAAGAAGGTTCATCCGGATTTTTGGGATTCAACGCAAAGCCCGCAGTTATCAAAGCTCGCGTGCTTGTAAAAGAAGAAAGTGTTGAAGATAAGGCAAAAAATTTCTTAAAAGATGTTTTAGCTTCAATGAATATTCCTGCGACTGTAGAAGCTACATATTCTGAAGAAGAAAAAACTTTGGAAGTTGTTTTAAATGGTGAAGATATGGGTGTATTGATTGGTAAGAGAGGACAGACTCTTGATTCTTTACAATATCTTGTATCTTTGGTAGTAAATAAAGGAACATCTGAATACATTCGTGTAAAAGTTGATACTGAAAATTATCGTGAAAGAAGAAAGTTAACACTTGAAAATCTTGCAAAAAATATTGCATTTAAAGTAAAGAGAACAAAGAGAAGTGTAACTTTAGAACCTATGAATCCTTATGAGAGAAGAATTATTCACTCTGCACTTCAGAATGATAAGTATGTAACAACTCACAGTGAAGGTGAAGAGCCTTACAGAAAGGTTGTTGTTTCTTTGAAGAAGTAGGGACGATAATGATTGGTCTTTAGTGAGTGAAACGGCAGATATTTTATCATTCCATAAAGAACCGTTTGTATACGTCAGCACTTAATGAGCAAGGATATTTCCTTGCGAATTTAGTACTGCTACGTAGACAACCGAGCGAGAGCGCGTTCTGTTGGAATATAAAATATCTGCCTTATTTATTATAAAGCTATACGATTAGTTATTAGCGTTCCGGGATTTTATCGATTAAATATGCAATAATGTAAAATATTATTGCAAAAAGATATACAATTCCAAGAATGATAGCTAATAATTCCGTAACTCCGAAAGCAAGTACGTAGGTAACATTGTCACCGGATATAAAATTATAGTAAGAAAAACCTTCAAGAAAGAAACCTAAAACCTGAGCAATGTAAGAAATAATGTAAAAAAGTAAAGCTTCTTTTATATTTTTTGCTAACATCCAATTTAAAAATGCGTAGGTTGTCGGAATAATTATTATGCAGGAAAAATACCGAAAAAGAGGTATATATGTAAAAATTTTATCTAATACATCATTTTCAATATAACATGATGCATATTCTAACAGAAAAAACAGAATCCAAAAAAGAATGGGAATGAGAAGGATACATATTTTTTTATATAATTTTATTTCTTTCATAGATAAACTCCATATATAATTTCTAAAATTTTGATGATTTCAGATTATTTATTTGAAATATGTAATTATGTTTTTATTATATATTTTAATAAAAAAAATGCAAATCATAATTTTTTTGGTAGGAAAATAGAAAAATATGTGCAATAATAGAAAATAGTATAATGAGGATAGTGTGGTTTAAAGGAAAAATATCATGATTACAGATACAATTGCTGCAATTGCAACTGCCCTTTCGCCTTCAGGAATCGGTATCATTCGAATTTCCGGTGAAGAAGCTTTTGAAGTTGCGAATCGCATTTTTAAAGCAAAAAGTGGGAAGTCCATATTGGAAATGGCAAGCCATACAGTGCACTATGGCCACATTTATGATGGGGATGAAATTATAGATGAAGTTATGGTGCTTCTGATGAAGGCGCCGAATTCTTTTACAATGGAAGATACTGTAGAAATTGACTGTCATGGCGGTGTATATGTAATGAATCGTATTTTACAGACGGTTCTTAAAAATGGCGCCAGATTATCCGAACCCGGTGAATTTACGAAGCGGGCTTTTTTGAATGGGCGAATTGACTTAACCAAGGCGGAAGCAATCATGGATTTGATTCAGTCCAAAAATGAGGCTGCCCGTAAGAATTCCATGACTCACTTAAAAGGTGATTTGTATCGTAAAATCAAGGCTTTGCGGGAAGATATCATTTATGAAATTGCTTTTATCGAGTCTGCGCTTGATGATCCTGAACATATCAGTTTAGATGGTTTTCACGAGAGATTATCCGGGAAATCTGTAAATATTATAAAAGAAATTGAGAAACTCTTAAATTCTGCGGATAACGGCAGATTGATTAAGGAAGGTATTAATACGGTTATCGTAGGTAAGCCTAATGCAGGGAAATCTTCATTCTTAAATTTATTGTTGGGCGAGGACCGTGCAATTGTTACGGATATTGCTGGTACTACAAGAGATACTTTGGAAGAGTCAGTGTACTTGGACGGTATGACATTGAATTTAATTGATACTGCCGGAATTCGTGATACGGAAGATGTGGTTGAAAAAATTGGTGTAAATAAGGCCAAAGAAGCTTTGGAAAAAGCAGATTTGATGGTTTATATAATTGACAGTTCTGTCAGTTTAGATAAGAATGATAGAGAAATTATTGATTTGTTGGACATGTCTAAAACGATTATTTTATTAAATAAATCGGATTTGGATGTTGTGGTAAATGAAGAGGATATTAAGAAAATAACCGGAGAAGTACCGAATTTCCTTACTATTTCCGCTAAAGAAAAAGAGGGATTGGATGCTTTTACATCTTTAATCAAAGAGAAATTCTTCAGTGGTCAGATTTCCTTTGATGATGAAGTGACAATATCGTCACTTCGCCAAAAGGAGGCTTTATCTTCTGCCCTTCAAAGTATGAAGATGGTACAGCAAAGTCTTATTGATGATATGCCGGAAGATTTTTATTCCATTGATTTGATGAATGCTTATGCTTGTCTTGGTGAAATCATTGGTGAAGAAGTGGGCGAAGATTTGGTGAATGAAATTTTCTCGAAGTTCTGTATGGGCAAGTAAAAGGAGGTTTTTATGAAAAGAAAAATGTATTTGACCATATTGGTAGCATTAAGTGTTTGTGTAATGGCAGCATGTAATAATGTTCCTGAAAATTCAGAAGAAAATATGAATACAGATTTGATTTTGCAGGAAAATAGTGAAATCGAAGAAGATATTGAAATTGTTATAAATGCGGAAGCAAAAGAAGAAAATATAGAAGTCGAATTTGAGATAAGCAGTGAAATAGTGGAGGAGAATGAAACTGAAGTAAGCAGTGAAATAAAAGAAGATAGTTATGAAGAACTAAACTACGAAACAATTGAAAATCTCACTTTTGATACACTTTCTCAATATTCATATTATTTCTCCAGTGGTGCAGGCGGCTGGGGTGAAGAATTTATTATCGAGCGTGATGGCTTTTTTAAAGGTACATTTCATGATTCTGACATGGGTGTTACAGGAGAGGATTATCCGGACGGAACTTTTTACAGCAGTAATTATTCCGGCTATTTTGAGAATCTGAAAAAAATTGATGAGTATTCTTATGAAATGACAATGCGGGAAATTATTTATAAAGAAGTCCCCGGAACAGAAGAGATATCAGATGGCACATATTATATCTATACAGATGCTTATTGTCTGGGTGGAAATGATACTTTTAAAGTGTATTTACCGGGAGCTCCTCTTAATATTTTATCCGAGGATGTTTTATCATGGATTCAATATTCCAATAAAAGTGATACTGTCTTAACCATGCTCATTATTGTAGATGAAGAAAACGGCTATGGAATCTGCTCCTATGAAAGACTTTCTGCTTTGGATGAAGCTACAATGTATTATAATAGTTACAAAGAATCTTATGATTACTATACTGAACTTTTGCAGGAAGCCTATACAACTATGGAAATGGTGGATAATGCCAGTCGCCGATATGAAATTGCAGACGAATGCTTGAATATTTTGTGGGATATTGTACGTTATGAAGTAGAAGGCGAAGAGTATGATAAATTATTAAATGAGCAGCGTGAGTGGATTAAGGAAAAAGAGGAACAGGCCCAGGCAAATGCTGATGAATGGGAAGGCGGAAGCGGAGCGTCGGTTGCATATTATGATACTTTAGCAGATATGACCATGGAACGATGCGAGGAATTATTTGAGTATTTAAAATAAATTGAAATAGTTTATTATATTTCTATATAAATAACATTTTATTAATACGGAGTATTTTAATGAATCTAAAAGAAGCGGAAATTTTTTTTAAAAGATTTCACGGACATAGTTATCATATGTGGCATGATGAAGATTAGAATTATCATGAATTTGAAAAACTGGGAATTGATAATATGCAGAAAGAACAATGGAGACAGGAAATGATTCAGGATTTTTTTGAGCATATATTTGATGATCCCGATAAAATATGGCTTCAACATGATAATGTTTTAAATATCATTAAGGAAACAAAAACGAATGTTGAACAGAATTGTTCGAAACTGCTCGATATTATGGAACAGCTATATCATTTAGATAAAAAACAAAAAATCCTTATTATTGAAAGTATGGCCGGCAGAACAAATCCGCAGGAAGACGGCGGATGTTATTTAATCTGTGCTAAAACGGATTTAAAAGATAGAATGCATAATATCATGCTAAAACTAATGGATTTTGAGTGCACTTCAAATGATAATTCTGGTTACCGCGGCTGGAGTGATATAAGAACCAGATTTCATAATGCTTTGAATGCATATGACAGAGCATACGCTAAGTTTAAGAATCTTTGATAAAAAAATTTTAATCAGTAAGAAGGAAAATAAAATGCCGGAAGCAAGAATTAAAACTGACATATGTGTCGTTGGTGCAGGTCACGCAGGTTGCGAGGCCGCTTTGGTGTGCGCACGACTTGGATTTGATACAACAATTTTTACGGTGAGTGTGGAAAGTATTGCACTTATGCCCTGTAATCCGAATATCGGCGGAACTTCCAAAGGTCATTTGGTTCGCGAGTTGGATGCCCTGGGTGGTGAGATGGGTAAAAATATTGATAAAACTTTTATCCAGTCTAAAATGCTTAATGTGTCGAAAGGTCCCGCGGTGCACTCTCTTCGTGCCCAGGCTGATAAGGCGGATTACACCAGAAGCATGCGACAGATTCTGGAAAATCAGGAAAACTTAACAATTAAGCAGGGTGAAGTTTGCGAAATTCTTATAGAAGAAGGTGCAGACGGAAAACCTGTGGTTTGCGGTGTGAGAATTTTTACGGGTACGATTTATGAATGTAAGGCAGTGATTCTTTGTACCGGTACTTATTTGAAGGCCCGTTGTTTGTGTGGTGAATCCATTACATATACCGGACCAAATGGTTTGCAGGCAGCGAATCATCTGACGGAGTCTTTGGAGAAACTTGGCGTGAAGCTTCGTCGATTTAAAACAGGTACCCCTGCCCGTATGGATAAAAGAAGTTTGGATTTCAGTAAAATGGAAGAACAGGTGGGTGATGAAAAGATTATTCCTTTTTCATTCTCAACCAATCCTGCGGATATTCAGAAAGAACAAGTTAGCTGTTACTTAACTTATACTAACGAAAAAACTCACGAAATCATTCGTGGTAATTTGGATCGTTCGCCCATATATGCCGGAATCATTGAAGGGACCGGACCCAGATACTGTCCGTCCATTGAAGATAAGGTTGTAAAATTTGCGGATAAGGAAAGACATCAGGTTTTCATTGAGCCGGAAGGACTTTATACCAACGAAATGTATGTTGGCGGTATGTCTTCTTCTCTTCCCGAGGATGTCCAGCTTGCCATGTATCGAACAGTTCCCGGTATGGAGAATTGTCGCATTGTGCGTAATGCGTATGCGATTGAATATGATTGCTTGGAGTCCGGCGAGTTGACGCCTTCACTTGAAATTAAAAATGTAGGTAAATTATTCTCTGCAGGACAGTTTAACGGAAGCAGCGGTTATGAAGAAGCTGCAGCCCAGGGCTTAATTGCAGGTATCAATGCTTGTCTTTCCTTAAAAGGCGAAGAGCCTTTGATTCTGGATCGAAGTGAAGCTTACATCGGAGTTTTGATTGATGATCTGGTAACCAAGGATAATCGTGAACCCTATCGAATGATGACTTCCCGCGCGGAGTATCGACTTTTACTTCGTCAGGATAATGCGGACTTACGACTTCGCAAATTCGGGCATCAGGTAGGACTCATTTCAGATGAACAATACAATCACGTACTTGAAAAAGAGAAATTAATTGCAGCGGAAGTTGCCCGCTTGAAAGAAACGAAGGTGGGTGGCAACAAGGAAGTCCAAGCTTTCTTAGAGGCCCATGGTTCTGCCGGCTTACGTACTGCTGCATCTTTGGCGGAGTTAATCTGCAGACCGGAACTTGATTATGAGTGTCTGGCTGAAATTGATAAAGAACGTGAACCTTTACCGGAAGAAGTTATTGAGCAGGTTTTGATTAATATTAAATATGAAGGTTATATTGAACGTCAGCTTCGACAGGTAGAACAGTTTAAGAAAACTGAGAAACGTCGTATTCCTGCAGACATTGATTATGATGATATTTCAAGTCTTCGTTTGGAGGCTCGCCAGAAGTTAAAAATGTTCAAGCCGATTTCTATCGGACAGGCATCCAGAATCAGTGGTGTTTCACCTGCAGATGTTTCCGTGCTGTTGATTTATTTAGAGCAGTTGAATCGGAAGTAAGGTTTGATTATAGCAAATGGAGTTATTTTTACTATTCCTTTAAATAATGTGTTTAATTACAGATTCAGAATAAATTTGTTTTTTGAGATAATATATAAAAGTGAGGTTTATAATGAATACATCCGATCTGACACAATTTCATAAGGATTTGTCCGAATGGGGAATTGTTCTTACAGAGAAACAGGATGAACAGTTTCTGAAATTTTATGAATTGCTGGTAGAGTGGAATTCTTTTATGAATTTAACTGCTATTACGGAATTTGATGAAGTATTGAAAAAACATTTTTTGGACAGTTTATCTTTTGTACAATATTTGAAAAATATAAAAGATATTTCTGAAGATAAAGTTATGCTTTCCAAAAATATATCAGAAAAGCATTTTACTATGATTGATGTAGGAACCGGTGCAGGTTTTCCGGGTATTCCTTTGGCAATTCTTTTTCCGAAGGCACAATTTACTTTAATGGATTCTTTAAATAAAAGAATTAATTTTTTAAATGAAGTAATTATGACGATTGAACTTACAAATATAAAAACAATACATTCCCGAGCAGAAGATTTAGCAAAAAATCAACAACATAGAGAAAGCTATGATTTTGCTGTATCCAGAGCAGTAGCTAATCTTTCTACTCTTTCTGAATATTGTCTTCCTTTTGTTAAAATTGGTGGAAATTTTATTTCGTATAAATCAGAGCGATTGGCAGATGAAATGTCACTTGCCGGTAATTCAATTACAATTTTAGGTGGAAATATTAAACAACAAATTGATTTTCATTTACCTAATTCGGATATATATCGTAATTTACTTGTAATACAGAAAGAGAAAAGCACACCGAAGAAATATCCGAGAAAAGCAGGTCTGCCTGCAAAGGAACCGTTGTGTTGATTAAAAAATTAAGTATTATTTCGATAAAAATGTGAGACTATTGTGTTGTTTTTTTACAGGGGGTATTATGGAAGAACAGAAAATTTTCCTTACTGAAGTTAGTTCCGTTTATGATTCCGTGAAAGAATTGTATTTAAGTTATTGTGAAGAACTGGACAGAGAAAAGAAAAGTTTAGAGCAAATTACAAATGATATGAAAGAAGCAGAAAAATATCTTTCTTATTTATCTACTCATCAAAATAGTGATGCTTTTGTATTTTCACCTCGAGGAGTAATTTCTAAAAATACAAGCTCTGTTTCGGATGGTCTATATGATACCGGAAAGGTAATTGACTTCTCTGATACGCAAAAGAAAAAAGATGAACTTTCTAATCTTGAAGACATTAAAAAAAGCAGTGAAGAGAGAATTAAAAGATTAGATTCTACTATTGCCATTTTAGAGAGTAATAAAGCTATATTGAAAGAAGTTTCCGATTCCAGAGATTCTTTTGAGGAAGAAAAAAGAATTTTAAAAGAAAGAACAGATGCTATCATAAAAGAGTATGAACAGAAAGAAAATCTTTTAATGAAAAGATTAAAAGAAGGACCAACTGAGAAATTTTCTTTTCTTATCCATACAATTGATATGATAGAAAAATATATGGATAATGATCCTATGCGCGCGAAGTTAGAACTTAAAAAATTAAAGGATGATATCTTATCCCTTACCAAAGATTTTGAACAAATACTATAATTCCGGAGGGAGAAGATATGAGTATTCGAATTGGTGTTGTTGATGATCATTCTATTTTTTGTAATGGTATTCGCTATATTTTTGAAAACAGCCGTAACTATACGGTTGTTTTTTCTGCTTATAACGCAAAAGAATGCATATCACTTTTAAGTAAAACCGAGAATACAGTAGACGTACTTTTATTAGATATTCGTATACCCGGCGAAGATGGGTTTACAATTTTTGAACAAATTAAGCAAAGATATTATCATATTAAAATAATTTTCTTAACGTGTTATGATGATTATTATCATCTATCTTTTGCTTTAGATATTGGTGCAGATGGATATGTTTTAAAAAATACCAGCTTTTCTGAGTTAGATATTGCAATACAATTCGTTTATCAAGGGAAGCAGTATATTGATCATAGATTAGAGAAATATTATTTTCAGTATCATTTGAATAAACAGAATAAAAGGCGAACATTAACAAAAAGAGAGTTGCAAATATTAAAGTGCGTTATTTCCGGTATGATGAATAAAGAAATAGCTTTATTTTTACATATTAAAGAAGAAACAGTAAAGAATCATTTAGAGCATATCTATAGAAAACTAAGTGTTAACGATCGAACTCAGGCTGCTATCTATGCAATAAAAAATCATTATATTGATTTATGATAGATTGAATTTTATATTTTATCAATATCTTGTGTTTATTTTACTTTTATATGATTTGTTATCCACATAATGATATGTTTAATGTTTCACGTGAAACATTAAACATGCTATTTCCTACAAACACAAGATATTATGTTTCACGTGAAACATTTTATCAATATATAGTCTAAAAAATGTGAAACATTTTACTAAATATCGTGAAACATTCCATATTTAATATTTATACCCCTTTTATCCACAAATCCACTACCACAATATATAGGAAATTGAGGATAAAAAATAAAAATTTTCTTATAGAAAAAAAGATTTTTCATATGGATAATATTTTCATTTAGTGGTATAATCTCATAGCTGGGAAAAGAGAGAAAAAAGAAATCCTATTAAGAAATGGAGTGTAATATGGGAAAAATAATTGCAATTGCAAATCAAAAAGGTGGAGTAGGAAAAACCACCACATCAATTAATCTTTCAGCAGCACTGGCTGCACAAGGAAAAAAAGTATTAATAATAGATACGGATCCTCAGGGAAATGCAACCAGTGGATTTGGTGTTGAGAAAAATGAATTAGAAAATACAGTTTATGAGTTAATGTTAGGAGAATGTTCTATTCAAGAATGCATTATTTCAGATGTAATTCCGAATTTGGATATGCTTCCTACCAATGTTAATCTTGCAGCAATAGAGATAGAAACCATTGATGTTGAGAATAAAGAATATATTTTAAAGAATGAATTAGACTGGATAAAGGATAAATATGATTTTATTCTGATTGATTGTCCGCCTTCTCTCAGTATGTTAACTGTTAATGCAATGTCTGCGGCTGATAGTGTTTTAGTTCCGATTCAGTGTGAGTACTATGCTTTGGAAGGTTTGAGTCAATTAATTCATACAATTAACTTGGTAAAATCAAGACTAAATGAAGAATTAGAAATGGAAGGCGTTGTCTTTACCATGTATGATTCAAGAACAAATTTATCCGCGGAAGTTGTAGAAAATGTAAAAGATAACTTGGATGAAAAGATTTTTGAAACCGTAATACCAAGAAATATCAGGTTAGCGGAGGCTCCCAGTTTTGGACAACCCATTACAATATATGATCCTAAATCAGCAGGTTCCTTAAGTTACCTTGGTTTGGCACAGGAAATTATACAGGCAAATCGATAAAAATCATCTTATTAAATAATGAAGAAATAAGAGAAACCAGTTCAAGTATAAATAATTTAGACAAGAGTAAACATATACCCGGGGGAAGGGTTGCGTAAGAGGAGGAAAAAAGAATGGCATTAGGCGGACAGAGTAAAGAAGCAGGAAAAAAGGCAAGAATCGGAAAAGGTCTTGATGCATTAATTCCC
Source organism: Lachnospiraceae bacterium (assembly GCA_045590555.1). GTDB lineage: Bacteria > Bacillota > Clostridia > Lachnospirales > Lachnospiraceae > UBA3766. The sequence continues at coordinate 63,349 of JAZNRC010000023.1, read as the reverse complement.
AGTGGTGGAGTTACTAAAACAGTAGAAAAACCTACGAAGGTTGCTGATAAAGATGGCGTTGTAAACGTAAAAATTTCAAAAGTGGAACCTAATCGTGAGCAGCCCCGTAAAAACTTTGATGAAGATGCATTACAGGAGTTGGCAGAATCCATTAAGCAATTTGGCGTTCTTCAACCTATTCTTGTACAGGAAAGAGATGATTATTATGAAATTATCGCAGGTGAACGTCGTTGGAGAGCAGCTAATATTGCCGGTTTAAAAGAAGTGCCGGTTATCATTCGTAACTTAACGGAACAGGAAATTGTAGAAATTGCATTAATTGAAAATATTCAGCGTGAAGATTTAAATCCTATCGAAGAAGCACAAGCATATAAAAGACTTTTAACGGAATTTAATTTAAAGCAGGATGAAGTAGCAGAACGTGTATCCAAGAGTCGTACTGCGGTTACCAATTCTATGCGTTTGTTGAAATTATCCGATGAAGTGCAGCAGATGGTGATTGATGAAATGATTACTACCGGACATGCCAGAGCTTTACTTGCAATTGAAGATCCGGAGCAACAATACATCTTAGCTCAGAAAGTATTCGATGAAAAATTATCTGTACGTGACATAGAAAAATTAGTTAAAAATTTAGGAAAAACAAAGGTACAGAAAAAGAGCAAAGAAAAGCAGCTCACCGCAATCTATCAGGAAATCGAAGAAACATTAAAAGGAAAACTCAGTACCAAAGTCAGCATCGTAGCAAAAGAAAATGGTGCAGGGAAGATTGAAGTGGAATTCTTCTCTCACGAGGAATTAGATCGTTTGATAGATATTATTATGAAATAACAATATATATGATGTATTTTAAAATGTATGCCACGTATTGTAGGTTATTATATAAAAATTACAAAAGTAATTTAATATAAATATGTACGAATTTTCAAAATACAAGTATAAAGTACAAACGGGGAGAGAACTTATGAACAGTAAATTATTTGAGTCAATGGGCCTGGGAAATTTGGACATTGCTTATATTTTCATTTTTATGTTGGTATGTATTATTGCCTTAGCTGTTCTGGTAATTATTCAAATAAATCAGAATAAAAAACTTCGTCAAAAATACGATAAGTTTTTGCAGGGTAAAAATGCCAAATCTTTAGAAAATCAGATTATGCAATTGTGTGAGACACATGATATTTTAAAGAAAACATCGGATGCTCATTCCAGACAAATTAAAGACTTGTATAAAAAACATAAAACAACCTTCCAGAAATGTGCTATCGTAAAATATGATGCATTTAAGGAGATGGGCGGAAAGCTGAGTTTTTGTCTTGTTATGTTGGATGAAGAAAACGATGGTTTTGTTCTGAATTCAGTACATAGCAGTGATGGTTGCTATTCTTACACCAAAAAAATCAAAAATGGTGAAAGTGATGTAGCCTTGGGCAATGAAGAAAGATATGCATTAGAGAAGGCAATGAACGAAGAGTAGGTTTTGAAATTCTTTTAGACCTTTTCAAAAATATATTGCTAAATTGTTTTTTATAAAATAAAAACAGCAAAGAAGATAATAATAAAATAAGGCAAGAGCCTAAAATGGAGGAAGTCATGATTGATATTAAGTTTTTGAGAGAAAATCCGGAATTGGTAAAAGAGAATATCCGAAAGAAATTCCAGGATGAGAAGATTGCATTGGTGGATGAGGTAATTGAACTTGATGCTGAAAGAAGAAAAACACAGCAGGAAGTTGATGATATCAAAGCAAATAAAAATAAAATTGCGAAGCAAATCGGTGCGTTAATGGCTCAGGGTAAAAAAGAAGAAGCTGAAGAAGTAAAAAAGCAGGTTGCCGAAGGTGCACAGCGTTTAACAGAGCTTGAAGCAAAGCAGAAAGAGCTGGAAGAAAAAACTACCAAAATCATGATGGTAATTCCTAATATCATTGATGAAAGTGTTCCCATCGGTAAGGATGACTCCGAAAATGTTGAAATCCAGAAGTACGGCGATCCCGTTGTTCCGGAATACGAAGTTCCTTTCCATGCAGATATTATTAATAGTATGAATGGTTTGGACAAGAAGGCTGCAGGAAGAACCAGTGGTGAAGGTTTCTACTACTTAATGGGCGATGCTGCAAGAATTCACTCAGCTATGATTAGCTATGCCAGAGATTTTATGATTGATAAAGGATTTACCTATTGCATTCCGCCTTTTATGATTCGTAGTGACGTGGTAAACGGCGTTATGAGTTTTGCGGAAATGGAAGCAATGATGTATAAAATTGAGGGTGAAGACTTATTCTTAATCGGTACTTCCGAGCACTCCATGATTGGCAAATTCCAGGGCGAAATCGTGGAAGAAAGCCAGTTACCCATTGCCATGACCTCATACTCACCCTGTTTCCGTAAGGAAGTAGGCGCTCATGGTATGGAAGAGCGTGGTGTATATCGTGTGCATCAGTTTGAAAAGCAGGAAATGGTAGTTTTATGTAAACCCGAAGATTCCATGGATTGGTACAACAAGATGTGGCAGTACTCGGTAGAATTTTTCCGCAGTTTAGACATTCCCGTTCGTACTTTGGAATGCTGTAGCGGTGACTTAGCTGACTTAAAAGTAAAATCCTGCGACGTGGAAGCATGGAGCCCCAGACAGCAGAAATATTTTGAGGTTGGTTCTTGCTCAACTTTAGGTGATGCGCAGGCAAGACGTTTGAAAATTCGTACCAAGGGTGAAAACGGTACTTACTATGTGCATACCTTAAACAATACTGTATTGGCTACACCCCGTGCACTTATTGCATTCTTGGAGAATAACTATCAGGAAGACGGTTCCGTTCGTATTCCTGAGGCATTGAGACCTTATATGGGTGGAAAGAGCGAAATTAGATAATTTTTATAATGGGACGGAGTAGGTTTTATATAATTCCTTGCGAACACGCTCTCGCTCTATGAACAACGTAGCGGATGCTAAACTCATACAGACTATGTCTGCATTCGTTAAGCGCCGACGCAGTTCATAAGGTTCTTAAGGAAATATATAAAACCTACTCCTGTCTTTGTAAGAAATTATGTTTTTTATAGATAAAATTTTTAATAGAGAGTTATTTAAGATGTGATATCTTCTTTTTGATAAAAAAGATAAGTTATAAATGTATCAGAAAAGAGGTGAAATTCTTGCACAAATACTTGCGCGCTATCGGTTTTAGCAAATATAAAACCTATAAAGAGATGGAAGAGCTTCTGAAAGGAGTCATTTCCGAGGCAGATGAAAAAAATTATATTTCTACGGACGATAAAAGTATGTTGGGCGAATATTGTAAGGATTTTGCCGACGATATCGGAATTTGTGTCCGGGGTGAGTTCGAAGACTTTGAGGATTTGGAGAACTCCGGCGCCAGATACTATTTTCCGTATTTAAGGTCTAAGGTAATCAGTTCCGTGGAAGAAATCACGATTGAGCGACACGCAGAGAAGGAATCTTATGCTGGCGTATGCGATGACGTAAAAGTCGGAGTGATTTTAATCTTTTTTCTTCAAAATATGATTACAAGTTTAAAATTAAAGAACAGCGGTCGTTTTTATGGTACGCCATATACGCTTTCGTTGAGTGCACTTTCCTGTCAGGGCAGAATTATGATGCCTATCGAGAAACATCAAGAAGATGAGGCGAAGGTGCGAAAGGTCATCACCAAGAGAAATGCCTTGCTTACCAAGGCAAGACAGGGTGATGAGGAAGCTATTGAAACACTGACGCTTGATGATATGGACATGTACTCGAATATTTCTAAGCGAATTTATACCGAGGATATTTACTCTCTGGTGGATACATTTTTTATGCCCTATGGTGTGGAGTGTGACCAGTATTCCGTGCTGGGTGAAATAAAAGATTGCCGCCAAATTCGGAATTCTTTTACCGGAGAAGAATGTTACATTATGACGGTATCTGCTAATGATTTGCTCTTTGATGTATGTATCAACAAGGAGGATTTATACGGAGAGCCGGCGGTGGGCAGACGTTTTAAAGGTGTGATTTGGATGCAGGGATATGTGAATTATCCGGATGTGTAGGTAAAAAAACAAATGCAGTTGATATAAAAGTTTGTGTAATATATAATCATTTGTGTAAAAGGAAATTTTAAGGAGTGAATGCAAAAGATGAAACTTGGAACAAGAGTATTATTTTTTATTGGTGTACTGGGTATTGTGCTAACCTTTTTAGGGGGAAAGGATATTCTTAAAATGTCGCAAGCCCCTATTAATATGGATACTGTGGACTGGGGAACCTTAGAGGCAGGTGATCATGTTCAGGTTACCATTGATATGGTGTGGGGACAGTTTTATTATGAGACCCGTGAACAGAGTACTTATGGAATTGTTACAGACTCCAGAGAATCTGCCCGCGGTTATGCAATCCCTCATTTGTTTGTAGACGAGCAGGGATATTATGATATTGACTATTATGTTGGTTTGCGTCTTACGCATCCCAATGATTATATGGTAATTGAACAGGTTTTGGCAGAAAGTGATGCCTGGTATTATGATACTACAGGTACTATAGATTATGGCATGACAACTCTGTATATTGATGGTACCTTGGAAAAGATGGATTCTGAAGAAAAGCGCCTGATGGAAGAATATCTGCTTAGTTGTGGCTATACAAACAGTGAAATCAATCAGTTAATATGTCCTTATATGATTACCAGAGGAAATACGAAGGCTTCCGGAATCACTTTAGGAATCGGTATTTTCTTAGATGTGATTACGTTGGGAATTTTAGGATTTCTGTTTTTACAGGGTAAAAAAGAGAAAGAACAATTTGCGAGCAATACATACATGGGTATAAGTCAAACCGGAAGTACGGATATATACGGTGGCGTAAATTATGGTGGAAATAATTTTGGCGGAACCGATTATGGCGCATCAAATCAGTATAATCCGACTTATGATGGTAGTACATACGGGGACACTTCGTATGGTGGAACGAATACCTACGGCCAGAGTAGCAGTTACGGTGGAACGAATACTTATGGTGCAACGGACACCTACGGTCAGAGCAGCAGCTACGGTGGAACCAATACTTATGGTGCAACGGACACCTACGGTCAGAGCAGTAGCTACGGTGGAACGAATACTTATGGCGGAACGAATACCTACGGTCAGAATAGCAGTTATGGCACACAGGAAACCGCTAACAACGATTGGCCCTGGCAGCCGAAGCAATAAGAAATATATTTTATAAAAGCATAAAATATGTTTTCATTCATAAGATAAAATGATATAATAATGCAGGCGGGTAAGTGAGCGCTTTCCCGCTTGCAAATTTATTTTAGTGAGACATTTCATTTAAATTATAGGAGCTCGTCTCGCAAAATATTCATATAGGCTTCCATAGTTAAATGGATATAACAAGCCCCTCCTAAGGGCTAGTTGCAGGTTCGATTCCTGCTGGGAGCATTATAAAAGGATTGTGGATAATTCCACAATCCTTTTTGAGTTCTTTTATTCGGATATTAAATAAGTCATATTTTTGTATAATTTAAATCTATTCCGCTTTCTTCTTCCTTCTAAAAATAAATGATCTAAATAAAATCACATTCATCACAATAAAGAAAATAACCAAAATCACCATAGTCAGCGCCGGCTTCTGAGGTGCAAGGGTTGCCAGAAGCATCATAGGAAATCCAAATACAATTGCCGGGAAGTTCTGATAAACCATGTTGTCGGCAGCAGGTGTCTGGAAATCATTATCGATTTCACGAAGAAGAATGATACCCGTGCTGGCAGTACCGGTGAGCATACCATACATGGTAAGGAACTGTTCTTCCTGATACTCCTTGAAGAGTTTTACGGCAACAAGGCGGTTGTAGAAGTAGGTAATCAAAAGTCCTACAACACCGAGAATTAAAATAATGCCCCAGTAATTTTCAAGAATACTTAAGCGGATTGCCGCAACGCCGGCCACAACCATAATATCAAAGAAGAAGTTGCTGACGCGGGTCATTAAGAAGTCATTTAAGTATTCGCGTTTTACAATTTGTTTCTTGTTTAAGAAGTTCATCACGGTTTTTACAAGGGTTGCGGAAAGCGTACCCAGCAAGAAGTTAAAACCGAAGATTACGGATTTCATACCGGGTAAAAGAGCGCCCAAGCCCTGCATAATACCGAATGCAATCAGGTAAGCAACCGCAACAAAAGCAATCTGTACCGTGGTTTTGTCCATACTTCCGTTCATGGGAATTTCATTTTCACCCTGAATCGGTCCTAAGTTGGTTTCTACTTTTTCTTCGCCACCCAATACGATTTTACCGCGCTTTTTTAAAATATTTAAGTGAATCACACCGCCGATGCTGGCACTTAAGAAACCTAAAGCCGCAACGGTAAGACCGAAGTTTTTGCCGCCGGCGAAGCCGTATTCGGTTTCGTAAATGTTACCGTAGTTCATAGCCTGGCCGGTGCCCTGACCGAAACCAAAGGGAAGCAAAACGCCTGCTGCCGCAAAGAAATCCTTAATTACAAAGGTTGCAATCATAGTAATGGCAAAGCCCACAATCGCCTGAAGCAGGTATGTGGATACGGTGGTTACACCTGTGTTAAAAATTTCGATGGTACGCTGCTTACCAAGCTTGCCCTTAGCCGCCTTAAAAGTAGAAGCAATAAAACCCAGTGCCAGGGTATGGTAAGTAATCATTTCAAGCATTGCATAGCCGTTGCCGCCAAAGAAATTAGTATCAAAGAAAGGTACTTTCGTAAAAGCGCCTACAATTTCTGCAACAATCAGAAGAAGAATACCACCTAAAACCGATGTGGGAATCAGAGAATAGCGCAGGAATTTAATTCTTCTTTTTAGAATATTCGCAATCAGCAAGCTGATTAAAAGCATCGCAAATAAGTTAAATGTTCCCCAGACATTAGAGTCCCAAAAATTGTTCATCGTTTTCTCCTCCAAGTGTATTTCTGTAACGATAATAAATATTTACGTATTTTAATGCGTTGAAACGCTTATCACTTTTTATCTGATACAGCTTATCACCGTAGTAGATGTTGATTATATTTCGGCCAAGCACCGAAACCGCAGAAATTTTATCAAAAGGAAGAACTAATTCTTCTATACCTTTTATTTCAAAGCGGTCGCCGTAAAGACTGAGTTCGCCGTCAAACATAGGCACTTTCTTCTTGTATAAAATGACTTCCGACAGGGAAATTTTCTCGGTATACATAGGCTTATCGCAATAATCTGCAGGATTTAGCTTATTCACAAAAGCTTTCTGATACTCGTACCAATCGTTTACGAAGCGGAAAAGAAATTCCTTGTCTACGCCTTTTAATTCCTTGGTGGGCAGGTATTGAATCTTCAGTCCGCACTTTTTACACTGGGTAATGTCTTTCTCACTGTAAAATTCCGACAAACCGCAGTCGGGGCAGACGTACATGGCACGTTCCAGATACTCTGCACTGTTTTTATGATAAAAGCAGGCATCCGCCACTGCTTCGTTTACGTACAATTCCTGATTAATAAGGGTGCAGAAATCTTCCGCAGGCATTTTCACATATTCTTCCGGTTCGATAACACGGGAGACGAAGGCACGCATTTTACCTTTGCGTACGTCATCGGCCCAACGGGGATGCACACCGTAACCGCCTTCGATGCGGAAAATCGCGATGGGAAGCTTTAACTTCTGGGCAAGGCGGGCTACCGCAGGATTCATATATTCGGTTTTACCGCTGAAAGTACGGTTGCCTTCCGGTGCCATACAAATGGTGCCGCCTTCTTTGGCAACTTTCATGCAGTTCATAACGGCTTTTAAGTCTGTGGACTGTTTTTTGATGGGAATCGGATTGACTACGAATCGAATAACGGAAGACACAAAGCCTTTGGAAAATAAATCTTCCGACGCCACAAAGTAAATCTGCCGGTAAAATGCCATAGACACAAAAAACTGGTCAAAGGCTGTCTGATGATTCATAAGAATCAGGTATTGACGTTTATCCCGACATTTCTCAACGTCTATGTGATATTTTAGCTTTGTATAGAGCCCCACAGGGGGAAAAAATAATTTTACAAAAAAATTGTGGCGGGCTTTCACCCAGGTTTCTTTTTTCTTCTTCATTGGTGCCTCGAAAATTCTTTTATCTGTATATATGAGCATTTAGTTATGTTAATGCAAAAATTATATTCATAAAAGCCCGTATATTGTAATAATATCACAAAAATAAGTAGGTGTAAAAGTTGCAAGCCCCCGAAAAAGGGGGTCAAATCATTAAAATTTAATAAACTAATCTGTGCGGACAGGAAAAACTATGAAATTTGTTTCTTCAATTTGCTACTTTTACGGAAATGTAGTACAATGGGCGTAGATTTGCTTTTCGAATTAAGATAAACCCCGGTTAATGAAGGAAGGAGTTCCAAGTGTTATTATCAGGAGCAGATATCGTTGTTAAAACCTTAGTAGAGCAGGGATGTAAAACCGTATTCGGCTATCCCGGTGGTCAGATTATTCATGTATATGATTCTTTATATAAATATCAGGACGAAATCAAGCATGTGTTGGTAGCCCACGAGCAGGGCGCAGCCCATGCGGCGGATGGTTATGCAAGAGCGACGGGTGAAACCGGTGTGGTAATTGCTACCTCAGGCCCCGGGGCAACCAATCTTGTGACCGGTATTGCTACTGCATACATTGATTCCGTACCTATGGTTGTGGTGACAGGTAACGTTATGAGTTCCCAAATCGGTACAGACAGTTTTCAGGAGATTGATATTACCGGTATTACGCTGCCCATTACAAAGCATAACTATTTTGTGGGTGATGTGGAAGGGTTGGCAGATACCATTCGCGAAGCTTTCGTGATTGCGGCTTCCGGCCGTCCCGGTCCCGTTTTAATTGACGTGCCCAAGGATATTCAGATGGCAATGTGCGAGTATGAGCCCGCAGAGAAGGTAGTGCCCGGGGGCAGAATTTGTGCGAAGGATATTCGTATCGAACCGGCAGTGGAATGTATTAACAGGGCAAAAAGACCCTATATTTATTTTGGTGGCGGTATGATTACTTCCGGTGCGCAGGAAGAAATGTGCAAGTTGGCGGATTTGATTGATGCGCCTATGGGATGCTCCATGATGGGTATTTCGGCTGTACCTACCGATCACCCCAGATTCCTTGGAATGCACGGGATGCATGGACATTACGCGTCTACGGTAGCAATGAATAATGCGGATTGTATCATTGCTTTGGGTGTTCGTTTTAACGACCGTGTTACCGGCGACCGCGGCAAATTCGCGGAAACTTCCAAAATCGTACATATAGATATCGAGGGTGCGGAACTTGGTAAAAATACCAACGATACCCATATGCTTCGCGGCGATATTAAAATGACCCTTGAGAAGCTTTTACCTATGATTAACAAGGCAGAGCGTCCTGAGTGGATGGCACAGGTAGCCTCCTATAAAGAAGAAGAGAAGAAAGTTGCAGATAATCGGGAGGGAATGACTCCTTATAATTGTTTGTCACTTTTAAATAAATATTTGAAAGATACGACGCCCGTAGCGACAGATGTAGGTCAGCACCAGGTTTGGGCGGCACAAACTTTGGAATTTAAGCATAGTCGTAAATTTATTTCAAGCGGTGGCTTGGGAACCATGGGCTTTGGTATGGGTGCAGCCATCGGTGCGGCTATGGCAACCGGGGAACGCTCCGTACTGGTAACCGGAGACGGAAGCTTTGGTATGAATTTAAATGAAATGGCAACGGCGGTAACCTATGGCGTGCCTATGGTAATCCTTCTTATGAACAATGGTGTATTAGGTATGGTGCGTCAGATGCAGACGCTGTTTTTTGACAGGCATTATTCCAACACCGTGTTGGAGCGTCAGACCGACTACGTGAAATTAGTACAGGCCTTTGGTGCGGACGGTGCGGTTGCTACTACTTTGGATGAGTTAAAGGATGCTTTAGATAAGGGGTTTGCCTGCGACGGACCTTTTCTCATCGATTGCAGAATTGATAAAGATGAGTTTGTACTTCCTACACTTCCCCCAGGAGGTTCTATGGAAGACTTGATTGTAAAGGTAGGTGACTAGGATGGAGAAATATACAATTGCAATTCTGGTTAATAACCAGTCCGGAGTATTGAACCGTGTTACCTCAATGTTCCGTCGCCGCCAGTTTAATATCTCTTGCCTTACCGTTAGCGAGACAGAATCGCCGGATTACTCACGAATTACAATATTATTCGAGGGCGAAGAGAGCATAAAGAAACAGTTAATCAATCAATTTTATAAGTTGCCGGATGTGATTTCGATTAAGGAACTTCACAATGAAGATTCCGTAAGCCGGGAGTTGCTTTTAATTAAAGTGACGAATTCTCCGGAAAATCGTGAAGAAATTCGGGCGGCAGCAGAGGCTTTTGAAGCCAAAACTGTGGATTACAGCAGAGATTTTCTGGTTTTACAGGTGACAGGGGAAAGACGACACATTGATGATTTTATTAATGTTATGCGAGATTTTGGTATTGTGGAAATTTGCCGAACAGGTATTGTGGCCCTGCAACGCGGAGATGCCACCATCCGTCAGGAAGCGAATTTATAAGATAAAATTCTAAGCTTTTATGATAGAAAAAATTTCATAAAAGCTTATTTTTTTCTTTTCATTCGGCGTATAAATGATATAATAAAAGAAGACAAGTTTGTTTAAATAGGGGAAAAAAGCAAATAAAATTACGAAAAATAAATTGGGAGGACATTACAATGGCAAAGAAACAGAAGAAAGTAAAATTAAACAAAAGACTTTTAAATGCTAAGATGCAGAAGAAATTCAGTTTGGGGTTTGGCCCTATAATCGCCGGAGTTTCCATCACTGCAATGATTGCGATGGCAGGAATTATTCTTTTATGTATTAATATGGCAAAGAACGGACTGCCTATTACACTGGGTATTGTTGTGATTATTGTGTTACTGATTGTGGAAATGCTGACCATTATTTTGTGTAAAACCGTTTCAAGTAGTTTGGCAGATTCCATTACAGTACCGATTTTTGAATTAAAAGAAGCTGTAAACAAGTTAAAAGCAGGCGATTTTGACATCGAGATTACATATGAAAGTGGCGATGAATTGGGAGAACTTGCACAGGATTTAAAAGATACATGCGGTCAATTAAAAGCTGTGATAAACGATTCCGGAAGTTTACTTTCTGAGATGGCAGAAGGTAATTTTAATGTTACTTCCGTTGCATCTGAATTGTATGTAGGCGATTTTGAAACTTTGATTATAGCCATGAATCAGTTAAACAGTCAGTTAGATGCTACCTTGCGTCAGATTAAGGAATCTGCAGGGCATGTAATGATTGGTTCCGAGCAGTTGGCAGGCAGTGCACAGGAATTGGCAGAAGGTGCAAGCGAACAGGCATGTGCAGTAGATGAACTTACTGCAACCATCGCAGATGTAACCAATATTTCCGAAGACAGTGCAAGAAATGCAATGACAGCAGCAAACAGTGCGAAAGATGCAGCGGATGACGCAGCAAGCAGCCGTGAAAAAATTAGTAAACTTACGGAAGCAATGGAACGCATTACCAATACTTCCAAGGAAATCGAAGATATTATTACCGCAATCGAAAAAATTGCGGCGCAGACCAATCTTTTATCATTAAATGCATCCATTGAAGCTGCAAGAGCCGGTGAAATGGGCAAAGGTTTTGCTGTAGTAGCAGATCAGATTGGTAAGTTGGCGGCAGACAGCCGTCAGTCAGCGGTTACTACCCGAGAATTGATCAGTAAGTCTCTTACCGAAATAGAAAACGGAAGTATTATGGTCGAATATACCATGGAATCTATCGGAACAGCCCTTACCAACATGGAATCTTTTGCAGGTATGGCAGCAGGTGCAGCTGAGGCTTCTCAAGAACAGGCTAATATGTTAAAGCAGATTCAGGCAAGAATCGATCAGATTTCTACAGTAGTTCAGAGCAATTCTGCATCTGCAGAAGAAACCTCTGCAATCAGTCAGGAGCTTTCCGCACAGGCGATTGGATTGGAAGAAATGATTGGTAAGTTTGAATTAAGAGATGGGAGCGGTGAAGCAGCCTATAGCGAAGATTCAGAAGTGTAAAATAAAAGAATATCACACAATGTAAATGAATTACAAAGCCCTCTGCTTTTGATGAATATCAACAAAGCAGAGGGCTTATTATATGCCACAATTTTTATAATAAATAAGTTATAAAATATGTTTTATTCATCAAATGTTAGAGAATTAATAATTGCATAACCGGTTTCCTTATCATCCACGGTCATAGTGAACGTATATCCTGTATTTAAATCATTCGCATCATAAAATTCTATTTTAAAATGATACTTACCATCGTAATCCGGTCTGTACTGCTCGTTAATCAGTACACAGACATCATCGGTTTCGTAATAGTAGATCTTAGCGGTATCACCGTTTGAGTAATACGGTGAGCCGGCCCTATGAACAAGAACATATGTATACGCAAGGGATTTATCATAAATATAAAAGTTGTAATCTTCCGGGGTAATGGAATATGCACATTTTAAGGTTGTGTAAGCACTATCCGGCAAACCGTAGCCTAATTTTTCGTAGCCATTTTCCAAGTGTCTTATATTTGCGTCTGAAAGTTCAGATTCTTCATACAAGTCTTTATTATTCAGAATTGCCAAATTCGAATAATCAGAACCTGTGGGACTAAAAGCCATACTCTCGCAATCCGCCTTTTCACCAACGTCTACGCCAATGGTACGATATATAATAATATCAGAGTCTTCCTTACTTTGGTTTTCCCAATCAGAAGGGATACCAAGGCTGAAAGTCCCGAAGTCTGTCATCACCAGAGAGTCATCCGTTACATGAGACTGGTCATACTCTATGATGGGCATACCAATATCACGATTACCGCCAAATTCTTCGTAGATCGCCTGCATCATTAAGTATGTTTTTACGCGGGGATGAACCACGGCAAAGTAAAGCAGTGCGGTTAAAAGTAAGATTCCAATGGCAATCAAAACAATTTTAAGTTTTTTGTTCATTTCTGTCCCTTTCTAGGAAAAATCATTAACATGATTTGTCGCTTTTTCCTAAATCGTATTTTATACTAGATTATAAAAGCACTAATGGCTAAAATCAATCCAAATCTACCGGAATAAGAGGAAAGACTGTCATAACAATATTTTATGACAGTCTTTTTACTCATTTTATAACTCACTTTCTTTTAAATCATAGGATACGTCACCGACCTGAAGGATGATGCTTTCGGCGGTATAATAATCCACATTAGGGAAATTTATATAAATATAACAATAGTTGGAAGGACCGTTTTTTCCTTCAAAGTCCCAAGTTACGGAGCCAAACTCGTCTTCTTCCAAGGTATACACCTCACCGTCGACAATCAGGCACATTTCGGTAGCCAGATTCTTCCAGTTCAGAAACAGTCGTTCTTCCACGAAAGTTTTATTATTAGCATAATCCGTAGCGGTTCCGTCCGGATAATCAAATCTAAAAGTCATATTCAAATTATAATGTCCATAGTCCACAGAGTTCAATTCGTAATCATACTTGCTACTGCTAAATACCACATCATGGTAGCGACGGGTTGTTATAGTAGAAAAAGCATTCGTCGGAATGGTAGTGCTGTAATAGAAACTCATTTCATTCATGGTAAAGTCCGGAGTTACGCCGATTTCAGCCATTTCTTCTTTCATATTAGACCAGTAAGACAAGTCTTCGGTTGTATCCGGTGACAGGTCTGTATATACAGAGGATACTGCAATTACAACTTCCTCTCCTGTGGTAATCCAGGCCGGAGCACATTCAATGTTTACATGGTATAGATTGGTTATTTCTTTATCCTTAACACCGTAAGCACCACAAGCAGAATAGTTGGATCTGTTATGGAAATATTCGTCCTTGTCTAAAATATAGACATTCAAGAAAATGCGGTCATTTTCTTCTGCCACTTCTTCGTCTTTGATATAAAAGTCAATAAGAAGGCGGGGAACGTTCACATCACCGGTAACAGCAATCAGTTCTACCTTGTAATCATTATTTTCCATGACTTTATTAATTTCGTAAATATATCCCTGTTGTACAAGTGCAGCCGAAGTGTAGTCTTTCCAGTTCTCTAAAAGGAAGATTTCCATTTTTTGTTCATCCAGAGAAAGCATGGTTGCACCGGCATTGCTCAACAAATATCCGCTGTTTCCGCCAAATGCCAGAACACCGGTACCGGCCAGTAATACAAAACAGATACATGCGGCGATTATATGGCTTAGGCGAAACGCTGATTGGCGGTATTTTGTTCCGGTTGATTTAAATTCTTTTATATTGGATTTTGATTCTGCATTTGTTGAATCGATATTTTTAATATCTTTATCATTTTGCCTGAATTTTGCTTTTGCAAGAATATCTTCAGCGGTAATTTTGCAGTTGGCATCGCAGAACCGGTTGGTTTGTTCTATGTAAATATCGCTGATTTTCATTATAACCAGTCCTCCTTGTTTAAAATTTTGCTTAGTTTCTCCCGACCTCTTTTTAATCTGATTTTGACGGTGGCTTCCGGCATATTCAGGATGTCACCGATTTCTTTAATACTGTATTCTTCATAGTAAAACAAGTGGATGGGGATTCGGTACTTCTCCGGCAATGTAAAAACAATTTTAATCAGTTCGTTGTCTTCTTTTTTATCAAAAAAGGGAATTTCTTCCTCTAAAGGTACTATTTTTCGAATCTTAGAACTCCTTAAGTGATTTTTACATAAATTTACGGAGACACGAATCAACCAGGCCTTCATATGCTCGTCGCCGGCAAAATGATTCTCACCGGCATAAAGTTTGATGAATACTTCCTGTAAAAGGTCTGCGGTGTCTTCTGTATTCTGCACATAGTTAAATATCACCGAATACACAGTATTCTTATATTTTTCATAATAGTGGCAGAATAATTCCTCTGTCATTGTTTTCTCCTTCGTTTTAAATACGTATTTATAAATTAGGCGCTTATATCTATAAAACACATAAAAATTGTATTAGGTTTCATTTTTTTAAAATATGTATCCAGTATAGCATAAAAGTGGTCTAATATATCAAAACAAACAAAAAATACCAGTTTATAAAAAGAAAACATTGCACACAATAATTTCAGAAACGTGGATGTGTTTAAAAATGTAAACCTGTCTGCGCTTCATTTATCATAGAATGCAAAAAGAAGAAGATTTCAATTGGAAGGAGAGGTGCATCATGAAGGACAACTACAACGATAAGTCATACAATGCGTATAACGACAACAATTCACAGAACAGCACAAAGAATAACTCAAAGAACAATTCGAAGAATGCTTCTAAGAACAACTATTCCGATAAAGCGGACAACAAGTCCAATAAGAACAAAGAATACTAAGAAAAGTGCCTTAATAAGTAAAACGGGGTCTGTCATGGAAAACATATGGCAGGTCCCGTTTTTTTTATAAAAAAGGCTTATGCAGTCGAAATGAATGCATAAGCCCAATAATTTAAACGTACATATAATTAGTAATTTTCTGCGTGGATTTCGAAGTATGCCTGAGGGTGTGCACAAGTCGGGCAAATTTCGGGAGCATTGGTGCCAACCACGATATGACCGCAGTTACGGCATTCCCAAACCTTCACTTCACTCTTCTTGAAGACTTCTGCTGTTTCCACATTGTGTAACAATGCGCGGTAACGTTCTTCATGGTGTTTCTCGATTGCTGCTACCATACGGAATTTCGCTGCTAACTCAGGGAAACCTTCTTCTTCAGCAGTTTTTGCAAAACCTGCGTACATATCGGTCCATTCGTAGTTTTCGCCTGCAGCAGCAGAAACAAGGTTCTCTGCGGTATTGCCAATGCCTTCCAATTCCTTAAACCATAATTTAGCATGCTCTTTCTCGTTGTCAGCTGTCTTTAAGAAAAGGGCAGCAATCTGCTCATAGCCTTCCTTTTTTGCTTTGGAAGCAAAATAAGTGTATTTGTTTCTGGCCTCTGATTCTCCGGAAAAAGCAGCCATTAAGTTTTTCTCTGTTTGTGTACCTGCGTATTTAGACATAGGTGTAACCTCCTTTTTATAATTACTATGAACTAATTATATTTTTTTTAAACATGTTTGTCCATTTATTTTTTAGTGGCAGCTGTGATTTCCACAGTTGTGTCCTTCGCCGTGGTCGTGTCCGTGATGGTTGCACTGTACATTCGGGTTAAAATCCAAGTTTCCTGCAAGATAAGCTTCTACCGCTGCATCTGCGTCTCCGCTTACACCGCCGTAAAGCTTGATGCCCGCTTCCGCTAAAGCCATCTGTGCGCCACCGCCGATACCGCCGCAGATCAAAACTTCGATATTGTTTAAAGAAAGAAAGCCTGCCAATGCGCCGTGGCCCTGGCCGTTTGTGTCCACTACGAAGCTTTTTACCACTGTGTTGTTGTCGATTTCGTATACCTTAAACTGTTCGGTATGGCCGAAATGCTGAAAAATCTGTCCGTTTTCGTAAGTTACTGCAATATTCATTTTTATTTCCTCTCATTCTTATGTTATACTGTAAATATTCAGAGTCGCGATTTTGTGAATGGTGTTCTGAATAGTTACGTTATACTAATAAAGTTGGCGGATCATTATGTAGAAGCCGTCTGAAAGGTAGTATATCACAAATAACGTTAAATTTGTGTGATAAAAAAGGATAATTTTTAAAATATTCTTTCCATAGAAATAGACAATTGTAAGCCATTAAAGGGCAGGGAGATTGACAATGAAATTCGTAATCCAACGTGTAAAAGAAGCGAAAGTTGAGGTAGAAGGCAAGATTACCGGCGAAATCGGCAAGGGTTTTCTTGTTTTCATCGGGGTGTCTAATGAAGATACCAAAGAAATTGCAGACAAGCTTGTAAAGAAGCTTCTGGGTCTTCGTATTTTTGCGGATGCGGAAGGCAAGACCAATTTGGCGCTTGAAGATGTGGGCGGAGAGCTACTTTTGGTTTCCCAGTTCACCCTGTATGCAGATTGTAAAAAAGGAAACCGCCCTTCTTTTATACGGGCAGGAGCACCGGACTTTGCCAACGAAATGTACGAATATATCATTGGAAAATGTCGAGAGAGCGGTATCAAAACCGAAACAGGTATTTTTGGTGCTGATATGGCGGTATCGCTGGTGAACGACGGGCCGTTTACGATTCTTTATGATTCGGAAGAGATGATATAGAGATTAATACGGTTTATTGCAATAAAAAGGAGGAGCATTTATTTACTCCTCCGGTAGAAGCATCTGGAAAACAAATTCCCCGCTTTCGATAAAAATACGGCATTCGCCGTGATATTTTCGCACAATTGCATCCACATTTTCAAGGCCGATACCCGAAGGGGCGTCGGTCTTTTTGGTAGAAAGAATGCGGTTTCCTTCCTTTTGAAGCGTTTCCGTAGAAGGATTTTTCATTTCTATATACAAAAGATTTTCTGTTTGTCGGCTGATAAGGGTAATGTATCGGTTGTCTTTTATTTTAGCATTTGCTTCCATGGCATTATCCAGAAGATTGGATAAAAGGATGCAACAGTCTACCTGCTCTAACCGATTCAGTGCCACAAGATTCCCGGTAAAGCGAAACGTGATTCCTAAATCTTCCATCTGCTCGCTTTTAATGCCAATCATCATATCCGCCAATTCACAACCGGTAGCTGTATTGCCTTTTCCTTCCGGAGTATTTCCGCTTAAGTTGCTAAAATATTCTTCCGCCTTGTCATACTCGCCTTTGGCAAGCATTTCACGAATCAAAAGCATATGATTTTTCCAATCGTGGCGGAACCGTATGGTATCTTCCTGGGTTGTTTTATAGTCTTTAAAGAAAGTATACTCTTCCTCAAATTGTTTCTTGTATTCCTGGGACAACCGGCGGTAGTAGCCGGAACGCTTCCGATGATATACTGCATAAAGAAGAAGTATTTCAAAAGCAAAGAGAATCAGGGAAGATATTACAAAATAATACAGATTCTCAGCTTTTAAGGTACGGATGATGCCGGCGGCAAAGTAGCCTACTGCGTTAAAAATAAGAAGCACAACCACTTCAATTGCATTTAAGGCGGTATTCTGAATTCGGCGGTCTGTATGGCGAATCAGCAGAAGCAGAATCACAAAAAATAAGGGATCGCACAGTATAAATAAGGGAGTAATAACCTCTCCGTTGCTTGCCACGGTTTGAAATTTGTCCAACCCCGTAAAAAGTTCCAACGTGGTTAAGATAGACCCTGTCTGGACATAAAAAAGAATGGCGGGAATAATCAGAAGTACCGTAACAAAGTGTTTGGAGCGACACATAAAAATGACCGCCAAAAGGAGACCGGAATACATTCCGATTACGCCCAGCCACTCCAGGTTTTGCGGTAATAAGGAAATAAGAATGTCCATTCCAAGGAACGCCAGGGCGGTAATCAGCAGGGATTTTGCATCATAACGCATATCCCGCCCGTAAACATATTTTAGAATTAAAATGGTATTTAAGACCACAAAAACGTTGGTCATAACAAGAATTGCAACCTGAATTACTTCTAACATAAAATTTCCACCTTACACTAATTTTTCGCGCATATAAGCAAAAACAAAGTTTCGATAGGTACCGATTTTGGTCTTGCTTACGGGCAGAGAGCTGCCATCGCTTAGGTTTGCGCAATTATCGTTTAAACTGCGGTGGTGATAAACATTCACCAGATACTTACGGTGAATCCGATAAAATCCATAGGTGCCCAATTGCTCTTCGTACCGGTTTAAACTCGTATCACTGATAAAATGGCCGTTTTTCGTATACACAATGGCGTACTTATCTTCGGCACTGATGTAGAGAATATCTTTTAGGGCTACATAGGTGCTGTCCTTTTTGCCGTTAATCAGGATTTTTTTCTTTTTATCCAGTTCGGCCCGGATGTCTGTCATCAAAGTAGTCAAATCCTCGGGTTTCAAGGGTTTCAGAAGATAACGATAGGCTGCGGCTTCATATCCTTTTACGGCATATTCGGAATAAGCTGTAGTAAAGATTAGGTAAGTATCGGGACAGAGTTCCTTTATTTTTTTACCTAAGATAATGCCGTCGCTTTCGGGCATACGAATGTCCATAAAAATGATGTCGCAGGGATTGGAATCGCCCCTTTCGATGGAAGAGAGCAGAGTAAGAAACTCGTCTGCTGAAGAACTGACCGTAATCTCAAAGTGCAGGTTTGCACCGAGAGACTGCAGGAGATTCTGAAGTTCTGATGCATGTTCTTTTATGTCGTCGCAGATATGTACCCGGTAAGTATTTAATGCATTCATGTTATTGTCCTTTATAGAATAGTATTGCTGAGGTATGTTTTAATCCTAAAATTATTAAACCAAGTATATCAAAGGTAAACCCCGTTGTCATTACAGAAATAACAACGGGGAATCTGAAATCATTTTATTCAATATGTTCTTTTGCGTATGCAATTACTGTGTAGTAGCGGTAAATGAATTCGTCGTACAGCGGTAAATCAGTGGATACGGAATAGGATATGGTAATATCTTTAATATCATTGTCCCAATACCATTGGGATACTGCCGGATCGGTGATTTCTAATCGGGGACTCGTAAGGATAAATGAAGCTGTTCTGTAATTATACATCGGGCTGTCAGGGTCAGCATTCAAAAGTCCAACCAATTGATAATCAAAACCGTCATTGATGAATTCATCCACGAATGCCTTCTGGCTATCGGTTAATTCTTCATAACTGCCGTAATCTTCACCGTATTTGGTTTTGTAATCCACACCGGTTACGCTTCCGAGATATTCTTCCAGTCCGACATAGTCTTTAGCAGTCAGTAATCTGTCAATTTCCAATAAGATATCATTGTTTTCATGGAAACCGTTTCCTACTTCTCCCACAATAACATCAACGGTACTTACTTCTAAAAATTCTTCCGCATAATGCATGGGATATTTTTCGTTAATATCCCCCACTTCTTCGATTTCCATATTGCCGATTACGTCGTCTAGAGCAATTACAATCGAACCGTCTTCTTTTATCTTAATCTCAAAATCTTTATTGCTTACGCAGGGGATAAGGGGAACTGCTTTGGCTAAGTCTGCAAGCGCCACTTCGTTACTGTCGTATCTTGCGTATTCCTCAATCAAAGTACCATCTTCAAATGCAGTCGGATATACAGCACCCATTAAAAACATATATCTATAAGAATATACTACATCAATGGATATGTAGTCATCGTCTCCGTCTTCGTGGAAAGACGCCAAATCATCCATAAGTTCTTCTTTTGCACCTTCTTCGATATAATATCGGGTATCACCGTAGAGTATCTGCAAAAATTCGGGAGTGAAGTCATATTCGCTCATAGCGGTCAGGTATTCGTAATATTCCTGCTCCTCGTCGCACATACTTACAAGAGTATCAATGTCACCTGTAGACAGAGCCTCAAAAAAGGTATCTACCTGGTTTAATATATCTTCTGCCTCTTCCGTATAATCTGCTTCAACCTCTTCCTCCTCGTCTTCCACGAATTCTTCTTCATTTTCGGTCTCTTCAAAATCATCGTAGTCTTCGGACTCGTTTCCGGCTACAACCTCGTCGTTACCGATTACTTCGTTTGTATCGTTTTCTGCAGGATTTAAGCAACCTGCAAGGCAAAATACCAATACGCATATTAATAATAAATATTGTAACTTTTTCATAATGGTCTCCTTTTACTATCTGTAAATTTGGGGTTGCGTTTTTATAAAAGAAAGTGTTATGCGATATGAAATATCAAGAGAGATATTAACAAAGTAAGATTTTAAAGAAAAGTGACAAAAGGGGATTTTCCGACGAAAGGGGCCAAATTTCCGATAAAAGAGTAAGAGCGCAACATTTTAACAGCCGATAAAAAAGCATTTATCGGCGTAAGAAATGGGTAGAAACCGGGCAAAAACCATAAAACTGTACGATTGTTATAAAATATACACAAAAAATTATAGATATTAAATCAATACCGTACTAAAATCACATTGCAAAATCGCAAAAAGGAGTTTAATATAGAATTACTATGAATAGAGCAGAAAAAAAAGAATTTTATAAAAAATTAATAAGACTTGTAGTACCCATGGCATTTCAACAGTTGATGCTGGCTTTGGTAGGCGTATCCGATGCGGTGATGATGGGATTCTTAAATCAGGACGCCTTATCGGCGGTATCTTTGGCGACGCAGGTTATGTTTGTATTTACCCTGTTCGAATTTGCCCTTACTTCAGGTGT
Organism: Lachnospiraceae bacterium; assembly: GCA_045590555.1. GTDB lineage: Bacteria > Bacillota > Clostridia > Lachnospirales > Lachnospiraceae > UBA3766. Next base: position 42,117 of record JAZNRC010000023.1, on the reverse strand, counting down.
GTCGATTTTTGCAGCGCAGTACTGGGGAATTCAGGATAAGGATTCCATTGAGAAAATTTTGGGCATCGGCTTGAAATATACCGTGCTGGTATCCCTTCCTTTTATGTTAGGTGCGATTTTTACACCGGGGCTTATGATGCGGGCGTTTGCTTCAGACCCTGTTTTGATTGAATATGGTGCCGTTTACTTAAGATACGTGGGACTTTCCTACCTGCTTCTTGCGATTTCACAGGTGTACCTTACCATTATGAAGAACTGCGAGAAGGCCGGGACCTGCGCCGTAATCAGTGCGGTATCTGTGGTTGTGAACATTGTTTTTAATGCATTGCTGATCTTTGGTATCGGACCTTTTCCCGAACTTGGTGTTGCGGGAGCGGCCATTGCCACCGTACTGTCTAAATTAGTAGAAGCGGTATGGGCGATGATTGTAATGTTTATGCCCGGCAGTGTGAAAATCCGCTTAAAATACGTGCTTCGCAGTGACAAAGTCCTTGTAAAAGATTTCTGGAAATATACCTTGCCCCTTTTTGGAAACCAGCTGGGCTGGGGCTTAGGTTTTACTATGTATTCCGTAATTATGGGGCACTTGGGAAGCGACGCGGCAGCAGCCAACTCCATTGCTAATATTGTCAAAAACCTTTCTATCTGCGTTTGTACCGGCGTAGCTATCGCAAGCAGTGTTATGGTAGGGGCCCTTCTTGGACAGGGTAAAAGAGATCTGGCCAAGGCCTACGGTAAGCTTTTATTAAAAATTGCCATTATAACCGGTATCATTGCCGGAGTAATCGTACTCTGCGTAATTCCGTTTGTACCTATGTTTAGTAGTCTTACGGATACGGCGCAAGGCTATCTTAAGGTAATGTTGCTTGTGTGTTCTTATTACGTGGCCGGCAAATCCATTAACATGACCGTTGTGGCGGGTATTTTCCCGGCGGGCGGCGATTCCAAGTTTGGTTGTATCTGCGATATTGTTACCATGTGGGCCGTTACGGTGCCTATCGGTCTGGTAGCGGCTTTTATCTTAAAGTTGCCGGTTTTATGGGTATATATTTTAATCAATACCGATGAAATCATTAAACTTCCGGCGGTATTCTGGAATTTCGGTAAATACAAATGGCTTAAGAATCTGACAAGAACCGACGGTAAGCTGGCGGAAGAGTAAGATTACGGTATGCGTAGTGAAGTGACAGAAAACGGACAAAATTCAGAAAGAAGGATAAAAGGAGTTTTCTTATGTGGGAACGAGAAGTAAACAGAGTATATGCAATCGAAATCATGGATAATTCTTCGGAGATTCTGGATTACAATATCCCTGAAATTCCTGTGAAAGCAACTGTGACGCGCCAGGAAGAATATATGCAGCCCATGGTGAATCATTGGCACAATGATTTTGAGTTTATCTATGTTAAAGAAGGCGAGATGTGGTATTGCGTGGACGGCGTAAAATGTAAAATCAAAGCCGGTCAGATGATATTCGTAAATTCTGCCAGAATGCATTACGGTTTCTGGGAAGATGTGTATAAATGCACGTTTGCCTGCACCATTTTTCATCCGGGAATGTTGGATTCTAAGATGGCACATAAGTATTTGGAGGCAATAGCAGGGAAAAACATGCCGTCTTTCTTGATTTTGCGTCCTGAAATTATGCGGGAGAAAGAAGTAATGAGCCTGGTAGAGCGCTTAAATATAACTACCCGAGGAAGAGATGAAGGATATGAACTGGAAATGATGTCCTTAATTTACCGCATTTGTTTCCTTTTAAAAGATTTGGTCAAGGCTGCGCCTGAGACGGTTTCTTATGTGGATGCCAAGAAATTGGAAGCGATGCATCGCATGATAGGTTTTATTCAGCAGCAGTATCAGCAGAAAATATCCTTAAATGAAATCGCAATGGCAGGTCTTGTTTCCCGCAGTGCCTGCTGCCAGATTTTTAAGAAATACTTAAACAAGTCGCCGGTGGAATATTTGACGGAGTACCGTATATCCAAGAGCGTGGAGTTTCTTATGGCCGGCAAAAACAGCATGACGGATATTGCCATGTTGTGCGGCTTCGGCAGTTCCAGTTATTTTGCGGAGACGTTTCATAAGGTATTGGGCTGTACGCCTACGGAATATAAAGCAAAGTGTGGGAAGTGATTAAATCTTTGCCCGTATTAAAAACAGTTGACCTTTTATACCATTAGTTTTAAAATGAAATGGTAACAAATGGTTACTTATTACAAAAGGTAAAGGAGAATACAATGGACGAAAACAAGAAGACAACTGAAGTTGTTGAAGAAAAAGCGCCCGAAACCGTTGCAGAACCTGTAGAAGAGAAAGCAACGGAGGCAGAAGCTCCCGCAGAAGAGAAAGTAGCGGAAACGAAAGCTGCTCCTGCAGAGGAGAAAGCGCCCGAAGCTGCACCTGCAGCAGAGAAGGCACCCGAAGCTGCACCCGCAGCTGCTAAAGCACCCGAGAAGAAAGCAAAGAAAGGCTCTAAAGCAAAATGGGGTATCTTAATCGGTATCGTAGTAGCTTTAATTGCAGGCTTTGTTTTATTAGTAGGTATTATTCTTGCCATTATTTTATGGCCTAAGAAAATTGATATGAACGACTATGTTACTGTTCAGTTTACGGGATATGATACCATCGGTAATGCGCAAGTTATAGTAGATGAAATCGCATTTATGGAAAAATATGGCGATAAGATTAAGTTTAGCAGAAAGGCTATGGAGAATCCTGAATTCTCATTCTACAGCTCATGGGGTTATTCTCCCGCAGAAGTATATCTTGATCTTGTAACAACAGAGTTAAGCCAGAGAAATAATCTTTCCAACGGTCAGGAAGTTACACTTACATGGCCTTGTCAGGATGATGCATTTGGTGATTTCTTCAATTACGGACTTAAGTGCGAAGAAGAAACCTATGTGGTAGAAGGTTTACAGGCAGTTCAGATGTTTGATCCCTTTGAAAATATCGAATTACAGTTTAGCGGTATTGCACCTAATGGTCAGGTTCAGATTATCCAGAATGATTTCAGCGGTGTGTATTCAGACCTGTATTACTACGTAGATAATAACTACAATTTATCTAACGGTGATACCGTTAAAGTTACTCTTGGCACATCTTACTGGACAGATACAACTACTGCATGTATCGAAAATTACGGAATCTGTCCTTCTGCAACTGAGAAGGAATATACCGTAGAAGGTTTGGAATACTATGTATCATCTCTTGATGAAATCGACATTGATGCATTAAATGCTATGATTGCACAGGGTCAGGATAACTTCAATGCTTATGTGGCTAACGGTTGGGGTGATGAAAACAGAGTAGATTCCTTTGTATGGCAGGGAAGTTATATGTTAACTCCGAAGCCCGGACGTAACGACCAGAGTTATGTTTATATGGTATATAAAGTAAATGCAACATGGAAATTTACGAACTGGTGGTGGGACGAGGAATATTACCAGCCTGTTGAATTCTATTACGTAGTAAGATTTGATGCTCCTGTTGTAAACAGCGAAGGCGTGTGTGTAGCGGATGTGGTAGATTATTATGTTCCCTACAGCGAGTACTATTATGAGTACACGCCGGATGGAGAAGATAATAGTTCAACTCTCTATACCAGAGGCTATGCAACCTTGGATGACTTCGTAAGAGAATGTATTACAACAAATATTGAATACTACAATTACGAAACCGATATTCAGTAATCTTTTGATTTATTGATAATCTAAAAATAAGAACCACAGATATTCCGGAGCCGATGAAAGGCTTCCGGCGGTCTGTGGTTTTTTCATGTATATATTAGTGAAAATATTAATCTTAGGTATAAAGAATATTAGATGGGGAAATCTATTTTAGTATAAGGATAATCATTGAAAAATAGCCAAAAAGGTTGACGCTTATCCCATAATTTGCCATAATAGCTGTGTATGTCGATTTCAGGGGATATTGGTCTCCTATTATAAAAGAAAAGAGAGTATCTATATGCGTAAAACAAAAATCATCTGCACAATGGGTCCTGCAACGGACAAAGAAGGTATTGTAGAGAAATTAATCGAAACCGGTATGAATGTTGCCAGATGCAACTTTTCACACGGCAGTTACGAAGAACATAAAGCTAGAATGGATCGTTTAAAAGCAGCGAGGGCGGCAGCAGGCAAGCCTGTGGGCATCCTTTTGGATACCAAGGGACCTGAGGTTCGTATTCGCGATTTCGAGAACGGTAAAGTAGAGTTAAAAGAAGGGCAGGAGTTTGTTTTATACTCTGATGAGCAGCCAGGAACTGAGAAGGGTGTAAGCCTGTCGTATCCTACTCTTTACAGAGACGTGTCCATGGGAACCCGCATTCTCATTGATGACGGTCTTATTGAAATGATTGTTCTGAAATTAGAGGGCAAGGACATTGTTTGTAAGGTTTTAAATGGTGGCACGATTTCCAATAAAAAGGGTGTTAATGTGCCGGATGCTCATCTTTCTATGCCGTATTTAAGTGAAAAGGACAAACAGGATATTATTTTTGGTATTGAGCAGGATGTGGATTTTATCGCGGCATCTTTTGTACGTACGGAGGATGATGTGATTGCAATCCGTACGTTGCTTGACCAGAATGGCGGACAGAATATTCATATTATTGCCAAAATCGAAAACCGCGAAGGTGTTGAAAACATTGATGATATCATTGCCAATTCCGACGGTGTAATGGTTGCCCGTGGTGATATGGGTGTGGAAATTCCCGGAGAAGACGTGCCTGTGATTCAGAAAATGATTATCAAGAAGGCATACGAAGCAGGTAAGGTAGTTATTACTGCAACACAGATGTTGGATTCCATGATGAAGAATCCCAGACCTACCCGTGCAGAGACAGCTGACGTTGCCAATGCAATCTACGACGGCACCAGTGCCATCATGCTATCCGGTGAAACGGCAGCAGGGGCATATCCCGTGCAGGCTTTGGCGACTATGGTTCGCATTGCAGAGCGTACGGAGGCGGATATTGATTACCGCAAGAGATTTTTTAACCGCGACCGCAAGGCAAACCCCGATATTACCGATGCTATTTGTCATGCAACCTGTACAACCGCCCATGACTTGAATGCTAAGGCGATTGTAACCGTAACCAAATCCGGTCGTTCGGCCTATATGATATCGAGATATCGTCCCGACTGTGATGTAATCGGATGTACCACCGACGAAAAGGTTAGCCGTCAGCTCAACTTATCTTGGGGTGTGGCACCTTTGGTTGTGCGTGAAAAACAGGAAGTTTTCGGACTTTTTGAGCATGCGATTAATGTGTCTGAAGAAAATGGTTACCTTGAGAAAGGTGATGTGGCGGTTATTACTTCCGGTGTGCCCATCGGTATTTCCGGAACCACCAATATGATTAAAGTACAGGTAGTATAAAATAAAGCGGTCTCTTCTTTTAGAGGAGGCCGCTTTTTTATATGAAAGGACGGATAAATAACTTAATAAAAGACTTTACACCGAATTAACAGGTTACTTAATGATTTAATTTTCAAAATCTAAATCATGCAGATTAATTCCGAATTTTTCGAGTTTGACTTTAGTAGTTTTAATTTCATAATCCAGTACTTTATTATCGCAAGTATTAGCACGTTTTATGGCTTGTAATGCTTTATAATAATCAATAGTATTATTAATTACTTCAAACTGATTCATATCTTCCACACTTTCCACCACCTTACATATAATATGTTTATATTATAAGATGGCTATGTCGGGGTGTAAAGTCCTTTATTGAGTTATTTATCCTGTTAAAATGATTCTCTGGGAATATCTCGGGAACACCGAAATGAAATTCAGATACTTGTAGGGTAGCATGGCAGATATATAAAAACAATAAAAAGACGTCGACAATAAAAAACAGAGTCGCAGATATTGCGGCTCTGTTTTTTATTGTCAGATTATTCTCTATAAAAATAGATATTCTAACCTAATTGCCCTCAGGTTTGCTCTTCTTTTTACGAAAGACAATCAATTTACTTAAAACATAGTTTGCGACGGTTACCAGAACCATGGATACGCCGGTAGCAATAATATCCCAGATGCCCATAACGGAAACCATCAGTCCCATAATACCCATATCCAGGAAGAGGGTAGCTACACGGGAGCCGGAGAAAGAAAGGAATTCTCCCAGCATGTTTTTATTTTTACTTTTAAAAACAAAGCGACGGTTAGTAAAATAGCCGAATACAACGCCGGAAACCCATTTGATAATATTGGCAATCTGCAATTGAACCGGATTCTCCACATCCAGAAAAGTACGGGTTGAAATCAGATAGGACAGGAGACTTACGATGGTGGTACATACTCCTACAATCAGGTAATTAACAATTTCTTCGTGCTTGCGATATAATTCAAGTAATTTTTTCATTTTTATCTTAATTCCTTTTAGATAATTACATGATTTCAAATCGTTCATCATGTTTCGCGCACATTGGTCAAATCTCTGCGTTGCAACCGCTTGGCTCATTGTGTACGCGTACATTATAACCATGTTCACAAATTAAATCAATGTTTTAAGCCAAAAAACTGCTATCGGGAAAATACAAAACGTGATAATATGTTAGTAATGTTTGAATAAATCGTATAGTCGGGAGATGATTGGGAATGAAGGAATACATTCATAAAGTTAATTATTACGAAACGGATAAAATGGGCATCACCCATCATTCCAATTATGTGCGCTGGATGGAAGAAGCCAGAGTGGATTTTTTGGATCAGATAGGCTTTGGCTATGCCAAACTGGAAGCGGACGGCATTGTTTCTCCGGTAATCGGCATTGAATGCGAATACAAGAAATCGACTACTTTTGATGACGAAGTCTGTATCTGTCCCGAAATTGAAAGTTATAACGGTATTAAGCTGGTAATTCGATACACAATGACAAATTCTGCTACCGGAGAGTTGATTCTAAAAGGAAAAAGCATGCACTGCTTTTTAAATAAAGACGGAAAACCGCTATTCCTAAAAAAAGAGTTTCCGGCATTTGATACAGTGTTAAGAGACCTATCTTGCGAGGATACAAATAAAAAGATATAATAATATCAGACGTCACGTACCAGGTGACTAAATTTTTACTTCACGGAAGGAAGAAAACCTTGAATTACGTTGTTTTAGACTTGGAATGGAATCAGCCGGACAAAACGGATGCCGTAAATTCGGATTTGCCCTTCGAAATTGTAGAAGTGGGTGCCATTCTTTTGAATGAGGACAGGCAGATCATCGGAGAGTTTACGCAGATTGTGAAGCCGTCGGTATATACGGAGATGAACCGGGTGACCGGTAAGTTAATACAATTGCATATGAAGGAACTAAAGCAGGGCAAGCCGTTTGTGGAAACCATGGAAGAGTTTTTTGAGTGGTGCGGTGATAATTATATCTTCTGTACCTGGGGCACTCAGGATTTAATGGAGCTTCAGCGGAATATGAAGTATCATAATATGCCCCCTCTGGCGGCAAGACCGTTTCCTTATCTGGATGTACAGAAGCTGTTCAGTATTGCATATGATAAAGACCGTAAAATCAGACGTTCTTTGGAATACGCGGTAGATTATTTGAAAATCGAGCAGGACATACCCTTCCATAGAGCATTTTCTGATGCTTATTATACGGCGAAGGTCATGGCGTCCATTACGGAAGTATTTGTATTTGAGAACTACTCTTATGATGTTTTTCATGTGCCTAAGCGTCGGGAAGACGAAGTAAATGTGTTGTTCCACGACTATGCAAAGTATATTTCCAGGGAATTTGAAGACAAAACAGCGGCTATGCAGGACAGAGAAGTCACATCTACCAGATGTTATTTGTGTAAAAAGAACCTTCGTAAAAAAATTCGCTGGTTTGCAGCCAACCCCAAGCATTTCTACAGCATATCCGTATGTGAGAAGCATGGATGTATGAAGGGTAAGATTCGTCTTAAAAAGACGGAAAGCGGTGGCGTATATGTTGTAAAAACCCAGAAATTTATTTCCGAAGATGAAGTTGCTGAGATTGTGGCTAAACGTGAACATATCCGGGAACTGCGCCGGGAAAAAAGAAAGGCAGCAGGAACCAAAACCCAATAAAAGAGGCAGGCAATGAGTAAAAGTGTAAATAATGTAAACCCCGGCGTCAAACGGAAACGCTATAACCAAAATTTCATACCGGGACAGCAGGATAAGTCAAAGCCTTTTCGAAATGTTGCGCAGGCAGGCGTGAAAAAGGATTTGATTGGTGAAGTTCTTTTGGAAAACACTTTTATCCTGACCAAAGAAATGAATAAAAGATATGCCCGCCATACTTATGGAATTTTTCATAAAAAATGGAGACGCAACACTTTTATTGCAGGTTTGCTTCTTATGCTGGGATCTTTTGTGTTTGTATATCCCTTACGGTTGTACCTTCTTTGGATTTTGTTCCTTGTGGTGGGTATCTATGTTTTTATGATGTCCTGGCTGGGCTATCTGTACGGAGCAACCGTATCATATAATAATTTTAGGGATTTTTACGGAGAGCCGGTGACCATGACCGTGCAGTTCTATGAGAGGTTTTTCCGCGTGGTTACGCCCATGGGTAACAGGGATTTTCTCTATGCAAACATCAAAAAGCGTATAGAAATGGGAGATATGGCCATTCTGATTGTGGCGCAGGAAGGAATCCTGCAACACGGTCAAATTGTGGATAAAAAAGCATTTGAACCTCTGGAGCTCTCCAAATATTATGATATTTTGGAAGCGGCAGAGGTTCCTATCAGCTAGTTTTTATAATGTTTTTAAAATTTCAGATTTTTAAATTCAGAGGAGTCGTACTTGGTGCGTCTCCTTTTTCTTCTTCTTCTGGCCATTCGCCGTCTGGCAAAGTGGAAATTATTGGAGATGGTGCGAAACAGCAGTATACCGATAACAAGGGCAACTATGGAAACAATAACAATAATTACCACTTTGATATTAATATAAATCGTATCGTCACCTTCATTGGTAACGGGTTTATGCTCCGCAGCAGCTTCTTCACTTGTAATTACTTCGGAAGATGCCGGTGAGGGACCGGTTTCTCCGTTGGGTCCGAAAACCGTGGATGTCTGGGCGGAAACCTGTACGTAAGTTTCGCCAACATAGTTATTTTCATAAAAGTATTGTACTTCCGCTACGGCACCGGAGTAATCCGTATCATATACCAGTTTCGATGTTAATTCTTCAAAAGACACAGAATTGGGAACGACCACATAAGCATCTTCTGCCAGATTGATAAAAGGCTGGGAATTGCCGAAGATGTCGGAGCCTGACTCCAAAAATCCGGTATTTGCCATGGTATATCCGGTTTCGTGGTCCGCAATTTTAACCATATGAAAATTTTCAAAACCGTAATCGAATAGGGCGATGGTGTCGGTGAACTGGTATGGGGATTCTTCCACAAAGACTACACATATCAGTTCCATACCGTCTTTTTTGGCGCAGGAGACCAAGGTCTGGCGTGACTGGGAGGTATAGCCGGTTTTGCTTCCCACCAGCCATTCGTACTCATATTCTTTTCCTTTTACCAGCATGTTTTTGGTGGCAAGAGAGAAGGAATCGGGCTGGGTTTCCGTGGCCTCGAAGGTACAGTAGGTCATACCTGATATGTTCGCCAGTACGTCATGACTAAAGAATTCTCTTGCAATGGTAGCAAGATCTCTGGCGGTAGTATAATGATTCTCATGGTGCAGACCGTGTGCATTCATGAAATGGGTGTTGGTACAACCCAACTCTTCAGCCTTCGCATTCATCATGGCAACAAAACTATCAGCATCACCTGCCACATGTTCGCCTACGGCGTTGGCAACTTCGTTGGCAGAGAGAATCAGGATACCGTGTAAAGCCTGATTCATGGTAATAGACTGCCCCTCGTCCATACCGATATTGGAAGAACCGGGTTCAATACTGAAAACCGCTTCATGGGAAAAGGTAACCATTTCATTTAAGTCACTGTTTTCTACTGCAAGAAGACAGGTCATAATCTTTGTAGTACTGGCGGGATAATGTTTTTCGTCAATTCCTTTGGCATATAAAATGGCTCCGGTCCTGGCATCCATCAGAATAGCTGATTGTGCACCGACGGCAGGTCCTTGCGGCCAGCCGGGAATTTCATTGGTCTGTACGGGAAGGCTTTTGCGGGCTTCCATTTCCGCCATATAATCAATGGGTTCGGCATGTACCGTAAGTACGGAACCGGCAAGTATTGCTATACTTACGGCCAGAGCCCCCCAGGTTTTTATTTTTTTTATCAACATGAAAGAATCCTCGTTTAAAAATGTTCTGTAGCTAATCTAATCGGCGTGCATATTTTGTTTATCCTCTGTTTTTACACAGTTATTATCATACACCATTTTACTGCAAAACCAAAGAGAAAATACGTAAAAACATAATTTTATTTTCAGGCGAAAAAGAAAAACCAATCACTCTTTCGTCCTTATGAATCTCCTAAGAAACGGCAAATTTCACATCTTTTTCACAAATCCCCTTTGCTTTTAGGCTAAAAAGGTGTAAAATAAACGCGGTTTGTAATGAACCGTGTAAAAAGGGTAAATATCGGAAGCATTGTGCCTGAAAGAATGGGCAATGCGTTTTTGGTGTGTTTATAAGACATTTAAAGTATGGTAAAAACACAGAGGAGCAATCCGATATGGTTTGCTTATTATAAATCAGAGAGCATAGGAGAAAGAATATGCGACTTAGAAATGTAACAGGTTCCAGAGAATATATTGCGGACAGCAGATTTGTAATTCACGACCCGGAAGAACGTAAGGGAAAATGGAATGAAGTTTTTGGCAACAATAATCCCATCCGCATTGAAATCGGTATGGGAAAGGGTAAGTTTATTATGCAGCTTGCCAAAGAAAATCCGGAAATTAATTTTGTGGGAATTGAGAAGTATTCCACGGTGCTCCTTCGGGCAATTCAGAAAATGGAAGCAGAGGAACTTCCTAACCTCGTTTTTATTCGCATGGATGCGGAGGATATTAATGAAGTCTTTGATAAGGGAGAGGTAGATCGTATTTACTTAAATTTCTCAGATCCCTGGCCCAAGGACCGACACGCCAAACGCCGTCTTGAGAGCCGTGAATTTCTTGCCCGCTACAATGAATGTCTTAAGCTTGACGGTATTATTGAATTTAAAACCGACAACCGTGCATTGTTTGATTTTGCAGTGGAAGAAGTACCGGAGGCCGGCTGGGAAATCGTGAAACTTTCTTATGATTTGCATGCTGACCCGGAAATGGTGGAAGGCAATATTATGACGGAATATGAGGAGAAATTCTCCTCTATGGGGAACCCTATCTGTAAATATATCATAAAAAGATAACTGTTCATTGACAGAATACTCTTCACTAAAAATAACAGGAGGCATTTATGTATCTTTTGTTTTTTGCAATCTGGGTTATTTTAAATGGCCGTATCACCTTGGAAGTGGTACTTTTTGGCGTGGCCGTGGCAACCCTGATGTTTGCTTTTATATGTAAATTTATGGACTACAGTATCAGGAAGGAAATCTGGCTTTTTAAGAATTTCTTTCTTTTATTGTGGTATGTGATTGTTTTGGTGGTGGAAATCCTGAAGGCAAATTTTGCGGTAGTAAAAATGATTTTTTCCGTAAAATATCAGATAGAGCCGGCGCTGGTTTCTTTTAAGTCACCCTTAAAAACCGGCTTTGCGAACTTCCTTTTGGCCAATTCCATTACATTGACACCGGGTACCATTACGGTTTCCATGGACAATGGTGATTTTGTGGTACATTGTCTGGATAAGGAGTTGGCTGTGGGTATGGACGACTCAGTTTTTGTTCATCTTCTGAAGAAGCTGGAGAAAGGGGTGGACCATGCATAGTGGAATTTCGGCACTGGAAGGTGCTTATGGTATTTTCTTTTATATCGTGATTGTAATTCTGGCGATTATGGCCATTCTTTGTTTTATCCGTGCGGTAGCAGGACCGAGACTTGCAGACCGTGTTGTTGCGGTAAATATGATTGGAACCATTATTATTGTTATTATTGCGATTCTTTCCGTTATGATTGAAGGTTATCTGGTGGATATCTGTTTAATTTATGCCATGGTAAGCTTTCTGGCGGTAATTGTTTTAACCAAAATTTACACCGGCGTTTATAAAAAGGCGCATAGAGACGAGTTATCCGCCGAAGAACTGGAAGGTGTGGAAGAGGAGGACGAATAATGGCTGTTTGGGAATGGATTCGATTTGTCGGTGGTGCAGCATTGATTACGTTGGGTTTGGTTATCTTTTTTGTTGAAATCAGCGGTGTTTTCCGTTTTAAATATGTATTAAACCGAATGCATGCGGCAGCCATGGGAGATACCTTGGGACTTTCTGCATGTATAGCAGGACTTATGCTGATGAACGGTTTGAATTTTACCACCGTAAAATTATTGTGTATTATTGTATTCTTATGGCTGGCTTCTCCGGTTGCCTCTCATTTGATTGCCAAATTGGAGGTTACCACGAGCCCGGATTCCATGGAATATGAAAAAATTGATGACATTGCCTCTTTGACTGAGGAAAGAAAGGGGAATGAAAATGAATGATATTATTATTTTCCTTTTGTTAATCTTTCTGGTAATTTGTGCGATTTCTGTTAGTTTTTCAAAGAACTTGCTGAATTCCGTGATTATTTTTATGTCCTACAGTACGGTTATGGCAATTATTTGGATTCTTTTGGAGTCTCCCGATCTTGCCATTACGGAAGCTGCGGTAGGTGCCGGAATTACCAGTGTATTGTTCTTTGTAACTTTGAAGAAAATTAAAACCATTGATGAAATGGTGGCTAAGAAAGGGCCTTCGCCTACCGGTGTGGAGAATACCTCCGGAAAGGAGGAGTCTCACCATGAGTAAATTACGTTCACAAAATGAATATGAAAAGACAGGTTCCTTCCGTTTTTGGCAGTGGTTATCCGGTGAAAAAGATCCTTATATCGGCAACATGGAAATGCAGGTACAGGAGGAGTTTCATGAGCTGCCCATTGCGGTAAAAAAACGAGAAATCGATCATATTAAGCTTCATGATAAAATATATGACATTGATCATAACAAGGAAATTAAGTTCTTTCAGGTAGTTTATCGTATCAGCGCCGTTGTTTTGTGTGCTGTGATTATGATTGCCTTGGTGATTTGCGCTTCTTATTTGCCTGAAGCCGGAAATCCGAATAACCCTACGGTAAATGAAGTGGCGGAACGCTACGTTGAACAGGGCACGGCAGAAACCGGTGTTATCAATACGGTAACCGGTATGATTCTTAATTACAGAGGTTTTGATACCTTTGGTGAAACCTGTGTGCTTTTCATTGCCTCCAGCTGTGTTATGATTCTGCTTATGGTTAGTGAAGAGAAGTTAAAAAACCTTCCCAAAAACTTAGAACCCAAGGACGATAAAATTCTGCAGTATGTGGCAAGAATTATTGTTCCGGTGCTCATGATTTTTGGATTTTATGTTATTGTAAACGGTCATTTATCTCCCGGTGGAGGATTTTCCGGCGGTGCCATTATCGGTTCCGGCTTAATTCTTTACAGCGGTGCTTTTGGTGCAGAAAAAATCCGTAAGTTTTTTAATGAGAAGGTATATAAGTGTATTAAGATTACAGCCCTGATTCTCTACGGCTGTGTTATGACGTACTACTTTTATACGGGTGCCAACGGCATTCCCAATATCTTCCCGTTAGGAACCCCCGGCAATATTATCAGTGCGGGTATGATCTTTTACATTAACTTATTTGTCGGTTCGGAGGTTGCCTGTACGGTGTATTCCTTCTATGCATTATTCAAGAGAGGAGGATTATAAAAATGGGACCTAATTTAGTTGCAAATTACGGGGAAGTAATTGCCATGATTATCTTCGGCATCGGTTTTACAAACCTTCTCCTTCAGAAAAATATGATAAAAAAGATTCTCGGTCTTAACATCATGGATACGGCGATTTATCTTTTTCTGGCGCAAAAAGGTTATATCGAGGGAAGACTGGCGCCTATTATTGCCAATGGTGTAACGGATGCGGAAAATTATATTAACCCGATTCCCAGCGGTTTGGTTCTTACGGGTATCGTAGTATCCGTATCGGTAACGGCTTTGATGTTATCTTTGACGATTCGTATGTATCAGAGATATCACACTTTGGATTTGGATGAGGTATCCACACAGCTGCGTAAGGAGGGCTTATAAAAATGGATTTTGTATGTAATTTCCCGGCCTTCTCCATCGTATTGTCCATGATGGCGGCAATTATATCTTCTGCTTTAAAAGGTAAGTGGGCAAAGCGCCTGAATATGGTTATTTTGTTCATTGTCATGGGGTTGTCGGTATGCGTGCTGGGCTATACCATTTCAAACGGCGACTTTTTTGTCTATACCATGGGTAAGTTTCCCGCGCCCTGGGGTAATGAAATTCGTGCAGGGATTCTTGAAGCTTTAATGGCAACCTTTTTCTGCATTATCATGATTTTGTCTTTATTGGGCGGTCGCAAGCATTTTTATGAAGATGTAGAAGAAAGCAGACATAATTTGTATTTTATTATGACAAATCTTTTGCTGAGTTCCCTTCTTGCCATGGTTTATACCAACGACTTGTTTACGGCATATGTTTTTGTGGAAATCAATACCATTGCGGCCTGCGGGCTGATTATGGTAATTCAAAACGGTCGTACCATCGAAGCGGCAATTCGTTATATGATTATGAGCCTTTTGGGTTCCGGCTTGTTTTTAATCGGTATTTGTATTTTGTATGATTTAACCGGTCATTTGCTGATGAGTAATATTCAGGAAGCGGTAAAAGGACTGACGGCAACAGGAGAGTATCAGATTCCTCTTGTAATGGCGATTGCCCTGCTTTGTGTGGGTCTTGCCATTAAGAGCGCGTTGTATCCGTTCCACTCATGGTTGCCGGATGCCTATGGTTATTCTACGATTTCCTCTGCGGCAATGTTGTCCAGTTTGGTGTCAAAAGGTTATATTTTTTTGGTTATAAAAATCATTTACCGCGTAATTGGTTTTGATGTTTTCGTAGATAGTAAAATTATTAATATTTTATTTGTATTTGGTGTACTGGGTATGATTGTAGGTTCCCTGGATGCCATTCGGGAAAACGATATTATGCGTATGATTGCTTTTTCTTCTGTTGCGCAGATTGGTTATATTTACGTGGGATTCGGACTGGGAAGTGAAGCCGGTATGGTAGCTTCCGTATTCCATATTTTTTCCCATGCAGCAACGAAGGCATTGTTGTTTATTGCATCCATGGGTCTAAGGGACACTTCCGGAGGAAGCAAGGCATTTATTGATTTAACCGGTGCCGGAAGAAGAAACGTGATTGCAGGTATCGGTTTTACGGTAGGCGGCCTGTCCATGGTAGGTATCCCTACTTTTTCGGGCTTTGTAAGCAAGCTTTTATTCAGCCAGGCAGCTATCCTTGCGGATACCAAGATGCTGATTACTTTAATTGCATTGGCCGTAAGTACCATATTAAATGCGATTTATTTTATGAAGACCATTATTCGTTTGTATTCACCGGTAGAGAACCAGCCGCCGATTTCCCTAAAAATTAAAAATCCGGTTTATGTGGTATCCATTGTGTGTTTTATTGTATTAAACGTCGTGTTGGGAATGTGGTCTACAACCATTGTAAGTCTTATCGAAAGCGGTTTAAATATGTTCCGCTAAATGATGTTGTGTAAAGTAAAATTTCTGCGAGCCATATATTCTGCTATGCAGAAAATATATAAGAATGGAGTGCAAAGATGAATTATCTTGTATTGTTACCGATTCTGATACCTGTTTTGGGAGGTCTGCTGATATTGTTGATGCCGAAAAAGGCATTGACAGCAAAAGAAGAGGCAAGAAGACCTTTTATAAAAATGCATATTTTGTTCAGCGTTCTGATGTTTTTATCGGTAGGAAGCAGCGCTTACGTGCTTGTCAGAGGCATTGCAAAGAAACCGGTGGAGTTATTTACCTTGCTTGACGGTATCCCGGTGATGTTTTGTGTGGATCAGGTCGGCGTGGTGTTTGCTTGGGTAGCAATGATTGCTTTCGTATGTGCGGGTTTGTTTTCTTTCCGTTATATGAAGGGTGAAAAGAATTATTACGGCTTTTTCCTTATGACTTACGGTGTATTGCAGGGGTTGGACTTTGCAGGGAATCTGGTTACCATGTACTTATTTTTTGAAATGGTGACGCTGTTATCTTTTCCCCTGGTTATGCAAACGAAAACCAAAGAAGCCATTATGGCAGGCTTAAAATATATCTTTTATTCTTTGGCAGGTGCCTATATGGGACTGTTTGCCATTTACTTCCTGTATCAGAATACCACCACGCTGGCATTTACGCCCGGTGGTGCCTTGGATATGGCAAAAGTTTCTGAGCATCCTACTTTGATTTTGGTAGCGGTTATGGTGGCAATCATCGGTTTTGGTGTAAAAGCCGGTATGTTCCCTATGCATGCGTGGCTTCCTACGGCACATCCCGTAGCCCCGGCTCCGGCCTCGGCGGTATTATCCGGTGTGATTGTAAAGGCTGGTGTTCTTGCACTAATCCGAGTGGTGTATTATATCGTGGGACCGGACTTTTTAAGAGGAACCTGGGTGCAGACCGTATGGATGATTCTGGCCCTGATTACTGTTTTTATGGGCTCTTTGCTGGCGTATCGGGAGAAAGTGTTAAAAAAGCGTCTTGCTTATTCTACGGTGAGCCAGATTTCCTACATTTTACTGGGCTTGGCGGTGTTAGAGCCTACAGCGCTTACCGGCTCGGTTTTACATGTGGTATTCCATGCATTAATTAAAACGGCGCTGTTCCTGTGCGCGGGTGCTTTTATTCATGAAACCGGGAAGGAACGCGTAGATGAATTAACGGGTATCGGTAAAAAAATGCCTCTTACCACCTGGGGATTTACCATTGCGTCTCTTGGACTAATCGGTATTCCGCCCACCGGCGGATTTGTCAGCAAGTGGTACCTTGCTACCGGTGCTCTGGCAGCTAAAGTTGGGGTGTTCCGTTATCTGATTCCGGCAATTTTACTTGCCAGTGCATTATTGACGGCAGGGTATTTATTACCGATTCCCATGAAGGGATTTTTCCCGGGGAAGGACTTTGATTATGAAAGTAACCCGAGAAAAGAAGCATCCCCGTGGATGTGGATACCTATTATCATACTTGTTGTCTTAAGCTTTGTCGGAGGTGTGTTCTCTGAAGTGATTGCAGATTACATTCTTTGGATTCCGACAAAAGTATTCTAGGAAGGGAGAGAAATCATGCCATCATATATTTTGCCAATTGCAATTGCACTTCCGGTACTTGGCGGTGCTTTGGTGCCGGTTCTTCCTTTTCAAAAGAAACGAAGCATGCATATTTATGTAGAGTCGGTTGTGGTACTTACCAGTATTTTGGTATTTTTTATATTATTTAATCCTCCCGGCGAGACTATGAATCTGATTCACTTTTTTGGTGATTTGAGTATATCTTTCCAATTGGATGGTCTGGGAAGCGTATTTACGGCGATGATAGCTTTTCTTTGGCCTCTTGCCACGTTGTATGCTTTTGAATATATGGAGCATGAAGGAAAAGAAAAATCCTTTTTCATGTTTTATACCATGACATACGGCGTTACTCTTGGTATTTCCATGGCGGCCAATGTGTTAACCATGTACGGATTTTATGAAATGTTGACTTTGGTTACCTTCCCGCTGGTTATGCACAGCGGTTCCAGAGAGGCCATTCTTGCCAGTCGAAAATATCTTTATTACTCCATCGGTGGTGCGGCATTTGCGTTTATCGGAATGATTTTCGTCATTACTTACGGCTTAACCCCTGATTTCACCTATGGCGGTGTACTGGATTTAGCTGCCATCGGCAGTCGCGAAAATATTTTATTGCTGGTGTATGTATTCGCATTTATGGGATTTGGTGTAAAAGCTGCCATCTTCCCCTTAAGTTCATGGCTTCCGCAGGCGGGTGTGGCACCTACGCCGGTAACGGCTCTGCTTCATGCGGTTGCGGTAGTAAAGGCAGGTGCATTTGCAACCATGCGTTTGACTTACTATATGTTTGGTCCGGATTTCTTAAAAGGAACCTGGGCGCAGTACGTTGTGATGGGACTTGTGGTATTTACCATTGTTTACGGATGTTCCATGGCGGTAAAAGAAACCCATTTTAAAAGACGTCTGGCCTATTCTACCGTCAGCAACTTATCCTATATCCTCTTTGGAGTGGTTTTAATGTCACCTTTGGGCTTGGTAGGCGGTTTGAGTCATATGGTATTCCATGCTTTTATGAAGATATTGTCCTTCCTGTGTGCCGGTGCCGTGATTGTACAGAGCGGTAAAACCTTTGTGCATCAGTTAAACGGTCTGGGTAAAAAAATGCCTCAAATTTTTACCTTGTTTACCTTGGCATCTCTGGCACTTATGGGTGTTCCGGGACTGTGCGGTTTTGTAAGTAAGTGGAACCTGACCAAGGCAGCGGTAGACAGCGGAAATGTATTGGCTTATGTGGGAATTGCCGCATTGCTGATTTCTGCACTTTTAACCGGTATTTATATGATGACAATTGTGATAAGGGCATTTGTCCTCACTCCGGAAGAAGATGATAAAGAGTTCGGGAATATTAAGGATCCGGGATGGAGAATGTTGATTCCGTTGTATATCTTTGCAGCAGGATGTGTATTGTTCGGACTGTACTCCGGCCCCATTGTGGATTATTTTACTCAAATTGCCAATGGGCTCTTATAAAAATAATTTGTCATATGTGAAGTATAAAATATAAAGGTTTGATAGAAACAACGTTATAATGGAGTTATGTATGAGATATGATATTTTAATTGCCATAATGATTTTTTATCCCATGTTGGGAGCCCTGATTTCTTATCTTGTCGGGCTTAGATGGAAGACTGCCCGCAATTTGGCGGCAAATTTTATCACCATAAGTGAATTTGCGCTGGTGGCATTTACGGTCCTTTTGGGATATAACGAATCCGGCAAAACGTTAATGGCAGTAGGCGCACAATCTCCGGTTCTTGTGGGAAGCCTGATGAAGTTTGGATTGGAAATTCCGGACATTTGCGGCATGGGGATTCATTTTACCTTAGACGGTTTTCGCAGTGTATACGCCTTGGTTGTGGCATTTATGTGGATGATGGTTACCTTGCTTTGTCCCGAATATTTTGCAAAGCATCGCAACCGTAACCGCTTTTATGCCTTTCTTCTGGTAACCCTGGGGGCGACTATGGGTGTTTTCCTCTCGGCGGACTTTTTTACCACTTTTATTTTCTTCGAGATTATGTCCTTAACTTCTTACGTTTGGGTAGCGCAGGAGGAAAAGCCGGAAGCCTTAAAAGCAGCGGAAACCTATTTGGGCATTTCCATAATCGGCGGTATGGTTATGCTGATGGGTATTTTTATGCTGTGGGACAGTCTGGGAACCCTGATGTTTAGCGAAATTATCTATCAGATGCGAATTATGCTGGGTGATATTATTGAGTTACCCGGACAGATTATTGCTGCGGGAATCTGCATTTTATTCGGATTTGCGGTAAAAGCAGGTGCCTTTCCCGTGCACATTTGGTTGCCCAAAGCACATCCGGTGGCACCGGCACCGGCATCGGCACTTTTATCGGGTGTACTTACCAAAACAGGTATTTTTGGTATTATTATGATTTCGGTGCATGTTTTCCGATATACGGAATGGTTTGGATATATGTTGCTGGCAATTGCAGTGGTAACAATGCTTCTGGGAGCGCTGTTGGCATTGTTTTCCGTGGATTTAAAAAGGGTGCTGGCTTGTTCCTCCCTATCTCAGATTGGTTTTATTTTAACCGGCGTGGCAATTCTTGCCATATCTCACGGAGAAAATGTGCTGGCGGCAAGAGGAACTTTGATTTATATGGTGAATCACTCTATTTTAAAGCTGGTACTTTTTATGGCGGCAGGTGTGATTTACATGAATACTCATAAGCTGAATTTAAATGATATCCGAGGCTTCGGTCGTAAAAAACCTTTGCTCAATATAGCGTTTTTACTGGGTGTACTGGGTATCTCAGGTATTCCGTTTTTTAACGGCTATATCGGAAAAACTTTGATTCATGAAGGAATGCTGGAGGTTCCTTCGGTTCCCGGTTATGTGGAAATGCTTTATTTGTTAGCCGGAGGCTGTACTTTAGCTTATATGCTAAAATTGTATATTTGCATTTTCATAGAGAAAAACGGGGACGAAGAGAAGCAGGCGGAATTCGATGCAAAAAAGAAGTATATGAATTTCGGAAGCGGATTTGCTTTGCTTGGCAGTGCCGTTCTAATTCCGGTAATCGGCATGATACCCAATGTGACGGCAGATTTTGTAATGGATTTCGGACAGAATATTTTTAACGTAGGTCTTCTTGACCATTCCGTGCATTATTTTGTTTTCCACAATATGAAAGGTTCTTTGATATCTATCGCCATCGGAGTGATTCTGTATTATGCGCTTGTGCGAATCTGTCTTATGAAGAAGGATGAAAGCGGCAAGGACATCTATGGTGATTTCTGGCCAAAGTGGATGGATTTGGAAAATAGTATTTACAGACCTGTTTTTATTAAATTTATTCCGTTTATCTGTGGAATTATATGCAGGGTATTGGATCGTATTGTGGATGCTCCTGTGGTATGGCTTCGCAAAACGGTGTATAAGGACAGCCCGCTTCCACATGAACTTCCGGAAGGTAATCCGCTTACTCATATTGCGGCTGTAATAGTGGATAAAGTAGTTTGGGTGTTGAATAAGACCGTTTGCAAAAAGAACCCCATCCGTAAATCTTTCGAGCATATTTTTGCGGTACGTTGGGAAGAGCAGGCAGAGAATAATCAGATTATTGCCAGAAGTTTATCTTACGGATTGATTCTGTTCTGCCTGGGGTTGGTATTGACCATTATTTATTTGATTTGGGTTATTTTACGGTAAGGGGACGCTTATTTTATAAGAGGACGCCGTGAGAAGGATATATATGCTTACGGGGACGCTCTCGCTTGGTTGTCCTACGCAGCGGTATATAAGGCTGTAAAAAACACAGCCTAAATACCGGCGAGTACAAACACCCCTTAAAGCAATATATATTCTTCTCACGGCTGTGTATTGCTTATAAAATGAAAAAGACAAGAGAATGGGTAGTATTATAGTGAATGAAAAGCTGTATGGATTGGATGGTCTGTACAGCTTTTTTGAGTAAAAAAGATTTAAAAATTTTATAATTGTGAATTTGTAGCTTTTTCGAATGTTGATTTGTATATTAAGTGAAAGGGGTGGTGAGATGCAGAATGATCTACGCGTAGAAAAAATGACAGAGATTATAAAGAGAAATTCAGATTGTGTGTATCGCCTTGCCTTTTCCATGGTAAAAACAAATCAGGATGCAGAGGATATCCGACAGGAAGTTATGTTGCGATATATCCGCACGAATCCGATTTTTGAAAATAGCGAGCATGAGAGGGCGTGGTTTATCCGTGTTACAACCAATCTATGTAAAAACTTATGGAAAACAGCATGGCGACAACGTGTGGTAAGTATGAATTCGTTGGAAGAAGACGAAGATTCAGGCAGTAGGTATTGTAAAACCGATTGTATGAATGCCGGGCAAGGGAAGAAAGAGTTAACTGAAGAAGAGGAACTGGTTGTGGAAACAGTGAAACGCCTGCCGTTAAAGTATAGGGCAGTGATACACCTCTTTTACTATGAGGAAATGAGCATTGAAGAAATTGCCGGAGCTCTTAATTTGCGGCCTTCCAATGTGCGGACCAGACTTACCAGAGCGCGTAAAATGCTAAAAGATTGGTTAAAGGAGGATGTGTAATGTTTCAGGATACATATAAAAGTGCTTATCATAAAATTGCCTTTCAAGGTGAAGTTAGCGAAGCGCAGGTGGCAGAGTGGATAGGGTCTTTTGATAAAAGAAATCATTATAAAATAGAACTGTTGCAGGATAAAAATACGAAGAAAAAAGCAATGCCAGCCGGGAAAATAACGCGAAGAATTCTCCCTACGATGGCAGCAATGATGCTGATTGTCTGTCTGTCTGTTGTTTTGGGAGCACCGGTTGCGGCTGAGAACATACCTGCATTTTATGGGGTTTTGGAGCGTAAGGCACCGGGGCTTCTGGATTATCTGATTCCCATACAGGAAACGGACACCGACCGTGGCATTGTTCTTACTTTGGAAGCTGCATATGTGGAAGGAAATAGGGCAGAGATTTTGGTCTCTTTTACGGATGATGGCACCAGCGATTATATACACGGAATGGTAGATATGTATGACAGTTACAATTTGCAAAGTTACGGTGAAGACAGCAATGTGGGCGGTTGTGCTTTTATGGAATATGATGCAGAACAGGATAAAGCGTATTTTCAGATTGATTTGATGAGTACGGACGGTAGCTTTGATACAGACAGAATGGAATTTAGCGTGCATCAGCTACTGACTGATTGTGAAAGCTTTCAGGAGGAAATCCGGTTGAATGATATGGTGCAATCCGTGGAGGTAAAGTCCGTAAGCCTGAACGGACGCAGTGGTATGGAGCAGATGCATCCGGCACTGGATAAGCTTACGGTACCCGGGAATGAAGTTGATCCTCGTCCCGGTCATCTGGTAATGGATATACCTTTGGACAATATAAGTCCTGATGAAATGAAAATCACAGGTATTGCTTACATGGACGGTATTCTTCGCATCCAGCTTTGCCGGGGAAATTTCAGGGAAGCAGACCGTCATATGAACATTTATATGCTGGATGAAGCCGGCAACCAAATCCATCCGAATCTGGCTGTGGGCTGGCAGGAAGATGTTGCAAATGAGAAAATATCGATGGAGGAATACTATTTCGTAATTACGGAAGAACAACTGGAAACCTGCACTATTTGGGGAGAAGGTGAAGTCCGTGACGACAGTATCAAAGGTGACTGGAATATCACGTTTGATTTGAATTAAGTAAAAATGAAAAAAGCAATATATCATTTCTTTAAGGGGTGTTTGTACCCGTCGGCATTTGGGTTGCGTATTTTGCAACCCTAGGTGCCGCTACGTGGGACAACCAAGCGAGAGCGTCCCCGCGAAGAATTGATATATTGCTTTTATTTATAATTCTGTCAGATGCGACCTCTTATTTCGCAACCGAATTCACGGTTCCGATGAATACCGGTAAACCGGTTTCCACATCCACAATGGCATAGACAAAAGGTCTGTCCAGAATGACTTCCTTTACTTCACGAAGTTCCGGTTCTGCACAGGATTCGCAGTTCATTTCCACTGCAGTAACCGCTGCGGCCTTGGTGCCGTTTTCATCTAATTCAATATAGGTCTTATGCATCACTCTGTTGATATATAATTCTACTTCCGGGTCAGTGACCATAAGAGAAAAATCGGCATAATCTTCCGAAAAAGGAGTCTGCATGCCCATATCTATGAGAGCATCGTTCATAGTCACATCATAAGAGTAGGTAAAACAGGGTAATTCCGTTATTACGTCGTATTCCGTGGTATGGCTTTTATAAAAGGTCATATAGTCTTCCGCAGTCATTTCATTAACAAAATCCTCAATGGCTCCCTCTTCCTTAGGAAGCATGGCAAGAAAAGCATAGTCTCTGCCGTCATAATATTTCATAAAACCAACGGCATCTTCATTTTCAAAATAATGGGAGCCGGTTTCTTTTAACATTCTGGCCTGCTCTTCTTCACCTGCAGCATTATTGAAAATGCCATCTTCTTTAATCTGATAATCTTCGTAAGCTTCTTCCCACTCGCCTTCAAAAGCAATGGCGTTGATTAAATACATTGCCGCTTCGGGGGGGATTTCATCCAGAAGTTCGGTAATCATTCCGTTTGTATTATCATCCACCCAGTTATTGATTTCTTTTACGGCTTTATCATTAAAAGGAAGCATATAAGCTTCTGCATTCATATCTTCTTTTAAGGCGTCTGCAAAACTTTCATTTAAACAATCGCCTAAAACACTTTCGTTACACCATATGGAGTTGGCAATATTAAAAGCAGTACTTTCACTGTAGGTAAGCATATCGTCCAAATCCTGTACAAAAGCATTGATTTCTTCCTGAGTTGCACCGGGACAAAGTATGGTGAGCATTTCCGTTAGAGTTTCATTGTCGGCACCGTTTAATGCCATCACCAGGGCAAATTCCACGGAAGCCGGAGAAATCATGGAGTTTTCACCTTCGGCCAGGCTTCTTTTGAATAATTCAATGGAAAAATCCACATAGGCTTCATTCATATCCTCGGCAAGTATGGGTCTTTCATAGTCTGAGGGAATTTCAACGTCGGGTTCTTCCGGTTCTTCAAATTCTGCAAATAACTCATCCATAATATTAAATTCAAAGGCAGGGTTGTTGCCGCAACCGGTTATGAATAGTAAGGGAATTAAAGTGAGTATTGCTATGTAACGAAGATATCTTTTTTTCATAAAAACCTCCTTTAAATGGGCTATCTGATATAGATACGGAAACAGCATCGGCGTTTTATGGCTTTTTTATAAAAATTTTAGAAAAAATATCCTATGCTCTCTGCGGTTTATGTTATACTGGGGGAAGATAAAAATCAAGAGTGGGATAGAGCTATGAAGTTAAAAACCAAACTTTGGATTACTTTTATAATAATAGTGGTTTTGCCGATTCTGTTGACTACCATCGCATACCTGATTATCGGGGCTACCGTCGTGTTGGGCATGAGGGATACTTATGGAGAAGACAGTATCAGTTTCTCTTTTGCATCCAATCCGGCGTCGGCTTATGATGAAATTATCAGTGACCATTACGATGTAATGGAAGAATGTGCAATAAATGATCCTGCTAAGCTGGAAGACAAGGATTTCCTTGCAGGTATGGATGAGAGCCTGAGTGAAGTATCTGCCTTTTTGGTAGTTAAGAAAGGTCAGTCAATTTATTATGTTTCAGAAGAAAGCCAATATGATCCGGTTATACATCAGCTGACGGGACTGGCAGATACGGAATTGGAGTATTATTTTAAGGATATTCGTCGTCTCGTTAAAAAGGCGGAATTTACATTTGCGGATGGCAGTGAAGGCAGTATATATCTGGTAACGAAAGTAAATACCATGGTTTCGGAGGCGTTGGTTACTGCCATGCTGGTTGCCATGATATTGGTATTGGTGGTTACGGGTATTCTTCTTATTCTGTGGCTGAGACGCAGTATGTTCCGTCCCATGAATGAGTTAAAAGTTGCGATGCAGAAAATCGCCGAAGGTGACTTGGATACAGAACTTGTTACCAAAGAAAAAGGAGAGGTTAAGGATCTTTTTGATAATTTTGAGAGCATGAGAAAGCAGCTGAAAAGCAATGCGGAAGAAAAGGCGTTGGTGGAAAAGACCAACCGGGAATTAATCCGCAATATTTCCCATGATTTAAAAACGCCCATTACTTCCATTCAAGGATATGTGGAAGGTATTATGGATGGTGTTGCGGATACACCGGAGAAAATGAACAAATATATCCGTACCATTTATAATAAAGCAAATGACATGGATTTGCTTATCAATGAGCTGACAGTGTATTCCCAGTTGGATGCCAAAAGTATTCCTTACCGTTTTCATCAGATCAGCGTAACGGATTATTTCGGTGACTGTATTGAAGAAGTCGGTCTTGATTTAGAGCAGAAAGGTATTCGTTTTGAATATGCCAATGAAGTCGAAAGCGGAGTCCAGATATGGGCAGATCCGGAGCAGTTAAAGCGCGTCATTAATAACATCATTAATAACAGTGTTAAATATCGTTGCAGGGAAGATGCTTTTATTTCGATTCATGTAGCAGATTTGAAGAATTTGGTGCGGGTGGATATAGCGGATAACGGCAAGGGAATTCCCAAGGATGATATGGAGAAGATTTTTGAGCGTTTTTATCGTACGGATGCATCCCGTAATTCTGCTCAGGGCGGTAGTGGTATCGGTCTTTCCATCAGTAAAAAAATTGTAGAGGAGCACGGAGGTGAAATCTGGGCTACCGGGGAAGAAGGAAAAGGACTTACCATACATTTTACCCTGCGTAAGTGCATGATAGAGGAAGAGGTTGCCGACGTAACGGGAGAGAGCGGACCTTTTAATAAGATTGAAAAGATGATTAAAAATACCGCTAAGCGAATTGAGACAGAGGCAGAAAAACTATCTCTGGATAACTTCGGCATTAATGATTTGGAAAAGGGAATTAAGGAACGTTTTAATCCGAAGAAATCCGACGGCGGAAAGAAAAAGAGCGGGAATAAAAAAGAGAAGGAAAATAACTCCAAAGAAGGAGGAACGGTAGAATGAGTAAAATTCTGATTATAGAAGATGAGGTGGCAATAGCTGAACTCCAGAGGGATTATCTGGAAATGAATGGCTTTGAAGTGGCCGTTTGCGGAGACGGAGCAGAAGGTGCAGAAGAAGCTTTAAAAAATCAATATGATTTGGTGATTCTGGATTTGATGCTACCCGGTATGGAGGGATATGAAGTATGCCGTAGTATTCGTGAACAGAAGGATATTCCCATTATTATGGTCAGCGCCAAGAAGGAAGATTTGGATAAAGTATACGGACTTGGCATGGGTGCGGACGATTATATGACCAAGCCTTTCAGTCCCAGTGAGTTGGTGGCCCGCGTAAAGGCACACCTTTCCCGTTACGAGCGTTTGGTGGGACAGGTAAAAAGCAAAAATGAAATAATAGAAATCCGTGGTCTTCGCATTGATAAAACTGCCCGCAGAGTATTCGTGGAGGGCGAAGAGAAGATTTTTACCACGAAGGAATTCGATTTGCTGACTTTTCTGGCAGGACATCCCAATCACGTATTTTCCAAAGCGGAACTGTTTCGTGAAATCTGGGATATGGAGTCTGTAGGAGACATTGCCACGGTAACCGTACATATTAAGAAGATTCGTGAGAAAATAGAGAGTAGCAGCGACAAACCCGAATATATCGAAACGATATGGGGAGTAGGCTATCGGTTTAAGGTATAGCAATGAAAACGGAAATTTTATTTGAAGACAAAGATATTCTGGTGTGTTATAAGCCTGCGGGAATTGCAGTGCAGACTGCCGGCGTGGGACAGCAGGATATGGTGAGTGAATTAAAAAATTATCTTGCCCGGACAGAGAATGTATCCATGGGCAGAAACGGAAGCAAAGAGCCCTACCTTGGTGTGGTGCATCGCTTGGACCAGCCGGTAAGCGGGGTTTTAGTGTTTGCAAAGAATCAGGCGGCAGCAGCTTGTCTTTCTTCCCAGGTACAGGATGGAAGGATGAATAAGCAATATAAGGCGCTGGTGCATGGGGTAATGAATCCCGCGGAAGCGGTTTTAGAGCATTTTCTGCAAAAGGACGTGAAAGCAAATAAGTCTTATGTATCAGCCTCCGGTAAAAAGTCTAAACTTTTTTACAAAGTGGAAAAAGAGTTGGAATCAGATGGTGAAGTCTGTTCACAAATTGCGATAAAGCTGTATACCGGAAGACATCATCAGATTCGCGTGCAGATGGCGGCGGTGGGACATCCTATTTTGGGCGATACCAAATACGGTATGGTGTCAAAATCGTCTTCACTCAAACTATGTGCCTGTGAATTAACGTTTATACATCCGAAGACGAAGAAAGAAATGACATTTACGGTTTCCGACCTTCCATGGTCGCAGGAATAGTATTCTAAAAAAGTGAGGATAAAATGTTTCGTAATGAAAATAAATATATGATTTCTTCCGTGCAGGAAGAATATCTGAAAATGCATTTACGGGAATTGTGCGAGGCGGACACGCATACAGATGTGATGAATCGGTACAATATAAGAAGCCTCTACTTCGATGATTATGATAATTCGGCATATTCCGATAATGCAAGAGGTGTGGATAACAGAACCAAATACAGGATCCGAATTTACAATTGCGATGCGTCAGTGATTCATTTGGAATGTAAGCAGAAGGTAAACGGTAAAATACATAAAGAAAAAGCGTTAATTAACCGGGAGTTTTGCCAAAAGCTTATGGAGGATAAGGGGGAAGAACTTGAATATCCTACCGGTAATTTACTGATAAACCGATTTTTGTATCTTTACCATACAAAATATCTGCGTCCCCGGGTAATCGTGGAGTATGAACGAGAGCCCTATGTTCATCCGGACGGTGATGTGAGAATCACCATTGACCGGAATATATGTTTTTCGGAAGATGTGGAACATTTTTTTGAAAAAGACATTTTTATGCAACCGATTCTTCCTTTGGGGCAGAATCTTTTAGAGGTAAAATATACGGAATTTCTACCTGAATTTGTAAAAGATACTCTGGATATAAAACATATGCAGAGAATTACTTTTTCAAAATATTATTTATCTGAAACTTTTAGGAGATACGGAGGAGTTTAGAATATGTCGTTTAAAGATCTTTTAAAATCATCTATTTTGGAACAATTTGAAACCGGAACATCAAGTACACAGTTGGTACTTGCAATTGGTTTTTCTTTGTTAATTGCCTTATATTTGTTTTTTATATATCGCTTTTTTGCGAAGAAAGCCTTATACAATATGAATTTTAATATTGCAATTGTGGGAATGACGGTGGTTACCACAGCAATCATTGTTACCATTCAGTCTAACATAGTATTGTCACTTGGTATGGTGGGTGCGCTCTCTATCATTCGTTACCGTACCGCAATTAAGGACCCGATGGATTTGTTCTTTTTGTTTTGGTCGGTTGCCGGCGGTATTATGTGTGGTGCAAAGCAATATATATTAGCCATTGCCGTTACTCTTGTATTAACGGGAGTCGTTTTTATATTATCTCATCTGCCTTCTTTAAAGGCACCTTATGTTATGGTTGTGAATGGGAAAAAAGACGGTCTTGAGGATCAGATAGATGAAATTTTAAAGGAATACTGTCAGTATTATAAAATAAAATCCAGAAACATAGCAGATGACAACGAGAAAATGATTATTGAGTTAAAAACAGCCAAAGAAAAGGAAATGATTAACAAAATGTCAAATTTAAAAGATGTGAAGGTTTCACTTCTGACATATGAAGGTGATGTTACGGCATAATACAAAGCAGGAGTAACAATATGAATAAAAGAAAAACAGCCGGAGTTTTGTTTGGGGCATTTTTACTTTTTTTTACCATAGTTTTGCTGTGGGCTTATCAGAAATATGAGAATCGAT
The DNA here is from genome assembly GCA_045590555.1 of Lachnospiraceae bacterium. Classification (GTDB taxonomy): domain Bacteria; phylum Bacillota; class Clostridia; order Lachnospirales; family Lachnospiraceae; genus UBA3766. The sequence continues at coordinate 12,948 of JAZNRC010000023.1, read as the reverse complement.
ATGAAGTTAAAATTTCTCATGAGAGCGGATTTTATAATGAATCATTCTACTTAACCGTGAAACCCGGATCGGAAGCAGTGATTTACTATACTACAGACGGAACGCTTCCGGATATAGAAAGTGGCGAGCCTAATATTTACAGTGAACCGATATATATTGAGTTGCAGGATGAAACAGCCGTTTATTCCTATCGTTTTTGTTGTGTTTTTGAAGATGGCACGCAATCGGAAGTGTACAACCGAGATTATTTTGTAGATGTGAATGGCGCAGGACGGTTTAGTACAACTTATGTTGTGTCTATTACAGGAAAAGAAGAAGATATATTCGGTTACGAAGAGGGTATTTTTGCAAGAGGAGCCCGTTGGGATCAGTATTGGGAAGAAAATCCGGATGCCAGCATATGGGGGTTGATTGACGGAAATTTCTGGATTGATAAAGAGATAGAAGTTCACGCAACAATATTTGACGCAGAAAGGGAAGAAGTAGTCAGTCAGAATTGCGGGCTGAAAATATACGGAAATTATACAAGAGCCAAGAATCAGAAATCTTTTCGTTTGATAGCACGGGATGCCTACGAGGGATTAAATGAATTCTTTTATCCGTTTATGGATAAGTTGGTTTCGGATGCAAGCAATACGGTAATTGATAATTATCAGAGGCTTTCTTTCCACAATTCCGGAGATGACAACGGATATGGATTTATTCGAACGGAGTTGGTGGGAGAACTTGCAAGACAATCCGGATTTCAGGATGTTTTCGTGGCGGAAAGTGCAGTGGTTTTCGTCAATGGCAGATATCAGGGTGTCTATTGGATTAACAATACCTATGATGATCGGTATTTTCAGGAAAAATACGGAGATTATGAAGGCGAATTCTATATTTGTGAAGGAACATTAAGCGAGGTTTGGACGGACAGCGCAGAAACCGAAGAAGAACTGGAAGTATATAATGAGTATAATGCGTTTGTGAACAAGGTAGTTCAGTCGGATTTGGAAACTCCGGAAAACTGGGAATATGTAAAAGAAAAACTGGATTTGGAAAATTTTGCGCTGTATATGGCAATTGAATATTATATTGGCAATATTGACTGGCCGCAGAATAATGTAAAAGTATATGCATATAAGCCTGCTGAAGGTGAGGAGTATAAGGAAGGAACAGTTTTCGACGGAAGATATCGGTATCTGCTGTTTGATACGGATTATGGTTTGGGACTGCGTGTTGTGGAAGCTTACGGATACGAGCCTTCGCATGAGAGGTTGGCTTCACTGTGCGAAGAAGAGGAGTCTGCCGAACTTTTTGCCGCTTTAATGAAGAAGGAAGAATTCAGAATCTTGTTTATTCAGGCAGTCATGCATGTCATGAATACCGGATTTCAGCAGGACAATGTGGCAAAAGAGTTGTATGATATGAACAGTCTTCATTACGTAGAGCTGGAACATATGATGCAGAATACGGATTTGCTGAAAGGTTCCCTTTTGGAAAGCGATGACAATAATATAAATAATGTACTCAATGAGATGACGGAAATTGTCGAATACGGACAAATCAGACCCGGTGTTGTAATTGGCGAAATGCAGAATTATCTGGAACTGCAGAATTTAATTACCGTAAATATTAATGCAGATTTTGAAGATGTAATTATATTAAACGGATACGAAATAACCGGTGGTTTTACCGGTAATTATTTCGAAGACGTTCCCATGAGAATAGAGTGTGAACCCAATCCCGGAATTAAGATAACGGGATATACCGTAAACGGTGAATACAGGGCTGGTGAAGTACTGGAAATCATACCGGGTGATTTTAAGGCAGAAATTTTAGATATTAAGATTCATTCGGAGGTGGATGCATCCGTAGAAAGTCTTATTATTTCACAGTACCATGTAAAAGGTTCGCAAGATTATGTTGTTTTAGAAAATAACGGGCAGACAGTTATTGATTTGGAAAATTATTGCCTGACGGATGATGAAGGCGAACTGACGAAAGGAAAACTTCCTCAAGCGATTTTAAAACCGGGAGAGGTTTACTATGTATATGGGAAGGAATATACCGGATATCGGGAAGAAAACAGTGTACAATTATCATTTTCCTGGTCCACGGATGAGGAAATTCTGTTAATAAAACAATAGGTACGAATTTATTAATTTAAGAGTAGTTAGAGAAAAAAGAGCCCATACTAATTCCGGAGGGATTGGTATGGGTTTTTTAATGCGTTTATGGGAAAAAAATATAGTAAAATTATTAATAGTTACGGTGGGAGTGCTTTTGTTTTTTAAGTATTTGTTACCTTTTCTGGCACCTTTTTTTATCGCTTTTCTGTTTGTTCTGATATTTTTGCCTTTTCTAAAAAAGCTTCATCAGAAAATTAAAATTCCGGAGGGGATTCTGGCGGGGGTTTTGTTGGCGGTTCTGGCAATTTTTCTACTTCTGACAGCTTGGTTTCTGATTTGTCGCGGTATGGATATGGTAGGGGACTTTCGCCAAAACAGTGGTTACTTAATGGATTGCTGTATAACTGCCCTGGATACCTGCTGTGATTTTATAGGGGATAAAATGCAACTGGATTCAAAGCAGTTACAGCAGAGAGTGATTGAGGGTACGGAGAATATGGTAGTCAGCATCAGGGATAATTTTGCACCAAAAGCAATCGACGCTTCTTATTCTTATGCGGGAACTGTGGCGGAAGGTGTCTTTTTTACGGTGGTTACCGTGATTGCCATTCTTCTGTTGACTAAGGACTATGACCGTATTAAGGCACAATTGTCGAAAAATGCGGCGTTTGAAAAGGTACGTCTGATGAGCCGTAAAATTCTTACGCTTCTTAAAATATATATAAAAGCGGAGCTAATCATTGTACTGTGCGTATCTGCCGTGGCAATGGCGGGGCTTTTTGCCTGCGGTGTTGAGCGTTGGTATTTGTGGGGCTTTCTGACCGGATTTCTTGATATGCTTCCATTTGTGGGAAGCGGAATTGTCTTACTTCCCATTGCGATTTTTCAGTTTTTGCAGGGAAAGGTGTGGCAGGGAGTGGGCTGCCTTGCGGTATACGGAATCTGTGTTTTTTTACGGCAAATTCTGGAGCCGAAGTTAATCGGAGATAAAATGAATGTGTATCCGATTTTGGTGTTGTTGTCGGTGTTCTTCGGGCTTCACTTTTTTAGCGTGGGAGGAATTGTTTTAGGACCGGTGAGCCTGTTTCTGATTCGGGAAATCTATGAGGAGGTGAAGGAGTAGGTGAAGAGCGAAAACGGAGCGTGGCGGAAATATTATATTATGAAAAAGGAAAAAACATAAGCCCCTTGCATTTTGGCTTGCCAGTCGGTCTTCTTTTCATATATAATAAAGGAAGTCTGTAGGAAAGTGTTTTTGAGCAGACAATCTTTTAGAAGGAGAATGAATATGAACAGCGAAATCAGAGACATTAACTTGGCCGAAAGCGGCGAACGTAAAATAGAATGGGTTAAAAGAAATTGTGACCTTTTAAGAATGTTGGAAGAGGAATTCTCTAAGACAAAACCTTTTGCCGGCAAGAAAGTAGCGCTTTCCGTGCACTTGGAAGCGAAGACTGCGTATCTTTGTAAAGTATTGGCAGCAGGCGGTGCCGAAATGTACGTAACAGGTTCAAATCCCTTATCTACTCAGGATGATGTGGCGGCAGCTTTGGTTGCGGCAGGTCTTGAAGTACATGCATGGTACGATGCAACCGAAGAAGAATACAATCATCACATCCGTAAGGTGTTGGAAGTAGGTCCCAACATCATCATTGACGATGGTGGCGACTTGGTACATATGATGCATACCGAGTTCCGCGATTTGATTCCCAACGTAATCGGTGGTTGCGAGGAAACTACCACAGGTATTATTCGTTTGGAAGCAATGGATGCCGCAGGAGAGCTTGCGTTCCCTATGGTAAAAGTAAACAACGCTGATTGTAAGCATTTATTCGATAACCGTTACGGTACAGGCCAGTCTGTATGGGACGGCATTAACCGTACCACAAACCTTATTGTTGCAGGTAAAACAGTGGTTGTTGCAGGTTACGGCTGGTGCGGTAAGGGTACGGCAATGCGCGCAAAGGGTATGGGAGCTAAAGTAATCGTAACTGAAATCGACCCGATTAAGGCAATTGAAGCGGTTATGGACGGATTTGAAGTAATGCCTATGAATGAAGCAGCTAAACTTGGTGACTTCTTTGTAACCGTAACAGGATGTAATAAGGTTATTGACGAGAGTGACTTCGCAGTAATGAAGGATGGTGCAATCCTTTGCAACGCCGGACACTTTGACTGTGAAATTGATATGGCACGGTTAAAAGAAATCGCTGTAGAAAAGAAAGAAATGCGTAAAAACATTATGGGCTACAAGCTTCCTACCGGTCAGTGGATTTTTATCCTTGCAGAAGGCCGTCTTGTAAACCTGGCAGCAGGCGACGGACATCCCGCAGAAATTATGGATATGAGCTTTGCAATCCAGGCATTGTCTGCTAAATATCTTGTAGAACACGCTAACGAGTTAAATACTAAGTTAATAGATGTTCCCAAGGAAGTAGATAACAATGTAGCAGCTAGAAAACTTGCCTTTTTAGGAAAATCTATCGACGTCTTAACTGAAGAGCAGATTGCTTACCTGAATTCATAGTAGAAATTATAAAATTAGAAAGCGGATGCTGTACAGCTTTTTATATATATTCAGTTGACAAGGACAGATTTTGCATGCTAGTATGATAGTGCTTTAGCAGAGAGAAGTATATTTGCGGGTTTTGTTTTAAAGGAAAAAGAGCCCCGGAATGGAGGAAAAATGAAGAAAATTGTTTCACTTTTATTGGCAACACTTATGGTTGCAACCTTATTAGCAGGCTGCTCTTCCAAGAAGGAGGACTGGGCTTACATTGAAGACAAGGGAACTCTGGTAATTGGTATTACTCTTTATGAGCCCATGAATTACTATGATGAGAACAACGAGTTAACCGGTTTTGATACTGAGTTTGCTCAGGCAGTATGTGATAAGCTTGGCGTAGAACCTGTATTCCAGGTAATTGAATGGGATCAGAAGGAATTTGAATTGCAGTCTAAGTCTATTGACTGTATCTGGAATGGCCTGACCGTTACCGAAGAAAGAAAAGAAGATATGGCATTCTCTACTTCTTATGTTGAGAATAAGCAGGTTGTTGTAATCCAGAAGGCAAACGCTGATACATATGCAACCATTGATGATTTAACAGGTATTACCATCTGTGCAGAGAGCGGTTCTGCAGGTCAGAGCGCAATTGAAAACGATGCTGTTCTTTGTACCAATGAATTTGTTGGCGTATCTGCTCAGAAAGATGGTCTCCTTGAAGTTAAATCCGGTACATGTCAGGCTTGCGTACTTGACTATGTACTTGCAAGAGCGGTAATTACCGATGAAACAGATTACAGTGATTTAATGATTATCGACAGCATTGAACTTGCAAAAGAAGAATATGCTATTGGTTTACGTTTGGAAGATGCACAGACTTTAGAGAAGATTAATGGTGCAATCGCTGAACTTATGGCTGACGGAACCATGCAGGAGCTTGGTGAAAAGTACGGTGTTAACGTAGTTTACTAAAAGAAAATTTATTTTATTACAAAAAGGGCAAGTTTGCTTGCCCTATTTCTATACATTAAGGTAAAATAAAAAAGGTGTACCGCAAAAGTAACCGGATATGATTTTCTCATAAGAGAAGGAGTACATATGAGTTTTTTAGAAGTCACATTACAATTGTTGGATGGTTTTAAAGTAACATTAATTCTGTTTTTAATTACATTAGTGGGTGCATTGCCGTTAGGTCTGGTCATTGCGTTCGGTTCCATGTCCAAGTTTAAGCCGTTGCGTTATCTGACAAGAGGTATTGTGTGGGTGATTCGAGGAACGCCCTTGATGCTTCAGGTAATTTTGGTATTTTACGGACCGGGTCTGATTTTTGGCATCCAGGGTTTAGACCGTTTTCCTGCGGTTGTAGTGGCTTTTATTGTAAATTATGCAGCGTATTTTTCCGAGATTTACCGAGGCGGAATCGAGAGTATTCCCGTTGGCCAGTACGAAGCGGGACAGGTGCTGGGTATGACCAAAACCCAGATTTTCTTCCGTGTAGTATTGTTCCAGGTCATTAAAAGAATTTTGCCCCCCATGGGAAATGAAGTCATTACCCTTGTAAAAGATACATCACTTGCCCGTGTTGTTTCCGTTGTGGAACTTTTGAAGGCGGCTCAGGATATCGTTGGACTTCATGCAATCATTTGGCCTATCTTTTATATTGGCGCATTTTATCTGCTTTTCACGGGTGTTTTGACCCTCCTTTTCGGTTTTATCGAGAAGAAACTGAATTATTACGCAGGTTAGAAAGAGGAAAGGCAGGTAAAAGAAATGGCATTGTTACAGGTTGATAATATTAGAAAAGTATACGGAAAAGAAGAAGTACTTAAGGGAATCTCTTTTACTTTGGATAAGGGCGAGGTTCTGGCGATTATCGGGTCTTCAGGTGGAGGTAAAACCACGCTTCTTCGTTGTTTAAACCAGTTGGTAACTCCCGATGAAGGGACTATTATGGTGAATGATAAGGTGATATATGATGCAGAAGTGGCGGCGGATTTAAGTGAGGCGCAACTTCGCGAGAACCGCTTGCATTTTGGGCTGGTTTTCCAACAGTTTAATTTGTTTCCCCAGTATAATGTGTTAAGGAATCTGACCTTGGCGGCTGAGCTTTTGGAGGCAGAACGAATTAAAAAAAGCGGTGGCGGCAGAGAGATGAAGCGTATTGCTTTTCAAGAAATCGAACGACAGGCGATTGCGCTTTTGGAGAGGGTAGGACTTTCGGACAAAAAGTATGCTTATCCCTGCGAATTATCCGGCGGACAGCAACAGCGTGTAGCCATTGCGAGAGCATTGATACTTAATCCGGATATTCTGTGTTTTGACGAGCCTACCAGTGCGTTGGATCCGGAATTAACCGGCGAAGTGCTGAAGGTAATTGAGGGTTTAAAATCATCTGACAGTACCATGATTGTGGTTACTCATGAAATGGAGTTTGCAAGAAGAGTTGCTACGAAAGTCATTTTTGTAGCAGATGGTATCATTGAAGAAATGGGAACGCCGGAAGAGGTATTTGAACATCCCAAGAGTGAGAAACTAAAACATTTTTTCCACAAGGGTGTTGAAGTCATTTCCACATTAGAGTCATAATTATTCATAATATTCCATATTGGACATTGCTGTTTCCGATATGGAATATTTTTGTTTGTGATACTTGTTATAATAGAGCAGAAGGGGGAATTATAATGAGTACAGATGAAATTTTTGCAATCCGTTTCAGAGAGTTGTGTCAGAAAAGTAATATGACGCAGGCTGATATAGCAAATAGGTTGAATATGACCCAGTCTGCATTAAGCAAACAATTAAACGGCAGAACTAAAGTTTCCATTGATGTACTTGTTAGAATTTCTGAATACTTTCATACTACCACAGATTATTTACTGGGGAAGACGGATTTACGATATGTAATTACCCTGGAAGATGAGAGCGGTAGTTATATGCCACCACAGGTGGCACAGTCGTACGCCTCTTTAGAAACAAGAGGAAAAGAATTGGTGAATACCATGATTGTTTGCCTGGCTGAACAGAGAAACAATCTATAGATAAAAGAATGAAATACTCTTTCATTTCTGTGGCGGGAAGTCCAAGTACCGCCCCCTACTCTAAGGGTGAGGGATGCGCCTGTATCTCTCCCCTGTCTTTGTGCGTTGTTTTTTCTCTTGTAAAATTCCAAGGAAGACATTAAGATAGTGTAAGAACTAAAACATATTTTGATACAGAACTTTGGACGCTTGTAAGATAAGTAGCTACAAAATAGCGTAAAAGTAATAAATTTTACAATAAAGGCCGGAAAAGAGGAATAACATATGAAATTTATATCCTGGAACGTAAACGGAATCAGAGCCTGTCGCGAAAAAGGCTTTATGGAGTTTTTTAATGAAATAGATGCGGATTTCTTCTGTCTGCAGGAGACCAAATTGCAGGAGGGGCAGATTGAACTTGATTTGCCGGGCTATGAGCAGTACTGGAATTATGCGGAGAGGAAGGGGTATTCGGGAACCGCGATTTTTACCAAGCATAAACCGATTAGCGTAAGTTACGGTATCGGTGTGGAGGAGCACGACCACGAAGGTCGCGTGATTACTCTGGAATATGAGAACTTTTATATGATTACGGTATATGTGCCCAATTCCCAGGACGGCCTTGCCCGTTTGGATTATCGTATGCGTTGGGAAGATGATTTCCTTGCTTATATTAAGAAGCTGGAAGAGAGCAAGCCTGTAGTGTACTGCGGTGACTTGAACGTGGCCCATAAGGAAATCGACTTAAAGAACCCCAAAACCAACCGTAAAAACGCCGGTTTTACCGATGAGGAGCGTGGTAAGTTCAGTACGGTTTTGGAGAACGGTTTTATCGATACATTCCGATACTTTTATCCCGATATGGAGAATATTTATTCCTGGTGGTCTTACCGATTCAGCGCAAGAGCCAAGAACGCAGGCTGGCGTATTGACTATTTTATCGTGTCGGGTGCCTTGAAGGATAAGTTAAAAGGGGCGAAGATTCATACGGATATCTTTGGTTCTGACCATTGTCCGGTTGAGTTAGAGATGGATGTGTAAATCGGCGATTTGAACAATGTGCATTTTTTGCACATTGCAAATTCAGACAAATCCATAAAATTCTATAGTCTTGACGTCATTATTTCTGTTGGTTATCAGGAATCTAAACCGGATGAAAAAGAAATGATGATTAGTGTGGTTATGAATTGCATGAATAACCGGGTGATATAAAAATTGGAGATACATAAGATGAAAAAGATAAAAGGTATACTGTTTTGTATATTAATAGCAGGCATTGCAACGGTTCTAAGCGAATGTAAAATAGGGAACTTTTCAATGGAGATTATCGGCGCGCCAGTATTCTCCATTTTAATGGGTATGATTATTGCGATGGTTGCGCCTAAGCTTCCCGCACATAATAACTTAAAAGACGGCATCAAATTTACTTCTAAGAAGATTCTGCAGTGGGCGGTTATTATTTTAGGATTCAGCCTGAATCTCGGAACCATTGCGAAGATGGGAAGTCAGAGTCTGCCTGTTATTATATCGACGATTAGCACGTCGCTTATTGTGGCCTTTCTTATGATGAAGGTCTTAAAAATGGATAAAAAGGTATCCTGCCTTATCGGTGTTGGTTCTTCCATTTGCGGAGGTTCTGCCATTGCGGCAACGGCGCCGGTGATTGATGCGGATGATGAAGAAGTGGCACAGTCGGTTTCGGTTATTTTCCTTTTTAACGTGATTGCGGCTTTGGTGTTCCCGTATTTTGGGCAGGCAATCGGTTTTGGTTCGGAAGGCTTCGCGATTTTTGCGGGAACTGCGGTAAATGATACTTCATCAGTAACTGCGGTAGCGTCCACGGCGGAAGGCTTATACGGAGTGGAAGGAATTCTCTCATCTGCGGTTACCGTTAAGTTGGTGCGAACCCTTGCAATTATTCCCATTACTTTGGCGTTAGCATTGTTTCGTACCTATAAGGCAAAGAAATCCGGGAATAAGGGAAGTGAATTCTCTTTTAAAAAGATATTTCCCTGGTTTATTCTGTATTTTATCGGGGCATCCATTGTTACCACGATTGTAGGAATTCTGCCGGAGAGCGATTTTACGGTTATTTATAGCGGTACATTTGTGAAGGCAATGAAGTGGCTGGCGAAATTTTTTATTGCTATGGCAATGTGCGCCATCGGCCTGAATACCAATCTGATAAATTTGGTTAAAAAAGGCGGAAAGCCTATCCTTATGGGCTTTACCTGTTGGGCGGCGATTACGGCGGTGTCTATCGGTGTGCAGTTGCTGATGGGGATGTTTTATACGGAGTTGTAGGTGGAATTGTCGAATTTTGTCGACGAGTTTTCAGGCAAATCATCTTGCGTGTCGGAGACGGATTTCATATAATAAAATAGTAAGTTCATTCATAGTGGCGGGGAATTTCCCCGCCATTATTTTACAAATATTTCTTTTTATCATCGAGAGTTCTCTCGGATTTTTCACAACTTAAATAAATATATAAGGGGGTTAGTATTTGAACGAAGAAGTAAGAATGGATTCAAATACAAAAGAAAAAAATAGTAAAGTAATTACAGTAGAAGGAATCAGTAGTCGCGTGTATTATTTACGCGGACAACAAGTAATGTTGGACTATGATTTGGCAGAGATTTATGGGTATAAAGTAAAAAATCTAAATCAACAAGTAAAGCGTAACATTGCAAGATTTCCGGAAGATTTCATGTTTCAGTTGACGCGAGATGAGCTTATTTCCGTGAAATCACAAATTGTGATTTCACGAGAAGGAATATCTGAAAATTATTTAAAGTCACAATTTGTGACTTTAAACGATAAAAATTCGGAAAACTGTTTAAAGTCGCAAATTGCGACTTTACCAAATCATATTTTAGAAGGTCAAAGCGGTGGTCGAAGAACATTGCCTTACGCTTTTACAGAGCAAGGAATTTATATGTTAGCAACAGTCTTACGCGGTGAGCTTGCAGAGCAACAGAGCATATTTATTATGCGTGCTTTTCGGGAAATGCGTCATTACATACGGCAGAATCAACAGTTTGCAACTCAATCAGAAATGAGTCTTGTTACTGCCAAGGTATCGGAGTTAACCGTACAAATAGCAGGTATCTCTGACAGACAGAGTAAGACTGAGAAAAAAATGTTAGGTATTCAGAATAGTATAGATATACTGAATGAAAATTTTATATCGAAAAAAGATTATAAAAATTATGTGATTTATAATGGCCAAAAGTTTGAGGCTGATGTAGCATATATTGATATTTATCAGCAAGCGACTGAAAGTATTTATGTAGTTGATGATTATGTAAATGCTAAAACTTTGCAACTTTTATCGCAGAAAAAGAAGGATGTGGAGGTTATTCTATTTACAGAAAACGGACATGGAAGAAAAGGGTTTTTAACCGCATCTGTAGTAAATGACTTCAAAGAACAATATCCATCTTTGCACATCAAAGGAAATCCGGATTGCCACGACAGATGGATTGTAATTGATTATGGATTATCTAAGGAATGTATATATCATTGTGGAGCTTCCAGCAAAGATGCAGGAAGAAAGGTATGCGCCATTAATAAACTTGAGAATGCGGAAATTCTTCGCCCGGTAGTTGAAAAACTGTTGGCGGGAGAGGATAAGGAGATTTTGGAATAAAAAAAGAAACGAGCACCCTTTTCCAGTCGTAAGACCTTACTCAGCAAAAAACCCATTTCCTTAAAGAAATGTAACATTTATTAAGCGTGGATGTCAAGAAAAATAAATAGTGTCATTGACAATATAGAGATGTAAAAGATAATATAATTTAAAAGGGGGCAATGAATATGTACATATTAGGGAATAAAACGGCATCATTAATCGAAAAGACTACATTTTCGCAATTAGGAAAATATGAAAGCGATATCGAAGAGATATTAAGAAAAAATATGGATATGGTATGCGATAGTGATGAGGAATCTATGTTGCTTGTCGGACAACAAGTAAAAAATGCGGAATTGGGAAGAAGTGACTTAATTGCAATTGATAATTTTGGAAATTTAGTTTTGATTGAAATAAAAAGAGATAAAAAGGATATTGAAGGAAGAAAAGAAGCTTTTGAGTTTCAAGCGATTAGATATGCTGCAAGTTGCGCTACGATAGATTCCGTTGATAAGCTTATTCAAAATGTATATTCTCCTTACATTGAAAAACATAAAGCTGAATTTACGGATGAGGATATATCATCAAGTGAAATAGCAGAGGAAGAATTGAATAAATTCTTTATAAAAAATAATATATCTTCATTTAATGAAAAACAAAGGATTATTTTGGTAGCTTCAGAGTTTGACAAACAAACTTTATCTGCGGTTGCTTGGTTAAATAAAAGTAAAGTGGATATAAGTTGTTATCAGATATGTCCATATAAAATTGAAAATAATATATTGTTAGATATGAAAAAAGTATTGCCTACAGTTAGTCATGAAGATTTTTATGTTGATATTATAAGCACAAATTCAATTACAAAGAATATTAGCGGGAATATTACAAGAAGAACACTTCCAAAAATAGATACATTATTGAAGTGGCATATAGTAGAACCCGGGGATGTTTTAGTAGCAAAAGATACTTCAGAAGAAGCAGTATTAAACGAAGATGGACAAGTAAAAGTCGGTAATAAAATTATGTCTTTGCAACAATGGTTAAAAGGAGTATATGGATGGTCATCTGTTCAAACCTATGCTTTTGCAATCGTAAAAAAGAATGGCAAGACGCTGTCCTATTTGAGAGATGAGTATATGAGAAATCATGTACAAGAAGATTCGGAGTAAGATTTTACTATGGCTAAAACGAATAAACAACCAAACAAAAATGCTCTTTATGTGATTAAGGAATTCCCTTATGGCAAAAATCAGCTTGTACTGCATGTACGCAATGATTTTCAAGAAGGATATTTGTGCTTTTATGATACGGAAAGAGGTCACATGATAGAAGGTAAACTGGAACAGTGCGTTGCAGATGGTTTTTCTTTTATTGATAAAAGAGAAAGAAAATGGGAATTTAAAGAGGTTAGTATAGACGAATTTAGAAAAAATTTATGTGATAAGATCATAAACGGAAAAGAAATAGCTGATTTATGTAAAAGCACAGAAGAACTATGGCAGTATTATAGAAAAGAGTTTCCAATTTAGTATAAATACAAGGAAATTCCCCTTTACAATTCCCGCCCGAATATGTTAGATTGATAAGGAACATAATAAAACAAACGCAATGAAAAAGAGAGTAGGCTGTAACAGGCATTCACAGAGAATGTTCCCGGTGCAAACCGGCTGAGAGGAACAGATG
>JAZNRC010000022.1:0-221563 GCA_045590555.1 Lachnospiraceae bacterium | reverse complement strand
TTCAGAACCATGGAAATGCAGAAGGCATCAGATGAAGCCAAGGGCTGGACGGTAAAGGATGACCCCAGAGTTACGGGCGTAGGCAAAATCCTGCGTAAAACAAGTATTGATGAGCTGCCCCAGCTGTTCAATATTTTGATGGGTGAGATGTCCTTAGTGGGTCCCAGGCCGGAAAGACCCCAGTTTGTGGAGAAGTTTAAAGAGGAAATTCCCCGTTACATGATTAAACATCAGGTACGCCCCGGCTTGACAGGTTGGGCGCAGGTAAACGGATATCGCGGAGATACATCTATTCGCAAGCGAATTGATTGTGATATATACTATATAGAAAATTGGACGTTCGGATTTGATATCAAAATTCTTTTTTTGACTGTGTTCAAGGGTTTTGTCAATAAGAACGCATACTAATGGAGGATCATATGAGCGCACAGCAGAATAACAAAAAAGGCAACGGAGGAAAAAAGTCATCCAATAAAAAGGATGTAGCAGCCGCAGCAGGCGCAGGCGCGTTGGCAGGTTTTTTCCTTGGGAGAGCATCTAAAGGTAAGGGAAAAATAATTCTTTGGATTGCAGAAGTCGTTATATTGGTGGGACTGGTAGTTGCACTGGCTTTTATTTTGAAAACAACGGATGAAGAAGATGGCTTAACCAAAATTGATATTGAGGAGCCCAGTACCAATCCCGGAGTAGATGAGCATTGGACAAACAATGAAGAATTACAAAAATTTACCAATATTGCCTTGTTTGGTGTGGATGCCAGAAACAGTAAGCTTGAAAGTGGCACCCGTAGCGATACTATTATGATTCTTTCCGTGAATAATGAAACCGGAGAAGCAAAGTTGGTATCCGTATATCGTGACACCTATTTGAATCTTGGAAATGATGTGTATAACAAGTGTAATGCGGCTTATGCAAAGGGTGGTCCCGAACAGGCGATTTCCATGTTAAATATGAATCTTGACCTTTATATTACGGACTTTGTAACCATTGGTTTTGAAGGTCTTATGGAAGTGGTAGATGCAGTAGGCGGCGTTGAGATTGATATAAAAGAGAATGAAATTGTCCATTTGAACAATTATCAGGCTTCCATGTATGCAACAGAAGCTCAGCCTGATAAGATTACTAACGATTATGTGCCCATTACGGAGCCCGGCGTTCAGACTCTTAGCGGATATCAGGCAGTTGCATATTGCCGTATCAGAGCGGTAGGCAATGACTTTGGCCGTACCGAAAGACAGCGTAATGTATTACAGGCGGTATTAAATAAAGCACAGACTGCGTCTCCGGATAAGTTGGCTGAAATTGCAGAAAGTGTATTCCCGTTAATTGCGACGTCCTTAGACATCGATGAGATTTTAGGATTGGTATCTAAGGTAAACAGTTACAAAATTGTTGGTAGTACAGGTTTCCCGTTTGATACTAATATTACCACAGGTAAAATCGGTAGTAAGGGAAGCTGCGTTATTCCTTTGGATTTAACCACCAACGTGGAATTGCTTCATGAATATTTGTATCCGGGAGTGGAATATACCCCTTCACCGGAAGTACTACAGTATAGCGGGGTTATCGAAGCCGATACCTCTCCTTATGTAGGTTCCATGCAGCCTGATGAAGAATTGAACTAGAATGAAGATAAAGGGACCCATAATTTGCGGGTCCCTTCTTTTAAATTATAATTATGCCTGAGAGAAGTCCTAATAAGAGCGGGAGGACAGAATGCAAAATCCTACAGTAGATATTATTATACCAACTTATAAACCACAGAAGCGTTTATTAAAAGTGATCGAATTCTTGGGAAAGCAAACCTATCCGATAAATCGTATTATAATTATGAATACGGAAGAAAAGTACTGGAATACTTTTTTATATGGGGAGCGAATACTAAAAAACAACGATAACATATCCGTGCATCACTTATCCAAAATGGAGTTTGATCATGGAGGCACCAGAAGGTGGGGTGTAAAAAAGTCTGACGCAGATTTTTTTATATGTATGACAGATGATGCCATGCCCGCAAATGAATTTCTGGTAGAAGAGCTGCTCAAACCTTTACTGGAAAATAAGGCAGAATTTTCTTATGCAAGACAATTGCCAAATGAAGACTGTAATGTGATTGAAAGATTTACAAGGAGTTTCAATTATCCGGAAGAAAGTTGCATAAAAAGTAAAGACGATCTGGAAAGATTGCAGATAAAAACTTACTTTTTTTCTAACGTATGTGCAGCATATAAAAGAGAGATTTATGATGCCTTGGGGGGCTTCACGGATGGAGCCATTTTTAATGAAGATATGTACCTGGCGGCGGCAGCCGTTCATGGTGGTTATCGCATTGCCTATTGTGCGGATGCTAAAGTATTTCATTCCCATAATTATTCCAATGTCATGCAATTGAAACGTAATTTTGATAACGGAGTTTCGCAGGCGATGCGTCCTGATTTGTTTGAACAGATATCTTCCACAGGTGAAGGTAAAAAAATGGTAAAGCAAACCATGGAGTATCTGAAGGAACAAAAGAAAGCACACTTGATTCCAAAGTTGATTGTTTCCAGCGGGTTTAAGTATATAGGTTTTAAACTGGGAATAAATTATAAAAAACTTCCTCATCGCTTTGTGCTCAAATGTACACTGAATAAAGAGTTTTGGATGAAGCAGAGTATTAGAACCGCTGCCGAAAAAATTGATCCTCACAGAGGATACGGCATGTCGGAGGATGAGCGCAAATAGGAGGATGAAACATGTGCGGAATTGTAGGATATATTGGTAATGGTCAGGCTGCCCCCATTATTTTGGACGGATTGGAAAAACTGGAATATCGCGGGTATGACTCGGCGGGAATTGCAGTATACGATAACGGACAGATACGGGTCAGTAAAACAGTTGGTCGTTTAAAAGCGTTGGTAGAGCTTACTCACAGAGGTGAAAAAATGCCGGGAAATTCAGGCATTGGTCATACCAGATGGGCAACCCACGGAGCTCCTACAAAAGAGAATGCACATCCACATTATAATAAAGATAAAACCATAGCTGTGGTTCACAATGGTATTATAGAGAATTATCATAAATTGCGTCAAAAATTAGAGGCAAAAGAGTATGAATTTATATCCGAAACAGACACGGAGGTTTTGGCACATCTTTTAGATTACTATTACACGGGGAATCCTTTGGAAGCAATTACAAAAGTTATGCATCGCGTGGAAGGTTCTTATGCGTTGGGCATAATTTTTGCACAATATCCGGACCGGATTTTTGCGGTGCGTAAGGCGAGCCCACTGATTGTAGGTCAGAGTGAAGAGGGATGTTTTGTTGCTTCTGACATTCCGGCAATTTTAAAATATACGCGCAATGTGTATTTTATGGAAAATCAGGAAGTTGCATGTCTGCAATCCGATAAAATTACTTTTTATGCCATGGGTGAAGAGGTCATCCAAAAGGAACCGGTTACAATTGAATGGGATGCGGAATCAGCAGAAAAAGGCGGATATGAACACTATATGCTGAAGGAGATGTATGAGCAACCGGCAGTGTTGGCTGAAACCTTGCGTAAATGTATTACTGACGGAAATATTCATATTGAAGAATTAAAAATGTCAGAAGAAGATTTCCGTGCAATCAGCAGAATTCACATAGTTGCATGTGGATCTTCCTATCATGCCGGGGTAACCGGAAAATATGTAATTGAAAATATTTCAGGAGTGCCGGTGGAAGTAGAGCTTGCATCGGAGTTTCGATATCGAAATTCTATCATTGACGAAAATGCTTTGATAATGGTTATCAGCCAGTCAGGGGAAACGGCGGACAGTCTGGCGGCTATGGCAGATATGCATAAACGGGGAATTAAGGTTTTGGGAATTGTGAATGTAGTAGGAAGCAGTATTGCCAGGGATGCCGATTATGTCATGTATACCTGGGCGGGACCGGAAATTGCTGTGGCAACTACCAAAGCATATAGTGCCCAGCTTATTGCTCTTTATCTGTTTGCAATGAAGCTGGGACGAATAAAGGGTAAACTTGGGAAAGAAGAGTCGGATAAAATGATTGCCGAATTGCAATTATTACCCCAACAGACAGAGTTTCTTTTATCAAATCAAAGAAAAATACAAAAATTTGCCAATCGCTATATTGCGGCAAAAAGTATATTTTTTATGGGGAGAGGTATTGATTATGCCATCTCTCTGGAAGGCTCTTTGAAATTAAAAGAGATATCTTATATTCATTCGGAAGCATATGCAGCCGGAGAATTAAAGCATGGTACCATTTCGCTGATTGAAGAAGGGACGTTGGTAGCTTGTGTGGCAACACAAGAGCACTTGTACCGGAAAACAATTAGTAATATGGTAGAAGTAAAAGCAAGAGGTGCATTTGTACTGGCAGTTACCAATGAAGAAAATACGGATATGGAAGAAGTCGCTGACTATGTGATATATATTCCGAAGACAAATCCGTATTTTGCCAACAGTCTGGCAATTATTCCCTTACAGTTGTTTGGTTATTATGTTGCAGTAGGCAAAGGTTGCGACGTGGATAAACCAAGAAATCTTGCTAAGTCTGTTACTGTGGAGTAGGTGGCAAAGATTGGATATTAAATAATCACATAATCATCACAGGAGGCCGTTATAGTGGATTTAGGCTAAGGCTTAAAATACCGGAGGAGGAATTATGAATATGACGGATGAATATAGCAAACTAACAAAGAAAAAAGGTGGATTTTGGAAACGATTTTTTATTAATATCTGTTTGGGAATTGTATTTGGATTTTGCGCAGGAATTACATTTATCAGTATTGCGCTGGTATATGAAATTATGCCGGTAAAAGAACTGTTAATTGCGGGGGGTGTGATAGAAGACCCTAATCCAATAGAACCTCAATTGACCCTGTGTTTTGGCGATACGGGGGTTGTGGTTATGGAGAATAACAGATTGGCAATCGGTGAAGAGGCATTAAGTGGCGAGCCCATGGAGGTAAAAGAGGTTGTAAAACAAACCATGCCGGCGATTGTCAGTGTTAATCTTACGGCTGATTATCATGCATACGGAATGGTGCAGGAAGTGAGTTCTGCAGGGTCCGGTATTATTGTGGGCCAGAATGAAACAGAGCTGTTGATTGTTACCAACTATCATGTTGTGGAAGGCGGTAAAGAAATTAAGGTTCAGTTTTGTGACGGCACGGAAGGAACTGCTACCGTAAAAGGTCAGGATATTCCCATGGATATTGCGGTTATGGCTGTGAATCTTGAAGAATTATCGGAGGAGACCAAGAATAATATTAAAACGATACAGTTGGGGGATTCCGATGCGTTGGAGGTAGGAGAAACGGCAATCGCAATCGGTAATTCTCTGGGATACGGGCAGTCGGTAACAACAGGCGTTATCAGTGCGTTAAACCGCGAGATGACATTGGAAAACGGCGAAAAGGGTACTTTTATACAGACGGATGCAGCAATTAATCAGGGTAACTCCGGTGGAGCATTGTTAAATGACAGGGGAGAGCTGATTGGTATTAATTCCAATAAACTGGGTGGTACTTACGTGGAAGGCATGGGATATGCCATTCCCATCAATATGGCTGAACCGATTATAGATCAATTGATGAACAAAGAAGAACTGGTGGCGTTACCTGAAGAGCAGCAGTCATATCTGGGTATCAGCGGAACTACATTGACCAGCAGTCTTGCGTCTCAGCAGGCAATACGTCCCCCTGTGGGTATTTATGTGGCCGGAGTTGTAAAGGACGGTCCGGCGCAGAAAGCAGGGATTATACGTGGAGACGTTATAACCAAATTTGAAGGAAATTCTATTGCAACTATGGAAGAATTGCAGGAGTATCTGGCGGCATATCCGGCAGGAACAACCATTACTCTGACTTACGAAAGACTGGAAGACGGAGAATATGTGGAATATGAATGTAAGGTTCTTCTTGAGAAAAAAGAATCATAGCAATGAAAGATAGAGGAGAATTATGAGCTTGGAATTTGACGATAAGGATGAGAAGGATTTGGAAGAAATAAAAGAAGAATCCGATGAAGAGAAAAATGATGGTGATTATGAGGATGTTTGTTTTATGTGCAGACGTCCGGAACATGTGGCGGGTAAAATGTTTAAGCTGCCCAATCATATATGTGTCTGCAATGATTGTATGCATAAAACCATGGATACCGTTAGTCAGTATGATTATCAGGGAATGTTGAATCAGCCCGGTATGATGATGACGCCGGAGGAATTTAATTCTTTTCAGAATCGATTCCCAAATATAACTTTTATGAATTTGTCTGATCTGCAGGGACAGGGAGGAATTCCAAACAAACAGAAGTTAAAAAAGAAGAAAACAGCAGAAGCCGGAGCTCAGAATGAACCGGTAATCGACATTAAGAAGATACCGGCTCCGCATAAAATCAAAGCACAACTGGATGATTATGTGGTAGGGCAGGAACATGCCAAAAAGGTTATTTCCGTGGCGGTATATAACCACTATAAACGTGTTGCTACCAATACTATGGATGAAATTGAAATTGAAAAATCCAACATTCTTTTGATTGGACCAACCGGTTGCGGTAAAACATATCTGGTGAAAACTCTGGCAAAGCTTTTGGATGTGCCCCTTGCCATTGCGGATGCAACTTCATTAACGGAAGCAGGATATATCGGTGATGATATCGAAAGCGTATTGAGCAAGCTTCTGGCGGCAGCCGGCAATGATACGGAGAAGGCAGAAAGAGGTATTGTTTTTATTGATGAAATTGATAAGATTGCCAAAAAGAAAAACACCAACTCCCGCGACGTAAGCGGGGAATCCGTACAACAGGGAATGTTAAAACTTTTAGAGGGTGCGGAAGTGGAAGTTCCGGTAGGTGCCAACAGCAAAAATGCCATGGTGCCGTTGACCACCATTAATACCAGAAATATTCTTTTTATCTGTGGCGGAGCATTTCCGGATTTGGATGAAATTATCAAACAGAGATTGTCCAAACAAAGCGGAATGGGTTTTAATGCAGATTTAAAAGACCGTTATGATAAGGAAAAAAATATTCTGAAAAAAGTAACGGTGGAAGATATCAAAAAATTCGGAATGATTCCGGAGTTTGTCGGACGTCTTCCGATTCTGTGTACGATGGAAGGCTTGGGTAGGGATATGCTTGTTAATATTCTGAAGGAGCCAAAGAATGCTATATTAAAGCAATACCAGAAACTTCTGGAGCTGGATGAAGTGCAGTTATTGTTTGATGATGAAGCTTTGGAAGCTATTGCGGACAAAGCCATGGAGAGAGATACCGGTGCTCGCGCGTTGAGAGCAATTATCGAAGAATTTATGCTGGATATTATGTATGAAATTCCCAAAGACGATAATATTGGTACCGTTACCATTACCAAAGAATACATCGAAGGCAAGGGAGGCCCCCGTATTGAAATACGCCAAAATGCCAGAAAACTATCCAGGGAAGAGTCATAACAAGGCTGTCGATGCATATATATTAAAAAAAATACGGCTCGGTGCAGAGGCATGGATTGTAAAAATCGTATTATATCAAATGATTACGCGGACTTGATTGTGGATTTTGATTTGGAAGTAAATGATTTGGAGAACACCGCAGGTGACTTCTGTTTTTATCAAATAGAAGACAACCTGCGGATTTTTTATGCAAACAGAGAGGAATTACCTGATTTGTCGGTGTCGGATTACAGATATCTGTATCTGCCTGCCTGCTACGGGCTTATGCAAAATGGGGAGATAGATGAAAATCGTATATTTGATGCCAGGGCGTTGGAGGAAACCGGAATTTTAAGGGTTCAGCGGGCTCCATTGGCATTGACAGGATTGGGATGTGTTTTTGCATGCATTGACAGCGGCATTGATTATACCAATCCGGTATTCAGACGCAGTGACGGCAGTAGCCGTATTTTGGCGATTTGGGACCAGGAAGATCAAAGCGGAACACCACCACAGGGTTTTTTGTATGGCAGTGAGTATAATGCGGAAATGATTAATCTTGCTTTGCAGTCAGATAATCCGAGAGCGATTGTACCTGTAAATGATATCACGGGCAGGCACGGAACTGCACTTGCAAGTATAGCGGCGGGGAGCAGTTTGGACGAAGGCGCTCTTTTTACGGGAGCGGCACCGAATGCGGATATTGTTGTAGTAAAGTTAAAACAGGCAAAACAGTATTTAAAAGAATATTATCTGATTCCGGAAGAAACGCCCTGCTATCAGGAAAACGATATCATGACTGCATTAAAATATGTAACTGAATTTGCCCGCATTTTAGAGCGGCCGGTATGTATTTGTCTGGGGTTGGGAACTTCATACGGAGATCACGCCGGGAATTCTCTTCTGGAAAGATATATTAATCGGCTGAGTACGTTGAGAAATGTGGCAGTTGTTTTGCCGGCAGGAAATGAAGGTAATGCAAGGCATCATTTTCAGGCTGTTTTCAGCGGGGAAGACAATTTTGCCGAAAGAGTGGCGGAAATCAGAGTAGATGAGAATAACAGGGGCTTTTTTGCGGAAATATGGGGGAGTGTACCCAGTCTTTTTCGCATATCCCTTCGCTCGCCGGGAGGAGAGGAAATTCGGGATATTTCTTTTAGGCTGAATACTACGAGAGTGTACTCTTTTATTTATTCGGATACGCTTGTTACAGTGGATGCGTTGTTGGTGGAGCAGATTTCGGGACAACAACTGGTGGTTATGCGGTTCGAAAATCCTTCCGCCGGAATATGGTCTGTTGGGATTCGCTTGGAAGAAGCGGGGGTACCGGCGGTATGTGATATCTGGTTACCTATTCGAGCTTTTTTAAACAGTGAAGTATCTTTTCAGGAACCTACGTCATACAATACGCTTACCATGCCTTCTACGGCAGGCAGTCCCATGTGTGTAGCAGCATATAACCCGGTAACCGGAGGTTTCTACCAGGAATCGGGAAGAGGTTTTACGCGTTCCGGTATCATCAAACCGGACTTTGCGGCGCCGGGAGTGGATGTGTCCGCGGTGAATGGCGGTATCAGCGGAACCGGAGCGGCGGCCGCTTTGGCAGCAGGAGCAACTTTGCAGTTTATGCAATGGGCTGTAATTGAAAAAAATAAGCCTTTGATAAACGGAACGGAAATTAAAAACTATTTTATCAGGGGAGCAAGGAGGGATAGTAACCTTGACTGGCCAAATCGGGAATTGGGTTATGGAAAATTGGATATTTATGAAGCCTTTGAAGTGTTAAGAAGGATATAATATCTGTTTTGGAAAGCCGTTTTTCTTACTCGGACTTTTTGCGAGGCTGTTCTAAAAATAATATGTGATATGATGTTTCCAACAGTTCCATAAAGGCGGAAAAAGTGTAAGATGATTGCGATAACGGATATTGTAGAAGCTATTTTGGCAACGGTATGTGTAATGATTTTCTTCGACATACATGATAAGGAACGGGGCAGCATAAAAAATTGGAGAAGCATGGGAGGGAGCGTGCTTACTTGCTTTGGAATGCTAATCTCAGAGGCGTTTGTGGAGAATTTATACATAAAAGCAGTGGTTATGGTATTTTTTATTACCATAGCCATGTTTGTATGGAAACAATTTCGTATTATAAGAATATTTTATCTTTCGTGGTACTATTGTTTTATATTTTTTTCTGCGTGTGCTATTCGTGATTTAATTAGAGAAACTGTTTGGGGAGCATTTGGGGAGAAGACGATCGGTTATGTGATTTCCGAGATTTTATTCCGGACATTTTTAATATTGGCGGTTGTGGGTGTGGCACTCATAAACAGAAGTTATAAAAATGTTATATCATTAAGTCGGCAGTGGTTTTCTTTTTTTCTGATTATTTTAAATGCGATTCTTTTGCTGCTGGAAGGAGTTGGGGAAGCAGATATAAATCAAAATACCCGGAACTTTTTGCTTGTTTGGCATTTGTTGTGGATTAGCGGTTCCGGGTATCTGCTACTAACGGACTACGGAAGAAAACAAGTGGAATATTTGTCGGACAGATTTGGCGGAAAACTTGCGGAAGAAGTGCGGAATACCGATTTGGAGGGGATTGTAATATCACAAAGAAAAAAAGCCCATGAATACCGGAATCATATTTATTGTATTTATTATCTGGCACAGATGGACGGATGTAAAACTGTCATGGAATATGTGGAAGGGTTGAATTACGGAATGTATGAAAGTGAGCCTGTGGTATTTTCTACCGGTATTTCGGCGGCAGATGTGATTTTAAGTGCAAAATACAAAGATGCGCAGTTGGCGGATATTGATATTTCAATTGCGGCGGAAATATTGCGCCGGGGTATTATCAGAAATGAAGATTTGGTTGTTTTATTGTCGAATCTGCTAAATAATGCAACGGAGGCTGCGGCTGCATGTCAGGGAGATAAAATAATTCGTGCAGAAGTAAGGATGGTAGGAGAACAATTAAATATTAAGGTATACAATACCCATTCGAATATTATCAGAGAAAAATGCGGGAACATATGTACAACCAAGAGTCGGGAGAATAATGAGCATGGATATGGATTCATAAATATAAAAGAAACAGTTTCGCGCTATAATGGTAAATGTAATATTACGTACAATGAACATGAATTTTGGGTAGACATTTTAATTTGAGGGCAATAGGTTATTTTTTAATACTAAAATACCTTGTAAAATGAGGAGAAAATAGATTTTTCAAATAAGAAAAACGCATTGTTTTGTGGAAAATGCTGAACTTGAATTATTATAAAAAAAGCACTTTTATTTTACATGTACATGTGCTATATTCGTAAATACCTTCTTCAAACTTGCGTAAGACATGACAGATGAAGCTTCGGGGAGAAGGTCAATATCTTAGATAATGCATTCTGCATTGTCGTTTTTCCATGGAATAGAATTGAATATTGTAGGAGACGTTTCCTTGTATGTTAAAAGTATGAAAGGAGATTTAGTATTGAAAAAATATACTCGTATGAGAAAACGATTTAGCTTATGCTGCGTGGCATTATTGTTTGTTGCGCTTATTGGATTGCCATTATCCGTTAATGCGGAAAGTGTTGTACTTACCCATGATATCAGTCATAAACATGTGGCCGGTTGTATGGTTACCCTGTATAAAACAATGTCGGCAGACGGTTATGAGTGGCTGAGAACCGTCAGTACGGATACCTGTTCCTGTGGTGGTTTCCATGATTACTATGAATATGATGCTTCCTGTTCCTGCGGCCGAACATGGCATGCGACAGGACATGCCTGTGTAAACAGTATTTACGGTACCAATCACGGAAGTTGTACCAATTATTCTTATATTGATTGTGGGACACAACATTCGCATCCCTATACGGATTATGGATGCGGAAAGACGGAAAATGATGTTGTTTCGACCATTATGGTGCGAAGCAGTACCATATCACCTGCACAGAATGTTACGTTGAAAGCAAGTTCTTCCGGTGAGTTGAAAGATGTTCGGCTATCATGGGAGGGCGCAAGTGCCTCAGATACATTAACGGTTAAAAAGAATGGAAATTATAAACTTTATGCATCTTACACTGAAGCCGGGGTGGAATATGTAACGGAGATAAAAGTTCCGGTAACAAATATCGATAATACCTCGCCGGTTATCAGTGAAATAACGGTAAGTGAAGAGGAATTTACCGCAAATAATATCATTCTTCAGGTAACAGCAAAAGACGGGAACGGATTGCCGGCTGATTATGTGAATTGGAACGGTAGCGGATATGGTAGAGATAACCAATTTGAGGTCACGGAAAACGGAACTTATCAAGTTGTCATAAGGGATCTTGCGGGGAATACCGCAGAGAAGCAAATTACAATTAATAACATAGATAAAGGTACTCCGGAAATCCTTTCAGTCACGGCAGAACCTACGCCTTGGTATGAGGACGTATGTACAATTACGATAGAAGCAGAAGATGCGGAAGGCGAAAGCGGATTGGATGAATTACCTTATTCGTGGGATGAAGGACTGACTTGGACCGATGAGAATTTTTGTGAAATTACCGAGCCGGGAATTGTGATTGTGCAGGTACGTGACCGTGCAGGAAATATTGCGCAGGACAGTATTGAGGTAATAAAAGAGGAACCGCCTGCAGAAGAAACTTCGGAAAGTTCGGAGGAAATAACAACAGAGCCTTCAGAAAATGCATCAGAGGAGATAACTTCCGAAACGATGGAGAATAAGTCGGAGGAAGTGTCTTCAGAGTACACGGAAAATATGTCGGAAGAGGCAGAAACGGATTTGAAAGAACCGATTTTGGAAGAAGCGGTACCGGAAAATACAGGAAGCGGCAGTAACACGGTAGTTCAGGCTGTTCCGAATGTCGAACCGAATAAGCAGGAAGTACAGATGTCGGCAGAAGGTAATAATGTAGTTTCCAAAGCGAAATCCAATCCTGAGGAGGTGGCATCGCCGGTAGAAGAGATTCTGCAAGCGGATGAGAAAAATAAAGAGAAAGAGACAATAAATGTAAATAAAGAAGGTGAAGAAGACGAGGGGATACAGAAGCCGCATGCGCAGAAAGAAACTGTAGTGGTGGAAGAACCGATTATAACAGAAGGGAATGGTGTAACCAAGATGGATGCGTTGCAAAAGGAAGAACACCAAGAAAGTTTTATTGTTATATTGAGTGTGGTATCCGGAGTTCTTGCTCTTATACTTTTGCCAATTATGTTATTCATGTTTTTCGGAAGATGTTGCATTTATGAAAAAGGGGAGACTAAGAAAGAAAACTTTTTGGGAAAGGCAGCAATTCATTGTAAGAAAAAAGGCTATAAAATAAATATTAATCAAAGACTTGTTGATAAAGCGGGCAGCAGAATTTTAGTAGTACGATTGCCCAAGTGGTTTGCAAAAAAAGAAGCATTTAAACCTATTACGATATCAGCGGGGAAAACACTAACGGATACTTATGTTGAAAAAGAAATTGAAATTCGTATAAAAGAGTAAAAAATATGCGGGAAGAAAATCATGCATTTCTTCCCGCAAAAATAAAAAGTATTATTTAAAGAGTTTATTTTTCATAAAGAAAATCGTTACCAACATACCCAGCACCAAAGAGGTGGCCACAATGATAATAAAGCCGAAAGGACTGTCGGCAAACGGCATTCCCACAGAGGCAACATTCATACCGTAAGCACTGAATATCATGGTAGGGATGGATAATACAATGGTTACGATTGCAAGTGTTTTCATAACGGTATTTAAGTTATTTGAAATTACGGAAGCAAATGCGTTGGTCATTCCGTTTAAGATGCCGCTATAGATATTGGCCATTTCGATAGCCTGTTTATTTTCGATAATAACATCTTCCAGCAATTCTTCGTCTTCCGGATATTTTTTAAAACGCTCGTTTCGGAACAGTTTCTCCATAACTACTTCATTGGAACGAAGGGAGGTTGTAAAGTAAACCAAACTCTTTTCCAACTTAAGCAGTTCGAAGAGGGCACTGTTTTGTGTGGATTTGTGAAGATTGTTTTCCAGTACTTCGCTCTGTCGTTCAATATTACGAAGATATTGCAGATAAAGAGATGCAGTACGATACAGTAGCTGCATCATAAAACGTGATTTCATTGCAGTGTTAAAATCGCGCATGCGTCCGTCTACAAAGGTCCGCAAAATAGGGCTTTCTTCCATGCATACCGTAATAATGGTTTTTTTTGCAATAAAAATAGACAAAGGAATGGTATCGTATAATTCCTTCTCCGTATCTTCTTCGATGGTAGGGATATTAACCAAGACCATGGTATAATTGTCCTCATAAGCCAGTCGGGAACGTTCATCGGTATCCAATGCGGATTTCAAGTCATCTGCATCAATAGAGAATTTCTGTGAAATGTCAAGAATTTCACTTTCGGAAGGGCGGATCATAGAAATCCAGCAACCTTCGGTAGGTGCGTCCAGAGTGCGTAAACTCCGACCTTCAGTAAAATAGTAGTGTACCATTTCTAACCTTCTTTCCATGCCTTCGGGCACAAAAAAAAGAAGTTAGCCCATCAGCATTTCATAATTGTTTAATTTAGTGTTTGCGTGATAGGGGTCCGCGTCCATTTTTTTTACCTCCTTAAAGTGATATTTTAAGTATATTTCCCGAAAAGAAAAAAGTCAACCAAGGGAATGAAAAAACTTATGAAACATATAATGTATAAACAGAAAATAAAAGAGGACAGTCATGAGTAAGAGACGGAAAAACAACTGTCAGACATTGCGTTTTCAAAAAAGTACACTATATAAAGTTTCGGTCATATTATGTTTGCTGATAGGAATTTGCGTGGCTGCAATTGCTTCCCATAAAAAGAATACTGCTTTAGAGGCGTCCAATATGTATGGGGATCGTAAGCTTCCGATTTACTGTGTGGAGACACAGGAGAGGGTAATTGCTTTATCTTTTGATGCGGCATGGGGAAATGAGGATACGGATAAAATTTTAGATATTCTGGAACGTCAGGATGTTAAGGTTACTTTTTTTATGACAGGCGGATGGGTAGAAGCATACCCGGAGGATGTAAAAAAAATATATGAGGCCGGGCATGAACTTGGTAATCACAGTGAGAATCATTTGAATATGTCTGATTTGTCCATGGGAGAGATTGAAGAAGAAATTATGCTGGTACATAACAGGGTAAAAGAACTTACGGGTTATGATATGTGTGTATTCAGACCACCTTATGGGGATTATGACAATGATGTAATTACCGGCGTGGAAAACTGCGGATACTATGCAGTGCAATGGAGCGTGGACAGTCTTGACTGGAAAAATTACGGAGTGGATTCCATTATACAGACGGTAACATGTCACAAAAATTTAGATTGCGGTTCCATCATATTATGTCATAACGGCGCGCAATATACTGCCGATGCGCTGGAAGAGATGATTATTTGCTTGAA
Organism: Lachnospiraceae bacterium; assembly: GCA_045590555.1. Taxonomy (GTDB): domain Bacteria; phylum Bacillota; class Clostridia; order Lachnospirales; family Lachnospiraceae; genus UBA3766. The sequence continues at coordinate 206,696 of JAZNRC010000022.1, read as the reverse complement.
AGAACAGGGATATTCATTTGTAAAGATGTCGGATTTGATATACAAGGAAAATTATCGCATGGATGTAACGGGTAGGCAGTGTCCCTGTGGGGAGTAACGTTATATATTGACAAATAACAAAGATAAAGTTAATATGTAACCGTAACTAAATATCAGATATACGCTAGGGGTGCTAATTTGCTGAGACGGGACCTTGGTCCTAACCCTCATTACTTGAACCGGATAATACCGGCGGAAGGAAGCAGTAATATACAGATTCGTTCGAATCCGGGTCTGTGTGTTTGATTCGTAAGTAACCTCCTGCGTATGCAAAGGAGGTTTTTTTATGTCATTCTTTTTTACGGCTGAAGAGTATGACGGAGTAACATCCTATCTTCCCACAACCGCAGGTTATGCGGTGTTAATCGCTGTAATGCTGGCAATACTGTTGATTGCATGCTTTTGTAATGGCAAGAAAAATGCCAAGTTAAGCAGTAAGCAGTTGGCATTTTCGGCCATGGCGATGGCGCTTGCGGTGGTAACTTCCATGATTAAGTTGTTTGAGTTACCCATGGGTGGTTCCGTTACTTTGCTCAGTATGCTCTTTGTTGTTTTAATCGGCTATTGGTTTGGACTGAAAGCCGGACTCATGACCGCCATTGCATACGGATTTCTCCAGTTGATTCTGGAGCCTTATATTATACATCCGATGCAAATGATGGTGGATTATATTTTTGCCTTTGGGGCACTGGGATTGTCAGGCCTTTTTGCAAATAAGAAACACGGTCTGCTCACCGGTTACTGGATAGCTGTGGCCGGACGCTTTGTTTTTGCATTTTTGTCCGGTATGATTTTCTTTGGTTCCGCGGCAGCAGACTACAATATGTCCATACCTGTGTATTCTGCGGTCTACAACGGTTCTTACCTTCTCGCGGAAGGAATCATTACAACCGCGATTATCTGTATACCACCGGTTAATAAAGCTCTTGCAAGGGTAAAAAATATGGCTCTGGCAGAGCAGAAACCGAAACAGGGATAAGAAAGATGTTATGGCTTAAAAGCCGGGAAATGTTATCCTGTTATAATAATTGAATACGGATAAAATCAGGAACTTCCGATAGCGCGCCGGAGGTTCCTTTTTTATTGGTATACCATGGTAATTAAAGTATGAAACGAATTAAAAAGTCCGTTTTTTATGATCTTAGTCAATAATTTACCCTTAATTTCCAACCTTTGCTTGTAAACGTTTCCGAAATTGAGTATACTAATGCAGGAAGTGGATTCGATAAAACAGATTTGATTTATCAGATAATAAAATGCCCGAAATCCACGTGGAGGAATATGAGCTGGGAAAGTAATGTACGAAAAGTGGTGCCTTATGTTCCGGGAGAACAACCCAAGGCGACCAAGATCATTAAACTAAATACAAACGAGAATCCTTATCCCCCTGCACCCGGTGTGGCAAAGGCGATGAAGGAATATGCTGACCGTTCTGACGAATTGAGACTCTATCCGAGCCCTACCGTAGAGAATCTGGTAAAAGATTTGGCGGATTATTATAAATTACAGGAAGATCAGGTATTTGTGGGCGTGGGTTCCGATGATGTTCTGGCAACGGCATTTTTAACCTTTTTTAATTCCGATAAGCCTGTACTGTTTCCGGACATTACATACTCATTCTATGATGTGTGGGCGAATCTGTACAATATCCCTTATGAAAGAAAGCCTTTGGATGAGAATTTTAAAATTGTAAAAGAAGACTATTTATGCGGTGGAAACGGTGGCGTCGTAATCACCAATCCCAATGCACCTACCGCAATTGCGGAGAGCAGGGACTGGGTAGAGGATATCATTCGTGCCAATTCGGATTGTATTGTGATTGTGGATGAAGCCTATGTGGATTTCGGCGCAGAAACCTGTCTTCCCTTAATTGATAAATATGAGAATCTTCTGGTGGTGCAGACTTTCTCGAAGTCACGTTCGTTGGCGGGACTTCGTGTGGGTGTTGCCATGGGAAGCAAAAAATTAATCAAGTATTTAAATGATGTCAAATTTGCCATTAATTCTTATACCATTAACCGACCTACTTTGGAGTATGCATCTTTATCTTTGAAAGATGAAGCCTATTTCAGAACCTGTGTGGACAGAATCTGTGCGACCAGAACGTGGACTGCGGAGAAGTTGTCAAAGCTTGGTTTTACCATGACAGACAGCAAGACCAACTTTTTATTTGCAACCCATGCAACCGTGCCGGCGGAAGAGTTGTTTGAAATGCTAAAAACAAAGGGCGTCTATGTCAGACATTTTAAGTCGCCCCGTATTAACAATTATCTTCGTATCAGTATCGGTACCGACGAAGAGATGCAGGTATTGGTTGATGAATTAAGTGCATACCTGAAACAGTAATCGGATATAAGATGTTATCATAAATATATAACAGTAAATCAGTACAGTATAAAGGAGATTTTTATGACAGCAGTAGCAGAGTGGTTTGCCCAGAGTCTTGGGCAGTATATCGCACCGGAGTGGGTAGTTTTCATTATTTCCATGATTCCTATTTTGGAATTGCGTGGAGGGTTAATTGCGGCATCTATTTTAAATATTCCCATTGTAAAAGCAATTCCGTTCTGTATTGGGGGAAATATTATTCCCATTCCTTTTATTCTTCTTTTTATCAAGAAGATACTGAAATGGATGCAGAATATTAAAGGTTTGCGTGTGATTGCAAACTGGCTCGAGAAGAAGGCAATGAAGAAGAGCGATGCGTTAAAGAAAGGTGAATTCTGGGGCTTGGCTTTGTTTGTAGGTATTCCGTTGCCGGGAACCGGAGCATGGACAGGATCTCTCATTGCGGCACTTTTTGATGTAAAGATTAAGAAGGCGGTATTGGCAGAACTTCTGGGTATTGTAATCGCAACTATTATTATGTCCATTCTTTCCTATGGTTTGCTGGATGTTATTATGGGATGGTTTGCATAAGATAAAAGAGGTGCATAAGTGGAAGCGTATACAGATTTTGCAAGTGTGTATGACACTTTCATGGATGAAACGCCCTATGAAGAATGGGCGGACTTTCTTCATGAACTGATAAAAGAATACGGGATATCAAGACCTGTCAATTATGCGATACAGAAGACGGGTGACAGTAAGAACGTGGCAGAAACTGAATCGGTTTCGGAAGATGACGGCTTAGAGATTGCGCTGGATTCCGAGAAGAATCTGGTGTTGGATTTGGGCTGCGGTACGGGTACGCTGACAGAACTTTTATATCGCAAAGGGTATGATATGATTGGCGTGGACTATTCGCAGGAGATGTTAAACATTGCCCTTGCCAAAAAAGAAAAATCCGGCAGTGATATTCTATATCTGTGCCAGGATATGAGGGAACTGGATTTGTACAGCACCATCGGTACGGTTATCAGTGCCTGCGATTCCGTGAATTATCTTTTGGAAGAAGAGGAAGTTATTGAGACATTTCGACTGATTAATAATTATCTGTATCCCGGCGGTGTGTTTATATTCGATTTTAACACGGTTTACAAATATGAACAGGTCATAGGAGATACCACCATTGCGGAAAATCGGGAAGACTGCAGTTTTATCTGGGACAACTTTTATCATGAAGAAGAATGCATCAATGAATACGATTTGACCATTTTTGTAAAAGAAGGAAAAGAAGGGCTGTTTCGTAAGTTTACGGAGACTCATTACCAAAGAGGATATACCCTGGAGGAAATGAAGTCTTTTGTGGAGCAAGCGGGGCTTGAATTTATTAAGGCCATTGATGCGGACACCCATAAGGCACCGGGGGCGACCAGTGAGCGTATTTATATCATTGCAAGAGAGCAAGGGAAGCAGTCAGTCTGATTTTCCGGCAAAATAAGAAAGGAGAGCGGGCGGACCCGTTTCGGATATGAGTGATTATATTGTAAGAGCAACCGCGGCCAATGCACAGATTCGTGTGTTTGCGGCGTATACAAAAGATATGGTGGAGGAAGCAAGAAGCAGGCATAACACCAGTCCCGTGGCAACGGCGGCATTGGGAAGACTGATGACGGCGGGAGCCATGATGGGAAGCATGTTAAAAGGGGAGAAGGATCTTTTGACATTACGTATCAATGCCGGTGGCCCGATACAGGGAATTACGGTTACAGCCGATTCCAAAGCAAGAGTAAAAGGATATGTAGGTAATCCGAATGTGATTCTCCCACCCAATCAGGCAGGAAAGCTGGATGTAGCCGGCGCGGTAGGTGTCGGTTTTATGGATGTTATTAAGGATATGGGGTTAAAAGAGCCCTATGTTGGACAAACCGTACTTCAGACAAGTGAAATTGCAGAGGATTTGACCTTTTATTTCGCCAACTCAGAGCAGGTGCCTTCTTCCGTAGGGTTGGGGGTTCTTATGAGCAAGGATAACACTGTGGCACAGGCCGGTGGTTTTATTATTCAGCTTATGCCGTTTGCAGAGGAAAGCACAATAGCAAAATTGGAAGAGAACTTAGCCAATATTACCAGCGTTACAACCCTTCTTGCACAAGGAAACACCCCAGAGGATTTGGTAAACATTCTTTGCAAGGATTTGGAACCTGTAATTAATGATACCATGGAAACATGCTTTTATTGCAACTGCGACAGAGACAGAGTAGAGAAAGCCCTTATCAGCATAGGAAAGAAGGAAATTCGTGAAATGATTGAAGAGGGTGAAGAAATTGAAATGAACTGCCATTTCTGTAATACATTTTACAAGTTCAGTGTGGATGAGTTGAAGAGCATGGAGAAGAAAGCAAGAATGTAATTATAAGAGAGTATCCGTTATGTCGAGAGCGACATTCGGGTGCTCTTTTTTTATGAAAAAATATGCTTTTAGGGCTTTATATGAAGTAAATAATTAACACTTACCCAAAAACCACCATCGCTTGGCGAAATCGTATTGAAAAAGGAAAGGGATATTTGTAGGATTGGGGCGTGGGATATTGTGACATTTCTAATTGTGTTAAAAAGGAGGAAACTAAAAAATGAAACACAAAAGATTTATCAGTATTGTATCGGCACTTGTACTATGTGCAATACCAATTTTGCAACCAATGACTTTGAAAGCGGAAACTACAGATGAGGTATATCCGTATACGCTATTTGCGGCATCTCAAGAAGATGGAGCGATTACGGCAAATGTAAGCAATTTCTGTGTAAACGGTAATGTAGCAACGAATGGAACTGTTTCGGCAAGTGGAAATTTTAACGTAAACGGAACCAAACTTGAACACGCAGAGCAGGATATGATTTATATTCCGGAAAAGATACAAACAGAGTATTTTACAGGAAGTAACGTGGTGGAGATTGCGGAAGACTACATAGTAGAAGAAACGAACATTAATATTAATGAGGCAACTGAGGTTGCAGGGGAGATTTCTTTAATCGGTAACATTAATATTAATAATGCCGTTATGGCGTCCGGGGATATTATATTTGATGGAGATGTAAAGAATTCTAATAACTCCGTTATCTATTCTAAATACGGTGATATTATTATTAACAGTCAGAATGTTAATTTAAACGGTTTGGTTTATGCACCTTTCGGAGATGTTGTGGTTACGGGACAGAACCTTAATTTAAACAGTGTTATCATTATTGCGGATAAAATTACTTTTCATTGTCCGAATGTAAACGCAAATACTAACAATGAGATGGCGAAGTTTGTTGGAACTACGTCAGAAGTGTTCAATGTTCCATATGCTGATTGGGGATATCTTAAGGATAGTGATGGAGACGGAATTCCTGATTTTATAAATGATTTTGGTAACTGGAAATATCTGTTAGATACGGATGGTGATTGGCTGCCGGATTGTATTGAAGAATTTTTTGGCAGCGATATGAATTTGGCAGATACGGATGGAGATAAGCTTCCGGATGGATATGAATTCTTTTTTGTGGGCACGGACTGCATTACCTATGATACTTCGGGAGAAGGTATGTCGGATGGTGAATATGATTTTGATAAAGATGGCTTAAACAATTATGCGGAATATGAAGCAGGAACGCATCCGTGGGAATCAGACTGTGATGGTGATTTACTTACAGATGGGGAAGAAGTAAATATCCATGGGACAGAACCATTAAAAGCTGATACGGACGAAGAAGGATTAATCGATAGTGAAGAACTTGTGTTAGGAACTTCGCCGCTTGTACAGGACACGGATGGGGATGGGATTCTTGACTGTGATGAGAAACATATGCAGGAATATGTATATGAAACCAATAAGGAAGACTTGTATATTGAAGAAGTAAAAGTCACCATGAATGCTACCGGAAATGTAGAAAGGACTACATGGATTGAGGGCATGCGGGGGATGGATCCTCTCTGTGAAGATGTGGTAGGGATTGTGGATGAACCATTCTCCATTGAGACAGAATCAGACTTTGATAAGGCAACCATTTCCTTTAAAATGAATGTGGACGGTTTGGAAAATAAATCGGTGGAAGATTACATCATTCTATGGTATGATGAGGAAAATTATACATTTGTAGAAATGGATACCACATATGATGCGACTAACGGTATTCTTAGTACGGAAACTACGCACTTTAGCCGTTATATGGTTGTGGATTCGGCAGAGTGGTTTGCAGCGTGGAGTGAAGAGTTGGATTATTCCGGTTCCGGAGATGGAAAAGCTACTTATACTGTTTTTGCTGTTGATTGTTCCGGCAGTATGGATACATATGATCCTTTAAAACCCTATTTTGACATATCGAATAAAGTATATGTCAATGATTGTCAGAGATATCAGGCAGTATGCAATTATGTGGGTATTATGGGAGATGGTGATAAGGCGGCCATTGTAACTTTTGATGGTTCAGCCAAGGTGTTATGTGAATTGACGGCTAGCAAGTGGCAATTAATTGGGGCAGCCGGAAAATTTTATAATGCAGGTGGTACAGATTTTAACGTTGCATTACAGGAATCATTAAATATTTTAAATAACAGTACCGGTGGAGACTGTAAGAAAATTATTTTTCTTTCAGATGGCGGAGCTACTGTAAATAATGATATTTTAGATGATATCGTTGATGCTGATATCCAAGTATATACAATCGGATTGGGCAGACGCAGTGATGATGCGGAATTACAGCGAATTGCAGAGATGACCGGAGGCGAATTCTATAAGGCGTATAGTTCTGATGAGTTATCGGATATCTACGAAGATATAGGTACTGAAATTGATACTACGGATTCAGATGGAGATAAACTGTATGATGTATATGAAGCTGTGGGTATTCGGTTACAGAACGGAACTGTTTTAAAAACAGAGGTAAATGATGACGATAGCGACGACGATACTTTGCCGGACGGAGTAGAAATCGATCCCGAAATGAGGCATGATGATGTGTATTATCCGACGGGAGTACCTCTCGAGAAGAATTATTTCGTGATGATTTCAAATCCGACGGAAAAAGACAGTGATTCAGACGGTTATTCTGACCCGGATGAAATAGCGGGTGTGCCCAAAGATGATGGAACGCGGTATGAACCGTCGAATCCTTTGATATCTGATGTGAAGCATGTAGAGATATCGAATGATTATATGAAGATAGATACGCCGGATAATCTTGATAATCCGAATTACTATTATGGCGGAAGTCAGATGTGGTTCTATGATGCAAATAATCCGGACAGAAATGATTTGGTCAGCTTCCAACTTGAAAGGGGTGGATGTGGTGTTATAGCAAGCTGTGATAATATATTGTATTTACAAAAATATATGGGATGGAATCTTACTACGATAAATACAGCCGGAGACATGATAGCATTTGACGAATATGATACATTCGTGAGAGAGTATGGACAAAATTATGCTACGCCGATGGACGTGCTTACTCCGGCAGCAGAAATAAGTCTGGCACTGGATTTAACTCATAGTAAGGATGATGTTGATAATTATTTAGAATATGATTCCGTTGGATATGACTTGGCTATGTTGATTACTAAAGATACCGGAACTTGGGGGATTTTACCAAAAGAAATAACATCATCTTTAAATGATTATTTAAATAATAATGGATATATTGATGAACAGTATGAACAGTATGATATTAGGATTAATGGTAAGGAAGAAATAGAAGGTAAGATATATGAATCTCTGAGGAAAAATTACCCGGTGATTTTCTTGTCCAATTTTAATTCTAACGTATATTGTTATGGAGTAGACATAAATAAATCAAATAGACTAGGAACTCACTATGTATCAGTTACAGGTATTTCTATTGATACAATTACAGGGGAAACTACATTGATTGTATCTACATGGTCTTATAAAGCGACAATTAATTTAAATTCAATTTGTGACGAAATATCAAGCGGAAGCAAAATAATAATTTTAGAATAGAAGGTAGATATATGAAAAAAAAACAGTTGTTGCTAAGAGGTATATTAATATTAATTGCTTTGCTCGTAATTGGAATAGGAGTAAGCTATCTATATAGTCGTTATCAAAAAGAAGATAAAACCGTATTGAAATATTATTTATCAAGAAGCAATTCGTTTGCTTCAAATTGGAATTATGAATTGAGTGATAATAGTATTTTAACAGAAACAGACGCTGGACACTTTGATTATTTGCATTGTGAATATGAATATTGGAAATTTGAACCGATAGAAAGTGGAGAAGTAACCATATATTTTATTGCGCAGTATCAAACAGAGGAAGTAACAGAAGATAGTTTTTCTATTACATATTATGTGGATGAGAATTATCAGATTACTGAAATTTCCAGTAATAATAAACCGGAAAAGATTAATTTTGATGATGATGTGATAGGATATATAGATTTAATAATATATAATCTAATATGTACAAGAATTAAACTGGTTATTAGTTTTTTTATGACATTTTTATAGGAGTGCAAATATTTTATATCAAGGTCGTTGTGCGGGTTTAACTAAAGCAACGGCCTTGAAGTAGACAAGAATGAGAACATCTGACGAGAGGATGGTAGGTGACAACGTGAAAAAAAGGATTACTACAATTTTACGTGCAATACTAATTCTGACATTAGTTATAGTGGGTACGTGTTTGATTATTTTTCAGATTGTAAAAAAGGAAGAGGAAAGTAAAGGGTTGACTTTCTATCTGCCAAGAAGCACGTCGTTTGCTTCAAATTGGAATTATGAGATGAACGATACCGGTGTATTAAAAGAAGTTGAAAGCGGACGCTATTGCTCCTTGACTAAATATTATGATTATTGGAGATTTGAACCAATAAAAAGCGGAGAAGTAACATTATATTTCATTGCGCAGTATCAAACAGAGGAAGTAACAGAAGATAGTTTTTCTATTACATATTGTGTGGATGAAAACTTGCAGATTACCGAAATCAACAGCAATAATAAGCCGGAAAAGATTAATTTTGATGACGATGCGTTGGGCTTAGTAATGCTTAAATTCAGTGATTTTTGTTATATACACATTGGTAACCTTTTTGTAAAAATAATTGATATATTTGATTTTTTATTTGGTATTTTTATATAAAATAATTGCTATTTATAACTTTAATTTCAAGGTCGTTGTATTGGTTGTTGCCATTGCAACGGCCTTGAAGTGGACATGGAATGTATTCCGTATCGTGGATGGAACAATTATTATTGAAAACACCATTAGTTAATCGCATGAAAGGGTTATTAGAATGAACAAGCGAAAAAAGAAAACAATTGTATTCATAATAGTGGGCGTGTTGATAGTTGCAAGTGTACTCATGGCCATACTACTTAGTTCCTATGGTCCTTATGACAGAGTGACACAAAGGGATGAAAGGACGGTATTGTTTATTATAGCTGTCGAGAAGAACCCCATGTCAGACTATGAAAAAGCTAAATTTCTTTGTGTAGATAATAATGGAGATATATATGAACTGTATCCTCAAAATATGTTGGATGAGGCCATTGAAAATGGTGAGATATGGGAAGGGGACATTGTAGGCAAAGTACCTGCTGATGAGGTAATGTCTTATTATCATAAGTTGTGTAAAATAGATGAGGAGTTGTTTTTTTATAGCAGAGAAGGTGGCGGAACCGGAATGGAAATATACAATTTTTATTTTGGTGTAAGATACATTGATGGTAAAGCAGAAATCTTGCGTATAGGACATGATGAATCCTACACCGAAAACAAATACGCGGAATCCATTGTAGAATGGATGAAGGAGTGGGAGTATTAAAAAATTAATCAAGGTCGTTGTATTGGTTGTTGCCATTGCAACGGCCTTGAAGTAAACATGGAATGTATTCCGTATCGTGGATGGAACAATTATTATTGATAATACCATTAGCTAATCGTATGAAAGGGTGTTTAGAATGAACAATCGAAAAAAGAAAACAATTGTATTCATAATAGCAAGTGTGCTGATAGCCATAAGCGTAATTATTGCCATACTGCTCAGTTCCTATGGTCCTTATGACAGAGTGACACAAAGGGATGAAAGGACAGTATTGTTTGTCATTACGATAGGGCAGGATCCTGTATCGGGTTATGATAGTAATAATGTTATATTTGTGGATAATAGTGGAAACATATATATAGTGCCGCTTCAAAATAAACTGGCTGAGTCCATAGCAAACGGAGAGATATGGGAAGGAGATATTGTTGGTGAGGTACCTGCTGATGAGGCAATGTCTTATTATTATAAGCTATGTAAGATAAACGAGGAACTATTTTTTTATTATAGAGAAGGCGGTGGAATCGGAATGGAAGTGTATTACTTTTATTACGGTATAAGATATGTTAATGGTAAGGTGGAAATTGTAGATATTGGAAGTAGTGATTATTACACCGAAAACAAATACGCGGAATCCATTGTAGAATGGATGAAGGAGTGGGAGTACGAGGATAATTAGAATGAACATTCGAAAAAAGAAAACAATTATATTCATAATAGTGGGCGTGTTGATAGTTGCAAGTGTACTCATGATCATACTACTTAGTTCCTATGGACCCTATGACAGAGTGACACAAAGGGATGAGAAAACGGTATTGTTTATTATAGCTGAAGGGCAGAACCTTATGTCAGACTATGAAAAAAATAGATTCCTTTGTGTAGATAATAATGGAGATATTTACGAACTGTATCCCCGGAATATGTTGGATGAGGCTATTGAAAATGGTGAGATATGGGAAGGAGACATTGTAGGCAAAGTACCTGCTGATGAGGTAAAGTCTTATTATTATAAGCTTTGTAAAATAGATGAGGAACTATTTTTTTATAATAGAGAAGGTGGTGGATGTGAAACCGATGTGTATAATACTTATTACGGTGTAAGATACATTGATGGTGAAGCGGAAATTTTATATATCGGGTATGATGAATTATACACCGAAAACAAATACGCAGAATCCATTGTAGAATGGATGAAGGAGTGGGAGTATTAACAAATCAATCAAGGTCGTTGTATTGGTCCTTGGAAAGGCAACGGTCTTGAAGTGGAAAAGAAAGAAGAGCATTTGACGGATATAATGGCAGGTGATAACGTGAAGAAAAAAAGGAATACCACAATTTTACTTGCAATACTCATTCCGACATTAGTTGTAGTGGGTACGTGGACGATTATTTATCAGATTACAAAAAACGAAGAAGCCAATAAGGCGTTGACTTTTTATTTGCCTGCCACAGACGGACTTTCAAACTGTTCATATCAATTAAGTAATAATACTGTTTTAGCGGAAGCAGATAAGGCAAGATATGATACTGTTTTTGATACATATTATTATTGGGAATTTAAACCTATAGGAAGTGGTGAAGTGACAATATATTTTATTGACGAATATTTAATTGATATAACGGAAGAAAACTGCTTTTTTACATAAAGGGATTACAAATTTTTTTATTAGTATAATGCACTTATTTTATAATATAATTACTGCATAACGTTAAAATTTTCGGCAGTAGGGGAACTTTCTACTGCCGAAGAAAATAATTGAATTATGCTTATTTACGGAATAGAGTGGAAAATATGAAGAAAAAGAAATTTTTAAAGATTTTAATTGTTTGCACTATATTGATTATTGTATGTTTTGTTATAAGCTTTGTTATATGCACCTTAAGATATAGTAGCAGAGAAATAACAGTATATTTAAATGAAGCTCAGTTATCTGGTTCAAATTGGGTTTATGAGATGAATGAACAGGGTATTTTGCAAGAGTGTGATGAACAAGTGTTACACCTGTTAGGGGGCAATTATCGTTACTGGGAGTTTGAAGCTGTTGGTGAAGGAGAGGTCACTATAGAATATACTGCACAATATCAGTTAGAGGTTGTGGAAGAGAAATGTTTTTCGGTTACATATTATGTGGATGAGAATGGAACAATAACCGAGATTTCCAGTCATAATAAGCCGACGGAATATGATGATATCCCGAACAATCCGTTAAAGGTGTTTGCTATACGTGTGGGTGATTTTTTGTTTAAAATCATTATGAGTATTGTAATATTTTTCTTGGAATTAATTGATTTGGGATAAATATGAAAGATTATAGGATCGTTTTATTGGAAGAATAATTATATTTTCAAAGTAGTAAAGCGATTAAGAAATTATTAATTAATTAAGGCCGTTGTTTTGTTTTCAATGAAAAGCAACGGCCTTGAAGTGGACAAGAATGAGAACATCTGACAAGAGAATGGTAGGCGATTAAATGAAGAAAATATATAAAAAGCCGTTGATTATTTCATTTATAGTGATACTTATAATTGCTGGAATTTTTATTATATGGAATAGTAATCAACCAAAGGAAGGCTTGTCTTTTTATATTCCATATAAGTATGATATTGCTACAGGGTGGCAATATGAACTAAGTGAAGATGATATTATTCAAGAGGTGGATGATGTGGACTATGATTTGTCTTCTGGAAATTATATTCAATATTGGAGATTTGAACCGGTAAATCAAGGGACTGTTACAATAAATTTTACATATGTTTATCATACAGAGGTAATAGAAGAAGAATGTTTCTCTATTACATATCGTGTTGATGAAAACAACAATATTGAAATGGTATCTGAAGAAAATTTAAAAGAAGGCAAGGTTGAATTTGTTAAAACTCCAATGGAGTTATTTTGGATAAAATGCAGGCATTATTTTATGATGACATTAAAAATTATTGCTGTTTTAATATTAAGTCTTTTTAATATATAAATATTAGAATAGAAATCAAGGTCTTTATCTAATGTATTGGCCTTACGAAGTTTAGTCATAGCAAAAATGAGGGTGGGAAATTTTCCCACCCTCTAATATTATTGTACAAGAAGGAACCTAATTTGCTATTATTTTATCCAATATAAAAAATTATTCCTCCGTTACCTTTGCTTTCTCCAGTGATTGTTCAATCGCTTCCAACAATACCAGGGAGGTGTACTTGGCGTCATCGGAATATGTAATATTTTCAAGGGACTGAGAGGCAATGATTTGAGCAGCCAGATTATCCAATGAGGGTTCTACCAGCGGAAACATGGTTTCTACTGCCTCGCTTAAATTAACGGTTTCAATGGAGATAATATTGTGGGCATCTACCAGAACTTCAATGTCTACGGTTTGGCTTCCGAGACGAATGGTGCTGGAATAGACACCGGGAACGTAGTTTGCTTCCGATACGGAGGGTAGGGGTATTTCACTGTTACCTTCCTCCTTGTCAGGGACAAACATAATAATTAACAGAACAATAAAAAGAATACCAAGCAGGGCAAAAATTCCGCTATATATAATTTCTTTCATACGAAGTACAACAATTTTGGTTTTATTACTCATATGCGTCACCACTTCCTTTTCTTATGTTTTAAATGTATTCGCCGGTAGTTGTTTTTATGAGTGTTATTCATGGGAGTACAAGGACTTTTTTAAAGTAGAACTCATTACACGGAGGCAGATTGGCTGGAGCTGTGATTTTTCTTGTGATTTTCAAGAGATTATTTTATAATTAAACTGGTATGTTGTGTTTTATTTTAAGACAACACCGTTGGAGTAAAATATAGCGGATAAAAGAGTGAGGAGATATAAAATATGAAATTTACCAAGATGCAGGGATGCGGAAATGATTATGTATATGTTAACGGAATGACAGAAACCGTGGAGAATAAGAAGGAGGCGGTGCCGTTTCTAAGCGACAGACATTTCGGCATCGGAGGTGACGGCGTAATTTTTATTAATAAGGGTGAAAAGGCTGACTTTGAGATGGAGATGTATAACGCCGACGGCTCCCGTTCCCAGATGTGCGGAAACGGAATCCGTTGTGTGGGCAAATTTGTTTATGATAAAGGTCTTACCGATAAAACGGAAATCACTGTGGAAAGTTTTGGCGCCGTAAAATATTTAAGTCTTACCGTAGGCGAAGACAATAAGGTATCCAAGGTAAAAGTGGACATGGACGAGCCGGAATTAACCGCTGCCAAGGTGCCGGTAAAAAGCCATATGGAGCAGGCGATTAAAATGCCTGTGGAAATAAACGGTAACACCTATGAAATGACCTGTGTGTCCATGGGGAATCCTCATGCAGTGATTTTTGTGGATGAAATTACGGATGATATGGTTTGGGTTGACGGTAAGGCATTGGAAATTCATGATTGCTTCCCGGAACGTGCCAACATTGAGTTTGTGCAGGTGTTAAGCCCTAATCATATAAGGATGCGCGTGTGGGAGCGGGGGTCCGGAGAAACCTTTGCCTGCGGTACCGGCAGTTGTGCCTGTGTGGTGGCAGGTGTTTTAAACGGTTTGACCGAACGTAAGGTGACAGTATCTCTTCTCGGTGGTGATTTGGAGATTGAATGGAATGAAGAGAACAACCGCGTGTATATGACAGGTCCTGCAGTGACTGTTTTTGAGGGTGAGATATAACCCGCTAAATAAAAGCAATATCGGAAACTTTTATAAAAAGATTTATGTGATAACCATAAAAATACCAAAGAAGAATCGTATCTATAGTAGCCGCGGTTCGGAAAGGGGAAGTATGACCCAGAGTGAATTTGAGGCAAGTGTCGCTAAGATACAACAGGGCGACAAAGAAGGCTTAAAAGAAATATATGAAGCATACATAAGCTATATTTACCGGATTGTATTGGGTATTGTGGGAAGCCGGGAGAATGCCGAAGATGTGACATCGGAATTTTTTATCAAAATATGGACGGCTTTGGATACCTATCAAAACAACGGCGCCCATAAGGCGTGGCTTGCCACCATTGCGAGGAATATGGCTTTGGATTTTATGAGGAAAAACAAGCGCGAAATTCCTACGGAAGAGTTTGCGGAGGTAATAGATACTGAAGAAACGCCGGAAGAAGAGGTTGTGGGAGAACTTTCCGTGCAGGAAGCGCTGGCAACCTTAAATGAGGCGGAGCGGCAGGTTGTTGATATGAAAGTTTTGGGAGAGATGTCTTTTCGGGAAATAGCGGAGAGTCTCAATGTTCCCATGGGCACCGTCACGTGGCGGTATCAGAATGCAATCAAAAAATTAAGGAGGTGCGGTTATGAATAAGAACTTCGAAGAAGCTTATCAGGCTGAAGTACAATTAAATATTCCCGATTTATGGAACCGCATCGAAAGCAGTCTGCCTGAGAAAACCATTGTAAAAGAAAGTGCGGTGGCGGAGAAGAAGACAACCTTCGCACCTGTCAATAATGAATTAAAAGCCAAAAACGTAAAAAAGAAAAATCCCTATGCATGGCTCAAATGGGCATCTTTGGCAGCAGCCGGATTACTGATAGTTATCATGGTTCCCGCTGTGGTAGGAGTGGGACTTTTAAGCTTTGCTTCCAAGGATATGGCCAGTGCAGACGGCGCAGCGACGGAGTCCTGCGACTCCGTGGTTATGGAAGATGTTGCTCAGGATGCAGAAATGATGCCGGAGACAGATATGATGTATGATGTGCAGGAAACGCCGGAAAACGGTATGGATACCATTACAAATGCATCAGGGGCAGAATCCGAGGCAGATCGTGACGGTGGAGCATATGCGGAAGAGAATGAAAGTGTGAAGCAGGAAAGCACAGCGGAGGAAGCGGTAGGAGCGCCCATGCTTGCAACCAATCTTTCCGTAAAGGCGGTCGGCATCGTTTCGGAAAATGAGGAAGGATATTATAGTATTATTGTGGAAATACCGGAAGATTCTTATGGTGTTTTTGAACGAAGAGAAGAATTTAAGGATGGGGAACTGGAGGTATGGGTGTACTTCGGAGATGGTGTGATGCCGGAAATCGGAGAATGGTATTCGGCAGATATCTATGAAATGAATTATGAAGCATTGGAAGGTACGGGAACACATCTTGCGGCAGAATTGGAACCAAACACATAAAAAGCAATATAGCGTTAGTTATATGCGGTTTTTAGAATGAAAAAAGGCTGATAGAGCAAAATGGTCGTAGAAAGCAATGTGAAAGAATAGTATAATGGTACTGTATTTTGCCTTTGATATCTGCATTATCATAAAAGTGAAAAGAGGAAACGGAATGAAAAAAGGAATGAAAAAAAAGCTGCTTGCGGTAGTCATGTTAGGGATTCTGATGTTGGGATTGCTTGCTTGCGAAGATGGGCAGGTTGATTCCAATAGATTTGATGTAAAATTAAAAAGTGGGTATGGAAACAGCGTAGAGATTGGCAGCTACGCCCCTTTTTATGTGGAAATAACCAATAACGGAACGGATTTTGAAGGTGCGGTTCAGTTGATTATCCCCGGACAGGACAATAAAAATACCATGTATCAGAAAGATATTGCCATTTCTGCCGGTGATACCAAAACCGTAGAACTGGTGGGTAACATTGAAACGGTTACCCGTCAGGTGAAGGTAAATATATTAAACAACAAAGATACGGAGATATGGTCGTCACTGGAGAATTGCAACACGGTTTCCGACTTAAAGAACGTTAATGTAGGTATTTTAAGTGATGACTATTCTGCTTTGGGATATATGGATCATAAGACTTTTACGGCGAACAAGGAATTGACCACTTGCATCTATGAGCTGACCAAAGACACTATGCCATCCGATTGGCATGCTTTGCAGATGCTGGATGTTATTGTGGTTTCGGATTTTAGCACGGATGCGTTGAACGATGCTCAGCTGAATGCATTGGGTGTCTGGGTAAATGAGGGTGGTCTTCTTATGGTGGGAACCGGAAGTACTGCAAACAAAACGCTTGCTTCTTTAAACGGAAGATTTTTTGATGTAAAAGTCGGTGAATTGGAAAGCTACCATACCAAGTTTGGATTGTGGATTGCAGATTATACATATAATTACGGATATGAAAATTCATATAACAGTCCGTACAATGACAGCTTATATACTACTTTTTTTGAGGAGAATTATGAAAGTCTCCGCGATGCATTTGAAGAAGAGTATATGGATCAGTTTAAGATTGATTATTACTATGATGATACCTATTATACATGGGATGAATATTGGGAAGACAGTTTTTACTGGTATTGCTATGATAATTTCTATGCATCATACCTGATAAGTATCGGTGAGAATGGAGGAAATTATGCTGCGGTAGAAGCTATGCCTTATGTGAAAGCTGATGTTTTGGAATTGTCCGGAAATATTCTTGAGGATGATAATACATCAATCTTTTTGGGTGAGAGTGAGGATAATTCTACCTTTAATCTTGCTTATGCCATTGAACAGGGTGAGGGGTATGTGCTCTTAAGCGGTGTGGATTTCACCAAAACTCCGTTAAGCAATTATGAAGGTAATGCACAGCTGTTTATTCACTGGGTAGAATCGCTGATTGGTGAAAAATGTTATAACGAAGTGTACGATTATGGGAATTATTACTATAATGATATAAATTACGATGAGGAGCAGATTTATTATGGTGCCGTTACGGCTAAGGTGCCTCCGATTTTGATTTATGTGGGTATATTGATTGCTTATGTTATTGCAATATTGGTTATTTATCTTGTGGCGCGCCGTAAAAAGAAAACGGTTAATTTATGGATTGTTTATCCTGCAGTGGCGACAGGGCTGACACTTTTGATATTCTGTATCGGATTTTCTACCAGGATATATCGGCCGATTGTAGGTGCCATTACTTTGATAACACCAAACGGAAGTATGACGACCCAGAAGACCTTTGCAGCGGTTACCGTACCGAATAATAAGGCCTATGAAGTTGGATTTTCACCTGAGCAGGGTGTGCAATACATGAATTTGGAATACTCTTATTATTACGGTGACGACGAAATACAATGGGATAAATACGAAGTGGGTTATATATATAATTACGATTCCGTTGATGTGGTAATGGGAGAACATGAGGCTATGGCCAATGTGTATTTTGCACTGGATACCATATGTGCAGAGCAGCGAAATGTGATTGTTTATTCCGATAATGGAGTTATCAGCGGTTTGGAAGTTACCAACGAATACGGTTGCGATCTGGAGTCAGCAGTGTTGGTGGTTGATAATGATGTTTATATCATAGGTGATATGAAGAATGGAGAAACAGTTGAGTTATCGGATATGACCCTTTATAGGGATGATAGTCCTTACAGTTATAATTACAGTGTACCAAATCTTGGAACGGTTGTATATGAGGATGAGAGCTGGAAGGTATTGTTGGGTTTGGTTTTCGGTTCTGCTTCTTCCGCATATGACGATTATCTGTGTAAGTACAGAGCCATGAATGCGGTAACAGATTATGCGGACCGATACGAAGGTCCCGATGTGGTGTTCATAGCGCTTCCTACGGAATCTACAGCGATGCCGCTTCAGACCACCACAAATTATAATGAGCGTCGTGTGGAAATGATTTATGTGGAATACGAGCTTTCAAACTACCAGTCCGGTTATTAAACGTGGCAGGAATCATAGGAGATAAAATATGTTAGAAATTAAACATTTATATAAAAGATATGGCCGTTTTTTGGCTTTAAACGATGTGAATCTGCACGTGGCACCCGGAGAGCTGTTTGGTTTTGTGGGTTCCAACGGTGCGGGAAAAACTACCACAATGCGAATTTGCGTAGGCCTTTTGGAAGCTACTTCCGGAGAAGTATATATCGGTGGACAGGATGTTCTCCAGAACCGTAAAACCATGAGTGAAAAAATTGGTTATGTACCTGACTTCTTTGGCGTATACAACAGTTTCAGTGCACTGGAATACTTGGAATTTTTTGCTGCGGCATATGGAATATACGGAGATGAAGCCAGACAGTTGTGTATGGATCTTTTACATCTGGTTAAATTATCAGATAAAGCCAATGCGGATGTAAACGGTTTATCCCGTGGTATGAAGCAACGAATGTGTCTTGCCAGAGCCCTGGTACATAATCCGGATATTTTATTTTTGGATGAACCGGCCAGTGGTTTGGACCCTCGAGCAAGATTTGAGTTAAAAGAAATTCTTAAGAACCTGTCTTCCATGGGAAAAACAATTGTCATCAGCTCTCATATTTTACCCGAGCTGGCAGAAATGTGTACCAGTGTGGGTATTATTGACAGAGGGCACATGGTATTAAAAGGAACCATTGATGAAATTCACAGGGCTGCCGCACTATCCAGTCCGCTGTTGATTACAGTGTCAGAAGAAGGTGTTGACGATACCTTTGCCTTTTTACAGGAGGTCCCCAATGTGCATAAAGTGACTGCTCAGGGTAATCGTCTTTCGGTTGTGTTTGATGGCGGCAGAGAAGACGAGACGGCACTTTTAAAACGTATGGTAAATGAAGATATTCCGGTATATTCCTTCAGCAGACAAGAGGGTAGTCTGGAAAGTCTGTTTATGCAGATTGTTGGTAAAAATAAAAAACCGGGAAAGCCGGGAAGGAGGTAATCGCATGAAAAAAACATTTATTAAAAATGCAGTATTGCGTAAAGATATGTTATTGGATATGAAAAAGCCCAAAATCATGATTATAATGCTGCTTTTTAATCTTTTACTGTGTGTGGTTGCCCTTCCGTTTGTGTCAAGCACCATTTTGATGACAGGTTCGGAATCTGTTTTGTCTTATCGTACCATGATTACAATGTATATGGTGCTTGTATGGTTGGAAACCATAGCAATTTGTTTCTTGACACCGGCGTTGACTGCCGGTTGCGTATCCATAGAAAAAGAGCGTCAGACCATGGATGTTTTACTGACTACAAGAATGTCCACGTGGCAGATTATTGTGGGAAAATATTTTTCTTCGATTATGTTGGTAATTATGTTGATTATTTCAGGTCTGCCCATGATGGCACTGGTTTTTATTTATGGCGGTGTTAATATTGCTCAGATGTTTTTGATGGCGTTGGTGTTGATTACTACTACCATGTATCTTGCAAGCTTCGGTGTGTTCTTTTCGGCTTTGGTAAAGAACACAATTGTTTCGGTTATTTTAACATACATAGCAATCGGATTTTTGTTCTCTGTAACCTTTTCGGCATCGTTTGGTATACAGGCAGCAATCCTTTCTTATAATGATTTACTGGAATACGAGTACAATAAGCAATTTAATCTTCACGGTGATTACTTTTTGTTTCTGTTATGGTGGAATCCCCTGGTTACCGTTTTCGACAGTACTGCCCAGATTTTTGGTTACGGATTTGACAGTTCCAATACCTTTAACGGTATGAAAGACTGGGCCGGAGATTTGTTTGTATCCATGACGGATAAAAACATTATTTTGAATCTTTGGTCGATTATCAGTATGGCAGTACAATTGGGAACTTCATTTTTATTGCTGAAATGGTCAGCATATCTGATTAAACCGGTAAAACGGAAACCTAAAAAATTTGTCAGCAATTTCAAAAACACGCCAAGAGAAAAAACGGGAGGCGTTGAGCAAAGCAAAGCATAACACGGAGGTGTGGATATGAGTCAGGACCATATTATACGTCAATTTATTAAAAAAGTGCGCAGACGATTATGTAGAAATGTATTCATTAAAATCATGTTGTGGGCGTTTTTTGCAGGAATGACAGCGTGGGGAATTTTTAATTTGATCGCTTTGTTTGTGCCTTTTTATGCTGCAATTTTTTATGGATTACTGGCTTTTATGGTTTGCCTGATTGCAGGTGTTTTTGTTGCAATTAAGTTTTATCCCTCCATGAGCAGAACTGCGATAGTCATAGACAGTAGGGGGTTGAAAGAACGTGTCACTACGGCATATGAACTGGCAGGCAAAAATGATGTGTGCAGTCAGATTCAGAAAAACGATACGATAAGAAATATTCATGGTATTAATGTGCGCAAAAGTTTTCCGCTGAAGATACGTAAAAGAATGTATCTTATATTATTTGCGGCATTGTTATTTGCAGTTACAACTGCAATGATTCCGGCGAAAACCAAGCAGGAAGCAAAAGAAATGCATGCTTTGGCAGAAGAACTGAAGGAACAGGAAGAGATTCTGGAACAAATGGCAGAAGAGATCAAAGAGAACTACGATTTGACCGATGAGCAGAGAGAAGCATTGGAGAATTTGTTGCGGGAAGCCAAAGAGGAATTGCAACATGCCGAAACGCAGGAAGAAATGGAGAAGGTGGAAGAACGCTTTGAGACCAAATTGGAACAGCAGTTTATTAATCCGTTGGAACAGCATGCGGAAGCCCAGGCAATTGAAAACAGTCTCCAGAGTATGCAGGAAAATAGCAGCATGACTGCCGAAGAACAGCAGACTGTGGCGGATCAGTTTGAGAAACTTGCCCAGGATGCCCAAAGAGAATATCTGCAGGAACTGGCAGAGCAGATGCATCAGGAATTACAGGAGAACGGTTCAATATCACCGCAGACAGCGGCTCAGGCGCAACAGGCAATCCAGCAGTATATGCAGGAACAGCAGAATCAGGTAGGGCAACCGCAACAAGGTCAACAGGGCCAGCAAGGTCAACAGAACCAGCAGGGCCAGCAGGGTCAACAGAGCCAACAGAGCCAACAGGGCCAGCAGGGTCAACAGGGCCAGCAGGGTCAACAAGGCCAACAAGGTCAGCAAGGTCAGCAAGGTCAACAGGGTCAGCAAGGTCAACAAGGCCAACAGGGCCAGCAAGGACAGCAGGGTCAACAAGGCCAAGGTGATGGCAAGGAAGACGTTTCAGGGGACGGTGGTGGTCAAACCGGCGGTCAGGACCCGTCGAGTGGTGAAGGCTCGGGAGTCGGTGGTGAAGACACGGGAGCCGGTGAGAATGCCGGGAATGGCGGTGGCTCAGGAGCCAGCTGGTATGATGGCAGTCAGTATGCACCGGAGATGGAAGGAAACAGTAACGGTGAACGCGTGATGATTCCGGATGGCGATATGGGCACCAATGAGAATCTTACCGGTCAGGCAAATTCCGATGGTAATTCCTATTTAACTCCTTCTGACCAAACGGCAGCCTGGAGTGGTCAGTCTGTAGACTATAATCAGGTAATCGGTAATTATACCAATCAGGCATATACCAATATGGATAACAGTAATATTCCGGATTCCATGAAGGATATCATTAGGGATTATTTTACGGAATTGAACGAATAAATGTGTAAAACGGATGGAGGACATTATGATACAGAATGAAAATGAATTACATATGATGATACAGAAGTTAAATGATGCGGAAGCTGAAATCGGCAATGCAATTATCGGACAGAAAGCAGTTATCCGTCAGGTATTACTTGCAATGCTTTCCGGCGGTAACGTTCTTTTGGAAGGTGTTCCGGGACTTGGTAAAACACAGTTGGTTAAGGCGATAGCGTCCGTATGTTCCATGGATTTTTCAAGAATTCAGTTTACTCCGGATTTGATGCCGGCAGACGTTACAGGTACTAACTTAATTGTAAAAGAGGACGGAAGAAATGTATTTCAGTTCCAAAAAGGTCCGGTATTTGCCAATTTGGTACTGGCAGACGAAATTAACCGTGCTACGCCCAAGACCCAGTCTGCTTTGTTGGAAGCCATGCAGGAGCACACGGTTACCGTAGGTAATGAAACCTATGCTTTGGCGGAGCCTTTTATGGTATTGGCAACCCAGAACCCTATTGAAAACGAGGGTACATATCCGTTGCCTGAGGCTCAGCTGGACCGTTTTCTTTTTAAGATTCAGGTTGACTTCCCTAATTTGGAAGAATTAAAGCAGATTATGGACATTACGGTCACCAATAAAAAAGTGGAATTGCGTCCTGTACTGACAGGAGAAGATATCATTGCCATGAGAAGTGCAATTCGTGATATTCCCATGGCGGATGCAGTGGCAGAGTATGCTTTGAAAGTAGTGGTTGCAACACATCCGGAAGTGCCGGGAGCTGCTGAATATGTGAAACGTTATGTTTCCTGCGGTGCCAGCCCCAGAGCGGCTCAGGCGATTTATCAGACTGCCCGCGCCAAAGCACTTCTTGAAAATCGCTTTAATGTATCTTTCGATGATATTAAGAGCGTTGCATTCCCGGCCTTGCGTCATCGTCTTGTGTTAAGTTTTGAAGCTTTGGCAGACGGTGTCAGTGCAGATGATATTATTAAGCAAATTTTAGATGGTATTAAAACAAACTAATTTATATGAGTCCGGTCAAGGGACTTTTATAAAATACTGTATGAAGCAGTAATCAGGTTGAGGATAATTAATGGATAAAATATTTAACAGTGAATTTTATTCAAAATTACATACGTTGAGAATGTCCATAGCCATGCGTCTGGCGGCAGGAATGAGCGGAGGCAGAAAATCCAATGCCAAGGGTAATTCCGTGGAATTTTCCGATTTTCGCGAGTACCAGCTGGGTGACGACATTCGAAGAATTGATTGGAATGCATATGGCCGTTTTGATAAGCTCTACATCAAGCTTTTTATGGAAGAAAAAGAAGGTATTTTTCAGATCTTTCTGGATACCAGTAAATCCATGGATTTTGGCAAGGAAAACAAAGGGGTATGTGCGGCACGAATTGCGGCAGCCTTATCTTATGTGGTGCTTGAAAATTCGGACAGATTATATCTGAACCTTTTAAAAGAAGGTAAAATCGAAACACCCAAAAGCTATACCGGTAAGCAGGCATTCTCTAAAGTAATAGATTATCTTGAGGGTGTGAAGTTTGAAGGCGCCGGTAATTTATTGGAAAGCATTCACCGTAAAAAGTTTGACCGCCGTGGAATGTCTGTTTTGATTTCGGACGGATACTGTCACGAGATGGAAGACGTCTTTCGCTATATGAAGTTTAAGAATCAGGATATTGTTTTTATCCATGTACTGTCCCCGGAAGAGCGAAAACCGGACTTTGAAGGTACCGTAAAACTGATAGATAGCGAAACCTCAGACGATATGCGTCTGACTATGAGTGCAACTTCGTTGAAGGCATACCAAAAGAGTTATAAAAATTTTATTCGGAATATGGAGCTTTTGTGTAAAAAATATTCTGCCGTTTATATTCCCGTAAGTTCGGATGACAGTCTCGATACTTTATTCTTCGGTGCACTTGCGAGAATATCCCCCCGACGTTAAAAGATTTAGGAGAAGAATACGTGAAATTTTTATTTTTATGGCCATTCTTTCTGTTATTGCTGATACCAATCATTATTATTATGTATCTGCTGAAGCAAAAAGCAGTGGATACCCCGATTGCTTCATTGTTTCTCTGGAACGAAATGTATCGCAATGTAGAGGCCAATACACCTTGGGAAAAATTAAAAAAGAATTGGTTGCTGATTCTTCAGATTTTGACATTAATTATATTGATAATCGCCCTGGCGTCCCCTTATATTTTGAGCGGAAGTGCCGGTGCAGACCATGCAGTGATTGTCATAGATAACAGCGCCAGCATGAACGCCATGTATGATGAGAATCAGACCCGTCTGGAGTATGCCGTTAATGAGGCTCAGGATTATGTAAGAGGGTTAAAGACCGGAACAGGAATATCTATTATTACCAGCAACAGTAAAGCTACCCTGGTACTGAGTAATTCCGATGATAAGATACAGGCAGTAAACGAATTAAAAGATATTCAGCCTACTTATGTTGCCGGTGATTGTGCTTCCGGCATAGAGATGGTTAAATCCATGCAGACACAGTGGGAAAGTGTGGAAACCGTATGTTTTACGGATACGAATGTCATTATGGACCAGATAGAAGGATACATTGTTGACACTTATGTACCGGTAAACAATACATCCGTGGACTATGTAGGCCATGGTATGAATAACGGAAAGCTTGTAGTTTTGGCTAAAATATCCAATCACGGTACTGACCCGATAACCACGGATGTAAATCTGTATGGCGATGACGAACTTTTGCAAATTAAAAATGTAACTATTGCATCGGCACAGTCGGAAGTAATTTATTTTGATAATATTGAGTTTGACGGTAATGCTTTGTGTGTGGAAATTACCGGACAGGATGGAATTGCGGAAGACAACTGCAGTTATGATGTGTTGGCGGAACAAAAGGTAACCAAGGTTCTGTTAATGACCGAGGCGAATCTGTATCTGGAGAAGGCCCTCGAACTGGTTGATGGCGTGGAAATTACCAAGTCTAATGATATCGCATCTTTTTCTGAGTTTACTGCGCAAAAATATGATTTATATATTTTTGACGGTATGGCGCCGGAAGTATTACCTGTGGAAGGTAATATGATTTTTATCAATGTAAGATGTGATGAGTTGTATGAAACCGTTTCGCCTATGGGCGGTGTAATGATTTCAGGTGCAAAACATTCCATAACGGAATATCTGGAACATTTATCTTTCGGTGTAAGCAATGTCTATGCATTAAATAAACCTGATTGGGGCGAAACATTTTTGGAAGCAGGTGATACCTGCGTAGGATTTATCGGAAAGACAGATGACAGAAAAGTATGTGTAATAGGCTTTGATTTTCATAATTCGGATTTGCCGTTAAAAATGGAATTCCCCATTTTGATTTACAATATTGTAAATGAATGCATTACTTCCGGTTTGCTGGGCGAAAATGTGGTAAATGCAGGTGATACCGTGTCTGTAAACGGTAAACTGAATGTGGATTATCCGAACATTACCAAACCTGATGGAACTGTTTATGAATTAGATGATTATCGTATGAATTATACAGACACTTATCAGTTAGGTGTATATCAGGTGGAGCAGATGCAGGAAACGGAAAGGGTAGTGAGTGCATTTGCAGTTAATTTTCCTACAACGGAAAGCGTTATAGAACAGGCGCCTTCTGCCATGGTTTCACAGGATTCCGATTTGGTAAAGACTACAGTCGGCGGAATGATGAACTTGCGAAATATTGTGATTTTAATTGCTTTGGCCCTGCTTGGCATTGAATGGGTTGCATATATTCGCAGATAAAGAGGTATAAAAATGGATATTTCTTTTGAAAGACCCCTATTTTTACTGCTGATACCGGTAGTAATCGGGTTATTGATTTTTTCCATGCGTTATATGATTGCGCAGAATAAAAAAACTAAAATAGGTCAGATTGTGGTAAGGTCGGTTCTTGCCTGTGCGCTTATTCTGGCTTTAGCACAAATTTCGATTAAATGGGTAGGGCGGGATGTAACTACCATTTTTCTCGTGGATGTTTCGGATAGTGTAAAAGAACAAAGGGAAGAAGTCATTCAGTTTGTAAATGAAGCAGTAGAAAATAAAGGAAAAAATGATTATGTGGGTGTAATTGCTTTCGGTAGTGATACCAGAGTCGAACAGTTTATCTCACAGGACATTTCTTTTTCGGAATTTCAGACAGATGTTACAACGGAAGCGACAGATCTGGAGGAGGCCGTTAACATTGCCTTAGCAGAAATGCCGGAAGATTCCGCCAAACGAATTGTTTTAATTACAGACGGAAATGAAAATGAAGGAAGTATTAAAAATACTGCCTCTGTTGTGGTGGCAGCCGGTTGCGACTTTGAAGTAAAAAAGCTGGAAGAGAATATGGCCAATGAAGTATATGTAAGCGATTTGTCTATTCCGGAAGAAGCCGGTATCGGTGAGAATTTTAACATTAATGTGGAAGTGGAAAGTAATGTGGCCGGTAAGGCTGTTGTTAGTCTGTATTCCGGCAGAACGTTGAAGGCACAGCAGTCGGTTGTTTTGCAGGAGGGTACCAATCGTTTTGTATTTACGGATACCCAGACGGATGAAGGTCTTAAAACATATCGTGTTACGGTGGAAGCGGAACAGGATACCGTTACCATCAATAATGAGTTCTCGGCTTATACAAATATTGAGGTTGAACTTCCGTTGCTTTTAGTGGAAGGCTCAGATGGAAAAGCGAAAGAATTTAAGGGAATTTTAGACAGTATCGGTATAAGGTACGATTGTGTGACACCGGCTACGGTTCCGGTCACAATGTCTGATTTTACGGAATATTCTGCCATTATTTTTATTGATGTGTATGCAGATGATTTGCGTGACGGCTTTATGGAGAATCTCCCTACATATATTAAAAATTATGGCGGTGGATTCATTGTTACAGGAGGTCCGAACAGTTTTGCATTGGGAAACTATCGTGATACCGTAATTGAAGAAGTATTGCCTGTAAATATGGATTTACAGGGAGAAAACGAAGTTCCGGTCATGGCAATGCAGATGGTAATTGACCAGTCGGGAAGTATGTCTGCCGGAAACGGAATTATTTCAAATCTGGATTTGGCAAAAGAAGCAGCAAATGCGGCAGTAGAGAACGTACGAGAGACGGACTACGTGGGCGTGATTGCCTTTGATGACAGCTATGACAGGGTAGTACCGTTGCAGTTGGCTACAGATAAGAGTGCTATTTCAAACTCCATCTTTTCGATAGGAATTGATGGCGGTACCTCCATATATCCGGCATTACTTGCTGCGGCTACGGATATCAATGAATGCGATGCACAGATTAAGCATATTATTTTGCTGACGGACGGGCAGGATACCTATGGAGATTATGATGAATTAAAACAGACCATTAATGATGCGGGAATAACTTTGTCTACCGTAGCT
Organism: Lachnospiraceae bacterium; assembly: GCA_045590555.1. Classification (GTDB taxonomy): domain Bacteria; phylum Bacillota; class Clostridia; order Lachnospirales; family Lachnospiraceae; genus UBA3766. The sequence continues at coordinate 178,851 of JAZNRC010000022.1, read as the reverse complement.
GTAGGAGACGGATGTAATGAAACGCTTTTAAAAGATTTAGCAGAAAGTTGTAACGGACGATACTTTTATACGGACATTAATACGGATATCCCGCGAATTTTTGCACAGGAGGTATTTTTATCCTCCAATACGTATTTAATTAACGAAAATTTTACGCCTATTGTTACTTCCAATGATGCAGTCATTCGCGATGTGGTTGCAAACGGTTTGCCGGAATTAAAAGGATATGTTGCTACAACTCCTAAAGAAAGAAGTATACAGTTATTGCAGTCCCATTATGGCGATCCGATTTTATGTTATTGGCAGTATGGTTTGGGTAAAACCGTGGTCTGGACTTCAGATGTTACGGGAGAATGGTCCGGTAATTATTCCGGTTGGGAAAATACCCAGTTATTATGGCATAATATTATTCAGTATGTGACTCAGGATATGGGAATGGACGGCGCATATGTGGAAGTGAAGCAGAACGGAAGCCGTTCGGAAATTCACTATACTACTGAGGATTATAGTGCCAACACATCCGTGACGGCTTTGGTATTTGATGATGAAGGAAATGCCGTGGATGTGGAATTGGATCCGGTGAAACCCGGTGAATATATTGCAACCATAGATACGGCAGGAACGGGAGTTTATACCATTAATGTGCAACAAAAAGAAGGGGATGAAGTTGTCAGCAGTATGAATACGGCGGCAATTAATCAGTATTCGTTGGAATATCGTTTTTATCCGAATAACACATTAATGGAAGAGTATGTAGCGTCAGTAGGCGGAAGAATTATTCAGGGACCGGAAGAAGTATTTGCTAATCAGCCTGAGCATGTGAAGAGTCGATGGAATCTGTCTACCGGGTTACTGGTTATGGCTGCTCTATGGTTTTTGTGGGATATTGCGGTTCGGCGTTTTCATCTGGATTTATCTAAACTAATACCTGTGGAAGCCGTAAAGCATAAAAATAGTGTGAGAAAGGCGAAAGCCGAAGAAAAACGTGTTCAAAAGGCTATAAAGAAGCAACGGGATGAACAGCAGAAAATGCAAAGAAATAATGACGCTTTAAAAGCCGGCGAAATGATGTTGAAGCAACAAAAGCAGGTGAGTGTGGAAAATAGGGAAAATATTGTGCCGAGACCTAATGTGGCTACACAAATGAAGCATGCGGAAAAAACAGCACAAAAACCTTCTGCTCCCGGTGTAAGAGTGTGGACAAAAGGTGGCGGAGAAGCAAACGAACCACCGCGTCGTACCACAATGGCGACTCAAAACGTTAATGTTCCGACGCAGGAAAAAGTGAAAACCAAACCCACGGAAAAAGTGAATAAAGGAAGAAAAGAATTATTAAATACACAAGCTTTGTTAAGAGGTTTGGAAGAGGATGAATAGAATGGAAGATAAAAAGAAAAAACGAGGTCCGGTCATTTTTATAATTGTATTGGCAGCAGTGTTGCTGATTGGTGTTATTGTCGGTTTGGGATTTTTATTAAAAAAATCCATACCGGGAGTGGCGCAGATATTAAGCGAAAATAGCGAAAACAGTACATTGGAAGACAATGGTAATCAGGGTGATACAGAGGAAGATGCCGAAATAAGTGAAGACGGAACTTTTGATGGCGTAGAAGGAAACAATGTTATCAATACCGGAACACTGACCGAGAATGCAACGGAATATGAAGGTAGAGAAGGAACCGGTGATTATAATTATGGAGAGGCATTGCAGAAGGCCATACTCTTTTATGAAATTCAGCGTTCCGGAGATTTGCCGGAAGAAACGAGATGTAACTGGAGAGGTGATTCGGGCTTAAATGACGGAGCGGATGTGGGACTGGATTTGACCGGTGGATTGTACGACGCGGGAGACCATGTGAAGTTTAATTTGCCCATGGCATACACTTCTTCTACGTTGGCTTGGTCTGTTTATGAGAATCGTGACAGTTATGAGGAAAGCGGTCAGCTTATTTATATCATGGATACCATTCGCTGGGTAAATGACTATCTGATAAAATGCCATCCGGAAGATGATGTATTTTATTATCAGGTAGGAAGCGGTTCTGCCGATCATTCCTGGTGGGGACCGGCAGAAGCCATGCAGATGGACAGGCCGGCATACAAGGTGGACAAAGAGAATCCCGGCTCAACGGTATCGGCGGGAGCATCGGCATCCCTGGCATCCTGTGCCGTTATTTTTGAAGAAACGGATGCGGAATATGCCGAAGAATGTTTGGAGCACGCCATTCAATTGTATGAATTTGCGTCGGAAACCTTAAGTGATGCAGGTTATACGGAGGCAAACGGTTTTTATACATCTCATAGCGGATTTTATGATGAATTAACCTGGGCGGCTGCATGGTTATATATTGCTACCGGAGATGAAAAGTATCTGGAGGATGCGAAAAGCTTCTTTGCTCAGGCTGACACCAATCACAAATGGGCGCATTGTTGGGATAATGTATCCGTAGGTGCGGCAACGGTTCTTGCAATGGAAACAGGTGATTCCGTTTATAGTGATTTTGTGGAAAAAAATCTGGATTATTGGACAACCGGAGTGGATGGTGAAAAGATAACATACACACCGCAGGGACTGGCATGGCTTGATTCGTGGGGAGCACTTCGTTATTCCACAACAGAGGCTTTTGTAGCATTGGTATATTGTGACTCAGACGTATGTACGGAAAGTAAAAAAGAAATTTACTATGATTTTGGCGTTGCACAGGTGAATTATGTGTTGGGAGACACAGGACGTTCCTATTTGATTGGATTTGGAGAAAATTATCCGGTAAATCCTCATCATAGGACGGCTCAAGGTTCTTATTGCAATAATATGAATGAACCATCTGAGGCAAGACACACTTTATACGGTGCTTTAGTAGGTGGTCCCGATGCTAATGACGGCTATACCGATGAAGTTTCCAACTATGTTAATAACGAGGTGGCATGTGACTACAATGCAGGAATGGTAGGTGCTTTATCCTGTTTGTATAGGGATTTCGGCGGTCAGACACTGGTGAATTTCGGCGCTGTGGAAGAGGTTACCATTGATGAAGTTTCCATTGATGCATGTGTGAATGTATCAGGTAATGATCATCTGGAAGTAAAGGCATATGTGATGAATATGTCGGCATGGCCTGCACGAACACTGGATAATGTCACATTAAGATACTTTGTGGATTTAAGTGAGGTATATGAAGCCGGAGGCACAGTAAATGACATCTCGCTGACTACAAACTACAGCCAAGGAGGAAGTGCAGTAGGCATAATGCCCTGGGATGAGGAAAATCATATTTATTATGTAGAGATTCAGTTTTCCGGGGAATTGATTTATCCGGGAGGACAGAGTGAATATAAGAAAGAAGTGCAGTTCCGCATGACTTCGGCATCTGCATGGGATAACTCAAATGATTTTTCTTATCAGGATATTGTCGGAACCAATGGAGGAAGTCTGGTAAAAGCATCCCACATGGCTTTATATGAAGATGGTGAATTAATATATGGTTCAGAACCGGAAGGGGATGGCGTTGCGGTGACGGTGCCGTTGCCGGAGGATGGTTCTTCTGATGATGTACAGAGTGATAACAGCAATTCTGACAATTCACAGGAGAATAATCAAAACAATACGGTTTCCGGTAGCAATACGGTTTCAGGGGGAGATTTAACCATAGAGATAGAAAACCAGTCACGTAGCGGTAGTGGTTCTACTTTGGCGTTTTTTATGACTGTTCGCAATGACGGAGATGAAAACGTGGATTTGTCCGAATTGGAAATGAGATACTATTTTACAAAGGACAGTGATAAAAATCTTAGCTTTTATTGCGATTATGCGGGAATATCCGGCAGTTCTTATATGGCAGTCACTGACAATATAAGCGGCACATTTACACAATATTCGCAAGGTGAGGAACATGCAGATACTGTTTTAGCGGTGACGTGTGATTCTTCCATTTTGTTGAAACCCGGAGACGAGTTAACGGTACAGGTCAGGGTAGCCAAAGATGATTGGAGCAATTTCGAATTTGGAAATGATTATTCGGCGGGCGGAGCGGATAAGATGGCTGTCTATTACGAGGATGAGCTTATTGCCGGTAGTATTCCCTGATAAAATGGCAAAGGTTTATTGTTAAAAATTAATAAAAAAACACTGGATTTCTTTTTAAAATATGTTAAGATATATATAAATCACAGAATATTCACAAAATATCCGAAGGATCATGGTTTTATGATGAAAAGATGCGGATAAAATGAAATATGGCGTAACGTGAAAGGAGAATAATCGTGAAGCATACATATGAGTTATCAGTGATTGTCAGAGAATTATTGTCAGGAAATAAAAAAGCATTTCAGAATCTTTATGATTTAACAGCAAATGATTTTTATTTTCATATAAAATTGATTGTTAACAACGATGAAGAGGCAGCAAGACTGCTTGTTAAAATTTATAAGAGTATGGCCATGCGTCTTGACCGTCTCCAAAAACCGGAAGATGCCGTAAAATGGATGAACACTATCATGTACGGACATTTAATGGACTGGATGAATGTTCACTGCAGCACCATGCTTATGGATGAAGAGATGGGAAGATTTGACCGTATGCCTGCGGTACCTGTTGTAACAGGCGGAAGCACCATGTATACGGAAGCAGAGACTGCAGCTTTGGCAGCAGGTTATATTTCTCAACTTCCGGAAGTGCATGCGATTACAGGCCTTGCTTATTTTTATGATAATATTGAATTGCAGGAGACTGCAGAATTGTTACAGTGCGACGATACCAGAATCGGTGTAAGAGCAAAGTATGCGCTTAAACTTATCGAAAGTTATTGTAATGATTTTGCCAAAGAAAATAATGTTGAAATTCAGCCGATAGATACCCATCTTTTACTTTTGGCATATGTGCTTCTGGCAAAAGATTGCGTCTTGCCCGGCAAGAGAGAACTTTACTTTGATATTGCTCAGGCAATTTCATAAGTATAAAAAAGAATGAGACGAACAGGTCACTTTTACCGTAGGTTTTACCTTGGTATGAGTGACCTTTTGTGTTATACTGTAAATTGATTGAGCAGAAATAAAATGATTTGAGGAAACATAAATATAAGCACAAGTCAGGTGTATAAAGAGGGAGATTACAGATGGCATTACAGTTTTGGTTTGGAGCCTCCGGCTCAGGTAAAAGTGTAGGCGTTCAGCAGGAAATGATTCATATGGCATCTATGCATCCGGAGTGTAACTATTTTATGATAGTGCCGGATCAGTTTACCATGCAGACACAGAAGCAAATGGTAAAAATGCATCCTGACGGAGGTATTTTAAATATTGATGTTTTAAGTTTTAGTCGCTTGTCCCACAGAGTATTTGAAGAGGTCGGTAAGGATGACAGGCTTTTGCTGGATGATACGGGAAAATGCCTTTTGCTTCGCAAAATTTTGCAACAGGAACAGGAGAATATTCCGGTACTTGCGGCGGGATTAAAGCATCCGGGGTATATTCAGGAAATTAAGTCGATTATTTCCGAATTTATGCAATATGGATTAAAACCGGAAGATGTACAGGCGCTGGCAGATTTTTCCAAAGACAGAAGAGGTTTGTATCTGAAACTTTCGGACATAAAAATAGTTTATGAAGCATTTATCAGGGAATGTGAAGCGCGTTTTCTTACGAAAGAGGAGATGTTAGATGTTTTAAAACAGCGTCTTCCGTTATCGGATGTTGTGAAACGGAGTACCTTTGTTTTTGATGGTTTTACAGGTTTTACACCGATTCAGAATCGTGTAATTGAGGCATTGATGATTTTGGCAAAAGATGTAGTAGTAACATTGGAAATGGATCATCGGTTCAGCCCTTATAAAATGGCGGGAGAGGATTTTCTTTTTTACCTCTCCCTACAGACGGTTGCAAATCTGCAGAAAATGGCACAGAACAATAAAGTGTTGCTAAAAGAAGATGTTTTTCTGGCAGATGTTCCGGTAAAGCGTTTTCGTTTCAATCCGGAAATGTCTCATTTGGAGAGAAATCTGTTCCGTATAGATGCTAAAACTTATGAAGCTGATTGTAATACTATTGAACTGGTAAAAGCGGCAAATCACCGTGAAGAGTGTGCAGCTATGTGTGCCACCATGTTTCGTCTGATTGAAAAAGAAGGATATCGCTATCGGGACATTGCGGTTGTAACAGGAGATATGAATCGGTATGAGGCACTGTTACGACAACAGTTTCAGAAATACCAGGTTCCCTATTTTATGGATACTACCAAAAGTATGCTTACCAATCCTTTTGTAGCTTTTATCAGAAATGCACTGGCTGTTGTTAAGTATGGATTTCGATATCATGAAATTTTTCAGTTTTTGCGTACCGGGTTAACGGATATTACTCCGGATGAGATTGATTTACTGGAAAATTATGTCCGGGCAAGGGGCATAAGAGGCTATGGTTTATGGTCAAAACCTTTTTTGATTCCGCATAAGGAATGCATGAAGGATGAAGGACAACTGGCAAACATAAATATAATAAGAGAAAAGGCGATACACATATTTGATGATATATGGTCTAAGGCCGGCGCGGAGAAGCAGACTGCGATTGAATGGTGTAAAACGGTATATGAATTCTGCCGGGCACAGGATGTGCAGAATAAACTTGAAAAGTATGCGGCCTTTTTTGAAACGCAGTGTGATTTGACTTCTGCCATGGAATACCGTCAGATTTATCGTTTGATTATGGACTTGCTGGATCAGATTGCAGGTCTTCTTGGTAATGATGAATTAACTTTATCGGAATTCGCAGAAATCATGGATGCCGGGTTTGCGGAGATTCGTGTCCGCACCATTCCGCAGGGAGTAGATTCTGTTCTGGTAGGAGACATCGAAAGAACACGATTAAAAGATATAAAAGCACTGTTTTTTCTGGGGGTGAATGACGGAAATCTGCCGCAAAGCGGTAGTAAAGGTGGTATTATTTCGGATTTAGAAAGAGAGTTTCTCATAAGTTCGGGTCAGGAACTGGCACCCACTCCGGTCAGTAAGATGTTTATGGAACATTTATATCTATACATGAATCTTACCAAGCCATCCGAATATTTATACCTATCCTATGCAGCTACGGAGGATGACGGCAGTCTTTTAAGGCCTGCGTATCTGATAGGAGAAATATGTCGTATATTCCCCGGATTAAAGGAACGGCAGGAATATGGCGGAGGAAGAATTCTGGCGTTGGAAGATGCCAAAGCACGTATGGCAACCATGCTTAGAGATTATGTTTCATCAACTATGTCGGAGAAGGAACAAAAAGAGTTTTTTGCGTTATATTCCGACCTGAAAGGAAGGGAAGAAACCGGTGAATGGTTGCGGGAGATAACAGAGGCTGCTTTTATCACCTACCAACCTACGGAACTGGAACGTAAGTTGGCAGAGGATTTGTACGGTAAAATTATGGAGTGCAGCATTAGCAGTCTGGAACGTTTTGCGGCCTGTCATTATGCGCATTTTCTTTCCCACGGTTTGAAGTTGGAACCGAGGGAAGAGTATGGTTTTGAGAGCATGGATATGGGTAATGTCATGCATGAGCTTTTGCAGTCTTTTGGTAAAATGTTGGAGAAGGAACAGCTGGATTGGATATGCATTGATGAAGAGCAAATCGAGGATTTTTTGGAACATGCGATAGAAGAAGTCAGCGTATCATATGGCGGTGCCATTCTTACGGAAGGTGCTAAAAACAGATATTATAAGGAACAATTAAAACGAATTGTTAAAAGGTCTGTAAAAACCTTGCAGGAGCAATTGCGTCACGGAAGTTTTGTTCCTTATGCATATGAAAAGGAGTTTCGGCACATTTATGATTTTAACTCATCGGGTCAGAATAAAGGTCAGCTCCTTTTAAAGGGAAGAATTGACAGAATAGATACCTGTAGCAGGGAGGATGAAGTGTTTGTGAAAGTTGTGGACTATAAGGCCGGCAATCACAAATTCGATATAAATACATTATATTATGGAGTTACATTACAGTTGGCCGTGTATCTCGGACAGACAGTGAGAAAATTGCAGAAGGAATTTCCGGATAAAAAAATAGTACCGGCGGCTATGTTGTATTACAGAACTGCAGATCCGTTATTGTCATTTGATACCCTTCCTAATGAAGAAGACAGCAGAAAAGCTATTTTAAAGGAATTAAACAATACGGGTGCCGTATCTGCCCGAGCCGGTATTGTGGAAGCTTTGGATGCAGGACTTGAAGGAAGATCATTGGTGGTTCCCGTATCTAAGAAAGGGAATGAAATTGCGTTGAGTAACAGTGTATATGACCCGGTGGTTTTGAACAGCATTTTGGATTATGCCGGTGAAAAAACCATATCTTTGGCAGAGGAAATTATTCAGGGTAAAATTGACATTACGCCAAAGATTGTTGGAAATAAGGACGCATGTGAGTACTGTGCGTATAAAGATGCCTGCGGATTTGACGGAAAAATTCCCGGGTATGAAAGAGTAACCGAAGAAGAGATTACGGTAGAAGAATTTGTAAGGAGGAGACAGGATGGCTGTGAGTTACACACCTGACCAGCAGAAAGTCATTGATTTAAGAGATTGTAATATATTGGTTTCTGCTGCAGCCGGTAGCGGAAAAACTGCAGTTCTGACAGAACGTATCATTGGTCGCATATGTGATACACAACATCCCGTATCCATTGACCGGATGCTGATTGTTACCTTCACCAATGCTGCGGCAGCTGAGATGAGGGAGCGTATCGGGACGGCGTTGCGTAAGCGTTTGGAACACGAGCCGGATAATGGTTATTTGAGGCGGCAGGTTACTCTTTTAAATAATGCGCAGATTACAACCATTGACAGTTTTTGTCTGTATCTTTTGCGGAATCATTTTCATGATATTGAATTGGATCCGGGATTCCGTATTGCAGATGAGGGCGAAGTAAAACTTCTGAAAGAGGATGTTTTGCAGGAGTATCTGGAAGAACAGTATGAAATCGGAGAGGAGCCTTTTTTAGACATTGTTGAAAAATATGCCGGTAACGGTAAAGATGAGGACCTAAAAAAATATATTTTGAAATTGTATCATTTTGCCCAAAGCCATCCTTTTCCGGGAGAATATTTGGATGGGTGCATAGAAGAGTTGGCGGATGAAACAGGTGGGTTTGATTCGGATTGCGAGGCTATATTATATGCATATGAAAAAAATATGATAGAGGAATGTATCAAAACCACCCAAGAGGCCATTGGACTTTGTGCGCAACCCGGTGGTCCGGTACATTATGAAGATGCGTTGGCGGATGATTTGAAGTTTTATTATGAAATTCAAGAAGCAGAAAGTCAAAGTCATAGGGCGGAAATATATGCATCTCATAAGTATAAGGCATTTTCAAGAAGTAAAGTGGCGGATTTAGATGAGGAACTGAAAAAACAGGTGACGGATTATCGCAATAAGACCTGTAAAAAAATTGTAGATGAAATTGTCGGAAAATTTTACTATGGAACCGAAGAAGAAATCAGGCAGGATAATATTGCTGCCGGAAAGGATCTGGCCGTTCTTTTACATTTGGTAAAAGGATTCGGAGTTCAGTATGAAGCGCGCAAACGTGAGAAAAATGTGATTGACTTTTCAGACATGGAGCATTTGGCATTACAAATACTGTTGCGAAAAGAAGGTGATGCTTATGTGCCCGGTGAAGTGGCATTGGGATATCGTAATTATTTTGAAGAGATTATGGTAGATGAATATCAGGACAGTAACCGTGTGCAGGAACTGCTTCTGGAAAGCATCAGCAGGCAGACAGAGGAGTCGGGAAACCGCTTCATGGTAGGAGATGTGAAGCAGAGTATTTATCGTTTCCGTTTGGCTTGCTCCGAAATTTTTATGGAAAAATATAAGACATATCACGCAGAGAAGGGAAAGAATCGGCGAATTAATTTATCCATGAATTTTCGTAGCCGAAAAGAAGTTCTGGAAGGCGTGAACGGGGTGTTTGAGGAACTGATGATTCCTCAAGTGGGTAAAATAGAATACGATGCGGATGCACGTTTATATCCCGGTGCATCTTATCCCGAAAATAATTCTGATAACAGATGTGAAATTCTTCTTTACGACAAAGGTGAGTTCGCTAATGAAAATTACAGCGATGTGGAGTCTGAGGCTATGATTATGGCAGCGCGGATGAAAGAGCTGTGCAGTCAATATATGGTCACGGACAAAAAGACAGGTGCATTGCGCCCTGCCATGTACTCGGATATGGTGATTTTGCTAAGAGCGGCATCCGGGATTGATGATATTATTAAAAAGGTATTGGAAGAAGAAGGCATTCCGGCCTATGTATCTTCGGGGAAGGGATATTTTGCCACCCCGGAAATACGGTTGATTTTAAATTATCTGAGCGTATTAAACAATCCACGCCAGGATATTCCGTTGCTTGGGATCCTGCATTCCGTATTGGGCGGTTTTACAGAGGAAGAGATTGCCTGTATTCGGGTGGATAATCATAAAAAGGGCAGACTGTTTGACAGTATGTGTGAGTATGCCAAAGAAGGCAGCAGAGAATCGCTACGGAATAAGTTAAATGCATTTTTGGTTCAATTGGAACAAAGACGTCAACGGGCAGTTTTGCTAACGGTATATGAGTTGTTGCAGGAACTGTTGGAAGAGACCGGTTTTATGCATTATTGCACGGCTTTGCCGGGAGGTGCCCAGCGACGCGCCAATCTTTTGGTACTGATGCAAAAGGCAAAAGCTTTTGAAGGAAGCGGATACTCCGGTTTGTTTGATTTTATCAGATATATTGAACGGATGCAGGAACGGGAAGTTGATTTTGGCGAAGCGAATATTATGGATGAGAGTGCCAATGTGGTAAGAATTATGACCATTCATAAAAGTAAGGGCCTCGAATTTCCCATTTGCTTTGTAGCGGGTATGGGGAAACAATTTAACCGAAAAGATACGGCCGAAGCTGTTTTGACAGATGGCGATCTGGGCATGGGTGGTGATTGCGTAGACCTTAAATTAAGATGCAGGCGGAAAAGCGCACGCAAAAACCTCATTGCGTTAAAATCAAAGCAGGATGGCCGCGGAGAAGATTTGCGTATTTTATACGTGGCAATGACCAGAGCAAAGGAAAAGTTAATTCTGGTAGGGCATGGCAAGCCGACTGAGAATATGAGCCGTAAAACCTCTATGTATCATCTTTTAAAGGCGGCTTCTTTCATGGATATGGTTCTGCCCGTGGCTTCGAAGAAAACAGATTTATTTCACATAAATACTTATGGAACGGAAGATGTAAAGCTGGTTAGGTCTGCAGAACAGGTAAGCTGCGGTATACTAAAAGAAAATCTTCAATTGCCCGGAGGGGGTACCGTTTGGACGCCTTATGTATACCCGCACCAATCATTGGCCGGTTTATATACCAAAACTACGGTATCTGAGTTGAAAAAGGCTGCCTACTTGGAAGAAGAGGAACATTGCAATGAATTGTATGAAACAGAGGAGAGTACACCGTATATTCCGGAATTTATTGCCGAAAAAGGCGGAGAAGCAGGTGGTGCCAGACGAGGTAGTGCTTATCACAGAATTATGGAGCTGATGGATTTTAGGCTTGCTCTTAAAACGGATAAAACCGGGGAAGATGTGGAAACCATATGTAAAAATGCGGTGGAAACATTGAAGATATCCCAAGCAGATGCAGGTCTGGTAAATCTTGAAAAGGTAGTTTTGTTTCTCGGAACAGATTTGGCAAAAAGAATGGCTACTGCGCAACAAAATGGAAAACTCTACAAAGAACAGCCTTTTATGATGGGGATAAGTGCCAGAGATGTTTGTAATGATTTTCCGGAAGAGGAAGATATTTTGGTACAGGGTGTCATTGATGTTTATTTTGAAGAGGGTGATGAACTGGTGATTCTGGATTACAAAACGGACAGGGTGTCAGATGGTGTTGAACTGATAAAAAGATACAAAGTCCAATTGGAGTATTACGGGCAGGCATTGGAAAGACTTACCCATAAAAAAGTAAAAGAAAAACTGATTTACTCTTTTGCATTGCATGAAGTAATTCAGGTATGACAGTGAGGAATAGATATGTATAAAGTTGTATTGTTTGATTTGGACGGAACCTTGACAGATTCCAGAGAAGGCATATGTAAATCGGTACAGTATGCCTTGGTAAAAGTTGGGCGACCGGCACCGGAACTGAAAGAATTGGAGTGTTTTATCGGTCCGCCGTTAAAGACAAGTTTTCGCGAATTTTATCAAATTACAGGTGAGGAAGCAGACAGGGCGGTTGCATTTTACCGGGAAAGGTATTCCGATGTGGGCAAATATGAGAACAAGCCATATGAAGGAATTCATACGCTGTTGTCTGAGTTAAAAAAGGCCGGATATATTCTGGCTGTGGCATCAAGCAAGCCGGAGTTGTATGTGGAAGATATTTTAAAATATTTTGGATTGTATGAATATTTTCACTATGTGGCAGGCAGTGATATGGAGGGTAAAAGAGGCGAAAAAGAAGATGTGATAGAAGAGGCATTCCGTCGCATGGGTCTGGATGAGCAACAGCGGAAAACACAGGCAATAATGGTAGGTGACAGGCATTTTGATATCAATGGTGCCAGGTATTTCGGCATTGACAGTATCGGTGTAACTTATGGATTTGCCAATGCAGGGGAGCTGGAGGAGGTCGGAGCAACTTATGTGGTTGATTCTGTTGCAGAGTTACAGGAATTATTATTAGAGAAAAAGGCAGATTAATATGAATAAAAAGACAGAGATTTTTTCCGTGCTTTTCTCCATCTGCGCAGGAATAGGTGTTTATATTGCAGGTTATCTTTTTGCATTGGTGATATTAACGGGGATTCCGGTTTTTCAGAGTTTGCCCGTTATGTATATAAATGGAATTGCCATGACTGTTGCGGCACTGGTGCTGGTTCCTTTTATAAAAAAGGATGAAGTTGTTTTGTGTATCGAAGAGAAGCCATGGAGAAAGATTTTGACGGTAGCGGTAATGGCATACAGCGCATCTGTTTTATTTAATGTGTTGTTAGGGCTGATTCCTTGGGGAAACATGTTTGAAGGAAACGTTACTCCCGATGAAGAAGTTTATTATGCTATCCCATTGTGGACAAGGATTTTATGTTATGAGGTCATTGCGCCTGTTTCGGAGGAATTGTTGTTTCGTCAGGTGATTTATAAAAGAATCCGAAAGATATCACCGATGTGGGTAGGGGTAGTAGTATCAGCATTGTTGTTTGGAATTTATCATGGAAATCCGGTACAGGGAATTTACGCATTTATAATGGGATTACTTTTGGCATTGGTGTATGAATGGACCGGAAGTCTCATTGCGCCGATTCTCTTCCACATGATTGCAAATCATGTTTCTAACTTTGCTTATGAGTTCGAGATTTGGGGAGAAATTATATATTCAGTACCGGGAACAATAGTTTCGGCCATTGCATTTGTTTTATGTGTGTTCTTTTTTATAAAAAAGAACAAATGTTCTATAAAATGATTGCATAAGGAAGAAGAATGTGGTATGATTATCTCATAAAAGAAGAGAGCGGAAATGTCGATGTCTTGTACCACCCGATTACAGGGCATCGACGAAGATACCCCTTTGTGAAATTCAGGGCCCGGAGGATAAAAATTTGGAAATTCATATTTCAGTCCGTAACCTTGTTGAGTTTATAATGCGGACCGGTGATATTGACAATCGGCGAGTGGGCAAGGCGTCGGAGAAGGCTATGCAGGAAGGAAGCAGAATTCACCGTATGCTTCAGCGGCGTGCAGGAAGCTCTTATGAAGCAGAGGTACCCATGAAGTATGAATATGTAACGGAACGATATACGATATCTGTTGAGGGACGTGCAGATGGGGTGATTACAACACCTTCCGGCATTATAATTGATGAAATTAAAGGTACGTATCGTGAACTTGATAAGTTGGAGGCACCGCAGGCTGTGCACTTGGCACAGGCAATGTGTTATGCCTTTTTTTATTGTGTAGAAGAGGATTTGGATTTAATATCGGTTCGTTTAACTTATTGCAATTTGGAGACAGAAGATATTCGATATTTTGAAGAGCAATATACAAGAGAATATATGACGGAATGGTTTAATGACTTAATGGGTCAATACAAAAAGTGGGCTGATTTTGAAGCGGATTGGAGACAAAAACGCACAGAATCCATCAAAAATACAGAATTTCCTTTTGCATACAGAGCCGGTCAGAAGGAGTTGGTAACCCATGTATATCATACAATCTGTCATAAGAAGAAATTGTTTATCGAAGCTCCTACGGGAGTAGGGAAAACCATATCTACTGTCTTTCCGGCGGTGAAAGCCATTGGGGAGGGAAAGGCACAAAGAATCTTTTATTTAACGGCTAAAACCATTACCCGTACTGTGGCGGCAGAGACTTTTGACATTATGCGTAGAGAAGGGTTATGCATGAAAACCGTTGTAATCACCGCAAAGGAAAAAATATGTCCCATGGAAAAGGCAGAATGCAATCCGAAAGAATGTCCCTATGCGAAAGGGCATTTTGACAGAGTAAATGATGCCATGTATGAATTACTTATAACGGAGGATTCATTTACAAGAGAAGTCATTATGGAGTATGCGGAAAAATATATGGTATGTCCTTTTGAGTTTTGCCTGGATATGAGCCTTTTTGCAGATGGAATTATATGTGATTATAATTATTTGTTTGATCCGCATGTATATTTGAAACGTTTTTTTGCGGAGGGAAGTAAAGGGGAGCATCTTTTTTTGATAGATGAGGCACACAATCTTTTGGAAAGAGGAAGAGAAATGTATTCTGCAGAGATTGTGAAAGAAGAACTGCAACAGTTAAAGCATTCTATTAAAGAGGCTACTGCTAATCGGATAAAGATATATCCGGAACTGGAGGCTGTTGTAAGACAGATAAACAGTTGTAACAAAGAAATGTTACGATTAAAAAGACAGTGTGAGGGAGAGTATCTGGTGTTGGATGAACCGGAAAGGCTGGCTCCGTTGGTATTGCGTATAAATAATCTGTTTACTAAAATAGAAAAGTATCTGGAGGATGAGGAAAAAGATAGTGACTTGCGTAGTCAATTACTGGAGTTTTACTTTAAAATATCGCATTTTCTTATGATTTGGGAAGGGGTGGATGAGCATTACAGTACTTATCTGAAATTTGAAGAGCAGGATCGTTTTGTGTGTCGGTTGTTCTGCGTGAATCCGTCCTATCATTTGCGTACTTGCATGGATAGAGGAGTAAGCTCAATATTATTTTCGGCCACACTTCTTCCCATTCAATATTATAAAAGTTTGTTGGGAGGTCAAAAAGAAGATTACGAGGTCTATGCACAATCGGTATTTGATACGGAGAAAAGAGGACTATTTTTTGCGGCAGATGTAACCAGTCGTTATCGAAACCGTGGATTGCATACCTATCAACGTATTGCACAATACATAAGAAACATTGTTTCTTGTAAAACAGGCAATTATCTTGTGTTTTTTCCGTCATATCTCTTTGCAAAAGCTGTGTACGAATGCTTTTCGGCGCATGAAAAGGAATGGATTCTTATGCAGGCTGAAAACATGCGGGAAGAGGAAAGAGAATCCTTTTTACAGTGTTTTGAAGAGAATGAAAATGGTGAGAAGCAACTGGTTGCTTTTTGTGTAATGGGCGGTGTGTTTTCTGAGGGAATTGATTTGAAAGGGGAGCGCTTGATTGGTGCCATTGTGGTAGGAAACGGTATGCCGCAGGTATGCGCAGAGCGGGATATTTTGCGCGGACATTTTGATAA
Source organism: Lachnospiraceae bacterium (assembly GCA_045590555.1). GTDB lineage: Bacteria > Bacillota > Clostridia > Lachnospirales > Lachnospiraceae > UBA3766. The sequence goes on along the minus strand of JAZNRC010000022.1, from coordinate 163,091 downwards.
AGACAGGCAGAACGGATTTGATTATGCCTACACTTTTCCGGGCATGAATAAAGTATTACAGGCCGCAGGGCGGGTTATAAGAACGGCGGAGGATGTAGGAATTGTGGTTTTGCTGGAGGAAAGATTTCTGGAGGTATCTTACCGAAGATTTTTTCCGCGGGAATGGAATCATTATGAGATAGTGGATGTGGATAGCGTTTCCGAACATGTGGAAGCTTTTTGGAAGAAACATGAGCGATTGTAGAATCCGGTCAATAAAAAGTCGTTTTTTGTCGATGTAGCACTGAATGGGTATAGTGTGTCGAATTATGTAACTGTAAAATGAACATTATTCGACAAAAAAACGCAATAAATGACAGAACTGTCTCTGAAAAACGATGGGTTTCGACAAAATAAACAATGTGGATAACTCGGTGGAAATGGTGGATTTGTTGAAAAAAATGGTCTAAAGTTATCCACATATGTCATGCGTGTCATTGTAATCTGTCAAAAAATGAAGTGAAAAAGGCTGTAAAAAATAATGATATTTTATGTCAACATGATAAAATGAAACCATAATGGTCAAAAGCAGATATTGAATCTGCATGAATGGGGAAGTGATTTTACGGAATGGAAAAAGTGGTGAAATAATTGTCAAAATCGTGAAATGATAATATAATATATGTTTAGGATATTCGCACGAAGCAACGAACGGAAAGGAGAATGTATGGAAGAAAGAATAACAGACAAGCGCCATATCGCCATGAAAATTGTTCTCATGGTTGTGATTCTCTTTTTTCCGTTATTGGCAGGTCAGATTATTTCGGTACTATTATTTTATTCGTTGGTTGCCCTGATATGCAGTTTTTTGATTTTAGGCATTCTCGGCATTGGAGAATTAATTGTCGGTGTGGCTATGATCGGGCTGGGATTTGAGAAATTGTTTTCCATGCCTATGGGGGCCGTGTCGGTTATGGGATTTGGTATTGTGAATATTGGTCTCGCACTGTTGTTGGAATGTTTCGTTCTATGGATGTACGGAGTGATACTTCCGGGATTGTTTCGTAAAATAAGGAACAGGGGGAAAAAAGATGAAAAGACGTCTTAAAGCTTTGTTCCACATATCTATGGGTTTTATGACTTTAGGAACGATTATGTTGATTGTCGGCTTGTTGCTTGGCGGTGCAGGAGAACTGAGCAGGGAGATTAAAAGCTTGGTTCATGTGGTGCGCGTGGGCGTTTCGGAAACCGTAGAACGTATTCCCATGTTGGAGACAATCACTAATTTTAACGGATTTACCTTAGTGATAGATGTCAATAAAGACGAGGTATCCGTAGAGGTTAACGAGCAATATGAAACTTTTAGCGGCAATTACTCAGACTTGTTTGTTGCACAGATATCGGAAGTGAGGAATATGGATATCAGTGTGCTGAACGGTACTGTTAAAATAATGCCGTCGGAGAATGATTATTATGGAATAGAGAGTTTTGATGCGGAGGAATTCCAGTGTTATGTGACGGAAGATACACTTTACCTAAGTGCATTTCCCAAGAAAATCGGAAAGACCGAGCCGGAGGCAGAAATCATTTTGTATGTACCGCAGCAGGCAGAATTTGATAAAGTATTACTTTTTAGCTCGGGCGAAGAAGTGATTGTAGATAGCCGGTTGGCAGGAAACACCTTGAATATAAGTGCAATTTGCGGGATGAATTCTTTTGAGCAGGATGTGGAGTTTCAAGATGTAACAATTACGGCCGGAATCGGCAGTTTTAATGTGGAGCGTTTGCAATGTGATGACTTGAAGTTGGAAGTCAGCAGCGCGGATGTTGAAGTGAACTCTTTGGAGACAAACGCAGTTGTGGCAAATCTGGGAATGGGCAATTTAAAACTTAGCGGACATATAGCCGGAGATATTATGCTGAATTGCGGTATGGGACATATGGAACTGAATTTGACGGATTCACAGACAGCTTACAACTATGACATATCCGGTTCTGCCGAGAGCGTTCAAATCGGTACCGATACATTGACAGGTATGATGATGGAGCGCTGGATTGATAACGGCGCCGAGAAAAAAATCACCTTGAGTTGTGCTATGGGTAGTGTGAAAATAGATTTTACGGAATAAAAGTTTGACAAAACGTCCAAAACTGGGTATGTTTTAACATAGAATAAAAAAGGAGTACTTAAGAATGAGCAAAGAACTTGCAAAAACCTATGATCCTCATGGAATAGAGGACCGTCTCTACGCAAAGTGGTTGGAAAAGAAATATTTCCACGCAGAAGTGGATGAGAATAAAAAACCGTTTACCATTGTGATTCCGCCTCCAAACATTACAGGCCAGCTTCACATGGGACATGCATTGGATAACACCATGCAGGATATATTAATCCGTTTTAAAAGAATGCAGGGTTATAATGCCCTTTGGCAGCCCGGCACCGACCATGCAAGTATCGCAACCGAGGTTAAGATTATCGAGAAGTTAAAAGAAGAAGGCATTGATAAAGCAGACCTTGGCCGTGAGAAATTCCTGGAACGTGCATGGGATTGGAAGAGAGAATACGGCGGAAGAATTATCAGTCAGTTAAAGAAATTAGGTTCTTCCTGTGACTGGGACAGAGAACGTTTTACAATGGACGAAGGCTGTAATAAGGCAGTTACGGAAGTATTTATTAAGATGCATGAAAAAGGATGGATTTACAAGGGTGCAAGAATTATCAACTGGTGTCCTGTTTGTAATACTTCCATTTCGGATGCAGAGGTTGAATACGAGGAGCAGGCAGGTCATTTCTGGCACATTAAGTATCCCATCGTAGGTACTGATGAGTTCCTTGTGTTTGCTACCACACGTCCCGAAACCATGCTTGGTGATACTGCGGTTGCGGTACATCCGGAGGATGAAAGATACAAACATTTGGTAGGTAAAATGGTGAAGCTTCCTTTCGTGGAAAGAGAGATTCCTATTCTTGCGGATTCATATGTTGATCAGGAATTCGGTACCGGTGTTGTTAAGATTACACCGGCTCACGACCCTAACGACTTCCAGGTTGGACAGCGTCATAATCTGCCTCTCATCAACATTATGAATGATGATGCAACCATCAATGAAAACGGTGGTAAGTTTGCCGGAATGGACCGTTATGAGGCAAGAGCACAGATTGTCAAAGAACTTGATGAGATGGGCCTCCTTGTTAAAATCGAAGATCATGTTCATAATGTAGGTACACATGACCGTTGTAAAACAACCGTAGAACCCCTTGTAAAACAGCAGTGGTTCGTTAAGATGGATGAGTTGATTAAGCCTGCGGCAGATGCAGTTCGTAACGGCGAGATCAAACTTGTTCCCGAAAGAATGGATAAGGCTTATTTTAACTGGACCGATAATATCCGTGACTGGTGTATTTCAAGACAGTTGTGGTGGGGACACAGAATTCCCGCGTACTACTGTGACGATTGCGGTGAAATCGTAGTTGCAAGAGAAATGCCTGATGTCTGCCCTGTTTGCGGACAGAGTCATTTTACACAGGATCCCGATACTTTGGATACCTGGTTTTCATCAGCACTTTGGCCCTTCTCTACTTTGGGCTGGCCCGAAAAGACCAAGGATTTGGAATACTTCTATCCTACTGATGTGCTTGTAACAGGTTACGATATCATCTTCTTCTGGGTAATCCGTATGGTATTCTCAGGCTATGAGCAGATGAAGGAGAAACCTTTTAAGACTGTTTTATTCCACGGTTTGGTTCGTGACTCACAGGGACGGAAAATGAGTAAGTCCTTGGGCAACGGTATCGATCCTTTGGAAATTATTGAAAAGTACGGTGCAGATGCACTTCGTCTTACATTGATTACCGGTAACGCACCCGGTAATGATATGCGTTTCTACTACGAAAGAGTAGAAGCAAACCGTAACTTCGGTAACAAGATTTGGAATGCTTCCCGTTTCATTATGATGAATATGGAAGGCAAGGAAGTGACCACACCTGCAGTTGCAGATTTAGAGCCTGTTGATAAGTGGATTCTTTCTAAGCTTAACAATGTAATTAAAGAAGTTACCGACAACATGGAGAACTACGAGTTAGGTATTGCCGTTCAGAAGGTTTACGATTTCATCTGGGATGAATTCTGCGACTGGTACATTGAAATGGTGAAGCCCCGTCTCTATGCATCCGATAATCAGGTTTCTTCCAATGCGGCACTTTGGACATTAAAGACTGTATTGATTGATGCGTTAAAATTATTACATCCTTATATGCCTTTTATCACAGAAGAAATCTTCTGTACTTTGCAGAACGAAGAAGAGTCAATTATGATTTCTTCATGGCCTGTATATGCGGAAGAAAGAAACTTCGCGAAGGAAGAAAAGGAAATCGAAATCATGAAGGAAGCGATCCGCGGTATCCGTAACGTAAGAACTTCTATGAACGTTCCTCCTTCCAAAAAGGCACAGGTTTATGTAGTATCCGAAAAGCCTGAAATGAGAGCAATTTTTGAAGAAGGTAAGTTGTTCTTCGCTTCCCTTGCTTATGCATCTGAAGTAATCGTTCAGGCTGACAAGAGCGGTATTGCCGATGATGCGGTATCCGTAGTGATTGCCAACGCAAACGTATACATTCCTTTTGCAGAGCTTGTTGATATTGCACAGGAAATTGAGCGTCTTGAAAAAGAGGAGAAGAAGCTTGCCGGCGAGCTTGCCCGTGTAAACGGAATGCTTAACAACGCAAACTTCGTATCGAAAGCACCTGCTGCTAAGATTGAAGAAGAAAAGGCAAAATTAGAGAAGTATACACAGATGATGGAGCAGGTTAAGGAGAGACTTGCACAGCTGAGATAAAGTAAGTATGCCCGCCCGGTTAGGGCGGGCTTTTCGTTTGCGGACGGCTGCGCGGTTTGTTATATTGGTGATTTTGCACGCATATTTGCGAGTACGGTAAATAAAAACTGTGCAGATTATTTTATATTCCAACAGAACGCGCTCTCGCTCGAGCGAAATCGTAACGGACACTAAACTCGTGCGTCATTTCATTTGCACTCGTTAAGTGCCGACGTTTTCACACGGTTCTTTATGGAATAAAAATATCTGCACAGTATCAAGTAAGATGAAGTGCAAATATGCGGGCAAAAGTAAGTCTACGAATTGCGCAGCCTGTATGAAGAAATATTGACGCCCTAACCGAGCGGGCATGAGAACTGATAAAAAGGAAATGCGCACTTCCAATAAAATTGTTGCCCGCAGAATAAAATAACATCTATATCAATCCCCAAAAATAGCATATAATAAATATACTGATACATAAAAGGAGCACCGTATGAAGTATCCCTACGATAAAGGCTTCCGCAAGGTGGCGTTCAATATGCCTTTTAGCGGTTGGATGTGTAAGATAACCCATAAGCCCTTAAAGAGAATGGTGGACAGAATGAAACCACCTAAAGGGGTGACTTTGCGCAATTTTACGATTCTGGGATATCAAGGCGAATCTATTGATGTAAAAGAAATCACACCGGAGAATCCTACTGATGTTGCAATTTTGGATTTGCACGGAGGTGGCTTTGGTTATAAAACATCACCCGGACAGTTACAATTTGCCTATGAGTATGCGAAAGCCTTAAATTGCCGCGTTTTTATGCCGGACTATCATTTGTTGCCGGACTATCCTTTTCCTGCGGCATATGAGGAAGCAATGCTTACATACCAGTACATGGTTGACCATGGCACAGAACTTTCGGTTAATCCGAATAAAATTATTGTTTTGGGAGACAGTGCCGGAGGTGCATTGGCGGCAAATGTATGCAATACCGCGGAAACAAGAGAGCTGCCGCGGCCTATGTGTCAGGTGCTTATTTATCCTGTTACAGATGATGAGATGAATACAGAATCCATGATGCTTTTTCCGGATACGCCATTATGGAATGCAAAAAATAACCATAAAATGTGGCCAATGTATTTGAAGGGCGTTACGGATGAACAGCGTAGGATTGCGGTGCCTGTCAAAAATCCCTTACCGCAAACTTTGCCGCCTACTTATATCGAAACGGCGGAATTCGATTGCCTGCATGATGAAGGACTCGCTTATGCAAAGCATATTGAGGGCGTGGCTGAGTGTGTAGAGATAAATGAAACCCAAGGAACAATTCACGGATATGATATTTTGGCCAAGCATCCGATTACAAGAGACAGCACCAAGAAGAGAATCGATTTTATGAAGAAATATATCAACTCGTGAGTTACTAACTTACGAGTTGATTGTTTTAGTATAGATGCTTTTTACTTAAAAATTAAAATTGTATATGAATTTATAAACGAGAACGATCGAAAGTAATTAGTGAAAAATAGTGTAAAAATAGTGAAAAAATAATGGAATAATTTCTGCTTATGAGATATAATATTCATAGAGTTTTGAATGTATTTTCCATGAAAGAAGGATATGTATGATAAAGGTTGCTTTAACCAATGAAATTTTAAAAAGAATATCATCCATTGATGAAAATCGTTTTTCGCTAAATACTGTAGAATTACCGGCGATAACATGGAACAGATTGCGCAAGAATTCTAAGAAAAAGAGTTCTTATGCTTCCAATAAAATCGAAGGTAATCCATTGACCGAGAAGCAGGCAGAAGAAGTAATTGAAAGAGATGAACATAGGCATTTTTTGAAACCGGAGCAGGAAATACGTAATTATTTTCTGGCATTGAATTTGTTGGAAGATAAACTTAAGAAAAAAGAAGCGTTTTCCAAGAAGATGATTCTCGAAGTGCAGGCTATGGTTGAAAAAGGGGCATCCAAAGAAAAGATTGGATTGAGAGGGCCTATGCCACCGGGAGTACTGTTTGCGGTATATGATTCTGCCAGTGGAACGCCTGACTATATTCCGCCGGAGTATACAGATATACCTGAATTGTTGGATGAACTGGTAGAATATGTGAATACAACAGATGACCATCCTTTAATCATTGCGGCAGTTGTTCATTACCAATTAGTTACCATTCATCCTTTTGAAGATGGGAACGGAAGAACTGCGAGACTTATGTCCGGATATGTCATGGATTTGTATGGATATGGTTTTAACGGAATCGGTTCTTTGGAAGAATATTTTGCTTATGACCCGGAAGAATATTATGAATCACTTCAGATGGGATTGCCGGCGCTATATTACTCGGGAAGAGCGAATCCGCCCCAACCTGAAATTTGGGTAAATTATTTTCTTCGTATGGTAGAGTTATATTCGAAAAAGGTATATGAAATATCTGCAGGTGCACAAGAGGATGATCTGGATGGTAGTTTGTCTTATTTGAATGCGAAAGAAAAGGATTTTCTTGCACTTCTTTTGAAAAAACGGTTATTGGAGTTTACACCTATAGAAGTAAGTAAAATTATGGACGTAACCAATAAAACCGTTATTAACCGATGCACAAAACTTGCGAATCATGGGTTTATAATTCCCAATATAGTGAATCAAAGAATACGTTCGTATTCGTTAAGTGAATTTACGCGAAGAAATGAAAAGAAGATCATTTCAAAGATTTAAGTAGGTGTTTCATTTATTAGGAGAGAACTTTTATGACTGAAAAAGATAAAATGTTAAAAGGCGAGTGGTATGATGCCAATTTTGACGAAGAATTAGTTGAGGTACGCCGAAAAGCAGAGATATATTGTTATGATTTTAATATGGCAAGGCCGGGAAGCGATGTGCAGAATAATGCGTTAAAAGAGTTGCTTGGCACAGAGATTCCGGAAGGGGTTACGGTTTTGGCACCGGTATATTTTGATTACGGAAACTATACCAAGCTTGGCAAAGGAACTTTTGTAAATCACGGATGTTATTTTATGGACGGCGGTACCGTAACCATTGGTGAGAATGTGTTTATCGGACCTTTTTGCGGATTTTATACGGCAACCCATCCCATGAACTATACAGACCGAAATAAAGGGTTTGAAAAGGCGTTGCCCATTACGGTTGGTGATAACTGCTGGTTTGGTGCCAATGTATCCGTAATGCCCGGAGTAACCATCGGAAGCGGTTGTGTTATCGCGGCTGGCAGTGTGGTAACGGAAGATGTGCCGGATAATTCCATGGTGGCAGGCGTGCCGGCGGTGGTGAAGAAAAAGATTGAGCAGAACTAAGCGGATTGATAAAATGCAATAAGCAATAAATAATCAGTTGAATAACAGAATTAACGAAAGAAGCGATTGAGTAAAAGAATAAACAGAAGACATCATACAGACACATTTGGAGGTATCATATGAGTATTTTAGAAACCATCAGTAAAAGACACAGTTATCGTAAAACCTATAAACCCGACCCGGTGCCCAGAGAGGATCTGATTAAAATTATGCAGGCCGGTCTGGATGCACCTTCCGGCTGTAACAAGCAGACCGTAAGTTTAATCGGTGTTGACGATCCGGAGGTACTTGCGAAACTTCATGCGGTGATTGACCCGCCACAGGGTGAGACCGCTCCGGCGATGATTTGCGTACTTTCCAAGGAAAGAATTGCATATGCCAACAGATGCTTTGCGGTGCAGGATTATTCAGCTGCCATTCAGAATATGCTTCTTGCCATTGTAGAACTCGGGTATGAGAGCTGCTGGTATGAAGGTCATATTACCGACGAGGACAGAATCTGTGATAAAATGGCCAAGATTCTCAATGTTCCTGACGAGTACAACTTGGTGTGTATGCTTCCCGTAGGCATTGCGGCAGAAGAAGTTCAAGGCTCCAGAAAACGTCCTTTTGAATTAAGGGCATGGTTTAATTCGTTTCCTACTAAGGAAGAGTTAGATCAATTATATGAGAATGCAGGCATCGGCACTAAGAGGTAAAATTTAAAGTAATCAACTCTTTTCAAAAAACAACGATAATGTTATAATACTTCCAGTTTATCGTTTTACCATAATAAAGGAATTGACAAATGAAGAAATTGAGCCAGTTTCAAAAGAATTTAATAGCGGTTATTATTGCGATTGTTGTAACGCTGCTTGGCATGGTCGCTGTGTATGTGTGGGCGTTGCAGTTTAACAATGCGGACAGGCAAACAAGTTTGTCGGAGGGAACTTTTGATGGTGAGAAATATGTTTTTTCAGATTTTACCATACAGATTGGTCCTCGTGGCGGAGACAGCGGTGCGTGGTTAAAAGATCCTATTTTAGATGATGCAGGGAATGAACTGCATGGTGCCAGTGTAGGTACTATTTATGAAATTATCCTGTATAATGCATCGGATGCCACCATTACGGATTGGGAATTGGAAGTGACGATCCCGGAATATATGTGGTTTAACAATGCATGGAACGGAACGATGCAATTTAATCAAACCACAACAGGAACTGAGATAGAGCAGGTATTGGATTTACGCGAATATACCAAAAAGGAAATTATTTTAGATTATTATATCGACCATACCGGTCCCATGATTCCCATGAATCCGGGGGATACTATTACATATTTGCCCAGTCAGGCAGACAACGAAATGCCTTTGGTGCCTACCGATGGGGACAGGGATGTAAAAGATACCGCAATTGTTGGATTTATCATATATGTACCGGATCAGACTTTGGATTATGTGACAGTATTTGAAGATGCTACCATGTATTATCATATGCAGAAGAGTGTATGGGATTATCCCGTATTTATCTTTTTCTTAGTATTGTTGTGTATATGGAATGTAATGCTGATTGTATTGATTGTGTCCCAGTTGCGTGTTAATAAATTGTTGAAGCAGCAGAAGCATGATGCCCAGATTATTGAGCAGTCCATCAGTACCTTCATTAATTTTATCGAAGCAAAGGACCCGCACACGAAAGGACATTCGGAGCGTGTGGCACGTATTTCATATTTACTGGCTCAAAAAATGGGTTATTCGGAACGTGAATGTAATCGAATCTTTTATGTGGCATTGATGCATGATTGCGGTAAAATCAGTATTCCGGTTTCCATCTTACAGAAAAGAGATAAGCTTACTCCGGAAGAGTATGAGGTAATCAAGAGTCATACCACATACGGTAATCAGATGCTTAGGGATTTCTCATCCATAGACGGCATTAGCATGGGAGCTTTATATCACCATGAAAGATATGACGGAAAGGGTTATCCTTCCGGTATTTCCGGTGAAGAAATACCAATGATTGCCCGTATTATCGGTGTGGCGGATTCCTTGGATGCCATGAACAGTAATCGTTGTTATCGTCCTCGTCTTTCCAAAGAAATTATTATGAAGGAATTGATAGATAACAAGGATAAGCAGTTTGATGCCAAAGTTGTTGAGTATGTGATTGAGTTGATTAACGAGGGCAAAATCATTATTGGTGGCGAAGACGAAATAATAGCAGAATAAAGAATAAAAAGACATCAATTCCATTGGTGTCTTTTTTCAAGAGTGTATGGGAATATAAGAATGACAGACAAAATTAAAACATATCAAGAGGCAGAAGAATATCTATACAACGTTCCTAAGTTTACGACCAAGTCCACTCCGGAGATGACAAGAGCTTTCTATGAATTCTTAGGCTGTCCCGGTGAAAAGCGTAAAATCATTCACGTGGCGGGAACTAACGGTAAGGGCTCGGTTTGTACGTATTTGAGCAGTATTTTGACGGCTCACGGTCATAAAACAGCTATGTTTACTTCTCCTCATCTGATTTCCATGTGTGAGCGTTTTCGCATTAACGGGGAATTGATGAGCGAAGAGGAATTTATGCGGTATTTTTATGTTGTGCAGGATAAAATCAAAGATAACTATCACCCGACTTTTTTTGAGTACCTCTTTTTTATGTCAATGCTTTGGTTTGAAGACAAAGGGGTGGACTATATCGTTTTAGAGACAGGGCTTGGCGGGCGATTGGATGCGACCAATATTATAAAACAGCCTGAACTTTGTATCATCACTAAGATTGGTTTGGATCATACTATGTATCTTGGCAACACTTTGGAAGAAATTGCAGGCGAAAAGGCCGGTATTATCAAACGCAATGTACCGCTTGTTTATTATGGTTTCGACAAAAAAGTTACATCTGTAATAGAGAAAACTGCCGATTTACAGGGGGTTAAGGCATATCCTGTCACATTAAGTAATATTAAGAATGTTAAAATTCATCAAAAAGACATTGATTTTTGTATGTTTTATGAGTATGATAATTATGTGCGTCCTGTATGGGAAGAATTTCGGCTTCCGACAGTGGCAACCTACCAGACTATCAATGCAACTTTAGCGGTAAAAGCGTCCAAGCTTCTTTTGCGACAACAGTGGAAGCTTGACCTTGTCAGAGAAGTTCTTGCAACGACCTTCTGGGAAGGTAGGATGGAGGAAGTGTTGCCTGATTTTTATGTGGACGGTGCGCACAATGAAGACGGTGTGGAAGCGTTTTTGGACGGGCTTGCCACAGCCGGCGTGAAAGAGGCAACTCTTTTATTCGGTGTGAATGGTGATAAGGATTATCAGCCTATGATACAACATATAGCTGAGAGCGGCCATTTTACAAGGATTGTCGTGACGAAACTGGCCGGGGAGAGAAGTGCTTTACCGGAAGTGATTGCGGAGCAGTTTGCTAAGCACACCGATGTAGAGATTGTATTAACAAACAGTGTAAAAGATGCAGTAGAAAAATGCCGCGATTTGACAAGCGGTGGTACAATATACGCAGTGGGGTCCTTATATCTTGTAGGAGAGATTAAGGGACTTGTCAGGGAGGAATTGTTGTGATCGATTTTGAAGAAGAATTAAAGAAATTTCATCCAAGCCTTGAAATCGGTGAAGCGGAAGATGCGATTAAAAGTCATGATTTGTCGGATATGGTAGATATCATTGTTGGTGTTGTAAAGGAGTCCGAGAAAGACGAATAGAGGATAAGAAGACATGAAGTGTTATAATTGTGGATGTCGCTTATCTGAGAAGGATTTTTGTACCGGATGTGGAGTGGATGTGGCGCATTACAAAAAGGTAATGTTTTTATCCAATCAATATTACAATGAAGGTCTTGAAAAAGCACAGGTAAGGGATTTGTCCGGTGCTATTGCCAGTTTGCGACAGAGTTTAAAATTAAATAAAAATCATACCAATGCAAGAAATTTGTTAGGTCTTGTATATTTTGAAATGGGAGAGCCGGTTGCGGCACTTACCGAATGGGTTATCAGCAAGAGTTATCAGAGTGATAAGAATATTGCAGAAGATTATATTACTAAGGTACAGTCTAACCCTTCTGCACTGGACGATATGAATACCAGTGTGAGAAAGTATAATCAGGCATTATCCTATTGCCGGCAGGATAGTTTGGATATGGCTACCATACAGTTGCGTAAGGTGGTACAGACCAATCCTAAATTAATTCCCGCGAGACAGTTGTTGGCTCTTTTATACATGAAAGATGAAGAATGGAGCCGTGCCAAGAAGGAATTGGAAGCGTGTAAAAGGATTGATAACGGCAATGTTATGACCAATCGTTATCTGAAAGAAGTAGACGGCATGCTGGGCTTCGAAGAGAGCAAAAATGCCGGGAAACGTAAGCAGGTAGAAACTGCTATCTGGTCAAAAAGCGGCAACGACATTGTGATTCAGCCCAATAATCCCAGGGATTTGGGGAACTGGAATGTATTCATTAATATTATCATAGGTTTGGTTATTGGTTTGGCCATTGGCTGGTTCCTGTTAGCACCTATTCGTGTGAACAGCGAGAGGGAAGGTATGAATGATGAGCTGACAAGCCTTCGGGAGCAGTTGAATGTTAAAACGGCTTCTGTAGAGGAATTGACACAGCAGATGAATCAGATGGCTGCCGACAAAGATACGATGGAAGAACGTCTTGAAAGTTATGAAGGCAATACCGGGCTTTTGGCGGCGCACAGCAGCCTGATGTTGGCTCAGATTGAATATAACAAGGGTTCGGAAGCGGATAAGATGAAGATTGCCGAATATCTGGATCAGGTGGATTTAGATTTTATTGAGGATGTTGCTTCGGAAGAATATCTTATTTTATACGAGAATTTGAAGCAGGCAGTCGGATCCTCTGTTTCCACAAGTTTTTATGATAGTGGCTATGAAGCATACCGTAATGGCGATTATGAAACGGCCATTGAGAAACTGGGTAAAGCAGTTGACTATGATCCCAACAATGCGGAAGCCTTGTATGCTCTTGCCAATGCATACCGTGAGAATGGGGATTATGTACAGGCTCGCAAGCTGTATGTACAGGTTATCGAACTTTTCCCGGATACGGAGAAAGCAGTTAAGGCGCAGGGCTATATTGCAGAAATCGATGCGATGGGCTCGTAATATACGTAGGACAAAATAATAAACGACGAAAGAAGAACATGGAATGAGTGGATTCCGTGTTCTTTTTTTATTATCTGTATAACAGACATGGACGGAGGGAGTAGGAAATGGAAGAGAGAAAATTAATGGAAGGAACTTTCGCGGTGCTGAATCGGCATCTTATGGTAAAAATGCCAAGGGAACTGGATCATCATAATGCGACCAGGCTTCGGGAAAGAGCGGACTATTACTTATTAATGGACAATGTAGATCACATTGTATTTGATTTCGAAGATACTGTTTTTATGGATAGTTCCGGTATTGGTGTCATTATGGGAAGGTATAAAAAGGTAAATTGCTTCGGCGGTAAGGTTTATGCCATTCATACCAATCAAAGAATTAAAAAAATCATGCAGATGTCCGGATTACAGGGGATTGTGGAGATTATAAGCTGATGGAGGAGAGAAAAGTGAAAGAATCTGTAGTAAAAGAAACCAATGAAATGGAAATATTTTTTGATGCGAATTCAGGAAATGAAGGATTTGCAAGGGTGGCGGTTGCTGCTTTTATGACGGATATGAATCCTACCTTGGAGGAGGTATCCGATGTAAAAACTGCGGTATCGGAAGCTGTGACCAATGCCGTAATCCACGGATACGGGAATGCAAACGACATGCCGGATAAAAGAAATAAAATTAAGCTTATCTGCAGTATACAAGGACGAACCATTAAGGTGACGGTAGAAGATTACGGAGTCGGAATTGAAGACATACATAAGGCAATGGAGCCCCTTTTTACAACCAAACCGGAATTGGAACGTTCAGGAATGGGGTTTGCTTTTATGGAAGCGTTCATGGACGATGTGCAGGTGTTTAGCAAGGTAGGTGAGGGGACACGCGTGGTAATGGAAAAAACCTTGGGAAAGGATGCTTAAAATGTCTGAAACAAGAAGCTTGCTTGCGAAGACAAAAGAGGGTGACAGGGAAGCCAGAAATGTACTGATAGAGGAGAATTTGCGACTGGTTCATCATGTAGTAAAGCGTTTTGTGGGCAGAGGGGTAGAACCGCAGGATTTGTTTCAGATCGGGACTATCGGTCTGATTAAAGCGGTAGACCATTTTGACTTGGATAGAGATGTACAGTTTTCAACGTATGCCGTGCCTATGATTATGGGAGAAATTAAGCGTTTTTTACGGGATGACGGTATGGTAAAGGTAAGCAGGAGCCTGAAAGAAAATGCTTTTCGTATCAAAAGGGAACAGGAGTTGTTTGTAAAAGAATACGGCAGGGAACCTTTGGTTACAGAGTTATCGAAACGTTTGGAAATGACGCCGCAGGAAATTGTAGAGGCATTGGATGCCTGTATGGAAGTCGAATCGTTGCAAAAGGAAATGTACCACAGTGACGGTAGCAGTATAATGTTGGTGGATTTGATAAAAGATACACGCAATGAAAAGGAAGATTTATTGAATCATATGGTATTGGAGCAGCTTCTTGGGCAATTAGAGGCTACGGAGCGGGAAATCATAGTATTGCGTTATATGGAGAACCTGACACAGTCGGAGGTTGCAAAGCGCCTGGATACCAGTCAGGTGCAGATTTCGCGATATGAAAAAAAGATATTGAAGAAGATGAGGGAGTTATATTTTGTTACTGCTCAAAAAAAATAAAACTTTCTATTGACATGGAGGTACAATCTATCATATAATATCAATCGTCGGTGACGAAAGTTACGTGTGTTCGTAGCTCAGCTGGATAGAGCAACGGCCTTCTAAGCCGTGGGTCGGGGGTTCGAATCCCTTCGAGCACATTTTGTGTGAGAAGTCACACAGGATTAAGGCGAAGAAGCCCTAGCATTAATTTAACATGGTGGGTATGGCGCAGTCGGCTAGCGCGCCAGATTGTGGCTCTGGAGGCCGAGGGTTCGAGTCCCTTTACCCACCCTTTACTGGGCTATCGTCAAGCGGTAAGACACAAGATTTTGATTCTTGCATGCGCTGGTTCGAATCCAGCTAGCCCAGCTTACTTTGCAAAATATCGCATAAGATAAAGCCTTATGGATATCATATAAATACGGGCCATTAGCTCAGGTGGTAGAGCACTTGACTTTTAATCAAGTTGTCCGGGGTTCGAGTCCCCGATGGCTCACTTGCGAAAAACCTTGAAAATTCAAGGTTTTTTTGCATTTTAAGGTGGAAAAATATGAACACTTTTATGCTATAAAAATAAAAAATCCCTATAAAAGGTGAAAAACACAAGGTATAGGGGTTACCTTGTGCTTTTCTGTTAAAGGGAAAAACAATCGGAAAGACGATTGATTTTGGCAATATTCACTGTTTTAGGAAATCCTAAAACTTATTAATATAATATTCCCTTTTTGTCAAAAAAACAATGCCTTTTTGTTGAGATATGGCATATATGTGCCTTTTTTTATATATTTATGCACTTTTTTCGAAGAAAACTAAAATTGGAACATATATTTTATAAAAAATAAAAGCTTACACTTTACAAGTATTTTTTTTGGATATAAAATATGCCTTGTGCGTAAATGAATTATGAGTGGCAGGGTGGAAGCCTTGTATGAAAGTGAGTATGTATGAGTGATTTATATAATGAAGAAGAAAATAAAATGGGCGTAATGCCCGTGAATAAGCTTCTGCTTACTATGTCTCTTCCTATGATGGCATCTATGCTTGTGCAGTCTCTTTATAATATTGTAGACAGTATTTTCGTGGCGAAGTTAAGTGAGGATGCGTTAACAGCGGTTTCTCTGGCCTTTCCTATTCAGGTGCTCTGTATGGCGGTTGGTAACGGTACCGGCGTTGGTATCAACGCAGTTTTGTCCAAAGCCTTGGGAGAGAAGAATAAAGAGGCAGTTAATAAGTCCGCAACGAACGGAATCTTCCTTATGATGTTAAGTTCTGTATTGTTTTTGCTGGTAGGTCTTTTCCTTGTAAAACCGTTCTACTATTTGCAGGCAACCGAAAGTCCTGCCATTACGGAATACGGAATTCAGTACTTAACAATTGTGTGCTGCTGTTCTTTTGGTATTTTTACGCAGGTGACTTTTGAACGACTTTTACAGTCCACCGGTAAAACCGTGTTGTCCATGATTACGCAGGCTACAGGAGCAGTTATCAATTTAATCCTGGATCCGATTTTGATTTTTGGTTTGTTCGGATTCCCGAAGTTGGGTGTTGCAGGTGCGGCTCTTGCTACCGTAATCGGTCAAGTGTGCGCGGGCGCGCTTGCGGTATTTTTGAATTATAAGTTTAATAAAGAAATTTACATTTCGTTCCGCGGTTTCAGACCGAACGGTGCCATGATTGCAAAAATTTATTCTGTTGGTTTCCCGTCCATTATCATGCAGGCGATTGGTTCCATTATGAATTACTGTATGAATCAGATTCTGCTGTCTTTTGCGGATACCGCGGCAACCGTATTCGGCATTTACTACAAGCTGCAGAGCTTTTTCTTCATGCCGGTATTCGGTTTGAATAACGGTCTGGTGCCGATTATTGCTTACAACTTCGGTGCGGGTAAAAGAAGCCGTATGCTAAAAGCGATGAAGCTGGGCATTTTGTATGCGGAAATAATTTTTATTGCAGGCATGCTTTGTTTTATTTTTATTCCGGACAAATTGTTGTTGCTCTTTGAAGCAGAAGGTAATTTGATGGAAATGGGTCAGGTGGCGCTTCGCATCATCGGTGTGCATTTCCCGATTGCGGCCTACTGTATTATTTTAAGCAGTTCTTTCCAGGCGCTGGGACACGGTTTTTACAGCATGTGGGTATCCATTGCAAGACAGCTTGCGGTGCTGATTCCGGTAGCGTATCTGTTTTCGTTGACCGGACAGTTAAGTCTTGTGTGGTGGGCATTCCCTATTGCGGAAGTGGCGTCTATGATTATGTGTACGATTTTTATAATGCGCGTAAATAAAAAGACGATTCGAAATATTCCGGATAATGTGTAAAGATGAATTGACAAAAGCACGCGTTCTAACATAAAATAGAATGCGTACAATGTAAAAGTTGCAGGTATTTAAGTATTTGCGACATAAGCGGATGTGGCGGAATTGGCAGACGCGCCAGATTTAGGTTCTGGTGTCCCCGACGTGCAGGTTCAAGTCCTGTCATCCGCATTGGCTCACGAATGGGCGATGATGAGACCATACGACGAAAGTCGTGTGGTCTTATTTGTTATGGTTCCGGATAAGATTTGGTTAAGAACTCTTTAAATCCCCTTTTTTTCCATGAAAGAATGCTATAATGTGTTGAAAAAAATAATATCGTGCATAAATAAAAGTAGAAAGCATGAGAAACGGAGTATTTGGTATGAATTTATGGTTAGCGATTCTTTTGTTGATAATCGGATTTGCGCTTTTAATCTGGGGAGCTGATTTCTTTGTGGATGGTGCCAGCCGAGTGGCGGCAAGATTAAAAATTCCCCAGATTGTTATAGGTCTTACCATTGTGGCGTTCGGAACCAGCGCGCCTGAGGCAGCGGTAAGTATTTCCGCAGGCTTAAAAGGCAGTGCGGATTTGGCGGTTAGTAACGTTGTGGGAAGTAATATTTTAAATATTGGTATTATCCTTGGTATTTCGGCGTTGATTACGCCTCTTGCGGTACAAAAGGGAACCAGAAAATTAGAAATGCCTTATGTAATAATTATAACGATTATTCTGATGCTACTTGGTATGTTTGATGGCAAACTGGGCTGGGTAGACGGTCTGATTCTCTGGGCAGGCATGATTCTCTTCCTTGTGTATCTTTTGAATGTAGCTAAGAAAGGAAAGGCTGAGGCACAGGAAGAAGAGCAGGATGAAAAGAAAAAGAAAGCGCCTTTGATTTGGTTAATTGCCAAAATTTTAATCGGTGGTGCGGCCATTGTATTCGGTAGTGATTTTGCAGTAGACGGTGCAACTGCCATTGCAACCTCTGTAGGTTGGAGTGAGCGTTTAATCGGCCTTACTATCGTATCACTGGGAACTTCGTTGCCGGAGCTGGTTACTTCCGTTATTGCGGCAATAAAGAAAAACGCAGATATTGCCATCGGTAACATTGTGGGAAGCAATATTTTTAACATTCTGTTTGTTTTAGGTACGACAGCATTGATTACGCCTGTGGCATATACGGAAGCTTTTATCATTGATAATATTGTGGCCTTTGTAATTGCTGCGTTATTGTTGGTGTTGGTATTAAACAAAGATTGCAAGTTAAAACGTGTCGGCGGAGGAATTCTGTTGGTATCCTACGTTATATATTTTGTATATCTGATGATTAATCCTTTCGGATATGGAGTATAGAACTTTTTTATAAAAAATAAAAAAAGTGAAACCTTTTATCATTGATATGTGTTTTATCCATGTAAGCGCTTAAAAATAATCGTTGCCGAGGGCAACAAGTTACTTGTAAAAATAATTTTTTTGACAAAATGGAGGTTTCTATCAATGAAAAAAGGGAGAGTACTTTTGGCGTTATCAGTAGCAACAGTTACAATGCTTGGATCTGCACTTACGGTTTCTGCAACAGGATATGAAGATTTATTTGATGCTGAGTATTATGCATCACAGTATAGTGATGTGGCTGAAGCTTTTGGAGATGATGAGGAAGCATTATTGCAGCATTATTTAACATACGGAATCAAGGAAGGCCGTTCTGCCAGCGATGTTTTTAACGTGCAGAATTATCGTGAAAATTATGCAGATTTAGATGCGGCTTTCGGTGATGACTGGATGGGTTATGTGGATCATTATTTAAATTGCGGTTTGGAGGAAGGCCGCGACGGAGGCGGAATGTTTGATGCGGCATCTTATGCCAATCGTTATGAGGATTTAAAAGATGTCTATGGCTATGATTTGGCTAAGTTGCGTGCTCATTATGAGATTTTTGGTGAAGAAGAAGGTCGTAATGCGGTTTCTCAGGCTGTTAAGGATGAGTGGGATTCCCAGACTTATGTAGATTTTGCAGATTATACCATTACGGTGGATACAGATAAAGAAACAGGTACTATGCGTCAGGAAACACAGTATGCTCCGGAAGGATATCTTGCTTCGGTGAGAAACTATGATGAAGAAGGCCGGATCATTGACTGGACTAATTACAATGCGGCAGGTGATGTTGTATACCAGGAATTTTATATCTACGACGATGGTTTATTGGCAATCAGGGTAGAAAACTCCTATGTGGAGGGTAGTTCCGTGACAAGAGAATTTGCGTATGATCAATATGACAGAATATTTTCAATCATTAATCATTGTTTATCGGAACCGGATGGAGAAATTTTCCTTTACTATACAATGTTCAGTTATGAAGGTACTTCGGAACTTGTGGTACAACAGGAAGAAAGAGACAGTGAAGGCAATTTATTAGGTACAATTACTTATGAATATTATCCTTCAGGTGCTCAAAAAAATGCCATGCATTATGATAGCGAAGGTACACTGTATTATTCCTATGAATATTATGACCGGGGTGCAAGTATTGCCGAATCAGGCAGCCTCAAAGCAGAAAGATACTATTATCCAAACGGTCAGCTTCAGAGCGAAGCCTTGTATGATGAGAATGTACAATTGGTATCTTATAAGGAATACAATGAGGACGGAACCGAGAAATAAGATATAAAAGTGGAAACCGGGCATGTGGTCAAAAAGCATGTCCGGTTTGTTGTTTGTGGAGTAAAAGAGAAATTATTTTTTAAACTTTGTATTTTTTGTTTGTATTCTGTAAAAAGAATGCTATAATGAGGGAAGTTGGTTAAGAAATGGTAAAGAAAATTCCGATAGGAATAATTGAACCATAGGAGATTTTTAGAAAATAAGCAAAAGAACGGAGTTATAAGAAATGAGTTTATGGTTGGCAATTTTGTTACTGGTTGTTGGTTTTGCCCTTTTGATTTGGGGTGCGGATTTCTTTGTAGACGGCGCAAGTAAAGTGGCAGACCGCATGAAGATTCCTCAGATTGTTATCGGTCTTACCATTGTTGCCTTCGGTACCAGTGCACCGGAAGCGGCGGTAAGTATTTCGGCAGGCTTAAAAGGCAGTGCGGACTTAGCGGTAAGTAATGTTGTGGGCAGCAACATTATGAACATCTTTGTAATCCTTGGTCTTGCTGCGGTGATTACACCTTTGGCAGTGCAGAAGAATACCAGAAAAATTGAGATGCCTTTTGTTATTGCAACAACTTTGCTTATGATGTTCCTTGGTATGTTTGACGGCAAACTTGCCTGGGTAGATGGTTTGATTCTCTGGGCATGTATGATTGCTTTTATGGTATATCTGTTAAAAACTGCTTTAAGCGGAAAGAACAATGCACCGGTGGAAGAACCGGAACCTGAGAAAAAGAAAGCACCTGTTATCTGGTTGATTGCCAAGATTATCATTGGTGGTGTGGCAATTGTATTCGGTAGTGATTTTGCGGTAGACGGTGCTACGGCAATTGCAACATCCATGGGCTGGAGCGAGCGTTTAATCGGTCTTACAATCGTAGCCCTGGGTACTTCGTTACCTGAACTTGTAACTTCTGTTATCGCTGCGATTAAGAAGAAAGCAGATATTGCCATCGGTAATATCGTAGGAAGTAATATCTTTAACGTGCTTTTCGTACTTGGTACTACAGCATTGATTACACTGGTATCTTATCAGAAAGCATTTGTTGTGGATAATATTGTAGCTACGGTTGCGGCATTGCTTTTGTTCCTTTTTGTAATGAACAAGGATTGCAAGTTGAAACGCTGGGGCGGTGCAGTGCTTCTTGGTGCATATGTAGTTTACTTTGTATATTTGATGATTAATCCCTTCGGATATGGGGTGTAAAAGAAGTTAATAATTCATAATAAAAGTGTCGAAAAATCTACATTTTTCGGCACTTTTACAATGTTCACACGCTTGCAAAACTTTACTTTTTCGTGTAAACTATTGAGCGTATGAGTAGATGTTTAATGTAAGAAAGGAAGTTTGAAATGTCAGTACAGTCTGAAATGATTCAAAAACAACTTTTAGAAGCAAATATGGAAACAGAGCTTACAAAGACTGCAGAGAGACTTTATGGCAAGAGCCTTAAGGATTGCAGTGAAGCAGAGCTTTATTATGTATTGTTGAGTTTTACCAAGGATATGTCCAAGGTGACCGACGCTATCGAAGGCGAGAAGAAGGTTTATTATATCTCAGCAGAATTCCTCATCGGTAAGCTTCTTTCCAATAACTTAATTAACTTAGGTATTTATGATCGTGTAAACGATATTTTAAAAGCAAACGGCAAGGACCTTGCAAAGGTCGAAGAATTTGAACCCGAACCTTCACTTGGTAACGGCGGTCTCGGACGTCTTGCGGCTTGTTTCTTGGATTCTATTGCAACCTTAGGCTTGCCCGGTGACGGTATCGGTTTGAATTACCACTTCGGTCTTTTTAAGCAGGTATTTAAGGATTACAAGCAGTGCGCAGAGAAGAACGACTGGATTGAAGAACAGTCCTGGTTAAACCGCACCGATGTAAGCTTTGATGTAAAATACAAAGATTTTACCGTAAAATCAAGATTATTTGATATCGATGTAGTTGGTTATGAAAACGGTGTAAACAAGCTTCATTTGTTTGACTTGGAAAGCATCGATGAAAGCCTTGTAAAGGACGGTATCGATTTCGATAAGGAAGACATCGAGAAGAACTTAACATTGTTCTTGTATCCTGATGATTCTGACGAAGCAGGTAACTTACTTCGTATTTACCAGCAGTACTTCATGGTAAGTAATGCGGCACAGTTGATTCTTCACGAGATGAAGGAACGCAAGTATGATTTGAGAAAGATGTATAATCATGCAGTAATTCAGATTAACGATACACATCCTACCATGATTATTCCTGAGTTGATCCGTATCCTTACCGAAGATAAGGCAATCAGCATGGATGAGGCAATTGAAATCGTTAGCAAGACCTGTGCATATACAAACCATACAATCTTAGCGGAAGCTCTTGAAAAATGGCCTTTGAAGTACTTAGAGAAGGTTGTTCCTGCTTTGGTTCCCATTATCAAGGAATTGGATAAGCGCGTAGCTGCAAAGTATGACGATCCCAAGGTACAGATTATTGATAAAGATGAGCGTGTACATATGGCACACATCGACATTCACTATGGTTTTGCAATCAACGGTGTTGCAGCACTTCATACAGATATCTTAAAAGATACCGAGTTGAATGCATTTTATAAAATTTATCCTGAGAAGTTTAACAACAAGACAAACGGTATTACTTTCCGTCGTTGGTTGTTATCTTGCAACCGCGAATTGGCAGAATACATTACTTCTTTAATCGGCAACGGATATAAGAAAGATGCAGATGAACTTGAGAAGCTTCTTGCTTATAAGGATGACGAAGAAGTACTTGCGAAGTTGGAAGAAATCAAGAAGGGTAAAAAAGCTGAGCTTGCAGCGTACATCGCTGAAAAAGAAGGCGTTACACTTGATACAGAGTCCATCTTTGACATTCAGATTAAGAGAATGCACGAGTACAAGCGTCAGCAGATGAATGTTTTATACATCATTCATAAATACCTCGAAATCAAGGCCGGCAAGAAGCCTGTACGCCCTCTTACTTTTATCTTTGGTGCGAAGGCAGCGCCTGCTTACGTTATTGCACAGGATATCATTCACTTAATCCTTGTAATGCAGGAAATCATTAATAACGATCCTGAAGTAAGCCCTTATATGAAACTTGTTATGGTTGAGAATTACAACGTAGCATATGCACAGCGTTTGATTCCTGCCTGCGATATTTCAGAGCAGATTTCTTTGGCAAGTAAGGAAGCATCCGGTACCGGTAACATGAAGTTTATGTTAAACGGTGCGGTAACATTGGGTACTGCGGACGGTGCAAACGTAGAAATTCACCAGCTTGTAGGCGACGATAATATTTATAAGTTCGGTAAGTCCAGCGAAGTGGTTATTGAGCATTACGCAAAGGCTGATTATGTATCTAAGGATTACTACAAGAACAGCCCTGTAATCAAGGTAGCGGTTGATTTTATCGTAAGCAAAGAAACCTTAAAGATTGGTCATAAAGAGCAGTTAGAACGTCTTTACAATGAATTATTGAACAAAGACTGGTTTATGACCTTGCTTGACTTGGAAGAATATATCGAAGTAAAAGATAAGATGTTTGCAGACTTTGAAGACAGAGGTAAGTGGAGAAGAATGATGCTTGTAAACATTGCAAAAGCAGGTTTCTTCTCATCAGACCGTACAATCGCAGAATACAATCGTGATATCTGGAAGTTGAAGTAATTAAAAAATTGTTATATAATGCTTATACGCAGGAAATAGTAGCGCAGGGCTTTGGAGTATTTCCGAAGCCCTGTTGTGTATTATGGGGTAGAAAGGGAAAGTAAAATGGTTAGAAAGAGCGGAGTGTTACTGGCAATCACAAGTTTGCCGTCAAAGTACGGTATTGGTTGCTTTTCAAAAGAGGCTTATGATTTTGTAGATTACCTTGAAGCAGCAGGTCAGCATTACTGGCAGGTACTTCCCATGGGACCTACAGGCTATGGTGATTCGCCTTATCAGTCATTCTCTACGTTTGCAGGCAATCCGTATTTTATTGATTTGGAAGATTTGATTGAACGTGAGTGGTTAACGGCAAAAGAATGTGACGCTGTGGATTTTGGCGATATGGAGCAGTATATCGACTATGAGAAGATTTACAAGGGACGCTTCAAATTGCTTCGTAAGGCTTATGAAAAGTCCAATATCGCGGAGAATGAAGACTTCCAGGCATTCTGTGAAGAAGAGAAGGACTGGTTGCCTGATTATTGTCTGTATATGGCCATCAAGGATGAAAATGGTGGTAAAAGCTTTATCGAGTGGCCGGAGAAACTTCGTAAAAGAGATAAAAAAGAAATTGCGGTGGCAAAACGTCGCTTGGCAACAGAGATTGAATTTTATGCCTTTTTACAGTATATGTTTACCTTACAGTGGTTATCCATCAAGGATTATGCAAATGATAAGGGAATTGAGATTATCGGTGATATTCCTATTTATGTGGCATATGACAGTGCGGATACATGGTCAAGACCGGAATTGTTCCTTTTAGACGAAGAAGGATATCCTACCGGTGTGGCAGGTTGCCCGCCTGATTATTTCTCTAAGACCGGTCAGTTGTGGGGCAATCCCTTATATGATTGGGATTACCACGAGGATACGGAATTTGAGTGGTGGATTGACAGAATGGCGCAGTGCTTCAAATTGTATGATATGGTGCGTATTGACCACTTCAGAGGGTTTGATGAGTATTACAATATCCCCTACGGTGACGAGACTGCAGAGTTTGGCGAGTGGGAGTATGGTCCCGGTTTTGAGTTGTTTCGCGCAATGAGGGATGCTTTGGGTGATAAGCCTATTATTGCTGAGGATTTGGGGCTTTTGACCAAGTCAGTCATTCGCCTTGTAAAGCGTACAGGATACCCCGGAATGAAGATTCTTGAGTTTGCTTTCGACTCTAACGAAGAGAATGACTACCTTCCTCACAACTTCTCAAGAAACTGTGTAGTATATACAGGTACTCATGATAATGATACGGTGCAGGGCTGGTATGCGTCTGCCAATAAAAATGATAAAAAGCAGATTAAGTTGTATTTGGGCGTACCTAACAGTAAAAACCTTCACTGGGATATGATTCGCCTGGCGCTGTCCAGTGTTGCGGATACAGCAATTATTCCTATGCAGGATATTTTAGGACTTGGTTCCGAGGCGAGAATGAATATTCCTTCTACCATGGGATTGAACTGGAAGTGGAGATTGCTTCCCGGGCAGATGAAGGATGAAGATGCCGCACTTTTATATGAAATGACGAAGGTGTACGGCAGATTATAAGGTGGACACTATATAAAGGTGGACGCAAATCAGGGTATATATATTCTTCTCATACACGTTTGCACTCTTTGCAAAACGTAGCGGTACATAAGGTTGTAAAAGACACAACCTAAGTACCGACGCTTTGCAAAAGGTATTCGAAGAATATATATACCCTGATTTGCTGTTTTACGAATATAATAGAGGTTGTATACATTTGTACAATGAGATAAAGGGATAACAAAGAGAGTTTTTTATGCCTAAATATATTAATGCCGTACACCGGTTGATAGATGGGTGTGCGGCATTTGTTGTATAGATAGATTACGATTGTAGACTTTACATATATTATTTTATATGTTTATTGGAGTAAGATCTCGTCTAGAACATTTTGCTGAGTTCCGAATTAGAGAAGGAACGGTCTTCGGTCACATCTTTCTCAAACCAGGCAGGCGGGGTAAAAGCATTGGCTTCTTCAATGCTTTCAAACTCTACTTCTGCCAGAACCAAAGGTGCTAAAGGCGCTTCAAAAACGTCAAGTTCAATGGTGAGTTTCTCGTTGTAAGGAATGCGATAGCGTTTCTTGGAAATAATCAAACCATCTGCTTTTTCGCGCAGGTGATAGTAGGCTTCTTCGTTTAAGGGAAGATTATATTCTTCTCTTGCAAGGAAGCCTTTTCCTTTGTAAGTAAGGTAAAAGTCATCATTTTCGCGGCGTACGCGTACGACAGGGTCAGTATTTAAGTAGGCCTGTTCCAGAGTGAGACAGGGGTATTGTTCCAAGTTGTCGGGCAATTTATTTATCGTAAATTTTCTTTCGATTTCCATAAGGGCTCCTTTTGTGTATGTGTAAATATAAATATGCCGATGCCATAAATATATGTTTTTTGGGACGCTTTCGCTTGGTTGTCCTACGCAGCGGCACATAGGCTTGTAAAGAACACAAGCCAAATGCCGGCGAGTACAAACACCCTTCAAACATGATATTTATGGCATTGGCATATTCTTTACGTTACAATTATAGCAGAAAGGTATACACATATACAAGAAAGGAAAGGGTTTTAATCAAAAAGTAATTATGGTATACTGTATGCAAACATAATGAGCCGGTTAGTTTCGAAAGGAGGTATCCTATGACTTGGTTGGAGACTTTGAATGATTTTAATATAATATCCGTGATAGTTCGCGTATTCCTTGCGATGTTGCTTGGCGGTTGTATTGGTTTGGAGAGAGAGAAGAGTAAACGGCCGGCGGGCTTTCGTACACATATTTTAGTGTGTGTAGGTTCTTGTATGACTGCGCTAATCGGTTTGTATGTTGTGTATGAGATGGGGGCGTCTTCAGACCCCGTGCGTATTGCGGCGCAAGTTATTTCCGGCATTGGTTTTCTTGGTGTAGGTACCATCCTTGTAAAAGAACATGACCATATCACGGGACTTACCACTGCAGCGGGGCTTTGGACTACGGCAGCAATTGGTATTGCCTGTGGTTACGGTTTTTATATGGGTGCATTGCTTGGTACTTTGGTTGTGGCGATTACTTCCGCGATACTGTTTAAATTGGAAGGCAGAGGGCGCAAGAAGAATCGCAAGGTGACCATGTATATTGAAATGAAAGGCTTGGATTGCCTGAATGAATATATTGATTGGATCAATGATACATATAAAGCAAGATGTATTACAGTGGTTGCGCCGAGAAGTGCAACTGCAGGGAATGTGGGCTTGGAGGTAGTATTGCCCGTGGTTGGCAACGAAGATATGAAGTCAGTGCTTAAGACCGTGCGCGCGAAGGAAAACGTGGTATTTGCAATGGAAAGCGTGAAGCGGGAGAAGTAAGATGGAGTATATGGGAATTACAGAGTGGTTAATTATGATAGCCGTTTTTGTATTAGTGATGATTAATTTAGTTATATCAGATTTTGGGATTGCTATTCTTTGCGGTTTGGTTGCGTTTGTTGCTGTAATTGTAATATGTTGTTCCATTCGCCATAAAAAAGAGAAGTTGATTCGTGTAGCTACTGTAATAATGGGGCTGTGTCCTACGATTGCAATCATATGGTATCTTTTGTTTCCAACGGCTTTTCCTTATGTGGACTTGTGGGTGTTGGGTAAAACGGAAGAACAAATTATGGAAGTGTATGGTGAACCTAGTTTCGATACGGACGAAGCGCATGGACATAATGAAATGGCATATTATACAAGATATATTTTCTTGGATCCGGAGTATTATGTGATTACCTTTGATGAAAACGGTAAAGCGGTGGATGTGAGAGAAGATTTATTTGTACCGCTTGGCGGCTAGTAGTGCAGTATTAAAATGAATAGAAACATAAAAAATGCATCCTTTTGAAGGGATGCATTTTTGTTATTATATCAACGCAGTGCTGAAATATCTTTCAACTCTATCAGGAAGGATGGTTGCAATTACTTTATCTTTGCCGTATTTCTCTGCCATCTTTTTCGCTGCCCATACATTGGCACCTGCTGAGGTTCCGCAAAGCAAGCCTTGAACCCTTGCCAATTCTCTGGCGGTTTCAATAGCGTCTTCGTCGGTTACTTCCACGATATCATTAATGATGGATACATCTAAAATATCAGGGATAAAACCGTCACCGATGCCCTGAATCTGGTGAAGGCCCGGCTCGTCACCGAGAAGTGCGGATACGTTCTTAGGTTCTACCGCAACAATCTTGGTGTTAGGGTTCTTTTCTAATAAATATTTGGATACACCCTGTAAGGTTCCGCCGCTTCCGATACCGGAAACATAGATATCAATCTGTTGACCGAGTTGGTCACAAAGTTCAACAGCAGTGGTTTTATAATGAATATCAGGGTTTGCAGGGTTCTGGAACTGTTGAGGTACAAAATACTTATCGGAAGAAGCAGCAATACGTTCCGCTTCTTCTACAGAACCGCCTATGCTTAATTCGGGAGGTGTTAAAACAAGTTCTGCACCTAAAGCGCGAATGATTTTCTTGCGTTCCTCGCTCATATTCTCAGGCATGACGATAATTACCTTATAACCCTTGCGGATACCGCAGAGAGCAAGGCCGATACCGGTATTGCCGGAAGTAGGCTCGATAATAGTCATGCCGGGTTTTAATTTGCCGGATTTCTCGGCTTCGTCCAACATATTTTTTGCAATACGGTCTTTGATACTGCCGCCGGGGTTTAAAAACTCGGCTTTTGCAAAAATATTCAACCCTGTTGTTTCTTTTAAAGAAATCAAGGGAGTGTTTCCGATTAAGTCTAAAACGTTTGTGTAATACATAGTGGCTCCATTTCTTCATAGTGAAGTCTGTTTGCGGGAGCGATTTCGGTATTGTTCCGTCGGAACATTTTATAATTCTCTACGGACACGCTCTCGCTCCGTTAAGAATCGTAACGGATACTAAATTCGCAAATAAGAATATTTGCTCATTAAGTACCGACGTTCTTAAAGGGTCCTTTATAGAATTATAAAAGCCCTCCGGAACGATATACGTAAAATCCATATCCGGGCAAACAGACATATCTTTTATGTATATAATATGCATGCATTCGCACACTTTCTATATTATAGTACATTTCTTTATGAAAAACCATTGTTTTATTGGATTTTCTTGCGGATTCTTTATTATATTGTTTATCGCTAGGTATCTCTGTTTGGGCGCATCGCGAACACGGATGAGTATATCAAACATTTTTAACGTAGTGAATCCCGCTTTGTAGGGAACTGTCATAGTAGTATATCCTCAGCAAAGATTTGATATATTCCATAAAGAACCGTTTGACTGCGTCAGCACTTAACGAGCAGAAATGCAATGCACTGCGAGTTTAGTACTGTTACGTCAGGAAATCGAGTGGAAGCGTGTTCTGCATGGAATATATCATAATCTTGCTGAGGCCTACAATACCTTCCTGCAAAGCGCTCCACAACTTAAAAAACCTCCCTCACAAATGTGAGAGAGGTCTTTTTTATAAAAGTATAAAGTTTGGATTAGCCAAGTGTTACAACTACGTTGTAAACTTCTTTTCCCTTTTCGTAAGGGATGATGCATCCGTCTACTTCCTGTCCGTCAACTACCAATGATTTAACGCCCTTGCATACATGAGAAGGGTTCTTAATGGTGATGTTGTAAACAGCGCCTCTAAACTGACGAGTAGCGGTAAGTCCGTCCCAAGCAGCAGGGATGGAAGGATCAATCTTCAAACCATCGAAGTCAGGAGCGATACCGAGGATGTACTGTGAAATAGCTACCATGTTCCAAGCTGCAGTACCGGTTAACCATGAGTTCTTACCCTGACCAAAGTTCTTGCCGGGTCTGCCGATATCGGAACCTGCATCCTTACCACCGATCATCTGACCGTATACATAAGGCTCAGTCTTGTGGATATCAGAAGTTTCCTCAGTGAAAGCGGGAGCAATCTTTGAGTAGTACTCAAAGGCCTTGTCACCACGACCTGCGTATGCTTCTGCACAGATAATCCATGCATTGTTATGAGTGAAGATACCTGCGTTCTCTTTGTAACCGCCGGGATAAGTAGAAATCTCACCGTACTGGATATAGTACTTGGTGAATGCGGGGTTGTTAAGTACGAGACCGAAGTCTGTATTCAGGTATTTATCAATAGAGTTCAAAGTCTTGATATCAGCGCCTTCTTCTTTACCGATATCAGACATAACTGCGAATCCCTGAGGCTCGATGAAGATCTTACCTTCTTCACATTCCTTAGAACCCATCTTAGCGCCTGTTGCATCGTATGCTCTTAAGAACCAGTCGCCATCGAATGCATGATCCATAACAGCTTTCTTCATCTTATCGATTTCAGCCTGAGCAGCAGCTGCTTCTTCGTCCTTGCCTAAGTGCTTCAAAATAGAAACATAGTTAGGTCCGGCATAAGTAAAGAGTGTAGCAACGAATACGGATTCAGCTACCTTAGAGTAACCACCTTCTGCTGCAAACTTAGGATTGGTGTAAGTCTGGAAAGATTCACCGGGTGTGTCTGAGTAGCAAGAAAGGTTGATACAGTCGTTCCAGTCTGCCCTCATTGCAAGAGGTAAACCATGAGGTCCTAAGTTGTTAACGATATGATAGAAGGAAACCTTCAAGTGATCCAACATAGGCTGTGCGATAGACATATCGTTGTCATAAGGAACCATCTCATCAAGGATGCCCCAGTCGCCTGTTTCCTTAATATATGCAGAAACAGAAAGGATTAACCATAAAGGATCATCGGAGAAGTCGCCACCGATATCGGAGTTACCCTTCTTGGTAAGAGGCTGATACTGATGGTAGCAACCACCGTCAGGGAACTGAGTAGAAGCGATATCAATGATACGTTCTTTTGCTCTGTCAGGAATCTGATGTACAAAACCGAGAACGTCCTGGTTGGAATCACGGAAGCCCATACCACGACCGATACCTGATTCAAAGTAGGAAGCAGAACGTGAAAGGTTGAAAGTAACCATACACTGATACTGGTTCCAGATGTTAACCATTCTGTTAACCTTGTCATCAGGAGTATCTACAGTCAGGATACCAAGGAGTTTATCCCAGTAAGCCTTCAAATCAGCCATACCCTGAGCAAATTTCTCGGGTGTGTTGAACTGCTCAATCATCTTGAGAGCTTTTACTTTATTAATAGTCTTGCCGTCTGCCTCGAACTTTTCTTCAACAGGCATTTCTACGTAACCAAGTACGAATACGAGAGTCTTGGTTTCGCCGGGTGCAAGGGTAATCTTCTTGTAATGAGAAGCGATAGGAGCCCAACCATCTGCAAAGGAGTCGGTGGCCTTGTTAGCAATAACTGCTTCAGGGTTATTAAAACCATTGTATAAACCGATGAAGGAATCTCTGTCGGTATCATAACCATCAATCGTATCGTTTACAGAGTAGAATGCGTAATGATTACGACGATCTCTGTACTCGGTCTTGTGGTAAATTACGGAATCCTTAACTTCTACACGACCTGTAGAGAAGTTACGCTGGAAGTTGTTGCTGTCATCCTGTGCATCCCACAGACACCACTCTGCGAAAGAGAACAGGGAGAAGGTTTTCTCTGCGCTACCTTCGTTGGTCAAAACTACCTGCTGAACTTCGCCATCGTAATCCTGAGGAACGAAGAAAGTAACTTCTGCCTTTAAATCATTTTTCTTACCGGTAATAACGGTATAACCCATACCATGACGGCATTCGTAAGAGTCTAATTCTGTTTTGACAGGTGACCAACCGGGATTCCAGATGGTACCATTATCATTGATATAGAAATAACGGCCGCCCATATCAATAGGAACGTTGTTATAACGATATCTGGTAATTCTGCGGAGACGAGCATCTTTATAGAAAGAATATCCTCCGGCAGTGTTGGAAATCAACGAAAAGAAACCTTGTGTGCCCAAGTAGTTAATCCAGGGATAAGGTGTTCTCGGGGTTGTAATGACATACTCTCTGCGAGCGTCATCGAAATAACCAAATTTCATACTACTTTCTCCTTATTCTATTTGTATTCTTATATAAGTAGGAACGGTTAAGTTCAAACCGAACCTCATGTCCTAAATTATACAATAACTATATATAGAAAAGCAAGAAGATTTAAGGTAAAACAATAAGTAATCTTTAATAATAAATATAAATCTAAAATAAATAAGGGACAATATGCCCGATATTTAAAAATTAAAAAGATACTGAAAAGCCAGCAATAGGTAATATAATAATGTAAAACGTGAATTGTGAAGGATATTCGCTTGAAAAATGAATAAAAAAACAATAAAAAATGAACAAAATATGAACGAAAAACTGTTATTTTTCCACAAAAGTATGAATTTTATACAAAAATAACATAAAAAAGCTTGCTTTCATGGATAATCTGTTATATACTTACCTTGCTAGCAAAAATAGAACTCTCTATGGATGCCGGCAGAAACTATTAACAACACTATAATAATTAAGAGGAGGAAAACAAAAAGTGAAAAAGAAATTATTGAGTGTATTGTTATCTACAGCAATGGTTGCAGCTCTTTTAGTTGGTTGTTCAGGCGACGCTGATACAGGCGCAGACGCTGGTAACGCTGATGGCGGCGACACAACAGTTGAAGACGGCGGCGAAGGCGATGGCGGTGCTGACGTTCCTGCATGGGAAGATGCTACTTATGATTACGCAGGATCATCTACAGATGATGGTACTGTTCTTAACATCTACTGCTGGAATGATGAATTCTACAGAAGAGTTAGAGATCATTATCCTGGATTCGTTGAAGGTGAAACAGATCCTGAAACAGGAAACATCTCTGGTGAAATCGATGGAACAAAGGTTGTATTCTACATTACAGCTAACGCTGACAATGCATACCAGAACAACCTTGATACTAAGTTAGCAGCACAGGCTAATGCTTCAGCAGAAGACAAGATCGATATCTTCTTGATCGAAGCTGACTACGCTTTAAAGTATGTTGATACAAACGCTTCTCTTGCTCTTTCTGATTTAGGTATCACAGATGCAGACGTAGCTAACCAGTATCAGTATACAAAGGACGTTGTAACTGACATGCATGGTAACCTTAAGGGTTCTTCATGGCAGGGATGCCCCGGTGTATTGATTTACAACCGTGCGGCTGCTACAGAAGTTCTTGGCGCTGATGATTACGATACAGTACAGGCAGCAGTTGCTGATTGGGATACATTCAACGCAACAGCAGCTAAGATGAAAGAAGCTGGCTACTTAATGACTTCTACAGTATACGATTCATATCGTGTATACTCTAACAACGTAACCTCTAAGTGGGTACAGAACGGTGTTATCACAGTTGATGCTAACATTGCTAAGTGGTGTGAAGATGCTAAGGCTATGGTAGACAACGGATACTCTACAACATATGACTTATGGTCAACAGAATGGTCTGCAGGTTTCTATCCCGAAGGAAAGGTATTCTGCTACTTTGGACCCGCTTGGTTAGTAAACTTCTCAATGGCTGCTCAGATCGATACAGATGGTGACGGTGCAACAGATGCATGGAACCCTGATTCAATCGGTGGTCAAGGTGGCTGGGGCGCTGTTAAGGGACCTCAGGGCTTCTACTGGGGCGGTACATGGGCATGTGCAGCTAACGGTACTGACAACGCAACACTTGTTAAGAATGTTATCCTTACAATGACAACTGATGAAGCTGTTCTTGAAGAAATCGTTCTCCAGGATGATGACTTTGCTAACAACACAGTAGTTATGGATAAGATTGCAAAATCTGACTACGAATCATATGTATTCGGTGGCCAGAACCCTATCGGTGTTTATGCTGAAGGTGTAAGCACAGTAGACTTAAGCAACATTTCTAAGTATGACCAGGCTTGTAACGAAACATTCCAGGCTTGTATGAAGGAATACTTCTTAGGTAACCAGACATACGATGAAGCATATGCTGAATTCGTTAAGCAGGTTATTGAGAAGCATCCTGAATTGGAAATGTACAACTAATTTTAAAAATTAGTAAATACTAAATAGAAGAAGCGCCTGCCTATTGTTATAGTGGGCAGGCGTTTTTTCAAGTATAAACGGCGATGACAGTTTTTCTTGGAAATACAGGGGATAACAAGCCGAGGTTGGCAATTGAAGCAGAAGATTATGTGGAATTATAGCTGCAATTGCACGAAATGGAGGACGTTTATTTATGAGTAAAACTAAAAAGGGAAAAGTTGTAAGCTATAACAAATGGGGTTACATATTTTTACTGCCGTTTATTATAGTATTTATTACCTTTCAATTGATTCCTTTGGTGAATACAATCAGATATAGTTTTTTTCAGTACTTTAGAACCGGTTTAGACTGGATTGGACCTACATGGAACAATTTTGCGAATTATACAAAGATTTTTGGTAATCCGGACATTTGGAATTATGCATGGAACACCATGGTTATGTGGATTCTGGGCTTTATTCCTCAGATTGTCGTATCGTTGGTTCTTGGTGCTTGGTTTTCAGACCAGCGTCTGAGATTAAAATTCTCAGGCTTCTTTAAGACCGTTATCTATCTTCCGAACTTAATTATGGCATCTGCTTTTTCGATGTTATTCTTTACTTTGTTCTCAGATATTGGTCCTATTAATCAGATTTTGACAGCAACTTTTTTAGATAAACCCTTTACCTTTTTTGATAGTATATGGGCAACCAGAAGTTTGGTTGCATTTATGAACTTCCTTATGTGGTTCGGTAATACTACCATCCTTTTGATGGCAGGTATTATGGGTATTGATGGTTCACTCTTTGAAGCGGCAGAAGTTGACGGTGCTACACCGACACAGGTATTCTTCCGCATTACATTACCTCTTTTGAGACCTATTTTGGTATATGTTATGATTACATCATTGATTGGTGGTTTGCAGATGTTCGATGTTCCGCAGATTTTGACCGACGGTGAAGGTAGACCGTTACGTACATCAATGACAATGATTATGTTCTTGAATAAGCATTTGTATAGTAGAAACTACGGTTTGGCAGGTGCTCTTTCAGTATTTCTGTTTATTATAACCGGTGCGTTGAGTGTTGTTGTTTATAAGTTCAACACTAGTGAGGATTAGGAGGTAATTTGACATGGCAAATAATAGTTCAATGGCGTTACAGGTAGAAGATACCAGAAATGCCGGAGGAATTAAGGCAAGAAGAGCAGTTGCCTATGTTGTGTTAATATTAATCAGTATTTTATGTTTATTCTGGTTTTATGTTTTGTTCGTTAACGCAACACGTTCACATGCAGACTTAAGTGCGGGATTCAGACCTTTTCCCAGTACTTTCTTGTTTGTGAATTTGAAGAAGATGTTGTTTGCAAATACACAGCCGATTGGACGTGGTCTTCTTAACAGTTTGATCGTATCGTCCGGTTGTGCATTGTTAAGTACATACTTCTCGACAATGACAGCTTATGCAATTCATGCTTATGATTTTAAACTTAAGAAATTTATCTTTACATTTATATTGTTGATTATGACCATTCCTACACAGGTTAGTGCGCTTGGTTTCTTGGATTTGGTTAATGCAATGAATTTGATGGATACATTTATTCCGTTAATTGTACCTGCAATTGCTGCACCTGCTGTATTCTTCTACATGAAGCAGTACATGGATTCAACTTTGCCTTTGGCGATTATTGAAGCGGCTCGTATTGATGGTTCAGGAGAGTTTAGAACATTTAATACAATTGTTCTTCCTATGATGAAACCTGCGATTGCGGTTCAGGCTATTTTCGCATTTGTTCAGAACTGGAACAATTACTTTACTCCTGCGTTGGTATTGACGGTTAATAAAGTAAAGACATTACCTATTTTGATTGCGGAATTACGTTCTGCTGACTTCTTGAAGTTCGATATGGGTGTTGTTTATGCTACAATTACATTTTCAATTTTCCCTGTAATCGTTGTTTACTTATGTTTATCTAAGTTTATCGTTCAGGGTATTGCATTAGGTAGCGTTAAGGGTTAATCCCCTACAACAGTATATATGCAAATTTAAGGACGGTGTTTGGCACCGTCCTTTTTTGCTAACAAAGACTGCAAATTGAAGTATAAAATAGGGATACCGGCATATTGTTTCTTTTGCGTGGAAACGAAGATGATAAAGCGAACGTGTGCGATTGGGAGCGGATAGAATTTGGTTACAGTGGTTATAAAGAGATGGATTCTTGGAACAAAGGCTGTGTTTGACTAAAAAGAATATATAAAAAACGATAGGAGATGGCACCTGTAAAGCGTTATGGCGTGCATATAGCGTTTAAAATAAGTGTATGGAGTGTGTTCGGTGCTTAATAATAAATACGCTGAAATAGGCTGAATAGATGGATAGAAATAGTAATAAATAAAACCGCCGGTCGATAAGACCGGCGGTTATGTGTTGCAGATTTGAACTTATAATTTGAAGATTTCTAATTCGCGTGTTAAGTCGTCTGACATTGCTTTGAGCTTTTCGGATGCTGCATCCAAAGACTTCATTGCATCGTTCATGGACTGTGCGGCTTCTATTGTACCGTTGGTTGAAGCTGCGTATTGCTGTGATACTGCTGATAAGTCTGAGATAATGTCAAGAATAACATCTCGGGACTTTCTAAGTTCGTTCATTCCGTTTGTGATATTTCCGATATTAACAAGGGAAGTATCTACGCCATCTGCTACGGCACTAAACTTATCAATAGTAAGGTTTAATTTTTCACGCTGTTCGGAAATCTTAATTTTAACGTCGTTCATGTAGCTAACCATGAGTCCGGATTGCTCTAATAAGGTGTTAATAACCTTTTCGATCTCGGTTGCGTTATTTCCTGACTGCGCTGCCAGCTTGGAAATTTGTTCTGCTACGACTGCAAAGCCTCGACCGGCATCACCGGCGTGAGCGGCTTCAATACTTGCATTAATAGATAACAAATCTGTTTCGTCGGAAATGGACTGAATCATTGCAATTGCAGTTCTGATTTCCTGAACCGATGTATTGGTAATTTCGATTTGTTTTGCAATCTTTTCAATGGAATCAATTACTTCTTCGTTTGAAACATTTAACTCGTTGATAATAGTAGTGGATGCTTGTTCGGCTTCGGCCATTTTGTTAGCTGAGTCTGACAATGATACAACATCCTCGGAAATATTATCAATCTGATCGCCAATATTGGATACCTGTATGGCTGCAATAGAGGTTTGATCAGCCTGGTCTGCTGCGCCTTTGGAGATAAACTCTACCGAATCATATAATCCGGAAACGCTGCTAACCGTATCTTGCGAAAGACCCATAAGCTGTTCGGATGAAGCGGATAAGTCATCAGCAGAAAGCTTAATATTTGTTACAATGCCTTTTAGTTCTTCTTGTAATGTATAAGAAATAGCATACATATCGCCAAGTTCATCATCGCGCTTCAAGAATTTAGGAGAAGCGGACTGTCTTAAATCGCCGGTTGATACAACCTGTAAGAAGTTCTTGGTCTTAACCATTGTTTTGGACATTCTCATTGAAATGAGAAGGATGAGGACAACGCAAGCAACTGAAATAATAGCAGAGAATAATGTAATTTTATTTGTTTCTGCAGTAATCTGTGCATTTACTTCAGCGGATGGCTTACCTGCAAAAATACATCCGACAACGGAACCGTCTGAGTTCACCAATGGTTTGAAATACGCATAATACTCTACATCTTGAATGACAAAGTCGGTTAAGAATAATTCCTGCCCATTATTTACTACGATATCATATACCTCATCGGTAATGTGTTCATTGCCACCGATACGTCCGCCGGCTAATTCGCCGTTCAATGTTCTTTTTATGGTAGTAATGATAACACGTTTGGTATAATAGAAAGAACTGTCATAACCGGTGTTCTCTTTGATTGAGTCTAAAAGAGAGGTTTTGCCGGAAATCTTGGTTTCTCCTTTGTACAACTCGCTACTCACTGTCATGGTGTAATCACCTTGATAAAGGCCGGAGTATGTTTCTTCTAAGGATACAGCTACAATTTTTAATGAACCCTCTATTTCTTTCTCTAGATTGTCACGGAGTATATTGGTACTCAATGTCGAGATAATGATACAAAGTAAAACCAAAGGTACAATACATAAGATAGCCAACTTACGTGAAAAACTTAGTACGTGGAATTTTTTACGTTTTGAAAGAATGCTTTTTGCTTTATCTGCAGAAGCAACTTTTTCCTTTTTCTCTTTGGGCTTCTTTTCTTTCTTCGGTTTGGGTTCTTTTGGAGCCTTTTCTTTTTTATTTTTTTGCTTTTTATTTTTCTTGGAATCTATGGCACCATCGAGCTGGGGAATCGGTAAGTCCTCCGGGTTCGATTCGGTAGCCTCTTCAAACGTCTCCAAGAGTGTTTCTGCCTCTGCAAGGGCAGCTTCATCGGTTGCCATGGTGTCAGATGCACCGTAAGCAACTTCTTCCGGAATAAAATCGGTTTCCGGAGTCATGTTTTCATAATTATTGTCCATATGGTGTCTCCTGTCCTATATGTAATCCCTTTGCTGAATAATGAATACAAAAATAGCACATTACATTATTCTATATAATCATATCACATTATCATTAGTTTTGCCAGAAAAATATACAATAAAAATACAAAAATGATAAAAAAATTATACAAATAGACAAAAATGAAAGTCCGCCTTATTGACACCTCTATAAAGTACGGATAAGATGTATAAAGAATCAAAAAAAGAAGGCAGATATACGGATAATTATGAGAAGATTTGAACTGATTGCACCATGTCATTTTAGCTTGGAAGCGGTCTTAAAAAGAGAAATAACAGATTTGGGATACGACATTGCGGAGGTCATGGACGGAAGAGTGACTTTTTATGGCGATGAGCAGGCTATTTGCTATGGCAATGTCTTTTTACGTACCGCGGAGCGTATTCTTATTAAAGTAGGTAGTTTTCATGCGGAAACATTTGAGGAGTTATTTGAAGGAACCAAGAAGTTGCCCTGGGAAGATTATATTCCAAAGAATGGTAAGTTTGGCGTAGCCAAAGCTGCCAGTGTAAAAAGTAAGCTGTTTAGTCCCTCCGATATACAGTCTATCATGAAGAAGGCTATGGTAGAACGTATGAAGGAAAAGTACCGTCTGGAGTGGTTCCCGGAGGATGGCGACAATTTCCCGGTAAGAGTTTTTATCTTAAAAGATGAGGTGACTGTAGGTTTGGATACTACCGGTGAATCTCTTCATAAAAGAGGATATAGAAAGCTTACCGCCAAAGCTCCTATTGCAGAAAATCTTGCGGCGTCTTTGATTATGTTGACACCTTGGAGGAAAGACCGCATTTTGGTGGATCCTTTTTGCGGAAGCGGTACGATTCCCATTGAAGCGGCGCTGATGGCAGCTAATGTTGCACCCGGAATGAATCGCGAGTTTTTAGCGGAAAAATGGACACATCTGATACCGAAGAAACATTGGTATGATTGTCTGGATGAAGCTAATGAGTTAGTAGATTTCAATATTGAAACTGATATCCAAGGTTACGATATCGACGAAAAAATGACAAAAATTGCAAGAGAAAATGCAAAATTGGCAGGAGTAGACAAGTTAATCCATTTTCAGACAAGGGCGGTGAAGGATTTAAGCCACCCGAAGAAGTACGGTTTTATTATTACCAACCCGCCTTACGGCGAGCGCT
Organism: Lachnospiraceae bacterium; assembly: GCA_045590555.1. Lineage (GTDB taxonomy): Bacteria > Bacillota > Clostridia > Lachnospirales > Lachnospiraceae > UBA3766. The sequence goes on along the minus strand of JAZNRC010000022.1, from coordinate 123,916 downwards.
TGGAGGAGAAGGTGGATTTGCCACCAATTTATGAAGCTTTGGGTGAAAGATACAATGCGTTGGATTCCTGGTCTATGTATTTGATTACTTCGTATGAGAATGCAGAACGTGATTTGGGTAAGAAGGCTGATAAAAACCGTAAAATTTATAATGGTATGATGAAAACGTACTTTTTGCAGTATATGGGACCGAAGCCACCGAAGAAGACGGAAGGTAAGTAATAGAAGCCTGATTTGCAATTAAAAAGACCGGCGACGCAAATGTCAACGGGCGGATGACATAAGTGAAAGAAAAAGGTGACACAAGATGAAAATTGTTATTGCAACCGGTAATGCGGGAAAAATGAAAGAAATTAAATCTATATTTAATAATTCTGAATATGAAGTGATGTCAATGAAAGAAGAAGGAATCGTTGCTGATGTGGATGAAAATGGTGCCACTTTTGAAGAAAATGCATTAATTAAAGCAAGAGAAATTGCAAAAATCAGCGGTAATATTGTATTGGCAGATGATTCCGGTCTGGAAGTAGATGCGTTAAATAAAGAGCCGGGTATTTATTCTGCACGTTATATGGGAGAAGATACTCCGTATTCCATTAAGAACGCAAATATTATCGAAAGGCTTGAGGGTGTGGAATTTGAGAAACGTACGGCACGCTTTGTATGTGCTGTAGCTGCAGTATATCCTGATGGAAAAGAACTTGTAGTTCGAGAGACCATGGAAGGATATATCGGTTACGAAGAAAAAGGTGCCAACGGATTTGGCTATGACCCTATTTTTTATTTAAAAGAGTTTGATAAAACCAGTGCAGAGATTTCTTTGGAAGAGAAAAACGAAATCAGTCATAGGGGCAAGGCATTCCGTGCAATTAAGAAAATGATGGAAGAGGCTTAATATCGTTACAGTATATTAGATTGTAGAAATAAAAGGTGCAGTAGTGAAGATATTAATTTGTAGTGATACTCATCGGGTCAATGACAATTTTTATAGGATGCTGGAAGAAGTTCCGTCTGTGGACTTGATTATTCATTGTGGTGATGCGGAAGGTACCGAGTGCGAGATGGAAGCGATTGCCGGGTGCGAAATGGAAGTAGTAAGCGGAAATAATGATTTTTTTACCGTTTTACCCAAGGAACGTGTCTTGGATATAGCGGGAAATAAGATTTTGGTTACCCACGGACATTATTACCGTGTATCTGCAGGGTATGAACGTCTGGCGGAAGAGGCAGCAGCAAGAGGTTGTAATATGGCTTTTTTTGGCCATACGCATTTGCCTTATATGGGTGAATTAAACGGCGTATTTCTTGTAAATCCCGGAAGTTTGACTTATCCGAGGCAGTTCGGACGTGTACCGACTTATGTGATTATGGAAGTGGATGATAAGGGCGAGGTACGATTTACGCAGTGCAGTATAACGTGGGATGAATAGCCGGAGTTTGTGTTTGTGTGTTAAGAAGGGATGAAAGAAAGTATGTCTAAATTATATAATGATTTAGTAAATATTATTGATTTTGAACCGGACAGGGAAGAAGAGGTACGGACGGAGAAGTATTGCAAGAGTTTACAAGTTATTGCTAATATTCTGAGTTCAGTGGTTATTATCTTGGGAATTGCTACGATTTTTTGTGTTTATGCAGAAATGTTGTGGGTATTTTATGTTTTTTTGATTTTTACAATTGTAAGTCTCGTTCTTTTCGGATGTTATAAGAAGAAATATGGTGTAAGGGTAAACCGTTTAATAAATGATGAATGTAATATTAATAAAGCACTGACTTCATATATGGTGATAGCGCAATATTATAAGCGCAAGACGAAAAGGGCAGGCGTGTTACTCTTAAATATCAGCAGTATCCTTTGTTATCTCGGAAAATTTGAGGAAGCAAAGAAGGTCTTAGAGTTAATCCGTAAATACTGTGATACACCAGAAGGAAATGCGTACAGAGCGTCGATGTATGCCATGATTGCGTCACGTGAAAAGGATAAGGAAGCTGTGGCGCAGTGTGTGAATGAGTTAGAGGAAATGATATCAAAAGCAGGTTCGCCGTATATGACCACTGCATATAATATTATATCAAAGTATCCTATGATTATGGAAGCTGAAGAGAATGGCGACTATGCCAAGGCTTTAGAGTTACTCGAAATTGACGAAGAGGAAGCTTCCAACCTTAAGAAGGTAAATGTAAATTATCGTTTATATAAGATTGCCAAGGTGGCCGGTCTGGAAGCGGAAGCGGCTAAGCACCGCGCTTATGTGCTTGAAAAGGGTGGAGATACCATTTATAAGAAGGAACTTGATAATATAAAATAAAAAAATTAAAAAAAGATGTTGACAATTTGATAAACATTAAATATAATAACACTTGCGTCAAGACAAAACGCACTGGTCTATACAGATTGCGGGGTGTGGCTCAGTTTGGTAGAGCACCTGGTTTGGGACCAGGGGGTCGCAGGTTCGAATCCTGTCACCCCGAGTACAATTTTATATTTATACATGCGGGTGTAGTTCAATGGTAGAACATCAGCCTTCCAAGCTGAATACGTGGGTTCGATTCCCATCACCCGCTTTTTTCTTTTATCAGTATGTGATGGTGTTGATATTTAATTTAATAATGTATGCATGAGATTACATATGTGATAAAATGTCTCTAAGGATAAATAATGAGGTTATCTTTGGAGTTTTTTTGTTTTAGGGAGTAGTGAGAGCTATAGTTAAAAAGGAGTATGCGGGATGGAATATACACCTATTAGATTTGATGAGTTATCAGATGAGCAATTAGATAAAAGATATGGTGATGCTGTACGTATTGCAGAAGAAGAGACTAAAGCGATGGGGATTCCGTTAGTGCGTTATGACAGAGAATTAGGAAAAGCATATTTTTTATATTCTGATGGGAGACGTGAGTATGAAGAATAAACCGACAGTGCATGTTTTTGCCGGTGCGAATGGTTCCGGCAAAAGTACAATTAGTAAGCTTATTTTAAATACCTTGCACTGTGATTATTATAATGCGGATGATATTAAGAAGACTAGCGGCTTTACGGATTTAGAAGCTGCACAGCATGCTGAAATGTTGCGGAATAAGGCACTTGATGAAGGTAAAGATTTTGCTTTTGAAACTGTTTTGTCAACGGACAGAAATTTAAAGTTGTTGCAGAAAGCCAAGGGAAAAGGGTATTTTGTTCGTGTGACTTATATTATTACAGAAACACCTGAAATTAATAAATTGCGTGTTAAGCAAAGAGTATTAAAGGGTGGACATGATGTTCCGGTAGGTAAAATTGTATCAAGGTATTATAAGATGCTTGATTTAATAGCTGATGTTGTAGAAGTTAGTGATATATGTAATATTTATGACAATTCAGACGTACCTATCAGAATTTTTAAAAAGCATAAAGATATGTACTATTATAGAGATACAGAATATTGGACGAGAGAGAAAATTAGTAGGATTACAGGACAAAGTAGTTTAGAGTATAAGGATTTTATTAATTAAGGTGGGTGTTAGGGTTTGAGAACCTTGTAAGATTGTAGAATGTAAAAACGCTGACGTCATTTTAAATGACGTCAGCTATTTGTACTTTGTAAATTTCTAAAGTATTTAATTTGGCAGCGTATATTGCCTTTTATTACAAATAATCTATTTTAATACTCTGCCTTATTGAAAGGATAAAACCATGGAATACCTCGTCGTCATCATAGCATCTATACTTGCCGGTGTGGGCACCGGACTTGTGGGACTGTCAGCCGCTACGGCTATGGTTCCTCTTTTAATTGTTCTGTGTCCGACGTTTCGCGGTGAACACGGGGCGTATATGGCCACTGCCATTGCCTTGGCAAGCGATATTCTGGGTTCGGCAGTGACAACCCATGTTTATGCGAAGAATAAAAAGATTGATTTAAAACACGGCTGGATAATGACGGCGTGTATTATTTCTATGTGTGCTGTGGGTTCTATAGCGGCGTTTTTCACACATCAGCAGGTGCTGGGTGGCTTTTCGCTGTTTCTCTGCGTGGCCATCGGTATCCGTTTCCTTGTAAAACCGGATTCGAAGAAAAAGGAAGCGGTTTCGGCATTACGTAAACTGACGATGAAAGAAATAGCGGTTTCGCTGTTTTTTGGTTTAACTATCGGTTTCGGAACCGGTTTTTTTGGTTCCGGTGGCGGAATGATGATGTTGATTGTTTTTACGGCATTTCTGGGATATGATCGTAAAACTGCTGTGGGCACATCTACATTCATTATGACATTCACGGCGTTAATTGCATCGGTGAGTCACATCTTAATTGAACCTGCAATTATATTGGAGTGTTGGGATTACTTGCTGATTGCCATTGTAACAGCGACAGTGTTCTCATTATTGAGTGCGCAATTTGCCAATAAGGTAAAAGGAAAGATTGTTGGAATTGTGACAGGCGTGATACTTTTGGGGCTTGGCTTGTCGATGATTACGTTGAATTATTGGGACGTAATTTCTAAGAATATAAACATGACACTTTTGTCGGAGTTTGGACGTGTTCTGGGGCTGTTTTTGGCGATTATTATAGCGATGGCAACGGTTTTAATTATCATACGTTACACGACGAAGGTTCCGGGCTATGTGTTTCGCAAACTTCTTCACATCGTGGCAATGCTTGCAATTTTTCCGCTTCTTTTCCTGACGGAAATCTGGTGGATAGCGGTAGCTGTAGATGTTGCGTTCCTGATTATGGTTATTATTGCGTTACAGCTTGTGGAGAAATGCAAGTTTTATGATGGTCTTTTCCAACAAAAAGGAAAGCATGAGGTGATTATCAGCTTTGTGTGCCTGTTTTCCATGATTGGAGCTTTTATTGCCCTGTGCTGGGGACTTTTAGGACAGGAATGCAAGTATATGGCGGCTGCGGCGATGATGGCCTGGGGACCGGGCGACGGAATGGCTGCGATTGTGGGTATTACTTGGGGCAAAAAGAAGTTGTCAGGTAAAATGATTGAAGGTACCAAAACCGTGGAAGGTACGGTGGCCATGGGCGTTACTTCTTGCATCTGTACTGCTGTGACTCTTGCTTTGCTGGGTGAGATGGAGTGGTACGTTATTCTTCCGGTTTCGCTTGTAATAGGTGTCATCGCGGCTTTTACGGAGTTGTTTACCAAGAGGGGCTGGGACACCATTACGGTGCCGGTGGTTTCTCTGGCGGTTTTACTGGCTGTAGGTGGATTGCGTGGTACGATTTTTGAGGGAAATATCGCTGCGGCGCATAATGACGTAAACGGTCAAGATGCAGATTATGTCATAGAAGAAGCCTGCATAACATCCATCACCCCGATTTCTGATGATGAAATGGAAATTATCTTTTCATATGTCTTAGACGGTGAAACTAAGATGCATTCCTTTATAAGCGTACGTATGCCTGATTTAGGACTGGAACCGCAGGATAGAGCGCATATTGAGCTGATTGATATTAATGGTGACGGTACTTCGGAAGTGGTTTGCAAGGTGTATTATATTGGCAACACTTTTACGGAGTTATGCGGTGATTTATACGTATACCAAGTGGCAGAAGATGGATTAGAACCTGTCCTTAGCTTAGGAACGGATTATGGTGTTCCGGATGGGCGTTGGATTACGGCAACTTATTCTACGGATGCTGCCTTGTATGTGGAGACGGGTGCGAAGCGTTGGGAAGATGGTGAATTGTACACGGATCCGAATTTTTACAAGGTAGAATTTGCAGACGGTGTCTGGTTAACCACGGAATGTGAATTGCCGGAAGCGGACGGCTTAAAATGTTGGTAAGCCAAACGTGCGTATGATTTGATAAAAAAGATATAGTTTTACGCGCTGCTATTATGATAAGAAAAACTCTCCTTATCGGATACCGATTAAGGAGAGCTTTTTATATACTTATTTGCCGTAATGTACGATATATAACGGGGATTGCTTATCGTTCGTTTGACTCAGTTGCTGAATTTATAACATCTTCAGGAATAATTACTTCTACGTAATCTGTACCGGTAATTTCCAACGAAATTGTCATCTCGAAACCGATGGATTCTGTTTCTTCATCAGAAGGGCTATATGTGATTTCGATTGCAGAAAGTTGTTCGGTTTCTTTGTCAATAATATAGAGCGCATTAATTTGTGTGTTGTCTGATAATGTGCTGTCAGTTGTCAGTGCATCTATGTTGCCGCTGACGTTTTCATATAACATGGTACCGCTGATTACATAGGTGGTATCGGTTTCTTCAATTATTTCCAGTTCAGTAACATTTTCATAAAAATTTGTAATTTCAGGATTGTCTGTTACATCCTCTTTTAACCAAATATCAGTATTAGGTACCGCGGTGTATGAAGTATAGCCATCTTCATTTGCTACAGTATAAACAATGGTTTCCTGTTCGGTTACGGTTCCAAAGGCGGTGGTGGTAGTTGTTCCCTGAGCCACGTAAGTTCCGTTTTCTGCATCTACAGTACTTTCTGTGCGTTGCACGATTTCGATAGCGGTTGAAACATCGCCGAACAATCCGCTTAAATCAGTACCCATATCGCCTAAAAGTTCAGAACCCATGTCCATCACAATTTTCATTTCACAATCATAGGAATATGAAGTCAGGTTATTAACAGCAGTATCCAAAAGTGTTTTGGCCGCTTCATCACCGTCTTCCGTCTCTGTATCTTCATTTGATGTAAGTTCTTCCGTTTCCGCAGAAGCTTCCTCGGTTTCGTTTTCTGTTTCTACGGTTTCGTTCTCGGATTCCTCTGTTTCGCTTTCGATTTCATTGGTTTCATTTTCAATTTCCTCGGAAATACTTTCAATAATGCTTTCGGCACTTTCCATCTCGGGAAGTAATGTGGCAAGCTTACCTAAGTTACAGCCGGTTAAAGTACTGATGCAAAGTAAACTCAGAAAAAATACAACAATTTTTGATTTCATAATAGTTATTCTCCTTTTACAATTTGAGCTCATTATAGAGTATTTTACTATAAATAACAAGAATACAAAATACTTTATAAAGCCTTGTCCAAAGTGCTGCATAAATATAAATCTAAAATTGCATTTAAATTGTCATAAAACAGCCAAAAACTCTTTCAATTTGTGCGACAATTTGGTACAATAATACTATGTATTGGAATACAGGGGAGGGACTTACATGAAACTTACTTTTGTGGGCGCTACACATGAGGTTACGGGTAGTTGCCATTATCTGCATGCCTGCGGTAAGCACATCCTTGTGGACTGCGGTATGGAACAGGGTGTCAATGTATACGAGAACGTTGAAATTCCCGTAGAGCCGGCGCTGATTGATTATGTTTTATTGACCCATGCACATGTTGACCATTCGGGTCATCTTCCGCTTTTATATGCAAGAGGTTTCCGCGGACAGGTAATTACCACCGATGCGACGGCAGATTTGTGCAGTATTATGTTACGTGACTGTGCGCATATGCAGATGCAGGAAGCGGAGTGGAAGAGCCGTAAGGCAAAACGTCATTCCGACCATGAGAAGCCGGAGCCGCTTTATACCATGGAAGATGCAGACGGCATTATTAAGAGAACAGTACCTTATCATTATGATAAAAAATTTGAATTGTGCCCGGGCATAGAAGTGCGTTTTACCGACGTGGGACATTTGCTTGGTTCTGCCAGTATTGAAATCTGGATTTGCGAGAACGGTGTAAACAAAAAGATTGTTTTCTCAGGTGATATCGGTAATACTGACCAACCTTTACTTCGTGATCCTCAGTTTATCAAAGAGGCAGATTATGTGGTTATGGAGTCTACATACGGTACCCGTATCCATTCCAACGAAAAGCCTGATTATGTTGGTGAACTGACACAGATTTTGCAGGAAACTTTTGACAGAGGCGGTAATGTGGTCATTCCTTCCTTTGCGGTAGGAAGAACGCAGGAAATGCTTTATTTCTTACGTCAGATTAAGAATCAGAAACTTGTAAAAGGACATGAACATTTTAAGGTATTCGTGGATAGTCCTCTTGCGGTGGAAGCAACAGGTATTTTCCAGCAAAACGTACAGTATTGTTATGATGAAGAAGCCCTTGCATTGGTGAAATCAGGTATCAATCCTATTGCATTCCCGGGCTTGAACCTGTCCATTACAAGTGAAGAGTCCAAGGCTATTAACTTTGATGACGAGCCAAAAGTTATCCTTTCAGCTTCCGGTATGTGTGAAGCCGGTCGTATCCGTCATCATTTAAAACATAATTTATGGCGTCCGGAATCTACCATTCTATTCGTAGGATACCAGTCCGTTGGTACCTTGGGACGTATTTTGGTAGAAGGCGTAGATGAGGTAAAATTGTTCGGTGAGCCCATCGAAGTACGTGCGCAGATTCGTGTTCTTGCGGGTATGAGCGGCCACGCCGATAAGAATGGATTGATTCAGTGGTTGCAGGCGATTGAAACCAAGCCGGAGCGTGTATTTATCGTACATGGTGAAGATATGACCTGTAATGCTTTTACGGATTGTTTAAAGCATGAATACGGCTACAATGCATATGCACCTTTTAGTGGTACCAGAGTCAATCTTGTAACCAACGAAATCGAGTACGAAGCATATCCTGTGCCTGTTAAGAAGAAAGAGGCTCACAAGCGTGTTACGGAAGTATTTGCCCGTCTTCTTGCGGCCGGAAACCGTTTGCTGGCGGTTATTGCCAAGAACGAGGGTGGTGCAAACAAAGACTTGGCGAAGTTTGCTGACCAGATTAACTCCCTGTGTGATAAGTGGGACAGATAAAATACAGTTGTGTATAAAAAAAGAAGGTTCTGTACGGAACCTTCTTTTTGCGTGTAACTATTGAAATATTCCTTCAAACAACCTATCTATTGCTTCTTCAATCTTCCCGGGCTCCATTCCTGAGTAGTTAAGGATCAAGGTGTGCTTTTTGGATTTCTTTTTATTATAAAAATACTCACTCAGGCAGGATATATGAATTCCGTTATCGGCAATCCGTTTGATTAATTCTTCGTCCGAATATTTTGTATCTACTTCCATAAGAAAGTGCAGCCCGGCATGTTCTTCTTTTATCTTTACTTTATCATAGTGTTTCTGATGTCGGATGCAATTCAAAATCTCATTTCTTTGCACGCGGTAATAATTGCGCATGCGATTGATATGTTTCTCAAGATATCCCTGTTCAATGAATTGATACAGCGTATATTGGTCAAAATTTGATACCGTGCAGGCATAGAAATTAAGCTCGCGATTGTATTTATCGGCAAGTGCTTCAGGAAGTACCACATAACCGATACGAATAGTGGAACTCAGACTTTTGGAGAAAGTATTCATATAAATTACTTTGCCGGCAGAATCGATACTTTGCAGAGATGGAATCGGTTTGCCGGTCAGGCGGAATTCGCTGTCATAATCGTCTTCAATAATATAGCGCTGTGACGATTCGCCTACCCAGGTCAACAGTTCATAACGCCGTCCGATGGGCGTAACTATACCGGTAGGGAAATGATGGGAAGGTGAAATGTGTAGAATGTCCGCGCCGGAAGAAGACAGTGTACTAGGCATCACACCGCTTTGATCCATGGGAACATGGACGCAGGATACACCGTTTGCTTCATAAATATGTGTGATTTTTTGATAGCCGGGGTCTTCGACGGCATATATTTTATCACGTCCCAGTAACTGGATTAGAATACTGTACAAATATTCTGTTCCTGCTCCCACAATAATCTGTTCCGGGCTTACGGAGATGCCGCGAAACTGATAAAGATAATCGGCAATGGAATCGCGCAACAAAGCAATGCCTGCGGAAGGTGGGCGGGTCATTAATTCCCTGGCGAAATCCGACATGGTATTGCGATTCAGCTTGCTCCAGGTGGCAAAGGGAAACGTGTCCGCTAATGTGGAATTGTTTGTAAAATCCGCCAAGTAGGTGGGCACTGTTGCATCTTCTTTGCGGGTTCTTTCGGGGCGCATTGCTTCCAACGGCTTCAGGGAAGTGATGTCGCTTACATAAAAACCGCTTTTAGGTATGGAGTATAAATACCCTTCCGCCATCAGCTGATTGTAGGAACTTTCCACTGTAATTGTACTTAAGTTTAGGTGTTTTGCCAAAGCACGCTTGGAGGGCAGTTTTTCGCCGGATTTCAAGGTGCCTGCCAATATGTCTTCTTTTATTCTTTTATATAAAAATTCATACAGGCTTTCGTTGCCACGGTCTTCAAAAGAGTAAGTCAGCATAAAAGTTCTCCCGTCGATACAAACTGACCATATGAAAAAGTTTCGATTTGGTCATTTTAATAAGGTCAAATATAAGTATAATGTACAGTGTAATAAATGTAAAGGAGAAATAAAAAATGAAACGAATTGTAACTGTTCAGGATATTTCATGTGTAGGAAAGTGTTCATTGACCGTAGCACTCCCTATTATTTCGGCGATGGGGGTGGAAGCGGCTATTATTCCTACGGCTGTTTTATCTACACATACCATGTTCAATGAATTTACCTGCAAGGATTTGACGGATCAGGTGGAACCCATTACTGCTCATTGGAAGAGGGAAAAGCTTGGGTTTGACGCAATATATACGGGTTACCTTGCATCGGAAGAACAGATTGAACTTTTGAAAAAGATGTTTGCCGATTTTAAAACAAATAAAAACCTGATTGTGGTAGATCCTGCCATGGCAGACAACGGTAAGTTATATCCGGCATTTGATGAAAAGTTTGCGAAGAAGATGGCAGAATTGTGTGGTTGCGCAGATATGATTCTTCCCAATATTACGGAAGCTTCTTTTATGACAGGTATTGAATATAAGGAAAATTACGATGAAGCTTATGTCAAAGAAATGTTGCTTGCATTGGCGGAACTTGGAGCAAAGACGGCGATTCTTACCGGTGTAAGCTTCAAAGAAGGCACCACCGGCGTTATGGGTTACGACAGCGCGACGGGTGAGTTTCATTATTATTGTCATAAAAAGCATGCACAGTCATATCATGGAACCGGGGATGTTTTCTCGAGTACTTTTGTAGGCGCGATGATGAACGGACTTACCTGGCAGGAAGCGATTAAGATTGCAGCAGATTATACGGCTGAATGTATCCGCATTACCATGGAAGATGCAGAAGGCTGCTGGTATGGTGTTAACTTCGAGACGGCAATTCCGGGGCTTTTAGAAGCATTAAAGAAATAAAAAAAATTCTTGCAACCTTTTTCCTTTTCATATAGTGTTAATGGTGACAGGATATAAAATAGGAAAGTATAAGAGGAACTGAATGTTATGAAAAAAGTGATAAGTTGTATTCTTTCTTTTATTCCGTTGTTCGGCACCGGATTGATGACAATAGCGATGGTTGCATTTGGAATTGCACATCAGGAAGGCATGCTTTACGGAAGAACGGAAGATATGGTCATGCTCACGTTGTTTATCATTACCTTGGTATTTGTTCTTTGCATGTATGGTTTTATCATTTATTATATTGTGAAAACATGTAAGAATTCACTATTGTCCACCGGAATGAAAATCTTTTGGTGTTTCATGCATTATCAGTTTAATGCACTCGCTTTTCCGGTTTACTGGTTTATGTATATCCGTCACGAGTACGATAGCAATTATTAATTTATAAAAGGAGAATGAAGTTATGAACAAAGCATTATCGTGTATTTTATCATTTTTACCCGCAATTCTGGTTTTTGGAACATTAATTTTGTTTGCTGTTTTTGGGATTGTTGCGGGAATGGAAGGAACCATGGGTGTGGGCGAAACCATATTCATGATTTTTCTGTTGGTTTTTGAGTTTATTGGTGTAATTTTAGCACTGGTCATGATTGTATGGTATATGATTAAAGCATGCAAGAATCCGAATCTGTCCACAGGAATGAAAGTAGTTTGGTGCTTCTTGATATACAGCTTTAATTTGTTTATTTTCCCTGTTTACTGGTTTATCTACATAAGAAAAGAGTATTAGAAATGTTAAAAGCCGGCGTGTAAGCGTTTCGACTTTTGCAACCTTTAGGCATTTTGCACAGTGTTATAGTTGAAAAGTAGAACAAAAGGAGAATAAAAAATGAAAAAGACATTATCTTGTATTTTAAGTTTTTTACCCACAGCTATGATTCTGTTAGGCATGATTACATTAATTATCATTACCGGCTTGCAGAGTAGCGGGTTTGATACCGGCGTTTTTGTGACAATTTTACAGGTTTTAGCGTTGTTGGTTGAAATGGCCGGCTGTCTTACGGGATTTGTGCTGATGATTATCTATATTGTTAAGACTATTAAAAACAAGAATCTTACCGTAGGTATGAAGATTATCTGGTGTGCATTACTCTTTTATTTGAGTGTATTTTTATTCTCAATCCTTCCGGTTTACTGGTTCGTGGTAATTCGCAAGGAGCAGGCATAACACCGAACCCTATAAAAAAAAGCAGTATTGCAATCCCCATCCTCTTTGATATGGCGAAATTGCTATACTACCTAAATTAAAAACACATGTAATACACATAAAACAAGGTGGGGAATGAATGTTTTCCTCGAAGGGTTTTTGTGTGCGTTGGTACTTGGATTGCGTATTTTGCAATCCTATGTACCGTTACGTACACAACTAAGCGAGAGCGCCCCTGAGAGGATACATTCATTCCCCACCGTATTATTTATACATAAAGTTATTTCTTCTGCTGATATACCGGGTCTGCCGGATATCCTCCTTTTAATTTCTGCATGCCGCGCTGAATGGCATCTCTGGAACTCTTCCAGTCCGCATCTTTGTTACGGTAATCAAATTTTTCCACAAGCCAGGAAACATCTTCCTGCAAACGGTCCATATGCTTTGTTTGTAATTCAAACATGGCGGGATAGAATTCAGCCTTTTGCTTGTCGTTTAATTTGCTTTCGCCGGCCTCACATAAGTCACCAAAGTGGTGGAGGCAGAAGCCTTTGCTGTTCTTTACTTTTTCTACAAATTCAGGGTCTCTTTTATACATTACAAAGAAGGTATCCAGATAGCGGTCATAGGTATCCGCAAAGCGTTTGCAGATATAACAGGACTCATCTTTTTCTTTTACCCAGGCGGCCACGGAGTTTTTGCATTCGGGACCGGATTTGGCAAATTTGGAGCGGAAGGTGGATTTCTCAGGCTGATATTTTTTCATCACATCGGCCATCTGCTTACGCATTTCCATATAATGTGTTTTTAGAATCCATGCATTGCCCAAGGTATTGCCGTAATCAAACATTTTTTTGAAATGGGCACGGCAGAAACCGGCTTTGTCGGTGGCTTCACGAACATCACTTTCCATATAGGAAGAGCCGGAGCCTAAGGCAAAATCCAGTAAATCCTGTTCTACTTCCCGTTCTACAAAACAGAAGGGGCATTCGTCGTGGGCATTCATAGCATCATTTAACGGTATGGTATATAACTGTTCTTTCATTTGTATACTCCTTTATTTTTGGGGGTTAAGGTTCTTCAAAAATATATTCCACAAAGTCTACTGCCATGTCGGTTCTGGGTGATAGAGAAACAATTCCAAGTACCGGCTCTGCATCTTCGGGGTAGAGTTCCAAAGCTTGAATCCGGGGAGCGTCGCCGATATAGATTCCAATAGGATAGTCCGTACCGTATTCTTCCGGATTATAATAGTAGATAAGATCTTTTTCATCCAATTCTTCGTACAGTTCTTCGGGAAGAATTTCGTTTAAAGGAGGACGGTAAAAACCGTTGATTTCATACATTGCAATTTGTTCTTCCGTGCCGATAATTACATCCATGTCACCATGTTCGCCGGCTTTGGAAAGCTTCATGTCAATGGCAATATTATAATCATGGGTGGATGTTGTATTCAGCGCATTGGACACATCAAAGAATACCTGGTATTCTTCCGTATTTATTCCTTCGTGCGTTGCAAAGTCCTGCATGAAGGCATCTACCGGGTCTGTATTGTCTGCTACATAATAATTGGTATTTAATGCATAGCCTGCAAAAGCGTAGGGTAAAGGACGAAATACGGTGTAATGGAGAATAAGATATACAATAAAAGCAAGGATTACAATTCCTACACAAACATGTACTTTATAGTAATGCCAGAAGTGCTTCAGTTTTTCTTTGCTGCTTCGTTCCTCCATCACTTTTTGGTTTTGTTCTCTGATTTCATCTCTTATGGACATAAATGATTCCTCTCTTCTTCATCTATTCCTATTATATACAGGAATAAAATTATCATAATCTTCCAAATTAGCAAGGTCAAGTTCTATTTTAGGGTTAGGATGTGAATGAAAAGTGAAAATACCAAAAAAGAATAAAGGTTTTGCTTTTTTTGCCTTGAATTTTTCGTAAGAATGTACTAATATGTTAGAAATCGTATTTTTGAAATCTTTTGATGTATAATTCGGGAGTGGCGTTATGAGTGAGGCGTACAAGGAACTTTTGATTAAGCAGGGAGAAAATAAAAAAGACAAATTTCTCGGGATTGCGATGGTTGTGGCTGCTTGTGTTTCACTTTTGAGCGGATTACTCTTGAATTTTTTATTTTTATTAGGCACTGTTGCATTTGGCATTTTGTCATATGTGATGTATTTTCGAAGAATGCAGGTGGAATACGAATATACTTATATGGACAAGGAGCTTCGTATTGACCGCATTTATAATCAGGCTAAAAGAAAAAAAATTACGGTGCTTGATTTAAAAGAGATGGATATTCTTGCAAGGGAAAATTCCCGTCATTTGGATAGTTACAAAAACAAACCCGTAAAAGAGTGGGATTTTTCTACCGGTTTGGAAGATACGGAAGAATTGGCAACTTATGTTTTATATTACGCAGGAACGGACAAGTATTATCTGTCCCTGAGTGAAGATTTTATGCAAACAATACGCCGGGCTATGCCTCATAAAGTCAAGGCGGATTGATTATAGAACACAAAATATCAAAAACGGAGGATGGAAAAATGGGTCAGATTGTTGGAGAAGGCATTACATTTGATGACGTGCTTTTAATTCCCGGTTATTCACAGGTAATTCCCAATCAGGTAGATTTATCCACCTGGTTAACCAAGAAAATTAAGTTAAACATTCCTATGATGAGTGCCGGTATGGACACCGTAACAGAGCATCGTATGGCTATCGCTATGGCAAGACAGGGCGGTATTGGTATTATTCATAAGAACATGTCAATTGAAGCGCAGGCAGAAGAAGTAGATAAGGTAAAACGTTCCGAGAACGGTGTTATTACCAATCCGTTCAGCCTTACAGCAGAACATACCCTCGCAGATGCCGATGCATTGATGGGTAAATTCAGAATTTCAGGCGTGCCTATTACAGAAGGCAAGAAGTTGGTTGGTATCATTACAAACCGTGATTTGAAGTTTGAAACTGATATGACCAAGAAGATTAAAGAGTCTATGACCAGTGAAAACCTTGTAACTGCAAGAGAAGGTATTACATTGGAAGAAGCAAAGCAGATTCTTGCAAGAGAACGTAAGGAGAAGCTTCCTATCGTAGATGAAAATTACAACTTAGTAGGACTCATTACCATCAAAGATATAGAGAAAGCAATTAAGTATCCTTTGGCAGCCAAAGATGCGCAGGGAAGACTTCTTTGCGGTGCAGGCGTTGGTATTACCGCAAATGTTCTTGAACGTGTAAAAGCTCTTGTGGAAGCGAAGGTTGACGTAGTTGTATTAGACTCTGCACACGGACATTCTGAGAATGTTATCCGTTGCGTTAGAATGATTCGTGAAGCATATCCTGATTTGGATATCATCGCAGGTAACGTGGCAACCGGTGAAGCGGCTCGTGCGTTAATTGAAGCAGGGGCAAGTGCAATTAAGGTTGGTATCGGACCCGGTTCCATCTGTACAACGCGTATCGTAGCAGGTATCGGTGTACCTCAGATTTCCGCAGTTATGGATTGCTACGCAGTAGCGAAAGAATACGGTGTGCCTATCATCGCAGATGGTGGTATTAAGTATTCAGGCGATATTACCAAGGCGATTGCGGCAGGTGCTAACGTATGTATGATGGGTAGTATGTTCGCAGGTTGTGATGAAAGCCCGGGAGAATTCGAATTGTTCCAGGGTAGAAAGTACAAAGTATACCGCGGTATGGGCTCTATCGCTGCAATGGAAAACGGCAGTAAAGACCGTTACTTCCAGGCAGATGCCAAGAAACTTGTTCCCGAAGGCGTGGAAGGTCGTGTAGCTTATAAGGGTACTGTAGAAGATACCGTATTCCAGTTACTTGGCGGACTTCGTTCCGGTATGGGTTACTGTGGCACACCCACCATCGAAGAATTGAAGGAAAAAGGCAAATTTGTTAAGATTTCGGCTGCTTCTTTAAAGGAAAGTCATCCTCATGACATTCATATTACCAAGGAAGCTCCTAACTATAGTACAGGACAATAGTATAATATTTGCCGGATTGGTTGAAGGTTTCTTTGCTAATCCGGCAACTTAAATAAATACAACATAATATTTTGGAGGTTTACTGATGAGAGCACAGCATGCGACTGAATGTGAATTACTGGTCATGAAGTGCATTTGGATGAATCCCGATAAGGAATTATCCATGCCTGCAATTAATGAACTGGTAAATAAGACCTATGATAAAGATTGGGCTCCGCAGACGGTTTCTACATTTTTGAAGAGACTACGCAATAGAGGATTTCTTGAGGCTGAACGCCGCGGACGTTCTTTTGTATATCATAGTTTGATTAATGCAGAAGAATATAGGGCGGCAACCGTTATGGATTGTTGCGAATTCTGGTGCGATGGCGATGTTGCTAAAATGTTGGAAATTGTAAAAAACGACCGTGGTCTTTCAACGGAAGACGTAAAAAAGATTAAGGAACTTTTATAAAAAGGATAAAAATCCGGTGCATTGAGTTGTACCGGATTTTTTGATGATAGATTGAATTATGAATTTGTAAAATTATTTTAGTAAGGTTACGAAAATGAAGAAAAATGATTGTATCTTTCCGGTAATAGGAATAAAGTAATAAGTAAGAGTAATTTTTAAATCAGTGAGGTTAGTGTGAAAAATTGCACAGAAAAGAGGTAATATGAAAGTTTTATTGGTATGCGGAAGTCCGCACAAAGAGGGTTGTACACACACTGCATTGGCAGAAGTAGCCAAAACTTTACAGGAAGAAGGCATTGAAACCAAAGAAGTCTGGATTGGAAATAAGCCGGTAGGCGGCTGTACGGCCTGCGGTGCCTGCGGAAAACTCGGCAAATGTATGTATGATGATGTGGTAAACGAAGTGCTGGCAGAAATCGATACATATGACGGTTTTATTTTTGGTACACCGGTATATTATGCATCTCCTAATGGAAGTATGTTGGGATTTATGGACCGCCTTTTTTATGCGGGTGCGGCTAAAATGGCTTATAAGCCTGCGGCAGCAGTGGCATCTGCAAGACGTGGCGGTACTACGGCGACTTTTGATGCCATGAACAAGTATTTTACCATTAATAATATGCCCGTGGTGTCTTCGCGTTACTGGAATATGGTGCATGGAGCCAACAATAAGGGCGAGGATGTTTTACAGGATGCAGAGGGATTACAGACCATGCGCTATTTGGGACGTAATATGGCTTGGATGTTAAAATGTATCGAAGCCGGTAAAAAGGCCGGTATTGAGGCTCCTAAGCCTGAAGAAACCAAGATTTTTACGAATTTTATCCGATAAATTAAGGTGCGACAGCGAAAAAATAGGTGAGCAATATGTACGGTGAAGATAATAAATCCAAGGGCTTGGATTTGGAAGAAATTGAGTATGAAGATTTTCCGGAAGAAATGGATGAAGAAGACTTAGAAGATATTGAATACGACGATTTCGAAGAAGAAACAGAGTATGATGAAATTGAAATTGAAGAATTTGAATCGGAAGAAGACAACGACGGAGAACTGCAGGACAAAGACAGCTCAGATACGGACGGCGAGAAAATATCGTCGGTAGTGAATGGCGTTTTTATAACTTTGACTGCACTTGGTGTGGTGGCGGTACTTGTGGTTTTGGGCATGTGGTTTTTGAAAGAGAAGGATGCTGAAAATAATGGGGTTTCGCAAGCCGAATCTTTGGTGCACCAATTCGTAATAGATGCCAACGCAGGGATTGCGGAGCAGATGGTGGCGGAAGATGTGAGACTTGCGGAAGAAAGGAAAGCGGCAGAAGAGGCTGCAAGACTTGAAGCAGAAGCTGCGGCTAAGGCTGAGGAAGAGGCGAAAAAGGACCTTGGGATGATCTTTTCACCCGTGGAAGAAATCGTTACCGCTAAAGATGTCACCAATCTGCGCGATATTCCCAGTCAGGGCGAGGACAGCACTGTCATGTTAACCCTGCAAAACGGTCAGACGGTGACGCGAATCGGTATCAGCGATCAGGGCTGGTCAAAGCTTGAGTACAATGGCGAAACCTATTACGCAATTTCAAATTATCTCACCACGGATTTGACCGTAAAACCTCAGGAAGTCCCGCCGGAAGATGATGGCATTAAGACTGTTTTTACGGTTTGTAATGAGCAGGTAACGCCGAAGATAGAAGTAAACCTGCGCTCACTGCCCAGTGTCACAAATCCTGATGCGACAGTAGTTGCTACCATTCGTGCCGGAGAGATTGTAACCCGTACCGGCATTAATACGGATGTGGGCTGGTCGCGGGTTGAATACAACGGGCAGACACTTTATTGTGTCAGCAGTTATGTGTATGTAGTGGAGTAAAATATATAGGTCCCAATCTAATATTTGTGTTTCGTAGAATAAACACAAATGTCGGATTGGGACATTTTTTTTATAAAAGGCATTGACAAAATAAAAATAGCTGTTATAGTAATGATAGAACAAACAAAACAAATAAAACAAAGAGATTGAGTAAAATGATGACCGGTAACATCGGACACAACAACACTTAATCGACAGATAAAAGGAGGAGTAAGTTATGGATGGTTCTAAATTTACACAGAAGTCGCTGGAAGCTTTGGAAACCTGCCAGAAGCTTGCAGATGAATACGGAAACCAGGAAATTGCGCAGGAGCATCTTTTATATGCGCTTTTAACCATTGACGACAGTCTTATTTTGAAATTAATCGAGCGTATGGATATCAATAAGGAGCATTTTTGCAATCGCGTTTTGGGCATGATTGAGAAGCGTCCCAAGGTATCCGGCGGACAGCCTTATGTAGGCAATGATTTGCGTAAAGCATTGGGCAAAGCGGAAGAAGTGGCAAAGCAGATGGGGGATGCCTTTGTTTCGGTGGAGCACTTGTTCCTTGCCATGCTTGAGGCACCTTCGTCCGATATGAAGGCGGTTTGGAAGGAATACGGCATCGGAAAAGAGCGATTCCTTCAGGCCTTGGCAACCGTCCGCGGTAACCAGCGCGTGACCGGTGACAATCCGGAGGCAACGTATGATACCTTAAATAAATACGGTCAGGATTTGGTGGAGAAGGCCCGCGAACAGAAGCTTGACCCTGTTATCGGCAGGGATAATGAAATCCGCAACGTGATTCGTATTTTATCCCGTAAAACCAAGAATAACCCGGTGTTAATCGGTGAACCGGGCGTCGGTAAAACTGCCGTGGTAGAAGGGCTTGCACAGCGTATCGTGCGCGGAGACGTGCCCTTGGGCCTTAAGGATAAAAGGATTTTTGCCCTGGATATGGGTGCCTTGATTGCGGGCGCAAAGTACCGCGGTGAGTTCGAAGAACGTCTGAAGGCGGTTTTGGATGAGGTGCGCCAGTCTGAAGGCGAAATCATTCTTTTTATTGATGAATTGCATACCATTGTGGGCGCGGGTAAAACTGACGGTGCGCTGGATGCGGGCAATATGCTAAAACCCATGCTTGCCCGAGGCGAACTTCATTGTATCGGTGCCACAACCTTGGATGAGTACCGCAAGTATATCGAGAAGGACGCGGCCTTGGAACGTCGTTTTCAGCCCGTATTGGTGGAGGAGCCTACAGTCGAGGATACCATATCCATTTTACGTGGTATCAAGGAGCGTTATGAGGTGTTCCACGGTGTTAAAATCATGGACAATGCCCTGGTGAGTGCGACAATGTTATCGCACCGTTATATTACCGACCGTTTCCTGCCGGATAAGGCTATTGACTTGGTGGATGAGGCCTGTGCCCTGATTAAAAGAGAGCTTGATCCCATGCCTACCGAGCTTGATGAATTACAGCGTAAAATTATGCAGATGGAGATTGAAGAAGCCGCCCTTAAGAAAGAGGACGACCGCTTAAGCAGGGAACGTTTGGAAGTACTCCAGAAGGAGCTTGCGGAAGAAAAGGCTGAATTTGCCAACCGCAAAGCACAGTGGGAGAATGAGAAGACTTCCGTTGACAGACTCAGCAGTATGCGTGAAGAAATCGAAGCAGTCAATGCACAGATTCAGGTGGCGCAGCGTGAAGGCAATCTTGAGAAGGCGGCGGAATTAAGCTATGGTAAGCTGCCGGAGTTAAAGAAGGCTTTGGAAGAGGAAGAGGAGCGTCTTCGTAAGGACGGTTTACAGCTTCTTCACGAAAGCGTATCGGAAGAAGAAATTGCCAGAATTATCTCACGCTGGACCGGAATTCCGGTTGCGAAACTGACAGAGTCCGGACGTAATAAAACTTTGCATCTTGCAGATGAGTTGCATAAAAGAGTGATTGGTCAGGATGAAGGTGTTGCCATGGTTACGGAGGCGATTATCCGTTCCAAGGCAGGCATCAAAGATCCTACGAAACCTATTGGTTCATTCCTTTTCTTGGGTCCTACGGGCGTTGGTAAAACTGAGCTTGCCAAAACACTGGCGGCATCCCTTTTTGACGATGAAAGTAATATGGTGCGTATCGATATGAGCGAGTATATGGAGAAACATTCCGTATCCAGACTGATTGGAGCGCCTCCGGGATATGTAGGATATGATGAAGGCGGACAATTGACTGAGGCAGTCAGACGCAAACCCTATGCCGTTGTGCTTTTTGATGAGGTAGAAAAGGCTCATCCTGACGTATATAATGTGCTTCTGCAGGTATTAGATGACGGACGTATCACAGATTCTCAGGGCAGAACCGTAGACTTTAAGAATACAATCCTAATTATGACGTCCAACATCGGTGCGGACGACTTGCTGGAAAGCATGGAAGAAAACGGCGAAATCAGTGAAGCCGCCCTTGAAAGAGTACAGAATAAGCTTCGTATGAACTTCCGTCCGGAATTCTTAAACAGACTTGATGAGATTGTTATGTTTAAGCCTTTGACCAAAGACAATATTGCCGGAATTGTAGATTTGATTATCGAAGATTTGAATAAAAGAATTTCTGATAAGGAAATCAGCATTGCGGTAACCGCGGAAGCAAAGCAGTATATTGCAGACCAGGGCTATGATCCGACTTACGGTGCCCGTCCTTTGAAGAGATACATTCAGAAGAACGTGGAAACCCTTCTTGCCCGAAAAATTCTTGCCGGTGAGGTACAGATGGGCGATGTGGTAACCATTGATGTGGTAGGCGGACAGTTGACGGCACTTGTGACGGAGGAAGTGTAACACTTTGCGGTTGATTTCCGAAGACAGATATTTTATAATTTAATGAATGGGCGGTGGAGAAGGCTCCATCGCCCTTGTTATTGCAGTAGGCAGGCGTTTTTTGGCGTTTGTATGAATGCGAGTAGAAGAATGCCACGGACGGCGGTAAAAGAAGGAGTACGGTATGATACCCAAGGACCCTGTAATGTTGCTTAGTTTCTTAAATTTGAAACTGCGTGATTTTTATAAAAGTGATGAAGAAATGTATGAAGATTTAGACCTTGACCGTAAGGAAATTGAAGAGAAGCTTGCGGGCATCGGCTATTTTTATGATAAGGAGCGTAATCAATTTGTCTGAGAATATATCGGTAAATTTCCAAAGCGGCGGTTGCGTGGATTGCAGTAACTGCGGGCTTTGCGGAAAGAGTAAAAAAGAAGCAAGTGTGGTGACGGACAGCGTGAATGCACCGCAGGTTGGCGTTGGTTTGACCGGAAACGGTATGCAGGCCGGTACTCGCGGAACTGCGGATGAAATCTCAACTCTCGTAGCGGTGGATCTTGGCACCACAACCATAGGTATGTATTTAATTAATGCCGTAACCGGAGAACAGATGGGCGTGTTTGTTTCATTAAATCCCCAGCAAATTCACGGTGCGGACGTAATATCAAGAATTTCCAATGCCAATGCCGGTAAGAAGGAAGAACTGCAGGCATTGATTACAGAAACCATCGAAAACGGTGTTAGGAAGCTTGTAAAAGAACGTACGCCGAAGCTGATTGTGATTTCGGGAAATACGGTTATGGGACATCTTTTGATGGGTTATGATGTGGAGTCTCTTGGCGTATATCCTTTTAAGGCAGAGCATTTGGAACAGGCGGAGACTGCGATTTGCGGTATCAAAACCATTCTGATGCCGGGAATATCTGCTTTTATCGGCGGAGACGTGGTTTCAGGGCTTTATACACTAGGCTTTAAGGATAGCAAGGAAGTTTCACTGTTGATTGACCTTGGCACTAATGCGGAGATGGTAATCGGCAATTGCGACAGAATGCTTGCCCTTTCCGCGGCAGCAGGCCCTGCTTTTGACCAGAAGGTGTACGGAAGCCAGTTGATTAAGGCGGTTGCACAGATTTTAACGGAAGAGAAGGCGGACCGTACAGGTTGTCTGGCGGATGAATTTTTTGAGTTAGGGTGTATCGCAGGAAGAACCCTTGTAAAACAGGAAGAAATCCGTGAATTGCAGAAGGCAAAGGCAGCAGTAGCGGCAGGAATTACTTTGTTGGCAAGGGAATACGGTGTTCAATTATCAGAGATTGGTAAGGTGTACATAGCCGGCGGTTTGGGCTTTTATCTTGATTTGGATGCGGCAGTGGAAATCGGCTTGTTCCCGAAAGAATTTGTGGGCAAAATGGAAGCCGTGGGCAATACTTCCCTGGAGGGTGCTTACAGATACGGGCTGGCATTGGAGCAGGATGTGAAAGAACCGGACCACCAAACGGATGGATTGGATTATGCGGGACAGACCAAGCCCGAGCGTGAGTTAAAAGAGTTGCTTTCCAAGGTGTGTGAGTTAAACCTTGCAGAGTTGGAAGGCTTTGAAGAAACCTATATTAATGCGATGAATTTTTAGTGAAGAAATGATATGTATTATGGCCCTTATAGTTGTGCGCCGGATAGAAAGTATTGCACTTGATTAGAGTGATGAGGAAGGAACTATCATGGATTTATTTTCGTATATGCGTGAAAATAAAATGAAGCAGGAGTCGCCCCTGGCGGCAAGAATGCGCCCAAAGACCCTGGATGAAGTGGTTGGGCAACAGCATATTATTGGCAAGGATAAGTTGCTTTATCGTGCGATTCAGGCGGATAAACTGCAGTCGGTTATCTTTTACGGACCGCCGGGTACCGGTAAAACTACGCTTGCCAAGGTAATTGCCAATACCACAAGCTCAGAGTTTACCCAGATTAATGCAACCATTTCCGGTAAAAAGGATATGGAAGAGGTTGTGGAACAGGCGAAGAATACCCTTGGTATGTATGGCAAAAAGACAATTCTTTTTGTAGACGAGATTCATCGTTTTAATAAGGCACAGCAGGACTTTTTACTTCCATTTGTGGAAGACGGTACTGTGATTTTAATCGGTGCTACCACGGAAAATCCTTATTTCGAAGTAAACGGGGCACTTATTTCCCGTTCGGCGATTTTTGAATTAAAACCTTTGGAAAAAGAAGATATCCGTAAGCTGATTGAACGCGCGGTATATGATACGGATTGCGGTATGGGTTCCTACGATGCCGTAATTGATGATGCTACGGCTGATTTTCTGGCAGACATGTCAGGCGGTGATGCAAGACACGCATTAAATGCCGTTGAACTTGGTATTATGACCACTCCAAGAAGTGATGACGGTAAAATACATATTACCTTGGAAGTGGCGGGCGAATGTATTCAGAAGAAGTTGCTTCGTTATGATAAGGGTGGAAACAATCATTATGACACAATTTCCGCTTTTATCAAGAGTATGAGAGGTTCAGATCCTGACGCAGCAGTCTATTATTTAGCTAAAATGTTGTCGGCCGGCGAGAGTGTAACTTTTATCGCAAGAAGAATTATGATATGTGCGTCGGAAGACGTGGGCAATGCGGATCCGAATGCAATTCAGGTGGCAGTGAATGCATCTTTGGCAGTGGAACGTGTCGGTATGCCGGAAGCACAGATTATTCTGGCCCAGGCGGTTGCATACGTGGCATGTGCGCCTAAGAGCAATGCTGCGGTGGAAGCAATCGGTGCGGCTATGGCCTGTGTGGAAGAAACAGGGGATTTGCCGGTGCCTTCCCATCTTATGGATGCGCATTACAAGGGTGCGGCTAAGCTGGGACACGGACTTGATTATAAATATGCACACATTTATCCCAATCATTATGTGGAACAGCAGTATTTGCCTTATGAACTGACCGGTAAGCAATTTTATGTGCCTTCCGACCAGGGATATGAAAAGAAGATCAAAGAGCATATGCAGAGAATCCGCAAGGAAGAGAAAGAACGACTTTCAGGTAAGACAGAGTAAGAAATGAAATATGCCTGATGAATCGAATCTTAAAGACAGTATAAGAAACGGAGCAGTTAAAACAGCTGCTCCGTTAAATATTGATAAATTTGTTGATTTTTATCCTGCCATTTGGCACAGATGGAAGATGCGATTTCTTCCGTCGGTACCGTCAGTTTAATACTGACGAGCTCGACATCCCGGTCCTTTGCCCACAAATGTGCTTCATATTCGCCATTAGTGGATTTGTAATAATCCGACAGGATGGAAACCTCGTTTCGAAGCTCCATTTCATTTTCACGCAAGTATTCCACTACGTCGGTTTTAATGGCGTCGCTGATTCTGTTCTGGAAGTAGGACAGGGTATTCATACCTTCTTCCGTAATTGAGAACAGTGTGCGGTTTCTGACGGTTTTAGATGCAATGAGGTTATTTTCCTTCAAATCGGAAAAAACCTGTTGCAACGTTAAGAAATTAGTATAATCCTTTTCTAATATAAAATCACCGATTTGGGAGCTGCTTAAAGGAAAACTCACCTTGTTCAGCATGTATAGAACAATTAATTTGTATAATGTCAGCGGATCCTGAATCATTTCAAAACCTCTTTTCTTTTGACGTTGCAATTTATCTTACATCAAGGTGAATGAAAGTGCAAGTCTGTCAAAATCTTATTCGGATTGTAATTGCAAAATGAAAAATTCCACACCATTTGTGCATTGAAAGGTATCGGTTATCGTTAGGAACGTTCCGGGATGTTTTTCATTAAAGTAATCATTCAAATAATCATAAGATGCCTCTTTTGTATTCATAAAAACGAAAAATACATTATTTCCTTCCAAAACGGCCTGTTCATAGGAATCATAGCCATATTGTTCCAAAACGGAGTCGGTCCACGGACTGTTTGCCGGCCATCCGCCTAATGAAACAAAGTTATTATGTGATACGGAAGTTTCTTTAAAAATATTTTCGGTAAAATAAGAGAAACTAAGCGTATCCAAAAGATAGAGATTTTCATTGTTTTCGGCAAAATATAAGCGTATTTCCTGATACATATTTGAATGGGACAGCATTGCTTGGCTATTGCCAATGGTAATGCGGGTATTTGGTATTCCCCATTTTATGGTTGCGCAGAGTAAACTGATTATCAGTGCTGAACAAAGAGCATATTGCAGGATTTTTTTCTTTCGGGATTCAATACACCACAGCCTGTTGCCAAATATAATCGAAAGAAGCATTAATAGTTCTGCAACATAGATGCCTTGTGTAACCCTCGGTAAAGAACGTCCGATATATGCCAAATAAATCCAGATAACGGAACGACCGCCTAAAATTGCCAATACATCCCAAAGTAATTTCTTTTTTTCGGAAATAAGAATAAAAATAACAGTAAAAAAATACACCAGATAGACAATTAAGTTTAACGGTCTGTCCATATGTGAATGAATATGTCTTTCCCATAAGCTTTTACACATATCTTTGATGTTTACAGAAGGTCCGGGCAATAATTTTTCTAATGCCTGCAAGGAGTCGGCATTAATATTATCATCTAAAAGTAACAGATAATGTGAATTGGCTGCAACATAGGATTGATAACTTATTCCTAATTCTTCATATGTTTCGCTATGCCGGTCGTAATCCGGGAAAACGGTATAATCAACGATATTTTCCCGGGTAGTATTATATGTTTTAAAATCGTTCCAGTCGTGTGACGAATAAGCAATTTTTTCAGTACCAAAGGATATCATTAAGAGGATGAATAATAAAACAGCATAGGAAAACAGGGGTTTAAATAATTTTCGGTTTTTTAAATATTTTGAAAGGATTAAGAAGAAGTACATCGGTAAAAACATGATGCATGCTTTATTTCTGAGTTCCAGTGCCAGGAAAAACGTAATGAAACCGGGAATGGTATTTTTTAAGTATGTTTTTGTGTCTTCTGTTTCTTCGGCAAGATAAAAAAAAGCTAAGGAAGAGGCACAAACAATTCCGGTAATGGTGGTATATTGTATACTTATCAAATGAATGGATAGAAAAGATAAAGCAATCCCGACACATAAAACAGAGCATATGATTCGGGACAGTTTTTTTTCAATATATTGTGAAAAAAAGTATATGGGTAAGATAATGCTAAGATATCCATAAGAAAACAGTAAAATACCATACCATGGTACGCCCGGTAAAATTCTGTAAAGGATACTTAAAATAACACCGGTAAAATATCCGATGTGTAATAAATGCGTTTCCGGGGTGCCGGTAAGCTCGCCGGAAGCAATTTGTTTCAGGAAAAAGTCATCATTATTAAAGAATACAAAGGGGATGTCCATAGCAAAAAAAATTGCAAGCGGAACTAATATAAATAATAAAATATCAAAATTAATCTTTTTTGAGGTGTTCATGCAGATCTCCGTTTCGGAATTGTAAGTTATAATAAAGTGCGCCCCATGCAAAGGACATAAATCAAATCTTTTTTGCTTACATTTTAGCATATACAAACGTGTTTTCAATAGTCATTTGGAGAAAAAGAAAGAAACGTAAAAAAGTCTTTTGTTTTTTTGCAATGTGTTGTATAATGAATTCGCCAGTCATTGTGACATATCTAAAATGATTTCCCAACAGATGAAATTGAAACATAAATTACCAAAACGAAAATCCCTATGAAAATAATAAATAATGAAGGAATCTGTAGATAAAACGCTGTGGAATAAGGAGGAATATCAGATTGAGAGAGAAATTTGAATCGTTGCCGTTATCGGTACTTCGTGACCTTGCCAAAAGCATTGGTGTGAAAGGTGTATCCGCCATGAAAAAGGAACAGCTTGTAGATTTGCTTGTGGAGAAAGAAGCGGAGCAGGCCGGCAATAACGGTGAAGTTGCGTCCAAAGGAAATAAAACCGAAGCAAAAGAGACAACCCTTACAGAGGAAAAAGAGGAATCCGGTAAAAGTGATGAAAAGGGTGAGCCCAATATGGCGGAACTGGACAGCGGAATTCTTGCGAGCGGTATTTTGGAGGTTATGCCTGACGGATTCGGTTTCATTCGTTGCGAGAACTTCCTTCCCGGTGAAAATGATGTGTACGTAGCACCCAGCCAGATTCGTCGTTTTGGTTTGAAGACCGGTGATATTATTGAGGGTAATACCCGAATTAAAACCCAGAATGAGAAGTTTTCGGCACTTTTATATATCAAAAGAATCAATGGTTATACGCCGGAGGTGGCGTCAAAGCGTGGCAACTTCGAGGATATGACACCTATCTTTCCGGATGAAAAGATTAAGCTTGATATCCCGGGTGCACCGGTTTCCATGCGTATTATGGATTTAATAAGTCCGGTAGGTAAGGGACAGCGCGGAATGATTGTGTCTCCCCCTAAGGCCGGTAAAACAACCTTGTTAAAATCTGTAGCCAAATGCGTGAAATACTCCAATCCGGATATGCACATGATTATTCTTCTGATTGACGAGCGTCCCGAGGAAGTAACCGATATCAGGGAAGCCATTGAGGGCGAGAATGTGGAGGTAATCTACTCTACCTTTGATGAGACCCCTGAGCATCATAAAAGAGTGTCTGAAATGGTAATTGAGCGCGCGAAGCGTCTTGTGGAGCATAAGCAGGATGTTATCATTCTTTTGGATAGTATTACCCGCCTTACCAGAGCTTACAATCAGGTAATACCACCCAGCGGAAGAACTTTATCCGGTGGTTTGGATCCTGCGGCATTACATATGCCAAAGCGTTTCTTCGGTGCGGCAAGAAATATGCGGGAAGGCGGAAGTCTGACCATTCTTGCCACTGCGTTGGTAGAGACCGGAAGTAAAATGGATGATGTTGTTTACGAGGAATTTAAGGGAACCGGTAATATGGAAATGGTTCTGGATCGTAAGTTGTCAGAGAAGAGAGTTTTTCCGGCAATTGATATTCCGAAGTCCGGAACCAGAAGAGAAGATTTGCTTTTGAATCCCGAAGAATTGGAAGCAATCAATTCCATGCGCAAAGCATTTAATGGTATGAAAGCAGAAGATGCGGTGGATAAGGTAATTGATTTATTCTCCAAGACACGCAATAATCGTGAATTTGTGGAAATGATGAAAAAAATTCATTGGATGTAAAAAATACTTGCAATCCCAATAAACGCATGTTATAATGAACAAGCTGTTTGTTAGAAAAAGCAAAAAAGGTTATTTTTTAATATAGAGAGGTGAGAATAATGAGAGAAGGAATTCATCCTGAGTACTATCAGGCAACCGTAACCTGTAACTGTGGTAACACATTTGTAACCGGTTCTACTAAGAAGGATATCCACGTAGAAGTATGTTCTAAGTGCCATTCTTTCTACACAGGCCAGCAGAAAGCTGCACAGGCTCGTGGACGTATTGACAAGTTCAACAAGAAGTACGGTGTGGAAAGCTAATAAGCGACATGATGGGTTGAGATATCTAGGTATCTCAACCTTAATTTTTGGAGGAAGTCCAAATGAGCAAAAAAAAGAAAACATGTTATTCCGGTATTGGCGGACAGGCTGTTATGGAAGGTATTATGATGCGAAACAAAGATCGATATGCCGTTGCCGTTCGTAAACCAGATAAAAATATAGAACTTCATGTAGCAAGTTGTGAACAGTCTGAGAGTTGGACCAGAAAGGTTCCTTTTATCAGAGGTGTTTTTAATTTTATCGATTCCCTTACTCTCGGCATGGAAACATTAACTTATTCGGCAAGTTTTTATGACGAGGATGAGGAAGAAACAGGATTTGACCGTTTCATGGGCAAATTATTCGGAGCCAAGGCGGAAAAGGCAATGATGGGTATAACCATGATTATATCCATCGTGATTGCTGTGGCTATTTTTATGGTGTTGCCTTATTTTGTCGCGTCTTTTTTGGAGAAGTATTTGAGTAATCCTTCGTTGATTGCTATTGTTGAAGGTTTGCTTCGAGTGATTATTTTTGTAGTGTATGTGCTTTTGATTTCTCTTATGAAGGACATTCGACGGGTATTTATGTATCATGGTGCAGAGCATAAATGCATTAATTGTATTGAAAGCGGCAAACCTTTAACCGTAAGAAATATTATGAAAAGTACCAGATTTCACAGACGATGCGGAACCAGTTTTCTTCTGATTGTTATGGTGGTAAGTATCATATGTTTCTTTTTTGTCCGTGTGGATAATATGGCATTAAGACTGATTCTTCGTATTGCATTAGTACCGGTAATTGCGGGAATTTCTTATGAAATATTAAGACTGGCGGGAAGATTTGATAATTGGTTTATCAGATTGATTTCTGCGCCGGGTATGTGGTTGCAACGTATTACGACCAAAGAGCCGGATAAGGATATGGTAGAAGTGGCAATTAAGGCTGTAGAGGCTGTATTTGACTGGAAAGCATATCTGAAAGAAAACTTTGATTATGAAGAAGCGGAAGATGACTGGCTGGACGAGGATGAAGAAGAGTCTGAAGATTCGGCTGTTATCGAAAAGGTTGCAGATGAGGAAGCTGCAGATGATGTAACGGATGCAGAAGAGTAAATTCGTAAAGGATTGAACGATGACATATAAAGAAGTGTATGAATTCGGGGTAAATCAGTTAAAAGAAGAGTGCAAAGAAGCCATGACGGATGCCAGGCTTCTTTTGGAATTTATATGCCATACCAATCGCAATGATTTGCTGGCCCATGGTGACAGAGAAGTGTCAGAGATCCAAGTAAAGCAGTATGAAGCTTTTATCAGACGCAGGGCGTCGGGAGAACCGCTGCAGTACATTACCGGTGAGCAGGATTTTATGGGGCTTACCTTTAAAACCCATGAAAGTACGTTGATTCCGAGACAGGATACGGAGTGCCTCGTGGAAGAAGCCATGATGCATCTGCATGACGGAATGCGAATTCTTGATATGTGCAGTGGCTCCGGATGCATTCTTTTAAGTCTTTTGAAGTATAGTAACGATTGCGTGGGAGTTGGCGCGGAATTACAGCCGGAAGCGGTTGGGCTGGCAAGGAAGAATGCCGAGAATCTGGGCATCGAGGCTACATTTGTTGAAAGTGACTTATTTAGTCAAATAGAAGGAAAGTTTGATTTAATTGTATCGAATCCGCCCTATATTGAGAGTGAAGTGATTCAAACTTTGGATAGGGAAGTAAAAGAACATGAACCTATGAGTGCCTTGGATGGAGGTATGGACGGTTTGGATTTTTATCGTCGTATTGTGGATGAGGCGAGAGGGTATTTAAGCCGCGGCGGAATGCTGTTTTTTGAAATCGGATATAATCAGGCGGAAGCGGTAAGCGAGCTGCTGTGTCTGAATGGATATATTGATATTACGGTAAAAAAGGATCTGGCAGGAATGGACAGAGTGGTGTATGCCACCTACGTGGAGGATTAAAATGTTTGACAGATTAGAAGATTTATTAATTCGTTTCGAAGAAATTATGGGTGAGTTGCAGGAGCCCGGCGTGACCGATAACCAGCAGCGTTTTCGTCAACTCATGAAGGAGCAGAGCGATTTGACCCCTATAGTGGATGCTTATAAGGAATATAAGCAGTCAAAGCAGGATATTGAAGACAGTATCGCTATGTTGGAGGAAGAAAGTGACGAAGACATGCGTGAAATGTTAAAGGAAGAGCTTACAGACGCCAAGAAGCGCGTGGAAGAGTTGGAGCAGACTCTTAAAATTCTTCTTTTACCTAAGGACCCTAACGATGATAAAAACGTTATCGTGGAAATTCGTGCAGGTGCCGGTGGTGATGAAGCTGCTTTGTTTGCGGCTGAAATGTATCGTTTATATGTACATTACGCAGAAAGTCAGCGTTGGAAAATCGAAACCATCAACGTGGATGAAATCGGAATCGGCGGTATGAAGGAAGTTGAATTTATGATTTCCGGTCAGGGTGCGTATTCTAAGTGAAAATACGAAAGTGGTGTACATCGTGTACAGCGTGTGCCTGAAACTGAATCCGGCGGGCGTATCCATACTTCTACCATCACGGTAGCAGTTATGCCTGAAGTAGAAGAAGTAGACGTTGTAATTAATGATAATGATATTCGTATCGATGTAATGAGAGCTTCCGGTTGTGGTGGTCAGTGTGTTAATACCACCGACTCTGCGGTACGTTTGACACATATGCCTACCGGTATTGTAATTTACAGCCAGACTGAAAAGTCTCAGATTCAGAATAAAGCCAAGGCATTTGCTTTGTTACGTGCGAAATTATATGATTTGGAAATGCAGAAACAGCATGATGCGGAAGCGGAGCTTCGCAGAAGCCAGGTAGGTACCGGCGACCGTTCCGAGAAGATTCGTACTTATAACTTCCCTCAGGGCCGTGTGACGGACCACAGAATCGGTTTGACCTTATACAAATTAGAGAAGATTATGAACGGAGATATTCAGGAAATTATTGATGCCTGCATTGCAGCCGACCAGGCGGCCAAGCTTGCAAAGATGAACGAATAAGCTATGAGTTAAGATGATGTGAGGTCTTATGAAAACTACTTTTTTCGGACATCAATTGAATAGAGAAAAAGTATTGCGTCTGCTGTTGATTGCAGTAGCTGCAGTGGTAAGTGTGAAATATATTTTTGTGGATTTTGGTGTGGATGCGGAATTCCAGATTAGTATGGCATATCGTATGGTAGCAGGAGATGCCATGTTTACGGAGATGTGGGAACCATACCAGATGTCTGCATTTTTATGTGCGTTTTTTATAAAGATATATTTGACTTTGTTTAAGACAACAACGGGTATTGTGTTGTATCTTCAGACTGTGGGAGTTTTGATTGATGCAGGTATATCCGTTTTGTTGTATAAAATCGTGAAAAAATATTTACATGCCGAAAAAACAGGATTTTTAATGGCGTGGTTATTCGTTATGATATCGCCAAAGGATAATCCTCTGGCGGATTACACCAATATGCAGATGTGGTTTGCTTTATTACTGTGCATTTTTATGTTTTTGTATTATGAAACCAAGAAACGAAGATATGTGATTGCGACAGCCTTAAGTATGTGTGGTGTGGTTTTATCTTATCCTTCGTGTGTGCTTCTGCTTTTAGGAGTACTGTTTATGTTTTTTTATAAAAAAGACTATAAAAATGCCTTATTGGTTATTGGGATTTGTGCGCTTGCGGGTGGCATATATTTATGCTTTATTTTTGTCAATGTAACTCCGGGCGGGTTTTTTGAAATAGTCCGTAATATATTGCAGATTGAGACTTCGCATTCGACCGGTCTTGTAGAACGTATTTGGTTATATTTTAAAGATTTTATTGAAATTATAATTGTTTTAGCGATATTATACGGAATCTCTTTTGGTGTGACGCGTTTTATTCCGGCAAAAAATGAAGATGAGATTCGGGCGCGCGGAGTTATAGCGGATTTACTGTTTGTGCTGATGACTGTATTTATAGGACTATATACGGTTATTTGCTGGCGGGAATATGTTCGCTATTGTTATTCTATTGTATTTTTGGCAGTCATTTTTGTGGGTTGGCGAATGTTGTTACGTACAAAAATGTCAGAAGAAAAAAGATATTTTTATTTATGCGGGACAATAATCTCCACCTTGCAGTTTCTGGCAACGCTTATGTTGACAAATTTGGCAATGATAGCATCGGTTCCGTTCCTGTTAATTGCGGTATTGGCAGCATTGTTACCGATAGAAGAAGGGCTCAAGGGACTTGACATTAAGAAAAGCTTTTTGGCGGTAAAGAGAGTTGCTGTAACATTTATATTGTTTGCATTGGTTTATAGAAGTGTTTATATGATACGACCGATGACCGGGTATGCATCATCAATTTGTGAGATTGCGTCCATAGTCAAAGAAGGGCCTGCAATTGGCATTATTTCTGAATACATGGGGCCTTATATACAAAATGAAACCATAAAAGAATGGAAACAGTATATTAAGGACGGTCAGTCAATCTATATTGTTGGCGGAGAACTGGATACCTTGGGGTATTTGTACGCAGATACAGAAATTGCAGCACCGTCTGTTGTGCCGACTCCGGGCTATAATGAAGGCATTTTGAAGTATTGGGAAATGAATCCTGAGAAGTATCCGGATGTGATTATAGCTTCCTGCTGGTATGGGGAGTTATGTCCCGAACTGAAGGAAGGAACCTGGATTCATCAATGGATAAATGAGGAATATCAGCCGGCTTATTATATTGACGGCAAGTATTGGAGATACTATTTCAGGGAATAAAATTATAATTAGAGTGATGTAACTCAAAAAGGGTAGTCTGCAATAACGGAGAAATAATAGTCCTATGGAACTGATATGGAAAGACATTACATTTGAAGACAAAGAAACTTTCGAAAGTTTTTATCAATACAAGACCGACAGAGGGTGTGAGTTGTCCTTTTCCAATAATTATCTTTGGGTGGCGCATTACGGAACTAAGTGGAATATTGTAGAGGGGTGTCTGGTTTTTTACAGTCCACATAGGGACAGTGTATCCATGCCAATCGGTAAGGATCCTTACAAAGCATTGGAAACGTTGCTTGCATATTATGAGGCGCAGGATAAGCCTTTTATGATGCATTTGGTAACGGAGGGACAGTTTGCAGAACTGGACAAGCGCTATCCCGGTAAATTTATGATTGAGTATGTCAGGGATGTGGCGGATTATATTTATGAGGCAGAAAGTCTTGGCACTCTGGCAGGAAAGAAGCTTCATGCGAAAAGAAATCATATTAACCGCTTTGTGGAAAATTATCCGGAATGGACTTATGAAGAGATTACCGGGGATAATTTGGACGATTGTCTTAAAATGGCCCAAAAGTGGCGTGAACAAAACAAGTGTGATGAGGATAAAGAAAAGAGTGAGGAATTTTGCGTTACGTTGCGGGCGCTGAAAGAACGGGACCAAATCGGTTTGACAGGCGGTGCTATCCGTACAAGGGACGGTATTGTGGCATTTTCTTTGGGGGCACCATTGACAGAAGATACGTATGTTGTTCATATAGAAAAGGCATTTGCAGACATTCAGGGTGCTTATCCGATCATTAATCGTGAATTTGTGTTACATGCCGCCAAAGGCTATAAATATATCAATCGCGAAGAGGATTTAGGGGAAGAAGGCTTGAGAAAAGCCAAATTATCCTATAATCCGGCCATTTTACTGGAAAAGGGCAATGTTCGACTGGTATAGTCAATGATGAAAGAATAATAAAAATAAAAGAAAATCCGGCTTGTTCTGTTGGGGACAGGCCGGATTTTATATATGTGTCAAAGATAAACCAAAGGGACTTAATTTGTCACGATGTTCGGTTTTGCTTAGTTTGCGGAATTCCGTGGGGGTGCAGTCAAAATATTTCTTGAATAATTTGTTGAAATAGCTTGTATTGTTAAAGCCAACGGAATTCGCTAACTGAGAAATAGAAGTTGTTTCTCTGTCGTTCTGTAAGATAGTATCTGCCGCCTGTAGGATACGATAGCGCATCAGATATTCAAAGGGGGTGATTTTTACGGCTCTTTTAAAACAACGGCAACATTCACTTTTGCTGACATGAATGGATGCGGCGATATCGTCAAGTGTTATGGATTCTGAAAAATGTTGCTGGATGTATATAATTGCATCTTTGATGCGGGCTTCGTCAGCTGACAGAACCGGTGCCTTACTCTTGGTAGGGGTATATATGACAGAATTGCTGTTGTATTTTTTAAGCAGGTGAACCCACAGCTGGCAAAGATAAGCCTTGGTAGTTAATTCGAAACCGAAATTTTTGGAAAAATTGGCATCAAAAATATCGCTCAAGTAAGACAAAGCACTTCGTCCCCACATATCCGAACGATCAAAAATAATGTAACGATGTTCCATATCATTCACAATGGGGCTCAAATAACTGCCTGCCAGTGTGGTGGTATGGTCTTTAAACAGAATATGGGGGTGAAACAGGAGTGAAATCAAAACACAATCACTGTCGGACGCGGAATGAATGGAGTGAAAAACGTTGCAGTTTAATGCAATGGCCTGACCTTCCTTTAAGGTGACTTTTTCTTCTCCGATTGTGAATTCTGCCGAACCGGTCTTGACCAGGTTAATTTCCATTTCTTCATGCCAGTGCCAGCGTACATAACCCATGTACATTTTGCCTGGTTCCACGTAATATACACCAACAGGATAATCCTTGTCGGCGTGGGCAATGACCTTATGCAAATCTTGCGTGGAAGTGGATTGTGACATTTCTGATTCCTTTCTTTTTCTTATACTTTAGCAAGGGAAGGCGAAAAAAACAAGTTTTTTTTATTTCTCTTTTCAAATGGAATATTATGGTTTATAATGTGCATAGGTATGTCGATATATAGTATGTCGGCAGTTGGGGATACACGAGATAAAGGGGTTTCTATGGGGAATTTAAAGCATTATTATGAAGCGATTAAAAACGGAGATGTTTTTTTTGATGAATACCGTAAAGCGTCATTGATTCTGAATGCGGTTACTGCGTTGCATGTGGTTTTTTTGGTATTTTTCTGGATAACCGATGTGGTGCCCATGGTTATTTACAATGGCGGCGCTGTGTTTGCATATCAGGGAATTCTGTTGCTGATTAAACGTCAAAAAACATATCTGGCATATATTTTAACCTGTATTGAGGTTGTATTACATGCAGTACTGGCCACAATTTTTGCCGGATTCGGCAGTGGGTTTCAGGTATATTGTGTGGCAATGATTGCAGTGTCCTGTTATATTACTTTTACATGGGAATGTTTTAAAAAGGGGACAAGAGAGACTATATGCTTCTCCCTGTTTAGCATGTTGGGGTATTTTGCATGTTATATTATTGCGAAGTATCAGGAACCCTGGTTTGAAGTGGGAGAGCTGGCAGAGACGGTTATGTACCTTATGAATGCATTGTGCATGTTTGTTATCATATTTGCATTCATGATGTTATTATTCTGGGATATTAATCACAGAAGTGACAGACTCGCTGCCAAGAACAGTCAGTTGGATGAGATGTCCAAGAAGGATCCTTTGACTAAGTTATATAACCGAAGATATATGAATTATGAATTAAACCGCAGAATGTCATATCTGATTAGTGAAGGCAGAATATTCGGTTTGATTATGGCGGATATTGATAATTTTAAGCATGTGAACGATCAATATGGTCATGAAGCCGGTGATGATGTTTTGGTTTCGGTTGCTAATGAATTTACCAATGCATTGCGTGGGGATGACTGTGTATGTCGTTGGGGCGGTGAAGAATTCCTGGTCATTGTAAACGGTAATCATCAGGTTACTGCAGATGTTGCAGAACGAATTCGGAAACGTATAGAGAATCTTACCATTGATACCGGTGGACATCGGTTAAAAGTGACAATGACTTTTGGAGTCAGTGAGTCTATTCCGGGACTGCGCGTGGAACGTCTGATTCAGATTGCGGATGAAAGATTATACAAAGGTAAGCAAAACGGTAAGAATTGTGTGGTAAAAGAATAGAAAAACTGAAATATGTTAATACTGGGAGTATCGTCAGTGGCGGTACTCCTTTTTTGATGCCTGATAATGGTAAATAAAGGTGGTATCGTTGCAAAAGTAATGAACATGGACTTGGGGACGAAATGATAACAGTGGAATGATGTGTATGCAACGAACCATAGTATATGTAAAAGCTGAGAAAAACAGTAAAGTAAAACAGAAGAAAGTATATCTGAAAGATGTATGCGCCATAACATGTAGTAATCCGTTGCTTAAAAATAAGTTAAATCTACTTTTAATTTATGATTTTGGGGATAATAAGCGAAAAAAACAGGAAAAGACAGGAAGGATCGGGTTAAAGAAGGATTCCGACAGAACAAATAATACAAATAGAGCTGTCATAAGTATTCTAAAAGTAATTGAATTGATTCAAAAAACAGACAATGCTGTCGAAATTGTATCACTTGGTGAAAGCGATTGTGTAATAGAATATATAAGAGATAAAAAAGAAAGAAAAATATGGATTGTTATAAAAGTGATATTTGTGTCTGCAATTTGCTTTTTTGGAACTGCATTTACCATAATGGCCTTCCATAATGACATTAATGTCACAGGATTGTTCGAAAGTGTATACGGATTATTCGGTCTTTCGTATAAAGGTGGGGCCGGTGCATTGGAGATTGGTTATTCCATTGGTCTGGGTGTCGGCATTATTGTGTTTTATAATCATGTGGGCAAAAGAAGAATTACGAAGGATCCCACACCCTTGGAAGTAGAAATGCGAATCTATGAGGATGATGTAAATCAGACTTTGATTGATACAGCAGATAGAGAAGGAATAGAGGTGGATGTGTCATGACGGAAGTTGGAATGGGACTGTTGGGTGCAGCTTGCGGTCTGATGATATCAGGAGGTGTTTTTACGGCATTGCTGGCTTTGGGTCTGGTTCCAAGGTTTGCGGGAAAAAGCCATACGGCCAATCATATTCTGACTTATGAGACGGCAGTGGTAAGCGGTTGTATCATAGGAGGAATTTTAAGTGCGCTTCCCGTATGGGAGTATCTTGAGAAGAACCTGTACCGAATGGCTTTTTTTAATACCGGTTTCTGGGAGATGATTGCGGATGCCGGCGTGGCGGGAGGTGGCTTTTTTGCAGGATGTTTTGTGGGATGCCTTGCACTGGCAATTGCGGAAATGTTGGACAGCATTCCGATTTTTGCACGGAGAATCGGGTTTAAAGAGGGTCTTGGAATTGCAGTTTTGATGGTGGCAGTTGGTAAAGTGATAGGAAGTCTTTTGTATTTTGCACTGGAAATATATTCCGTGGGTGGATAAGGAAGTTGGTATGAAGTATTGTATGGGCGTATTTAGTAAGGAGTATTTTGTGAGGAGGGCAATATATGCCTTCTTTTTTTGTAATCATATGGTGTTATATGTAAATTGCTGTAAAACTGTCGGTTTTCTTTGAAATTTTACTGTATATATGGTATACTTAGTCTGTATTTTTGCGCGTATACGTTCATGGGCATTGGAAATGCCCTGTGCAGAATACCTTTTAGTATAGATTTCATTATGCGCGGAGGCGTTGTATGTACGTATATTTGAAACGTGTCATCGATTTTTGTGTGGCGTTGTTGGGACTGATTATCCTGTCGCCGTTTTTGTTAATACTTGTGATTGCAATCAAGGTGGATTCCAAGGGGCCTGTGCTATTTAAGCAGAAGAGGGTCGGCATTCATAAGAGTCATTTCATGATTCTGAAGTTTAGAACCATGCGGATTGATACGCCTAAGGATGTGCCCACACATATGCTTGCCAACCCGGAACAATACATTACCAAGGTTGGGAAATTCTTACGTAAAACCAGCTTGGATGAACTGCCCCAGATTTTTAACATTCTAAAAGGTGATATGGCCATTGTAGGTCCCAGACCTGCGCTTTGGAATCAGTATGATTTGATTGAAGAGAGGGATAAATACGGTGCTAACGACGTGCGTCCCGGTCTTACGGGCTGGGCACAGATTAACGGCAGGGATGAACTGGAGATCCCGGTGAAAGCCAAACTGGACGGCGAATATATTACCAAGATGGGACCGTGGCTGGATATCAAATGTTTTCTGGGGACCTTTATCAGCGTTCTCAGAGGTGACGGCGTGGTGGAAGGCGGCACCGGAAGAATGAAGAAGGCAGAATAATGAGCCGGAACTGATGAAGCCGAAGAAGCAAGAAGCGTGGCTGAAAACAAGGAAAGAATGAATCGAATAAACAGGTGACAGACATGAAACGAATTCTCATTACGGGTGTTCACAGCTATGTGGGAAATGCCATCGGGAATTATCTGGAACAATATAACCGGAATGCCGGTGAGGAACATTACCGGATTGATAAAATATCCCTGCGGGATGGGGCTTGGAAAACCGAGTCCTGGGCAGGGTATGATGCTGTGCTGCATGTGGCGGGGCTTGCCCATGCGGATGTCAGTAAAATTACGAAAGAAGAGCAGAAACGCTATTATGACATCAATGCCGGGTTGACCGGAGAAGTGGCAGCGAAGGCGGCTTCGGATGGCGTAGGGCAGTTTGTGTACTGCAGCAGTGTGATCATATACGGAGAGAGTGCGGGAGTAGGTAAGACGAAGGTAATTACCGCAGATACTAAACCTACGCCGGCTAATTTTTATGGAGACAGTAAGTTGCAGGGGGAAAGAGAAGTACTGCAGGCGGCAGGAAAACAGATTGATGTGAAAGGCGCCGGGGAAAACGGGAAAGCGAATGTTCCGGGCGTGAAGAATGGAGGCATCATGCAGGTTGCCATCCTGCGCCTTCCCATGATATACGGCAAAGGAAGTAAGGGGAACTTTCCGGTATTGGTGAAACTGGCGAAGAAAATGCCAGTTTTTCCTAAGATTTCCAATCAGAGGAGTATGCTTTACATTGAGAATCTGGGAGAGTTCGTAAGACAGCTGGTTGACAGTGGTGTCGGCGGAGTTTTTTATCCGCAGAATGAAGAATATGTAACAACGACCGATGCGGTCAAAATGATTGCAAAGACCCGAAATAAAAGGATTTCTCTCTGGGGAATCCTGAATCCGTTTGTAAAACTGGCTTCCCTTATGCCGGGGCGTATCGGCAAGCTTGCCAATAAAGCTTTCGGCTCCTTAACCATCGATAAGGAACTTAGTTTTCGTGAGATTCGGGATTATCAGGTCTGCAGTTTTGAAGAGAGTATCAGAAGAAGTGTGAGTGAATAACATGGTCAGTATTATTACCGTGGCGTACAACAGCGAGAATTGCATAGAGCGAACCATAGAATCGGTGCTGGGACAGACCTGTAGTGATATGGAGTATTTCATCATTGATGGAGCCAGTAGGGACCGCACTGTGGAGATTGCAGAAGGGTATCGGGAGGCTTTCGCAGAGAAAGGGATCCCTTACCACATTGTCAGTGAACCGGACGGTGGCATCTATGATGCCATGAATAAGGGAATCCGCCTGGCAAACGGAGAGATAATCGGATTGCTGAATACCGATGATACTTATGAGCCGGAGGCAATCGAGACGGTGATTGATACTTTTGCCAAAGAGAATTGTGAGTTGATGTTTGCCAATATCCGTATTCACAAACAGGACGGCAGCAGTTTTATCAAGAAAGCGAGACTCCGCAAGCCGGAGACTTCCAGAGACTGGAATCATCCAACCACCTTCGTGAAAGCCGAGTTATATAAGGAGTATCCTTTCCGGAATCTGGGAATTCATGATGACTACGGTTTCTTTCTGCAGATGAAGAAACAGAACCGCAGAATCGTAACGGTGGACAAGGTTCTGGCGAACTTCCGCCTGGGCGGAGCCAGCAATAAGAAGAGCTTCAAGGCGGCGAAGAAGAGGATAAGAGATAGGTATAAGTACTGCTATAGGATTAACGGATACAGCAGGTTGTACATTGTGGAATGTGTTGCCATTGAGGCGGCGAAGATGGTGTTGGGGTAGAAGGAGAGCATTGTATGCATATAGGGATTGATTTGTTATGGGTCAGACCCGGCATTTGTGGCGGAACGGAATCCTATATTAGGAATCTGATGAATGGTTTCGCTCTGTATGACGACAAAAATAAATATACTTTGTTTGTGGCGGAAGACAACGCGGACAGTTTTGAACATTATGGCAAAAATAACAATATGGAGTTGCATATATGTCCTGTGAAGTGCTCAAGTCAGCCCAAACGTATTCTGTGGGAGAATCTCCATCTGGATAAAACTGCCCGTAAGGTAGGTGTGGATGTCATGTTCATACCGGTATACAGCAAACCGCGTTCAAACGGTAAGATACCGTATGTCAGTGTGATTCATGATTTGCAGGCACTGCATTATCCGGAGTATTTTTCTTTTGCAAGACGGTGTTTTCTGAAATATTCATGGAAGAGGACGTGCAGAAGTTCTGAAATAGTATTAACAGATTCAAATTTCTGCAAGGAAGATTTGATTAAGAATTATCCGGTAGTTAAGGGTAAAATTCGTACTCAGTATGTTCCGATTGTATCCGGAAACGCAGATGTTGATTTTAAGCAAATAGAGAGGGAATATGGCATAGAGAAAAGCAATTATTTCTATTGTGTCAGTTCGTTGCTCCCTCATAAAAATCTTGATGTGATATTGAAAGTTATGAGGCGGTGGCAAGGTGGTGAGAAGTTAGTCCTTAGCGGAGTGGGGCAGAATGAAACTGAGTTCGAAGAAAAACTAAAAAAGTATGATGTCGCGGGCAAAGTGATTTTGACCGGTTTTGTATCGGATGCATGGCGTGACAGTTTGTATGAGAATTGCAAGTTGTTTCTATTTCCCAGCGTTTTTGAGGGCTTTGGAATGCCCCCGATTGAAGCGATGCGCAAAGGGAAACGAGTTGTTATGACAAGGAAGTCTTGTCTGGAGGAAGTAACGCAAGGGAAAGCAGTATATGTGGACGAGCCATTTGATGCGGACGAGTGGATTAAGAAAATGCGGTATGCGATAGAGCTGTCGGAGGAGAAGATTGCACTTGAAGAGTATCAATTGGAGGCAATAACAGAACAATACGGTAAGATATTTCGCTCTTGTGCTACAGGTGCAAAATAGTGTATAATATTTGGGATGTTTTGAAGCCGGAGGCTGTACTGATGAATGTATATGACAAATTGTATACTGTAGTGGCCGATAATATGTTGGCGGCTGATTGTGAATTTGAATATAAAAGACAGACGTTCCTGTGTGATGTAGGCAATCATCCACAGGTTATCGATGTATCTAAATATCTGAAATTAGATAATGAAGATTTTTTTCAGGCTCTTTTTGTCGGGGCATTTCGTCGTTTGCCGGAGATGAAAGAAGTTGCGATTTGGGAGCAACATTTTAATGAGCCCCGAGAAGAATTTCAAGAGAAAGTGTTACGTAAAATTGCCAAATCCAGCGTGATAGCCATTAATCATGTATGCTTAGATAACAATCCATATTTTAGACAAAAGAGAGGATTAAAATATAAAATATTGGGAGTTCTGTACGGATTGACAGATAAGTCCTCCTTGAGAGAATTTGGCAAAAAAATGCCTCAACCGATTCAGAAGGTAATAAGAAAGGTATTCTTATGAGAATCTATATTGATGTTACAGTATTGATGCTGGCGACGTTTGTAACAGGGATACAGCGTGTTACCAGAGAAATAACTGTAAGACTTATCAAGGATGAATCAATCGAAATAGTGCTTTTGCATTACAATGCTAAGGAAAATGTATATCATAAAATAGACAATCAAAGATTCTGTGAGTATTTTGAAAATGGCGTTGGAGTTAAAAGCAAAATGATTACTCGACAGAAAGTGGAGTTGTCTGAAATCAAAGAAGGTACCGTGTTCTTTGATTTGGATGCAGCATGGATGTGTCGGGTAAAACGAAGCTTCTTGTTGCCGATTCTTAAGCAACAAGGTGCAAGAGTGATTGCTCATATATATGACATTATTTCAATTACACATCCGCAGTATTGTCTGGAGCGCGGAGTTTATAACTTTATGGATTATATAGGTGCACATTTGCAGTATGCTGATGAAATAATTGTGAATGCACAGGCGACTGTGTGTGAACTTGAGAAGTTGACTTCGCAGCTGAATTGTCCTCTGCCTAAATGCACGGTGATTCCTTTAGGGGCAGATTTTAGTCGTAAAGGAGTTGTGGCGGATGAGCAGGTTTCGGATGCTTTGGTAGAAATTGTCAAAAGTAAGCCTTTTGTTTTGATGGTTGGGACAATCGAGCCTCGGAAAAATCATAAACTTCTGTTGGAAGCCTATGATAAAGGTCTAAAAGAAATGGGATTTAATATTATCATGGCGGGATATATGGGCTGGAATATGGAACAGTTTAAGGATTGCATGGAAAAACATCCCGATTATGGTAAAGGAATATATCATTTGGAAGGATTGGATGATCAATCCATCACATATTTATATCAGCATGCGAAATTTCTTGTTTTCTGCAGCTATACTGAAGGTTTTGGATTGCCAATTGTTGAGGCGGTTATGCGTGGAACACCGGTTGTTGCAGCAGATGTGCCTGTGCTAAGAGAAGTAGGTGGCGAGTACTGCGTGTGGTTCGAACAGGATAATGCGGTGGAGTTATGTGAGAGAATTAAAGAGTATGTTGAAGCTGATGTGGAATATGTAAGAATAAAAGAGGGTGCCAGAAGTTATAGGTTCATTGATTGGAAAAGTAGCTCTGTTATAGTGAAGAGTATTTTGGTAAAAAATTAATGAACAAAGTGTTTTGTTGCACAATTATATAATAAGGAGAATAACATGATACGTTTTATTACAGCACCAAATGATAATACAAGTGTAGAAGAAGTCATGGGTTATGTGAATAGCTATATTAATACCAATGATTCTAATCAAGTAAGCAATTTTAGCAATATAAATTCTGTACAGAAGGAATATGAAATATTGATGGGACTTGTAGAAAAAATGAACAGTAGTTACGCTATTTCGGCAAGTAGACCGCATATTTTTATGTCTATTGGGAAATTTTCAAAACTAAAAATGTTTGTGAAAAAGGTTATTAGAAAATGTTTAGGATGGTATATGCGAGATTTGGCTCAACAACAGAGCGAGTATAATTCTCTTGTTGCAAAATATGCAAATCAGCAGATGGTAGTTTTTTCTCAAATGAACGCAGAACTATCAAGATTACGTAATGAACTCATAGAAAAAGATGTTGATTAAAATAATATCTGTTTGACTTGTAAAGAGAGGTAATAGAATGGAGCAGACAAAGGTATCGATTATTATTTTGACATGGAATGGTTTAGATTATACAAAAAAATGCATGGAGTCGCTGGAAGAGAGTGTTACAAATAAAAAATGCGATGTTTATGTTGTTGATAATGGAAGTATAGATGAAACTTTGGAATATTTAAGAGGACTAGATTGGATTAATGTAATTGAAAACAAAGAAAATTTGGGGTTTGTACGCGGAAATAATATTGCAATCAATGGTATTACTGAGGGAGATATTATTCTTTTAAATAATGATATAATAATTACTCAAAATAATTGGATAGAAGAGTTGCAAAAAACAGCCTATAAAGACGAAAGGACAGGAATAGTAGGTTGTAGATTAATTAATGAAAAGGGAGAATTTTTGCATGCGGGAACGTATATTTATCCTGAAACATATTGGGGGCAACAAATAGGTGGCGGACAGAAAAATATTGGACAATATCAGGATGATAGAGAAGTGCAAGGTGTTGTATTTGCATGTGCTTATATTAAAAGATCGGTTATTGATGCGATTGGAGGCTTAAATGAGAAGTTCTTCTCATATTTCGAGGATACGGATTATTGTCTCGCGGCAAAAAAGGCCGGATATAATACCGTATGTTGTGGTTCGGTT
Organism: Lachnospiraceae bacterium; assembly: GCA_045590555.1. Classification (GTDB taxonomy): domain Bacteria; phylum Bacillota; class Clostridia; order Lachnospirales; family Lachnospiraceae; genus UBA3766. The sequence continues at coordinate 79,099 of JAZNRC010000022.1, read as the reverse complement.
ACCTTAATACATTATCAGAATGTTTCAACAGATGTGAATAAAGTAAATTTATCTGATATGTTCATGAAGTCTCAAAAAGACTTTAAAAAGATTTGGTCAAAGGAACTTGAAAAAAGATATGAACAAACGATGGCATGGCATTCTATTATGAATTTTCCGTCAGGCTACGCTGTGTCTGCTAAAAATTTTATGATGTCTCTAGATAGAAAAAATGTAGATATCAGATATAAATATGTATATGGAAAAGGTACACCTTTTCCGGTTGAAGAGCCTGCTATGAGCGATAATTATATTATGAATATTATTCGCCAGCGTAAATTTATGAAGAATTGTCCCCAGGTTGTTTATGGGCAAGGTGATGTTTTTGCAAAAAATGATGGTAAATATAAAATTGGATTTACTATGTTGGAAACAACGGGAATTCCGAAAGAATGGGTTAAGCAATGTAATATGATGGATGAGGTCTGGGTGCCGTCAACATTCAATGTGGAAACATTTAAAAATAGTGGTGTTACAGTGCCTATATATGTCATTCCTTTGGGAATTGACCCGGATTTTTATAATCCTAAAATTGTTTCTTATAAGAATCATAGAAAATATACCTTTTTATCAGTTTTTGAGTGGGGTGAAAGAAAAGCACCTGAAGTTTTATTAAAGGCATATTCTAAAGCATTTAAAAAGAGTGATGATGTTGTGCTTGTATGTAAAGTAATTAATAACGATGGAAGTATTAATATTGATGAAGAAATACGAAAATTAAACCTTCCGATTGATGGTCCTGAAATAATTTTTCTTTATAACACAAAATTTGTTGATTATGATATGGCAACTTTATATCGTTCGGCAGACTGTTTTGTTATTTCTACCAGAGGAGAGGGCTGGGGAATGCCTATTTTGGAGGCAATGGCATGTGGATTACCTGCCATTGCAACTGATTGGAGTTCTCAAGTTGATTTCTTTAATGAAAGTAATGGTTATCCGGTTAATGTGGAAAAACTTATAGATGCCAAAGCAAAATGTCCTTATTACGAAGGGTTTAAATGGGCAAATCCCAGCGAGGAGCATTTAATTCAACGTATGAGGTATGTGTATGAACATCAAGAAGAGGCAAGAGAAAAAGGCATGAAAGCATCTGAAGAAGTTAGAACAATGTGGACGTGGGATAAAGCTGCGGAGAGAATGATTCAACGATTAGATGAAATAAAAATGAGATAGGATAGTTGTGTAGAAATATAGCTATTTTGAAATTAAATAATATTAAGAAAGGTAAAGCGTTATCAGTATTTTGGATATATGGTAATGGCTTCGGACGAATATATTATGAAGGTAATACGAGAAATTTACGAATATAGAGAAATGATATATAGCTTAATTAAAAGAGATTTAAGAGGCCGATATAAAGGCTCGGTTTTGGGATTTCTTTGGACATTTCTTAATCCGTTATTTCAGCTTATTGTATACACCATTGTTTTTTCTGTAATTATGAGAATGGGTTACGAAAAATATTATCTTTTTCTGTTTGTAACTTTGATTCCATGGATATTCTTTGCGACTTCTGTGTCTGGTGGGGCGAGTTGTATATGGTCTCAAAAGGATATGGTAAATAAAATATATTTTCCGCGAGAGGTATTGCCGATTGCACATGTAACCAGTCAATTAATTAACATGCTATTCTCTTTCGTTGTCGTTTTTGCTGTGATTATAATAACGGGTCATGGTGTAAATATGATTGCATTATTATATTTGCCGATTGTTATTGTGGTGGAATACCTCTTGGCCTTGGGATTGACTATGATTATTTCGGCCGTGACGGTTTTTATGCGAGATATAGAGTATATAGTTGGGATTATTATAATGGCATGGCAGTTTTTGAGTCCGGTTATGTATGGTGTAGATATGGTTCCGGAAGATATGAGATTTTTATTCTTTATCAATCCTATGACATCTGTTTTGGTAGCCTACAGAGATATTTTTTACTATAAAGAAATACCTCAAATGAATACTTTGTTTCAAACTGTAATTTGGGGAATTGTTTTTTTGGCAATTGGGATTATCGTTTTTGAAAAGTTAAAGAAACATTTTTCGGAGGAAATGTAATGGATGCGAGAAATGCTATAGAAGTTAGAAATGTAACAAAAAAATTTAAAATATTTCTTGATAAAGGAAATACCATAAAAGAAAGAATGCTATTTAGTCGAAGAAGAAAGTATGAAGACCGACATGTTCTTAAAGGCATTAGTTTTGATGTAAAAAAAGGCGAAGCTATTGGTCTGATTGGTCATAATGGATGTGGGAAGAGTACGACGCTAAAACTACTAACTAAGATAATTTATCCGGATACAGGCAGTGTGGAAATCAAGGGTAGAGTATCCAGTTTGATTGAATTGGGTGCGGGATTTCATCCGGATTTAAGTGGAAGGGAAAATATATATATAAATGCATCAATATTTGGGCTTAACAGAAAAGAAATAGATAGGCGCTTGGACGACATCATTGCTTTTTCTGAATTAGAAGAATTTATTGATAATCCTGTCAGAACATATTCATCTGGTATGTATATGCGTTTGGCATTTTCGGTGGCTATAAACGTTGATGCGGAGGTTCTGTTAATTGATGAAATACTGGCTGTAGGTGATGCTGCTTTTCAGGCAAAATGTTTTAATCGATTGAAGGAAATTAAATCGCAAGGAACAACAATAGTTATTGTATCGCATTCTCTTGGACAGATAGAAGAGATTTGCGACAGAAGTATATGGATTCATGAAGGATATATTAAGGCGGAGGGGGAGCCGGAAGAAGTACATGAACAATATCTTGAATATGTTGCTGAATATAGACAGCAAATATCTGCAAAAGAAGCAAAAAGAAATGAGATGAAAGAGGAAGAAGCGGAAAAAGCAGAAAAAGAGAATAAAGATTATACAGATGATGAGTTGGCTGAATTGAGAAAAGGAAGCGGAACAATCAAGATTAAAAAAGTAAAGGCATATAACGAAAAAAATGTTGTGCAGACAATTTTTAAGACGGGCGAACGTATGGATATAGAAATCCAATATGAGGTAAATGAAAAAGAGGAAGAACCTATTCTCGCTATCGGCATTTTGAGATATGACGGAACATTATGCTATTCAACTAATACCAAAATTGAAAAATTTATAATAGATGAGATTAGTAAGTCAGGAAAGATAAAAGTAATCTTGGAAGAATTAAATTTGTTGCCGGATTTGTATTGCATGGATATTGCTTTTTGGAATTCGAAACTGGAAACCATTGATTATAAAAGTGAAGCATATAAGTTTGAAATGATATCAAACATACCAGATTCTGGAGTTGCCAGAATAAAGCATAAATGGATAATGGAGGAATAAGGATGCTTGAGGCGGATAGTAGAATCACATATAGTGGATTAGATAAAAAATATATAGCAGATCAGCTTATGGTTAAAGCGAGTAGCTCTTTAGATGTTAATTTTAGAAATAATAGGATGTCTGAAGAAATGGTTTTATCTTATGAAGGTGATGATTTTGTTAAAGCGTGCTATCTTTTTTTTCTTGGACGAGAAGCAGATGATAGTGGCCTGGTTGCATATGGAAATATATTATCGAACGGCATGAGTAAAGAGGGGGTTATGTATCTGTTTGCTCGAAGTCAGGAATTTGCAAACAGATTTGAATTAAAAAATATTGAACGATATAGACAACAATATATGCTTTATGAGTGGGATGTTTCAGGAGTATTGAATCATGAAGGGAGAGACTTCATCAAGCAGTGTTATTTAGACATTCTGGAAAGGCTTCCCGATGAAAGTGGTATGTATACTTATTCCAAATTACTTTCTGCAGGTATGCCTAAAGAGGCTATTGTGCATTTGCTAATATCAAGTGAAGAAGCAAGCAGGATAAAAGGTTATAAAAATAAGGAATACTATCTGCGGATATATGAGCAATATATTCAACGTGAAGAAGGCATAGGAATAAAAAAAATATTTAGAAAAATAATAGAAAAAATCAATTTCAGAAGACGTTTATATTGTGAAATAGTAGCTTCTAATAATCTTGTTATGAGTAAACTTGAAGCAATAGAATATAGATTAGATGAAATTGAGCAAAATAATACTGAGAAAATTGCAAAAATATTTGGCGACGTTGAAAATAATACTGGGTTGATTGAAGAAGCTATATTGCAAAATAAAGAACTTGAAAATAAAGTAAATCAAATCGGGACGTTACATTCAGATAGCAGAAAAGAAGTGGAGGCTCTTAGATTTGAATTAAGAGGTGTTGATGGCAAGCTCGATAAGTATTATAGAAATTGCAAAACTACCATACAAGGTTATAAAGATGGAGTTACCTGTGTTCAAGTTGGTGAGTTTTTAATGGGTATACCATCCGAAGAATGGCGTTTGGCAATGTATTTATCTCGTTATGGAGCCTTTGAAGTTGGAACTGAGAAATTGTTCTGCAGCACAGTCCAAAAGGACATGATTGTGTTGGACGTTGGGGCTAATTTAGGCATATTCACACTTCATGCGTTGGCGGCAGGATGCAAAGTGTATGCATTTGAACCAACACCAAGAACGTTCCGTTTGTTGAAAGACAATGTACAAGTTAATGGCTTTATGGAGTCGGGAAGAGCGATTTTAACGCAAAGTGCAGTAGGTGAAACCGCCGGTATGTGTCAATTTACCACATACAGTGATGTATGTGGACATAATAGCATATTTGGACAAAGCGAAGATGGTGCAGAAACTATTGATGTATCTGTTGTTTCTCTTGATGAGACTTTTGGTTCGGGAACAAGGGTTGATATAATCAAAATTGACGTTGAAGGTGCAGAGTTACTTGTCTTTAAGGGAATGAAGAGAATAATAAAAGAAAATCCGCATATTAAAATTTTTATGGAATTTGCGCCGGAACATTTGCTTCGAGCCGGGGTTCAACCCAAGGAAATGTTAGAATACATCTCAAATCTTGGATTGACTTACTACGCAATAAACGAGTTAACAGGAGAAGTGGAAATTTGCAGACAGGAAGAACTGTTAAAAATGGTTTCGGTTAATTTGTTAATTAAATTTGATGAGGAATAGAATATGCGAGATAAAGTGGTAGTAGTTGGTGCCGGTGGGCACGCCAGAAGCGTGCTGGATATTTTGTTGGAAAATGATGAGTATGAAGTAATAGGATGTTTGGATCCGATTTTTAGAGAAAGAAAAAGTGTCGAAGGTATGGAAGATGTTCCTATAATAGGAACGGATGATGAATTACAGACTTTGTATGACCAAGGTGTAAAGAAGATATTTATTGCCTTAGGGAGTAATAAAGTAAGGAAGAAATTATATCAAAAGGCTACAAAAATCGGATATGTATCAATTAATGCAGTAAGCAAATTTGCGAGAATATCGTCACGTGCTTCTCTGGGGAGAGGAATCTGTATTATGGCAGGAGCTGTTATAAATGTGAATTGCCAAATTGGAGATGGCTGCATTATTAATACAAATTGTTCATTAGACCATGATTGTACAATTGCATCGTTTGTACATGTTGCTCCGGGAGTTGCAATATCCGGAAGTACATTTTTGGGAGAAGGAGTGCATGTGGGAACGAATTCAGCAGTTATAGATGGAATTCGGATTGGCGAATGGAGTTATATTGGTGCCGGAGCAACAGTGGTGAAAGATATTAAGGAACATACGATGGCGTATGGTGTTCCTGCAGTTGCAATAAGAGAAATATAATTTATAAAGGAGAAAGATAAAGATGGGAAAATTTATACCTGTAGCAGTACCTAATTTTGTTGGAAACGAGAAAAAATATGTGGATGATTGTATGGATACTACGTGGATATCGTCTGCAGGAAAATATGTAACAGATTTTGAAAAAGCATTTGCCGAATATTTAGGCACGGAGAATGCAATATCTTGTTGCAATGGAACAGTTGCGATGCATGTTCCACTTTTGGCATTGGGTTTAAAGCCGGGAGATGAAGTTATTGTGCCCTCGTTAACATATATTGCAACAGCAAATTGTGTTAGATATTGTGGAGCAACTCCTGTGTTCGCAGATTGTCTCCCTGATACATGGAATATTGATCCGGCAGATATTGAAAGAAAGATTACACCTAAGACTAAAGGTATTATACCTGTGCATTTGTATGGTAATCCTTGCGATATGGATGCGATTATGGATATTGCAAAGAAATATAATTTGTTTGTTCTGGAAGATGCGGCTGAATGTCATGGTTCGACGTATAAAGGAAAGGTAACCGGAACGTTTGGTGATGCTGCTACATTTAGCTTTTTTGGAAATAAAATCATTACCACCGGTGAGGGAGGAATGGTTGTAACAAATAATAAAGAAATAGCAGATCATATGAGAATACTGAAAGGACAGGGACAAGATCCGAAGCGCAGATATTGGTTTGTCGAGGTGGGATATAATTATAGAATGACTAATATTGCGGCAGCAATTGGATTGGCACAATTAGAAAATATTGATGAACATATTGCTAACAGAAGAAAAGTTGCTTCTTGGTATATGGAAGAATTTGTTGGTTGTGAGGAATATATCGCGCAACAAAAGGTTACAGATAATGCAGAAAGTGTATGGTGGATGTTCTCAATTTTGTTGACAGACAAAGTTAAAATTGGCCGAGATGAGTTAATGGAAAAATTGAAGGCTGATGGTATTGAAACCAGACCTATTTTCTATCCTATGCATCAGATGCCTGTATATGAGGATATTAATGCTAAATGTCCTGTCAGTGAAGAAGTGGCAAGCAAAGGTATGAACTTACCTACGCATGGCTTACTTACACGTGAAGATGTAAAATATATTTGTGATACTGTTAAAAAGTATGTAATGGAGTAACATATGAAAATTATTATTGCTAGCACAATTGTTCCTTTTGTTGAAGGTGGTGGAACATTTATTGTAGATTGGCTGGAAGAAAAACTTAATGAATATGGACATCAGGCACAGGCGATTAAAATACCATATTCATCCAATTACAACTATTTGTTGAGTCAAAATATCGGATTAAGAATGTATCATTTGGAAGAGTGCTGTGATCGATTGATTACGATTCGTATGCCGGCATATTTATTAAAACACCCGGATAAATATCTATGGTTTATTCACCATTATAGAGAGTTTTATGATTTGTGGGATACGGAATATAATGCTTTCCCGAGAGAAGACAGAACTTATGCTATTCGTGAATATATGAAGCGTGCTGATGAGGTTGCATTTGAGGAGTCTAAGAAAATTTATACAAATTCTCAAGTGGTGTCGAATCGACTCAAATTATATAATAACATTGAGGCGGGAGTAGTATATCCGCCTTTATATGATGAGAAACCGTTCCGTTGTAATTCTTACGGTGATTATGTTTATTATTCAAGTAGAATATGTGGACACAAGCGACAGTTGTTAGCTGTTCAGGCAATGAAGTATACCAAAACGCCTGTCAAGCTTGTTGTATCCGGCAAGACGGAAAATGAAGTAATAAAAGCAGCAATTGCAAAAGAAATAAATGATTACAATCTTCAGAACAAAGTTACAATTGATGATCGTTGGATAACAGAAGAAGAAAAGGTAAGATATTTGGCTGATTGTTTGGCTGCAATTTATATTCCTTTCGATGAAGATAGTTATGGTTATCCTTCGTTAGAAGCACATCATAGTTGTAAGGCTGTAATTACATGTAAAGACAGTGGCGGAACAGATGAATTAATTAAGGATGGGTATAATGGCTGTATAGTTGAACCTACGCCACAAGCGTTGGCCGCTGTTTTTGATAAATTGTATGAGAATAAAAAAGAAGCCGAATTAATGGGGATTAATGCTAAGAAAAGATTGGATGAACTTAATATATCATGGGATAATGTTATTAGGAGGTTCACAGAGTGAAAATTGCAATAGTAAATAATATGGTTCCGTTTTTGTACGGAGGAGCGGAATTTTTGGCAGATAGTTTGTGTGGCAAGTTTAAAGAATACGGACATCAATCACAAGTAATTACATATCCGTTTAATTGGGTACCTAAAGAAAATATATTGGCATCTATTTCGGCTGTATGCTTAAATAAGTTGGATAATGTTGATTTAGTAATTGCTTTAAAATTTCCGGCATATTATATTGAACATCCAAATAAAAAGCTATGGTTACTGCATCAATTTAGACAAGCGTACGATTTACATGGGACAGAATATGGTATGTTTGATGATAATGATCCAAATGATTATGCAATTCGGCAGAGTATAATTAATATGGATAATAAATATCTCAAACCATTGGAAGGTAGAATATTTACGAATTCCCATGTGGTAAGCAATAGATTAATGCAATTTAATGGGATACAGTCGGAGGTATTATATCCTCCTTTAATGGATGCATCATTGTATTCTATTACAGGTGAATATGGAGATTATATCTTTTATCCCAGCCGAGTGAATTATTCTAAGAGACAGCATATGGCAGTAGAAGCAATGCGTTATACAAAGAGTAATGTTAAATTAGTTATTGCCGGCAAGGGTGATGCACCCTCAGATGAAGAATTGATTTTTGAATTAATCGAAAAGTATCAGTTGCATGATAAGGTCACATATTTAAATCGTTTTATCTCTGAACAAGAGAAAGTTGAATTGTTTCAAGCATCTTTAGGCGGAATATATATTCCATATGATGAAGATAGTTACGGATATGTAACATTAGAAGGATTTCAAGCAGGGAAAGCAATGATTTCATGTACAGATGCCGGCGGAACAGATGTTGTTGTCAAGGATGGAATAACCGGATATATGACTGCACCCACGCCACAGGATTTGGCAGAAGCAATGGATAAGATGTATATGAATAGACATAAGGCAAAAGAAATGGGAATGAATGGCTTGCCGTTATTAGAAGAATTGGGAATCACATGGGACAATGTGATTAGGAGGTTGACAGAGTGAAAATTGCTTGGTTTACACCTTTTGAAAAGAAAAGTGCTATAGGAAAATATAGTAAATGTGCAGTAGCAGCGTTGAGTAAAGTTTTAGACGTTGATATTTTTGTGTATTGTAAGTCAGAGGCTCCTACCAAGGATGCAATTATGCATACTTCCTCGGTGAATTGTATTTACTATTCGTCTTCGGCTATTGTATCAAAATTATCAGAGTATGATTTGTGTATATATAATATGGGTGATAATGTCGAATATCATGGGATGATATATGATATTTTAAAATTGAAACCCGGAATTGTTATTGCACATGATATTTGTATGCACAATTTTATTAGAGGATATTATATAGTATATAAAAACAATCCAAATAAATACGTTGAATTGTTGCGGGAAAAATATGGCGAATCAGAGGCAGGGCATATATTAGAAGCCGCTAATTGTATTAACGATTGGATGCAAATTGACTTGTTAAAATATAATATGTTAGATGAAATTTTCAGTAATGCGTTAGGTGTGATTGTGCACTCTCAATACCATAAGAATTATGTACTAAAAGATTATCATGGTCCTGTTCAAGTTGTTCCGTTATTGTACGAAAATGAAATGTTATCACAAAAAAGTAAAGTGTCTAAGAGTCGTAAAGCGATTGAATTATTGACCGTTGGAGTCGTAAATCCAAACAAACATGTAGATGCTATAATTAAAGCAATCGGAGAAAGCGATTTATTAAGAAATGCTGTAAAATACACGGTGATAGGGGCCTTGAATAATGGGGAATATGTTGAACAATTAAATTCTTTAATTAGGCACTATGGTTTGCAAGATAATGTAAAGTTATTGGATTACGTTGATGATAAGACATTACAAGCATATTATGATAATGCAGATTTAATAACGAATTTACGTTGGCCTGCATTGGAAGGTGGTTCGGCATCTTTAGTTGAACAATTGCAATGCGGAAAAGCAATTATTGCGGTGAATACGGGTGTGTATGCCGAAGTGCCTGATGATTGTATTTATAAAATAAATCCTAATGATATGGAAAACGAGCTTTGCTCTTTGCTTGAAAACATTGTAAAGGGCGAGTTGGATTGTACACAATGCGGCAAGAATGCGCTGGAGTATAGCAAAGAATATTTGAGTTCTGATAATTATGTAGAAAAAGTAGAGGATTTTGTACATAGAATTACTTTTTCATTGCCGTTACATGAAGTTATGACGGAATGCAATAAGTTTACTGATTGTATGTGCGAGACGAAAATTTTTTCTATGATAGGCGAAGAAATGGAAATATTATATGATAGGATGAGAAAGGAGTAGGTTGCTAAAACCTTTAAGCTTTATGCTGTATTTTATATTTTTTTGTGTTGGATTGATTGTTTCGAGTGTATATATTCTTAATGTACAGAATGATAAGATTAATATCGTAAAACTAGTTATATTAGGTGTGGGGAATTGGGTAGTTCATTACACAATTATTAGTGCAGTATTATTATTTTTTGACCGATTTATGGTGAAAAATGCAATGGTTTATAGTTGCATTTTGGGATTGATTTTATTGTTATTTACAGTAATCAAAAAAAGAAAAATATTGTACGAATTGATTGAATGGGATATTAAAAAGTATCTATTGTTAATGATAATTTTGTTTGCGGGATTGATTATCATAGCATTAAAGTCTGTACCAGTAGCACCGCTTTTTGATTCTGGGTGTTATGTTTCAAAAGCGATACAATTATTAACGGATAAAGCAACTGCACAAGTAGTATTAAAAGAATATGCGATCTCTCAAGATGAAAGTATTCGTAGTGAAATATTGATTTTGCAGAGTAATCAAGTTGGTATATATCCCATTGAGATAAACGAGGATGAATATGTATACGAATATCATGGTTTGCCAACATGGCCTGCTGTATTAGCGTTATCGGCAAAAATGTTTGGAATCGACAATATATGCCTCATACTATCGATTTTATATATATTAACGATTTCGTCTATATATTTTGTTTTAGAAAATATGGAAATGACATTTCTGAAAATAATGTGTGCACTAATAATATTTGCATTTTCGCCTTTGACGCTATATTTATATAAGTTACCACTTTCGGAAGGATTGATTACTTTTTTGTTTGTTTTTTCTCTTTTTTTATTAACTGAAAAAGGAGATGCCATAAAAGTTATGGCGGGCATTTCTGCCGTTGCTTTTTGTGTGGCGCATATTAGTATTTTTATGTATTTTCCAATTTTTTATGTGTGCATTCTATTTTTACATGTGAAGAGAAGGAAAAAATGTTATGCAATTGTTAATATGATATTTAGTGTGGCATTGTTTTTATCAAATTTATATGCTATGAAAGTATCATATTGTTATTTAAGAGGAAATTTGGGGACACGTATTGACGGTTTGAATACAAATGACATGTTAATGATTATTATGGCTATGGCACTAACAGGATTTGTATTTCAAGTTGTTGTGTTATTTATAGTTAATAGAAAAAATATTAATTTAGACAAGATTAATAAAATAGATAATAAATATATAATAGTTATATTAAAGGTAATATTAGCAGTTATTTTGATGTATACTATATATTTAGGCTATAAAATAGGTTATACAGACAAGGTACCTCAAGGAGTTGGTTCATGGCGTTTTAGAGAGTTGTATGTAAACATGGGCGTGTGGTCTATACTAAGACTTAATATTGTAAATATTTCTCTTGCTATGGGGTGGATAACTTTTCCTGTTCTTATAATTTCTTTTTTTACAAAAAAGAAAATTTCAGTTGAATATATTTGTGTTACAGCTATTTGGATATATGCATTGGCTATATATACATTTATTAATATTGATACACCTATTAATTATAGTGCATCAAGATATTTTATAATTGTTTTAATTCCTGCAGCAGTTATATCATTTGCATGTATTATGGATTCAAAAAAATTAGTTGTAATATGTATGATTATATCTATTGTGGTAGGAGCTCCGTTTAATTTGACGCTATTAAAAACAAAAGAATATGATGGAAATATGCAATTTTTATGTGATATGACTGAAATAATAGAATCTGGAGCGTATGTGATGATAGATTTAAATGATAATACATTTGTTTCTTACAATTTAATTACTAATTTAAGAGAGTTGAATGGTAACTATGTATTTAACTATGACTCATTTGATAGTGTAAAAGAAAAGTGTGGTACTGCTCCCATATATCTTGTGTCGACAAAACAACGCGAAGAAAATAATTTAAAATTAATTTCACAAAAAAGTTATTCATATGTTGGGGAATTATATAGCTTGGATGTTATTTATCCGACTGATGTTGGCAGAACAAGTCAAATGGTATATGTTTATCAAAAACTATAGTTATTTAAAGATTAGAAGAAATTATATAATATTATATAAAGGAGATTTTTTGCTGTGAAACTAATTATTCAAATTCCCTGTTATAATGAAGCAGAAACTTTAGAAATTGCATTAAATGATTTGCCGAAACACATTGAGGGAATTGATGAAATAGAATATCTTATAATTAACGACGGAAGTAAGGATAATACGGTTGAAGTTGCACGCAATTGGGGGGTTAATTATGTTGTCAATTTTAAGCGTAATAAAGGATTGGCAAAAGGATTTATGGCAGGTATTGATGCATGTCTTCGTAATGGTGCAGATATAATTGTAAATACTGATGCTGACAATCAGTATTGTGGTGAAGATATTGAGACTATCGTGCGACCTATACTTGAAGGGAAAACAGATATAGTAATTGGTGCAAGACCAATAGATCAAACAGCGCATTTTTCACCATTGAAAAAGAAATTACAACATTTCGGAAGTTGGGTGGTACGAAAGGCATCAAATTCAGATATTCCTGATGCACCAAGCGGATTTAGAGCATATAGTAGGGAAGCTGCGATGAGATTAAATGTTACGAATGAGTATACATATACATTAGAAACTATTGTACAAGCAGGAAGAGAGAAGATTGCGATGCAGTCTGTTCCCATTAGAACCAATGCTGAGTTGAGACCATCTCGTTTGTTTAGTAGTATGTTTGGATATGTAAAAAAAAGTATGGTTACAATTATTCGCGCATTTATTATGTACAAACCGCTCAAATTTTTTACGATAGTCGGTTTGATTCCTTTTATATCCGGTGTTGCACTGGGGATTAGATACTTGGTATTTTGCTTTCTGGGTGATGCAGGTGGACATGTTCAATCTTTAATTTTATCCAGCATATTAATTTTGATGGGTTTTATGACAATTATTATTGGTTTGCAAGCTGATGTCATTGCCAAAAATAGACAAATTCTTGAAGATATTCAATATAGAGTAAGGAAGATGGATTGTGATAATCATTAATTAGGATAGGAAGTATGTTGAAAGTTAAGAATGTTATTGAGAAAATAATTAAGAAAAGTATAAATAAGGAAACAATATTATACGGAATTTTTGGTGTCGCAACATCTGTGTTGAACATACTTCTTTTTCGTGTCTTAATAATGGTAAATGTAGAGTATAAAATTGCAAATTTAATTACATTAATTGTTGTTAAGTTGGCAGCATATTTATGTAATAAAAATTTTGTGTTTCATAGTAAGTGTGCAAATTTCTGGGAACTTATTAAAGAGTTTTTTCGCTTTTTAATAGCAAGAGGGGCGACCGCATTAATTGATTATTTTGGATTAATTATTTTGGTCGAAGCGTTTGATATTAATAAGACGATTAGTAAAATTTTTATTACTGTATTGGTTATTATTATTAATTATTTTGTCGGAAAAAAACATGTCTTTAAAAGTGTTAAAAAAAGTAAAACCGAAGAGATACAAAATGAAAGTTTGTGATTGGTGAAGTTTGAAAGAGTGGTATAGGTAGAATGGATAAAAAGCATGATTTCTATGAGTTTATAAAACTATTGAGGGGGTGTGCAGCTCTTTCAGTGTTATATTGTCATTGGGGTCATAATTTTTATACTATTGATGAAGTATGTGCAAATTTGGCGTTTTATCCGAGTGGTGTTGAGACGGAGAAGCCATTTTTCTATTTTATAGCTAATTTCTTCCAGAGTCTAAACTTTGATTTTGGAATGTTTGGTGTGGCAATTTTTTTCATGATTAGTGGTTTTTTGATTTTAAACTCTGCGAGGGAAAATAGCGCATTTCTCTTTTTGAGTAAAAAAGTTTTAAGAATATACCCATTATATGCTATAGGATTAGCTTTTAGTTATATGGTACTTTGGTTGTCTGCACAATATCATATGATTCCGTTCACTCACAATTTTGGCACGTATTTGTCAAATTGGTCTTTGCTTCGTTTGTGGTTTTGGAGCCCGGGAATTGATGGTGTGAGTTGGACTTTAGAATGTGAAATGTTTTTTTATTTGATTTTTGCCTTCTTAATTTTTATAAGTTGCAATAAGAAGAATGCACTTATAGTTATTTCAACAGTTGGGACATTACTTATAATCTCTACACATAATTTGTTGAATGACCTAATTATAGAGAATTTTCAAATGTACAAAATTTTATTTATTATATGTCACGGTTCTATGTATTTGCCAATTATAAGTATTGGAATGCTGTTCTATCAACTGATGTCGAGGCAAATTTCAAAAATGAAAGCTATAAGTGGAATAGTATACTTATATATGCTATTTATGTTAAATTGCTATTTCTTTTATCCTACAAAATATTTGCTTTACTTTGTGAGTTATGGATCAGCACTAATAATCTTTGTGTTAATGTATGCACATAGAGAAAAAATATCTAAATTAAAAATGAGGGTGATTGATTTTGTTGCGGAAATCAGTTTTCCATTGTATATGATACATGGTGCAGCAGGCTATTCGTTTCTGGCATATTTACGAGGAGTATGTTCGAATATGTATGTAAATACATTGATAGCCTTAATTGTATTTGTGTTTTTGGCATGGATAATGCATTGTTTTTTGGAAGTGCCGTTTGCTGATTTTACTAAAAGTTTGCTGAATAAAAGAAAAGTATATAAGGTGGACGGAACAAAAGCACAATAATCTTTTAATTCGTACTAAATGAGTATTGGGTATTAGGAGGATGAGTAAAAGTGGAACACATTAGTATTGATGAAGCGAAAAAAATTGTATTACAATTTGAATTGGAAACGAATACTTTTGAACCAAATGAAGTGGTTACAGTGAAAGCAAGCATTTATAACAAATCAAAATATGTGATAGATAGCTTTGCGGAAATGCCACTTTATGTATCTTATCATTGGTTTGATTTAGGAGGAGAAACAATTGTTCATGATGGTATTAGAAACCCGATACCGTTGACGCAACCAGGGATGAAAAGTGATATGCAATTTACAATTCAAATCCCAACGAAAAAAGGTCACTATATTTTATGTGTTACTTTTGTTCAGGAGGGTGTTCAATGGTTTAATTCTCAAGAGATAAATAATAAACATGAAATTCAAATTAATGTAGATGATAAACCATGGTGGGATGAGAATGAGAGCGATGATATAGTTTTTGGAAATGTATCCTATATGAATAAAAATAAGTTTAAGAAAACATTTTATTATAATGAAATGTGTCGCCCGCTTTTTTTACACATTGAAACGGTTAATATATGTAATCTTAGATGTTTAATATGTCCATGCGAGAAAATGACGAGAAAGCAAGAAACTATGAGTATGGATGTATTT
Organism: Lachnospiraceae bacterium; assembly: GCA_045590555.1. GTDB lineage: Bacteria > Bacillota > Clostridia > Lachnospirales > Lachnospiraceae > UBA3766. Next base: position 63,465 of record JAZNRC010000022.1, on the reverse strand, counting down.
GAAAAAGCGATAAATGATTATATTTCCTTGGGTGGGGGGGATGTTATTATGACTCCTCAAATAGGAGATGTTTTTTTGGATAAATATTTAATAGAACGTATTCAATTTCTTAAAAGTCAGCAAGCTATTAATAATATTGGATTTGTAACAAATGCTGTTATGGCGTATCAATATAATGATGAAGAGTTAGATTATATTGTTAATAGTTGTCTGAGAATAAAAATCTCAATTTATGGAATGGACGAAGATGAGTATTCTACAATGACCAGACGAAAGGGAATTTATAATCAAATGGTACAAAGTATCCAGAGAATAATGAAGGTGAAAAAGGATACCATAATAGTTTTCGGATTTAGAAACTTGCATAAAAGAACGAATCATGAAATTGAAAATTGGATGATGGATAATTTTGGTGAAATTGTTCCATATGAAGTCCTTACTGACTATTGTAATTGGGGCGGAGCCATGGATACAAATAAACAATTACCATATGATGCAACTTGGTGTCCGACGGTATATCGAAATCCGATTCCTTGTATGTATCCAATTATTCATACGAAAGTATTGGTGAATGGAGATGTAAACTTCTGTAGTTGTATTGATTATGATAATTCACCGGAAAATACGATAGGGAATGTAATGAAAAGTGATTTAGGTACTATCTATAATGGAGATAGAGCAAAAGAAATATGGAGAAATGGTTATTCTCAATGTGGCGTGTGCACGTTTTATAAATCAATTAAAGAATTTGATGAATTAAGTATTTATTTTGATGATCCAATGCGTTATTTAGGGGTTTAAAGATTAGAAGCAACTAAATGTAAAAGCATTAAATAGACATATACTTGCTTTTCTACCAAAAATAAAGTATTATAGAACAAATGGAAATTAAGAAAGGAACGTAGTAATGAAAACAGCGTTAATTACAGGTATTAATGGACAAGATGGTTCATATTTGGCAGAATTTTTATTAGAAAAAGGATATGAAGTGCACGGTATTGTACGTCGTTCTTCTATTTCCAATACAGCAAAGATTGATCACTTGATTGCAAAGAATGCAATTACATTACATGAGGGTGATATGACCGATTCTTCATCTTTGGTTCGTATTATTAAGATGGTACAGCCGGATGAAATTTATAACTTGGCAGCGCAGTCTCACGTTCAGGTATCTTTCGATGCACCTGAATATTCAGGGGACGTAGATGCAATCGGTGTGCTTCGTGTATTGGAAGCAATCAGAATTCTCGGGCTTGAGAAGAAGACCAAATTTTATCAGGCTTCTACTTCAGAGTTATATGGTAAGGTAGAGGAAGTTCCTCAGAGTGAAACAACTCCTTTCCACCCCTACAGTCCTTATGCTGTTGCAAAGCAGTACGGTTTCTGGATTACCAAAGAATATCGTGAAGCATATGGTATGTTCGCCGTAAATGGTATTCTTTTTAATCATGAATCCGAAAGACGTGGCGAAACATTCGTTACACGTAAGATTACTTTGGCAGCAGGCCGTATTGCAGAAGGTCTTCAGGACCATTTGGAACTTGGTAATATGGACTCCCTCCGTGACTGGGGATATGCTAAGGACTATGTAGAATGTATGTGGTTAATTCTCCAGCATGATACACCGGAAGATTTCGTTATTGCTACCGGCGAACAGCATACAGTTAGAGATTTTACGGAAAAGGCATTTAAGGCAAACGGCATTGACATCAGATGGGAAGGTACCGGTATTGATGAGAAGGGTTATGACGCAGCAACCGGTAAGATGCTTGTGTGTGTAAATCCGAAGTGGTACAGACCTACCGACGTAGACAACCTTTGGGGTAATCCTACCAAGGCAAAGACTGTTCTCGGATGGAATCCTCAGAAGACTTCCTACGAAGAATTAGTTGAAATTATGGCAAAGCATGACAGACAGTTGGCAAAACAGGAAGCTTCCATGAAGAAAGCAATGGAAGTATAATACCAAGAATGTAGAATAGAGATATGTGAAAAGGAATTCTTGACGGAATTCCTTTTCCTACTAAAAGGGTGGATTGATATATGAAAAAGGGATTAATCATTGGTGCCGCCGGCTTTGTGGGGAACTATTTAATTGAAGAAATGATTAAGAATGGAATAGTGGCTTATGCGACTAAACTGCCACATGAAAAGTTGGAGAATTCTCATGCGAGAATATATGATTTGGATATAATGAATAAAGAGGAAATTGTGGCTTTGTTATTTGAAATACGACCGGATTATATATTCCATTTAGCAGCACAGAGTTCCGTCGGATATGCATGGAAGAATCCGGGACTCACTGTAGATGTAAATATTAAGGGTAGTTTGAATGTTATGGACGCAATCAGGGAATTGTTCTATAAACCGCGTGTACTTTTGATTGGATCCGGTGAAGAATATGGACACATTAGGTCGGGCGAAACACCGATTACGGAGAATAATCATTTGCGTCCGGGCAATATATATGCGGCGACTAAGGCGTGTCAAAATATGATAGGAAATATCTATTCCAAAGCATATGATATGGAGTTGGTGATGGTGCGAGCTTTTAATCATATTGGTCCGAGTCAGGCGCCTACTTTTGTTGTATCTGATTTTTGCAAACAAGTAGCGGAGATTGAGAAGGGATTACGAGAACCTATTATGATGGTGGGTAATTTGGCGGCGCGTAGGGATTTTACAGACGTTAGAGATGTGGTAAGAGCTTATGTAAAGTTGATACAAACGGGTATTCCGGGAGAAACGTATAATGTGGGAAGCGGTAATGCTCAGGAGATTCGTCAAATTTTGGATACGATTATTTCGATGTCAGAGGTTGATATCAGTGTGGAGATTGACCCCAATAAGATTCGCCCGGTAGATGTGCCAATTATCGAAGCGGATATTACTAAGATTCATGAGTTGACCGGATGGAAACCGGAGATAGCCATAGAGCAGACAATTAGGGAAACCTTGGATTATTGGCGTGAGCGTGTATAGGAGGGAATAAGATGATTAAAGAAGAGGGTTTATTTTCAGATAATAATACCACGAAATCAGAAAGATACATTCATACGCCGAGTGATTTTGCCAAGCAGAATCTTTTATATGTGCAGGAAGTGGGACGCCTTCATAGTCTGAAACCGCATAAGTGTATTCGAGAGAATTTAGATTCGTATTTATTTATGATGGTTTTGGAAGGCACCGGAAGTCTGGATGTAAAGGATGTTTGCTATACTCTGTCTCAAGGTGATTGTGCGCTCATTCATTGTATGGAACATTATGAGCATATTAGTAACGAGCAGGATGGTTGGAAACTTGCATGGGTACATTTTAACGGAAATGTAGCTGCAGGATATTATGAATTATTTAAAAAGTACAATCAAAGTAACGTATTTCATGCTGCTAATATAGAGGAGTGGAATAAATCCGTAGAAGAAATAATGTTACAGCAGAAAAATAAAAACTTTAATGCGGAATTGGTTTCAGGTGAATTGCTCTTAAAATTATTAAATCGGATTATATTTGAAGTATCAGATTTAAATGTTTATAATTCCGGTGAAGGGAAAGAAATTGCAAATAAGGTACGCGAACAACTAAATGCACAATATATCGATGCAGATGTTGTTGCACACATAGAAAAAATAAATCATAAGTCTGTACAAGAGTTAAATGAAATGTTTGTTTCACAGTATGGCATCACTATTGAGGAATACGTGGATAACAGACGATTTAATGCGGCAAAAGAATTACTTCGTTTTAGTATTAAATCAATAGATGTAGTTGCTAAAGAATCAGGAATTGTCGATGTAATCACATTACAAAAGATGTTCGATGATAAAGAAGGAATGACTGCTGAAGAATACAGAGCAAAATGGGCAGCATGGATTAGATAAATAGTACATGGAGGATGAAAATGAATATTATTTTACTTTCCGGCGGAAGCGGTAAAAGACTGTGGCCTTTATCAAATGATATTAGAAGTAAACAGTTTATTAAATTATTTAAGGATGAGAATGACGAGTATGAATCTATGGTACAGCGCGTATATCGTCAGATTACTACAGTAGATGCGGAGGCAACAGTTACCATAGCTACCAGCAAATCTCAGGTAAGTGCCATTCGTAACCAACTTGGAGATAAAGTATCTGTATGTATTGAACCTTGCAGAAGAGATACTTTTCCTGCAATTGCTTTGGCAGCTGCTTTTCTTCATGATGAGAAGGGTGTTGATTCGGATGAGACTGTGGCAGTTTGTCCTGTAGATCCTTATGTAAGCAATGCTTATTACGAAGCAGTAAAGAAACTGGGAGCGCTTGTGGACGAGAAAAAAGCCAATATTACCTTAATGGGTATTGAACCTACCTATCCCAGTGAGAAATATGGTTATATTATTCCGGAATCAGCAGACAATGTTAGTGTTGTGAAGGAATTTAAAGAGAAGCCTGACACTGAAACTGCCAAGAGATATATTGAGCAGGGCGCTTTGTGGAATGCCGGTGTATTTGCTTTTAAATTGGGCTACCTTATGGAAAAGGCGCATAGCATGATTGATTTTACGGATTATCGTGATTTATATGCGAAATACGATACTTTAGAAAAGATTAGCTTCGATTACGCTGTCGTTGAGAAGGAACCCAGTATTCAGGCTATGCGTTTTGCAGGTGACTGGAAGGATGTCGGAACATGGAACATGATGGCGGAAGTTATGGCCGATGTTGCCAAAGGTAATGTAACCATGGATGATACCTGTACTAATACCAATGTGGTCAATGAATTGGATATTCCCATTCTTTGTATGGGTTGTAAAGACATGGTAATCGCAGCAAGCTGTGATGGTATTCTTGTGTCAGATAAAGAGCAGAGTGGTTATATGAAGCCCTATGTAGAGAAAATCAGTGAAAGTGTAAGATATGCTGAGAAGTCATGGGGAACATATACGGTTATAGATGCACAGCCGGAAGCATTAACTGTTAAGGTTAGTCTTCATGCAGGAAACCAAATGAAATATCACAGTCATGAATATCGTGATGAAGTGTGGACTGTATTGAATGGTAATGGTAGAACCATTGTGGATGGCATGGAGCAGGTGTTACGTCCCGGAGATGTTGTTACTATTGCAGCAGGATGTAAACACACCTTGATTGCTGATACAGATATGAATGTAATTGAAGTGCAGGTTGGTAAGGATATCAGCCAAGCGGATAAGACTGTTTATTCATTGAATTAAGATTGACAGAGGTGCGTAACGGATGGAACCGATGTTGTTGAGGCCGGAAGGGAAAGACTCCTTATGGGGCGGAACACGTCTTAAAACGGAGTATAACAAACAAATTAATATGGAACCTTTGGCAGAAACGTGGGAGTGTTCGGTACATCCTGATGGACCCAGTCTTGTTATTAATGGAGAATTTGCAGGAGAGACGTTAGATAAAGTACTTGAACAGCATCCTGAGTACATGGGAACAAAGGTAGATGTAGAGCGTGGCTTTCCTATATTGGTGAAATTCATTGATGCTGAAAAAGATCTGTCTGTTCAAGTGCATCCGGATGATGAATATGCAAGTGAACATGAATGTCAGAATGGTAAGACTGAAATGTGGTATGTGATGGATGCCAAGCCGGGTGCGAGCCTTATATATGGCTTTGCCCACAAGGTAACTCCGGCACAGCTAAAGAAATCCATAGAAGAGGGGACTTTATCAAAGCATCTTCAGAAAGTTGCGGTCAATAAAGGTGATGTATTTTTTATGCCGGCGGGTACGGTACATGCCATTGGTGCAGGCGCACTTATTGCAGAGATTCAGGAAAACTCTAATGTAACGTATAGAGTGTACGATTATAATCGCGTTGATAAGAATGGAAAAATGCGCGAACTGCATTTCGAGAAAGCGATACAAGTCATGAACATGAATCCGCAGGACAGTGTAAGGCAGAATGCAAGAATGGTTCGTTACTATCCGGGATGTTCAAGAGAACTATTGTGCAGATGCAAATATTTCGAGACGGAACGGATTCAGGTAACGAAAGGATTCTCTTTTTCGGTTTTAGAGTCTTCATTTCAAGTGCTTTTATGTTTGGAAGGAAACGGAGGTATCGAATATGGAGATGGGACATGCAAACCTGTGAGATTTACAAAGGGTGAATGTATTTTTTTACCAGCAGGATTGGGAAGATGCCATATGATTGGCGAAGCAACACTGTTGAAGGTTAGATGTTAGTGGGCGATAAAGATTCATAAGAACACTCGGAGGAAAACATGAAAATCGCAATATTTGGAACAGGATACGTAGGATTATCAAATGCCATATTATTAGCACAGCATAATGAAGTTGTGGCTGTGGATATTATTCCGGAAAAGGTAGAAATGATTAATAATAGGCAGTCTCCTATTGTGGACAAAGAAATTGAAGAATATTTAGCTTTTCATGAGTTGAATCTTCGAGCGACAACTGATTATAAGGAGGCACTAACCGGAGCTGAGTATGTAATTATTGCAACACCGACGAATTATGATACTAAGAAGAATTTTTTTGATACAAGCTCGGTAGAAGATGTTATCGAAAAAGTTATTAAATATAATCCGAACACAACAATGGTAATTAAGTCAACCATTCCGGTTGGATATGTAAAAAGTGTTCGTGAGAAGTATGGTGTGGACAATATTATTTTTTCACCGGAATTTTTGCGGGAAGGCAAGGCTTTGTACGATAATCTTTATCCGTCCAGAATTATTGTTGGCGAGAAGTCTGTCCGGGCTGAGAAGTTTGCAGGTTTGCTAAAAGAAGGGGCAATTAAGAAGGATATGCATATGCTTTTCATTGATACTACAGAAGCAGAGGCGATTAAGTTGTTCGCCAATACATATCTTGCATTAAGAGTTGCATATTTTAATGAGCTGGATATGTATGCGGAATTGAAAGGATTGGACAGTGGTGCCATCATTGAAGGTGTATGCTTAGATCCCAGAATCGGAAGCCATTATAACAATCCTTCTTTTGGATACGGCGGATATTGTTTGCCGAAAGATACCAAGCAGTTGCTGGCTAACTATGATGATGTACCTCAGAACTTGATTCGTGCAATTGTAGATTCCAATCGTACAAGAAAGGATTTTATTGCGGAGCAGGTGCTTAAGCAAGGTGGATATTATGATGAAGATAATTCCAAGGGGACGGATGGTACCCCGGGCAATGATTGCGTAGTGGGTATTTATCGTCTTACTATGAAAACCAACTCTGATAACTTCCGTCAAAGCTCCATTCAAGGGGTAATGAAACGTATTAAGGCAAAAGGTGCAACGGTTTTGATTTATGAACCTACTTTGCAGAAAGATACATTCTTTGGGAGTAAGGTAGTACGTGACTTCAATGAATTTGTTGAGAAGTGCGACGTTATTCTTGCTAACCGTATGAGTGATGAACTTCAGATTGCAAAAGACAAGGTATATACTAGGGATTTGTATCAGAGAGATTAAAATAATTGTTGACGAGAATCAATTGTAAACCGAATACTTTGTGATATAATTTAGAGATGATGTGATAAAAAGAGATAATTCTGTCGGGGATGGAATTTTCTCTTTTTGTAACTTTTGCAGATTGTTTTTCTTTTAGGTTGTTTTACAATAATAGATACAAAGCATATTTTCTTTTGATAGTTTGAGGAGTTTTTGAGAGAACAACGAACGGAGAGAATCGGCATGAGTATATTTGAATATGATCAAGAGAAACATATGTGATTTGTGAAGGAAGAAGGTTTTGAGGGCATACTTATGAAAAAGTTAATTAGAAAAATGTTATATGTAACGATGCTTATGTGTGTGTCGTTTTTGGCATATGGATGCGCTGGCAATGAAGAGGAAGCGGTTGTGGTATCAAGCGAAGAAGCAGTAGTGGAACTGTGCACGGAAACGGATTATAGAATCGCAATTGCAGAGTTGGGTACGGAAGAGACGGACTTGCTTTTGGCAGTGGAATATTATGACAAATTGTGGCTCATGGATGCTTTTACGGAAGCTGATTTCGACGCGTTGATTCAGGTATATGAAACATTGGGAGATGCTGAAAAATTACGCGAAACTATGATACGAAGACATACATATTATCCTTCAGAAGCAAATGTCGCGGCAATTAGTAACGTAATTGTCTATCGGGATAAGGATGATGAAGGTGTTACCGATATGATGAATACTTTTATTTCGACGTTGAGCGCAGATGATAAAACAGGGATAAAAGCAATGATTCTTTCCGAGGCGTGGGGAGAAGAAATGCAGGATGCATTGGTGGGGGTATGCCGTAAAACTTTATACAGCGGAAATGATTATGTGGCACAAATTACATCCGATACATATAGTACGGAGATTTCTGTTTTAAGAGAAGATTCATCATTTGTCTATTATAAAGTGGATGCATCCGGTGAAATTTTGGCGGAAGCTTTTTGGAAGGATGGAAATTATGCAGAGGGATATACAGTTTCTTACTATACTCCGGAAGGTGAGTTGTTGAAAGAATGTAGCGGAACCTTTGATAATGGGATTACTGTAGGCGATTTTACCATGAAATATGATGGTGGAACATATACAGGTGAATTTAATGAAAAGGGAAACACAACCGTAGAACAGAAAGATAAAATAAGTAACAATGGCGGTGTAGTTTACGCCTACAACAAGTCAAAGCAAAAGTATTTATATGCAGAAGATACCGATATTGAAGCGTTTATTATTGATCATGCGTATCTTGGACTGCCTGCTTATGTAGAGTGGAATTAGGGTTGTCGGAATAGTAATACAGAACGATAAAGTGGGATAAAAATTATGAAAAAAGGGAAAATAATAAGAAACAGAATATGGATTGTGTTGTTGGTACTATGTCTTGTAACAGTATCTTTGCCGCTTCGTGCCCGGGCTAATAATTCTGTCGCACAAGAGGTGGGAAATCTTGTTATTTTTGCTAAATTTAATGATGATACAAGAGACATCTATAATGCTGTATACGATACCGGTTCAGTAACTCGTAGTAATTGGTCATTAATCAAGAAAATGTATAATGAAAATTCCAATTATGATTATATACAGCAGGAAACCTATGATAATTCTTTTAAAAAATATATATCTGAAATTTCGGATGGGAAAGTAAATGTGGAGAATTATTTTCCGCAGGAGTTAGCTGATGGCAATGGCGTTAATACATATACGTTGTCAAAATCAGCTAACCAATATAGTTCAGGCTCTGAAATAGCAACAGAGATAATGGTCGCATTACAGAATGGTAATATTTCATTAGGAGATATTTCGGCATCTGATTTAAGTCATATTCAGAGTGGTTTTGTGGATTGCTTTACTATTGTTGTGCAGGGAACATCTTCGGGAGCAGATGATATTATTCATCCTCATCAGGCGCAGTATGGAGGAGCGGAAACATTTTTAGGCTTAAAGGTGTGTAATTATATTATTATGCCGTCTAATTCATTAGTTACGGATGATGCTAATTATGGTATGTCCGGACAGCAGGAGCAGGGGGTAATCGCGCATGAATTTATGCATGTGCTTGGATTTCCTGATTTATATCGGTATGGCGATGATGGTGTGCCTGTAGGTGCTTGGGATGTTATGGCGGCAAACAGCAGTTTTTTGCAATATCCGTTGTCTTATATGAGAGCTAGGCAGGGATGGATTGATATGCCATGGATTACTACGGCAGGGACTTATACGTTGACGGCAGTAGATGCAGAAGGTGGCAATCAGGTGTATGCAATCCAAACTCCATTATCGGATTCGGAATACATTGTGTTGGAGTATCGCAGACAATCGGAGAGTTTGTATGATTTTGAATATAAAATACCATCCGATGGGTTACTAATATATCGTGTAGATAATAAAGTGGAGTATCATACTAATGCAGCCGGAGACAATTATATTTATGTGTATAGACCGGATGTAACGGATCCTGAGGCTGGCAAGGATATGATTGCAGGAACGGCAACGAGTACTGTTTGCAATGCGGCGATTGATGTGGGAAATGGCGAAACCTCGTATGGGAGCACGGATTTATCCAAATCATATACTGCGAATACGTTGTATTACTCTGACGGACAGAATAGTGGTATTCGTATCAGTAACGTACAAGTTTCAAACGATGAAACGCAGTTGATATTTACTGTTGAATTTGCAGATTATAATCAGGCAGATTTGTGGAATAGCATGGGAACCGGTATAGGTAATAATGTTTATGGTAAGCCTTCTATGTGCACGGATGCGGCAAACGGAACGGTTTATACAGCATACACAGAGCAACAAGGTTCTGCATATTCTGTAGTGGTAAAAAAATGGAATGGGGCTACTTGGGAGCAGGTAGGTACCACAATCAGTAATGCGTGTGAACCGCAGATTATTGTCAACTCGGATATTTTATATTTGTCTTATCAGAAGAAAACGGATTACAAACCGGTATATTGTAAATTATCCGGAAATAGTTGGACAATCATTAAGGAAATGTCCGCTCCGTATGTAACCAATATGCAGTTTGTAGAAGATGCAGCAAACTTATATGCGGCATATGTTGAGGATTTCGGCACAACTAAGAAGCTAATTCTTTATGATTTAAAGAAGGGGGTATTGATTAACAATACGTTATCGGTACAGGAGTTTGGTAATCCATCTGTGTGTAAAGTAGGAGATTATTTTTACGTGGCCTATTCGGACTTTTTTGCAGGAAGCGGTAAAAATTTCGGAAGAGTGGATGCGTTGGATATAGATAGCGGAGAATGGGATACTGTTCATAAATACGATCTTAAATCTACCAATTGTCATATTATTAAGGCGATAAATGGCAAAATTTATGTCTTTGTGGGTGGAACTTCTGCGAACCCTATCGTATCAATTTATGATGGTGCAGAGTGGGTAGATACTACTGTGACACAGATGACGGAATATTTGGATGTTTCCATGGATATCATTGGTGATGAAGTTTATTTGTCATACATTGACCTTATAAACAGTAAGGCTAGCGTACTTCAAAAAGAAGGAAGCGGTTTTAAAGTTTATTATGATAATTTAGGAACCGGGACAATAGCTTTTTCAACTTGTTCGTACAACAATACCTTGTATGCGGTTACCAAAGCATCAAATGCTACAGTAGCAATGCTAAAAAACCGGGAAGTTGTGTTGCCTAAATATCAATTAAAGATAACGCCTCCGTCCGGTTATGCGGATGCTAATATTTATGTGGATGGAATTCCTTATTCTGCAGCCAAAACGGATGGAAGTTATTTAGTCAACTTACCACATACGGAAGGAAGAGCAGCGGTGATGTATTATTATGATTCCGGCAATATTCCGCGTGGAATGTATGTGTGGACCCTTAAGTTTGAGAATGGTGTTTATGTTGCAACATCACATGCAGGATTGCAGGACTTACTTAGTTATCATGGTTTTTCTATTCGAGTGCAGGAACCGGCAGGAATTCGTTTTAAGTCAGGTATTTCTCAAACGGTTAGAGAGCAATTGCTGGGAACCGGTGTGGATGGTTTTACATTGAAAGAGTATGGTACGCTTATGATGACTAATGCCAACAGAAGTAGTTTTCCTTTTGTGAAGTTAGGACGCAAAACCGCAGGGGGAAGATCCTATTGGACGGAAGATGGTGTTGTAAATGATAAAATATTTGAAACTGTGTCAGGAAGAATACGTTTTGCGTCTGTATTAACCGGTTTGCCGGAAAGTAGATACGCAACGGATTTTGCATTCCGGGGATATATTATACTTGAGAAGAACGGTGAAAAATACATTATTTATGGTCCGCCGGTATATCGTAGTGTATATACGGTAGCGACACAGATACAGGCGAAAGGGGAATTTGAAGAAGGCAGTCAAGGTTATACATATATTCAAGGCATTATTTCCAGTGTGGAGGGCAATTAATATGAATAGACGATATTGGATTATTTTGATAACTGTTGCGATGGTTTCTTTTATGATGGGATTTGCAGTTAAATTTTTAATTACACAACCTGAGGTAGAAGAAAGTGATAATGTTCAAACCACGATAGTTGAAAGCCAAAATGAAAATATTGAAATAACGATACGAATTCGCGAAGGTTATGTGGAGTGGTATGATGGTGAGATTTGGAACAGAGTAAAACCTGTGGAGGAATTACAAGCGGAAGATGTATTTCAACTTGCACAAGATGATTTAAAGGATTTCGAGGAAGATTATCTTATTAAGCTGGAAGCAGAAAAGGATTTGGTTATTACCGAAACAACTGATGCCATGAGCGAACCATTGGTAGGTTCGGTTCCCAAACCCGCAACCACGCCAACGCCTGGTAATCAGCCGGCAGTGAATGAAGAAAGTGCGTCGCAAACGACCACACCTAGTGCAACGCAGCCAAGTGGCGGTGGAACGTCAGGTGGTGGCACAACTTCTACAACGCAACCTTCAACGCCACCGACGGAAACTACACCGAGTACACCATCTGAACCGGAGGTGTCGGTACCAAGTACTCCAACAGAACCGGAAACACCGGCTACACCATCTACTCCTGATACCGGTGATGGAGAAGATATAGGATGGAGTGACGACTATTTATAAGGAACTAATGTACAAAGGATAAAATTCTATAAGAATAAAGGTATTATTGGTGCCGGAAGAAGAACGTGCGGAGTATTTGGCACGGTTGCATTAAACCCGGTGTGAGGTTTGATTTTTCGAAAATAAAGGCGGGAATCAATGGAGAAATTATAAAGAATACTGTAGCAGTAAAACAGGAAATAGGTTATAATAATAGAGTTAAATAATTTATAAGAAACAAAATTGAGAATATACACGTAACCGAGGTGCAAAATGAAAGTATTAGTAACCGGTGTCAAAGGCCAGTTAGGCTATGACGTAGTCAATGAATTAAAAAAGCGTAATCACGAACCCATTGGCGTGGACATTGATGAAATGGATATTACGGACAGGGAAGCGGTAGAAAGCGTGCTCAAAGACATCAATCCCGAAGCTGTGATTCACTGTGCGGCATGGACGGCAGTAGATGCGGCAGAAGATGAGGACAAGCGTGAAATCGTGCATAAAGTAAATGCTTTGGGAACAGAGTATATTGCCACAGTCTGCAAGGAACTGGACATTCCCATGATGTATATTTCTACGGATTATGTGTTCAACGGACAGGGAGAAGAGCCTTGGAAACCTGACTGTAAGGATTATGCACCCTTAAGCGTATATGGACAGACGAAGCTGGATGGCGAGTTGGCGGTTTCCGGGCTTTTATCTAAGTTTTTTATCGTGCGTATTGCATGGGTATTTGGCTTAAATGGTAAGAATTTTATCAAGACCATGTTGAATGTGGGAAAAACCAGAGATAAGCTTACGGTTGTGTGTGACCAGATTGGAACCCCCACCTATACCTATGATTTGGCAAGACTTCTTGTAGACATGATAGAAACTGACAAATATGGTTATTACCATGCAACCAACGAAGGCGGATACATCAGTTGGTATGATTTTACCGTAGAGATTTTCAGACAGGCATGTGCCCTGGGACATGACGAATACAGTCCCGAACGTTTGACGGTGGCTCCGGTGACTACCGCGGAATATGGTATTTCCAAGGCAGCAAGACCATTTAACAGCCGTTTGGATAAGAGTAAATTGGTGGAGAACGGTTTCACACCTCTTCCTACCTGGCAGGATGCTTTGGGCAGATATTTGAAGGAGATTGAGTTTTAGCGGACCGGTGCGCATATTGCAGCTTTGATTATGGCGTAAATGAATCGAAGTATTGCTATTCTGCGCAGAATTGATTATAATAGTATAGGTGTGTTTATGCATAAACCGAAATTGGAGGCAGAGATGTTAAACAATAAATCAATCCTTATTACCGGCGGAACCGGAAGCTTTGGTAAGGCTTTTACCAAATATGTTTTAGAAAACTATAATCCCAAGAAGATCATTATTTATTCACGTGATGAATTTAAACAGTTCATCATGCAGAATGAATTCAAAGAGTATAAAGATAAGTTACGTTTCTTTATTGGTGATGTAAGAGACAAGGAACGTCTTATGCTGGCATTCGAAGGTGTGGATTATGTCATTCATGCGGCAGCTATGAAGCAGGTGCCCGCTTGTGAGTATAATCCTTCCGAAGCAATTAAAACCAACATTCACGGTGCTCAGAACATTATAGATGCGGCTTTGGAGCGCGGTATTAAGAAAGTAGTTGCGTTATCTACCGATAAGGCGGTAAATCCCGTGAATTTATATGGCGGTACCAAGCTGGTTTCCGATAAATTATTTATTGCAGCCAACGCTTATGCCGGCGCTAAGGATATTAGTTTCTCGGTAGTAAGATATGGTAATGTGGCAGGAAGCCGTGGTTCAGTCATTCCATTCTTCTATAACATGATAAGGAATGGAGGAACGGAATTACCCATAACGGATTACAGAATGACAAGATTCTGGATTAGCCTTCAGCAGGGTGTGGAATTGGTAATCAAGGCCTTGGAAGAAGCTAAGGGTGGAGAGACTTTTATCTCCAAGATTCCTTCTTTCAAGATTACAGATCTGGCCCAGGCTATGTTACCGGGATGTAAGATGCCGGAAGTGGGTATTCGTGAAGGGGAAAAACTTCATGAGATTATGGTTACCGTGGAAGACTCCATGACAACCTACGAATACGACAAGCATTTCATCATCTATCCCCAGATGGTATGGGATACAAGAAAACGTGTGGCGCCCAAAGGTAAGAAGGTGCCGGAAGGTTTCTCTTACAGTTCCGACAATAATACGGAATGGTTAACGGTAGAACAGATTCGGGAATTAATCAAAACCGTGGATTTGGAGAAATAGATGAGAGGCTTGTAATAATTCATTGGCAAGTCGGCAGAAGAAAGTAAAGATATAACAGAGTGAGATTGTAATGTACACCTCACTCTGTTTTTTATTATGAAAAAGATGACCACGAATCAGAGAGATTAAAAAACGAATCCGGCACTTTTTAAAATGCATAATGCATGTATGATTAACACATACTACTACCAAAAAAATCAAACCGGTTGAGAGGAAGAAGGGCACAGAGCATGGAAACAGCAAACGGACAAAAAATATATGAAGAATATGTCAAGCAGGTTACACCTACAGCAAGTCTGCCGGTAAGAATGTTAAAAGCGTTTCTTGTTGGCGGAGCAATATGTTTGATTGGTCAACTTATTACCAATCTGTTAATGAATTTAGCTGATTTACCCAAAGAAGATGCAACTGCATATTGTACGCTGATTTTGGTTTTGACCAGTGTAATTCTTACCGGGTTGGGAATCTACCGTAAAATCGTAAGCTTCGGAGGCGCGGGAGCACTGGTACCCATTACCGGCTTCGCCAATTCCGTGGCATCGCCGGCCATTGAATACAAGTTTGAAGGTCAGGTTTTCGGCATCGGATGTAAGATTTTTACCATTGCCGGCCCGGTCATTCTATATGGCGTGCTGGTAAGCTGGATTCTGGGACTAATATATTGGATTCTCAGTCTTCTTGGGGCATAGTTCAACATTGACAGTTTTTCCTTTTAAAATTACAATAATACTGTAATCAGATAAAAGGAGATATCATCATGAAATATTTCATCGCATCCGATATTCACGGCTCGTTAAAACACGCTAAAAGCCTTTTTAAGTCTTTTGAACGGGAGCAGGCGGACAGAATCCTTCTTTTGGGGGATTTGCTTTACCACGGTCCCAGAAACGATTTGCCGGAAGAATACAATCCCAAGGCGGTTATAGAGATTCTGAATCAATATAAAAAATGTATTTTATGTGTCCGGGGAAATTGTGATACGGAAGTGGATCAGATGGTATTGGATTTCCCAATCATGGCGGATTATGCAGTTCTGACCCAAGGTGATGTGGCGGTATATGCAACCCATGGTCATATCTTTGGAGAGAATAATCCTCCCAAGCTTTGCGGAGGTGAGGTTTTACTGTGCGGTCATACCCATGTACCGGCCTGCGTGAAGAAAGAGAATTATATATACATGAATCCCGGCTCTGTCTCCATCCCCAAAGAAGGAAGCAGGCGCGGTTATATGCTCTGGGAAGGCAATTCTTTTATCTGGAAGGACCTGGATGGGAACATTACATTATCATATGAGATATCATAAAACAAGGCATGCCTTATGAGGCGGCTGTCCGAATGTTGGATTAATATGGTCTGACTTAAAGGGGCTGCGTCGAAGACATGCTTTTATTTTATAAAAATATTTGTAAAATATTACCGAACAAAACCTGAAATCATTGTCAAATATAAACAACAAAAAAACGGTATTTTGCCAAAATAATTGACATCGGAATTAGAAATGAATATGCTGATAATATGAAAAAAACATTACTGATTTATCCCACAATTTTTATAATAACTGCCTTGATTTGTCTGCTTTTCCTGCTTGGCGTTGCAGCTGTACCTCAGGCAATGGTTGAGGAGGATGCAAGGCAGAGTGCCGGGTATTTCTCTGAGCAGGAACTGTTCGAAATGAGTATGGGCGAATGGATGAATTTTCAAAAAGACAATTATGCGGACTGTATCTCTGTCGGCATAGCCTATCATTTGGGAAACGGTGATAATTTATGGAAAGGAATTATCAGTGCGGATTATAATCGTGTTGCGGATGAGAATGTAAATGTTTCTTTTTACCGGGCGATGAACGGTGCAGAAGTGGAAACGGAATCCTACGCAAGATACTGGCATGGTAATGCAGCAGTGATACGACTTATGCTTATCTGCATGAATATACAAACCATTCGTTGGGTGATTATGGTTGCGGGAGTGCTTTTCAATACCGGTGTGGTTTGGACTTTGTGCCGGAGAAACTATAAAATATTGGGTTCCTTGTACGGAGTTGCCTTTCTCTTGGTGAACGGCGTATTTGCTTTGACGTGTATGGAATACGCTTTCATATTTTTGTTGATGCCTGTGGCAGTGATGTTTCTTTTAAACCATAAAAGCATGGCTGATATGCGAAATGTGATAGCAGCCTTTCTGGTAGTCGGCATGCTGACGTCATATTTTGATTTTCTTACGGCAGAAACTCTGACTTTTACGGTGCCTTTCATGATATATTACATAGCTGTTTGGAAAAGTGAACAGAACAAGAGTCGGAAGGATAATCATAAAACGGACCTGTTGCTTTTGTTACGAACCGGCTGTGCCTGGTGTGCAGGGTACGCCGGGATGTTCCTTCTAAAATGGTTGCTGGCATGGGTAACGTTGGGAAAAGAAGCGATTGTTTCGGCAACGGATAGTGCATTGGAACGAATTGTCGGAGATGTGACGCTGACCTCCGATATGGCAGGGCAGAAGGCAACATTTCTGCAACGGCTTGGCGGAATCTGGCAGAGAAATGTGGGTTGTCTGTACTGGGGAAGTCAGGATATGAAACCGGTAACCGTAATCGTCATTACGGCAGTAATTGTGATTGTGTTGGGAACATTCTGGTATATGACACGTAAAACAAAGATGAATTATGATAAAGCCGGAGTTTTATGTCTGGTTGCCTTGATTCCCTATGTAAGATTTTTGTTTTTATCCAATCATGCGTATATACATTACTTTTTTACATATAGGGCACAGATGGTATCGGTGATGGTACTTTTATATCTGGTTTACAAAACTACAATTTTATCGGAAATAAAAAAGGGGAAAAAGAAGTAGGAGGAAAGAATATGAACAATGAAATTTCTTTCAAAAAGCGTAGCAAGGGATTGTTGGCGATTCTTGTTGGATTCGTACTATTAACTGTTTGCATGCAGAAGCCGTTAATGATTATGGCCGCTTCTTCCAATACCTGCACGGTTACCACATCAACCTCGTCCATTATCCTGGGGAATGGTGATACGCTCTCGTTTGGAGATGGTGTATACGGTCATGTTCAGGTGCAATCAGATTATATTGCGAATACCGTTTTTCCGGAAGGAGAGACCGGTGTAAAAGTGTATTATTCCGGTCATTTGTATGAGAAATACTGTGATACCGGCTCTGCATATACCGTTTCAGGAATAGAAGGATTGTATGTAGCCGCTAATCTCTCTTATACGGATGTAATAGTATGGTACTCTTATGAGGATATTACGGGAAATAGCAGCAGGGTAGAGCCGGATACGGGCGGCGGTGACTTTGTATACATATGCCTGGTTAACATGGCCGGTTGCAAAGTGGATTATGTGAATGATGTAACCGGGGCTGTTGTGAAAACGGATTATGTGGTATATGAAGGCGGTTTTGAAAGTCCGGAGATTTGGGAGCCCACAGATACGGAAATAGCCAAGGATGGATATAATATGTTGGGTTGGAGCGCGGCTTCCGGTTCGGATACGGTAACCTATAATTTTGGTGATGTCCTGGACGAAGGTTTATCTGCTTCGGCGGATGTATCCGGTAGTGTATTGACCTTATATCCGGTGTGGGAGGCGGTAGAAACTCCGTCGGAAATACCGTCGGAAGAGCCATCAGAAGCACCGTCGGAAGAGCCATCAGAAGTACCGTCGGAAGAGCCATCAGAAGCACCGTCAGAAGAGCCGTCAGAAGAGCCGTCGGAAACTCCGCCTGCAACACCACCGGCTCCGCCTGCGAAAACGGCAGGAACTGTCAGTGTTAACATGGATGATTTCAGATATGGAGAAAGTGCACCGGCATTGCAGGTTACATCCACAACCAATGATGTATCCAAGGCTTTGGTGCAATATAAGGTAACCGGACAACCGGACGAAACCTATACCAATACAGTGCCCACTGCGGCAGGTAATTACACGGTTCGTGTTATTTTACCCGAAAGCGGAACTCACGACCGGGCAACGGGAACAGATACTTTCAGCATCCGTTATCTGAATGCGCCTTCGCCTGCCTATCATATGCAAGGCAAGGCAGGCAACAGTGGCTGGTATACTTCGGATATTACCATTACACCACCTGTGGGATATGAAATGTCTGTGGGGAACCGAGATGCTTTTAGTACGGAAGGATATGTGGTGGAAGAGGAAACTGCCAATCTTCGTATTTATCTGAGACAGACATCTACCGGTGCCATGACGGATGCAATCACCATAGCAAATCTTAGGGTGGATGATAAGGCTCCCATGTTCATGGAAGCGGAAGATGGCGGAGAGTATTATGAAGACAGTCTTGCCATTGATTTTACCGAGGAACATTTTAAAACCGCTAAAGTAGATGGAAAAATAGTAGAAGTGACCTCGGAAGAAAATGGGGCGCATAGTTTGGTAATAGAATCCGGGGTAAGAAGATTAAGTCATACCATTGAACTGGTTGATGAAGCCGGTAATTCCACGAAGATTTCCGTCATTATCGGTCCCGCCTGGTTAAAAGACGGCATCATCGGTGAAGGCGAATTTTATCTGGAAGAAGACGAAGAATATCATATGCCTTCCGGCAGTAACTGGAGCATAGACGGTGATAATACGGTTTATGCGGGAGGCTGCGATTTTTATGCAAATAAAGAAGGTGAAGTAACCTTCCGTAAGGAGTAGGAGGTGCGACATGTCCGGAAAGAAAAAAATAATGATAGGCGGTAGTGTCGCAATAGCGGTAATTGCAGCCGTTGTAATTACGCTTTTGGTTGTCATAAACAAAGAGGATGCTTACCGAGTAATCAAAGTTCTTGAGCTTGATGGAACTGCAGTGGTAGAACGGGAGAACGTAGGTGAGTTACAGGCATATGCAGGTATGGCGTTACAGAGCGGAGATGTTTTAAATGTATCTTCCAACAGTATGCTGGTACTGCAAATGGATGATGATAAATATGCCTATGTGGAGGAGGATTCCATTTTATCCCTGATTGCGGAAGGAAGTTCGAGAGACAGTAAAACCATTATTCGTTTGGAACGTGGGGCCATCACCTGTCAGATAGAGGAGAAATTGAGCACCAATTCTTCCTACGAAGTCCATACTCAGAATTCAGTTATGGCAGTGCGAGGTACCGTATTCCGCGTAGGAATGTATGAGCCCTATGCTTCCGGTTTGAGTACGGATGAACCTGTGGTGCAGGTGTCCGTATATGAGGGAGAGGTTCTGGCAACATTGAAACATCCGGACGGAACATCGGGCGAGAGTGTGTCTGTATTGGCAGGAGAACGTGTGGGTGTGGGAAGTGACAGTACAACCAGCTTCTTCTTAAAAGACGCTGAACTTGATAAACTTCCGATTCCGGAAGAAAGCCGTCAGGTTTTAAAAGCACTTCAGGATATATTGAAACGTGATGCGCAACTTTCCCTGACACAGGAAGAATTGGAAGTGCTTCTGGAAGACATGGATGAAAAATCCGTGTATGATGTTTACTTTTATGCAAACGGAGAATTATTTGGTATTCAGCAGGTGCAAAACGGACAGACGGCAACCAAACCGAGTTTATCCCCCGGAGCATCGGGAGACTGGAACATTGATTTCAGTAAATCTATTACCGATGATACGGATGTATATTGGCTGGAATAACAGAGTAAGAGGTGCGATATGAAACAGTTATTGATAATTCCTGACAGAAACCGCATAGATGACGATATCAGCCTTGAAAAACAGTATTCGGCAGGGTATGAGTATAATGATTTTTATCATCCTGCCGTATTGGATGATGAAGGACTTTTGGAAGATATTATAAAAGGGTATGCCAATGCATGTCGGCCGGAATTTTGTACCATGCATGGTGCTTTCTATGATGTAATTCCTTTTAGTCCGGATGAGAGAATCCGGGAAATATCCCTGAAAAGAATCGAGCAAAGCATAGCGGTGGCACAAAGAATCGGTGCGGGGACGGTGATTTTTCATACCAACTATAATCCCTTCCTCAATTCGGAAGCATATGTCAAAGACTGGCTTGCCAAGAATGAAGTGATCTGGGCGGAAATATTGGAGAAACATTCCGATATAAACATTTATCTCGAGAATATGTTTGATACTACTCCGGATATGATGGAGGCGCTATCGGAGAGGTTATGCAGGTATGATAACTATGGTGTCTGTCTGGATTATGCCCATGCGGCTTTATCCAAGGTCGCTCCCGAGGAGTGGGCAAAACGCCTTGGCAGATATGTAAAACATGTCCACATCAATGACAATGACTTGGTCAGTGATTTGCATCTGGCATGGGGAGACGGTAAAATAAACCGGCAGGCATTCTACGATTCTTACGATAAGTACATGAGTAAAGCTTCCGTGCTGGTGGAGACCTCTTCTTATGAGAACAAAAGACGTTCTTTTGAGGTACTGCAAAAAGAAGGATTTATATAAAATAAAAATGAGACGCGCATGTCGGAAAGATAACCGGCGTGCGTGTTTTTTCTTTGTTAAAAACTATAAAAAGTGTGTTGCATCTTTTTTATAATGCGAACAAATATTCGAAAAAGTTCTTGCAAAAGAGAACAAATGTTCGTATAATAAAAAGCATAGATGGGAGAGGAGAGTGTGTTGCGGCGAAGGGGCGATTCGGCAGGTTTCCCGCAGGGATGTGCACACAGTTATGAGTATGTATACATTACGGACAGGAATGACAACAGAAGAAAAATTGGAGATTCTGGCAGATGCGGCAAAATACGATGTGGCCTGTACGTCCAGCGGTGTGGACAGGCAGGGGAAGAAGGGCGCATTGGGGAATTGTATGGCGGCAGGCGTGTGTCATACTTTTGCCGCTGACGGAAGATGTATTTCACTGCTTAAGATATTAATGACCAATCACTGTATTTATGACTGTAAATATTGCATCAACCGCAGGTCCAACGATGTGCCCCGGGCGGCTTTTACACCGGAAGAAATCTGTGAACTTACCATTGAATTTTATAAGAGAAATTATATTGAGGGGTTGTTTTTGAGCTCCGGAATCATTAAGAGTCCGGGGCATACCATGGAGTTGATGTGCAGGGTGTTGTACAAGCTGCGGACAGAGTATCATTTTAACGGCTATATACATATCAAGGCGATTCCCGGTGTGCCGGATGAATTGATTGCCAAGGCAGGGTATCTGGCGGACCGTGTCAGCATTAATATGGAGTTTGCCGGAGAGGAGAGTCTTAAGAAATTTGCACCCAATAAGGATTTTAAGACCATATTGAATCCAATGGAGAAGATATCCGATACCATTGCGTTGCATCGCCTTGCGGTAGGGAAGGATGCCAGAATGGAGCGCAGCACGGGGAATAAGTATCTGGAAAACAGCATTTTTAACGTTAAGCGGCTGGAGGAACGCGGTGTGGGAAGGAAAGAACTGCCTGTAAGCCGCTTAAACGGCGATTTAAGGCGTTCTTTTGCACCGGCGGGACAGAGTACCCAGATGATTATAGGAGCCGGAAATGAGACGGATTACGAGCTTATACAGACGACCCAGAAATTGTATCAGGATTATGACTTGAAGAGAGTCTTTTATTCTGCCTATGTGCCGCTGAATGCAGATGCGGCATTGCCGGCTGTCGGCACGCCGGTTCCTCTGTTGCGTGAACACCGTTTGTATCAGGCGGATTGGTTGTTGCGTTACTACGGTTTTCAGGCAGATGAATTGTTAACTATGGAGAAACCCAATTTCAATGAGCAGTTGGATCCGAAGTGTGATTGGGCATTAAGGCATCTGGAACTGTTCCCCATAGAGATTATGACCGCATCCTTTGAATTGCTTCTGAAGGTACCGGGAATCGGGCCGACATCGGCGAAGCGTATCATTCAATCCAGAAGATACGGCACCTTGAGTTATGAACTTTTGAAGAAGATGGGTGTGGTGTTAAAGAGGGCGCATTATTTTATTACCTGTGGCGGTAAGATGATGTATAAGACGCCAATTGAGGAGCAGTATATAACCAAAGAACTGACTGTGGTGAATCGCAAGGAGAACTGGGAGATTGTGCACAGAAATCAATATCACCAGATGTCTTTGTTTGATGACTATGCAATGGGCTAGTCGGAAAGTGGAGGAGAAAGTGTATATATTTACGTGCAGAGCTGATTATGATTCCATGCTGACATGTATTTATGAAGCGTGGGCAAGCGGTTACGGACATCAGAATATTAAGTTATGCGTGGAGCCTGTGGAACAGTATGGATTGTTTGATGAATATATCCATGTAGAACCGGATGAGACGAAGGCAGAGAAGGTTTGCCATGCCGTGTGGTACAAGATATCTGCGCAAGTGTATGGGGAGATATCTTATGCGCTACTGTCTTTTGAAGAAGATGCATTGGATACGGTTTATAGGGTTATGATACTGGGGTTTCATTTCGGAAGTGGAGTTCTGGATATGGTGCAGTATAAAGATGTGTTAAGGTTTCGGCAGATTCGCAAACTTGTAAGTCGTGAGGTTTGTTCTTTTCGTGAGTTTATGCGTTTTTATCCGGTGGATGGGAATGCGTATGTGGCACATTTTGAGCCCAGGAGCAGGGTGCTTATGCCTGTGGCAAGTTATTTTACGCAGCGCATGCCTTCCGAGAATTGGATGATTGTGGATGATGCACACGGAGAGGCCATTGTGCATCCGAAGGACGAAGAATGTTATATCAGAATTTTAACCGAGGAAGAATTACAGGCCCTGTCCCGTACTGAGCAGGAAGATATGTATACCCACATGTGGCGGAATTATTTTCACACCATGGGTATTGCCCAGAGAGAGAACAGAGCCTGTCAAAGAACTCATTTTCCGTTATGGATGCGCAAACACGTTACAGAATTTCAAGTGTTGTCGGCTTCGGACTCATAAAATCATCATCCGACAACATATGACGGAGTTTATTCATTCTCAGGTATGGTATGAATGACCCTGTTTCTGCCGTGTGATTTTGCATAATATAATTTTTCGTCTGCAGACTGTACGTTTTCTGCAGTACTCAGGTCGGCATCAAGTTCACTGACGCCGAAACTCATGGTCACTTTTAATTCTAAGTCTTCAAAGTGACATACGGAAGCTTCAATGGTTTCACGACACTTCTCGGCGAAAGCAGCTGCTTCCAGCATATCTTTGCCCGGAAGTAGCATAATGAATTCTTCACCACCCCAACGGAATACACCGTCGTCGATGCCTATAAGACTTAAGTATGTATTTGCTACATGTTTTAATACGGCATCGCCGGCATTGTGTCCCCAGGTATCGTTTACTTTTTTGAAGTGGTCAATGTCGCAGATAATGATGGATGCTTTCTTATTGGTCAGAATCGGTGTGATGAACTTCTCATAGTGTGTGTATAAACCGCGGCGGTTTTTTAAACCGGTTAACTGGTCTTCGGTTGCTTCACTGTAGAGCAGGTGGGATTCCAATGTTCTTCCGCAGAAAGCCGTTGCCAGTTTGATACGTTTAATATCGGATTCCGTAAAGATGGAATCCTTCCCGTCCTCGTCTAATTTATTGACTGCCTGATAGGCACCGATTACTTTACCCTCCGAATTGGTAACGGGTACGGTAAGAATGGATTTGGTTACATAGCCGGAACTTTTGTCTACGTCGCTGTTGAAGCGGGGATCGTTGTAGGGGTCGTTAATAACCAGGAGTTCATTGTTCATAATGGAAGCACCTACAAGCCCGGTATTTTCGGGTATGGTTATTTTACTGATATCCAAAGCCGCTAAGGTCCAAATCTGATGATTCTTTTTATCCCAGAACCAGAAACTGGCACGGTCGGAATTGACTAAGGTTTTACCCAGGTCTGTCAGAAGGTGTAAAGTAGCGGAAAGTTCTTTTTCTTCGAAAAGACGTTCCATGTAATAAAATATTTTCTCCAACAATTCGTCTGATGATAATGCAAATTTATTTGTATCCATAATTTCCCCTTTCTGCCAATATGCATTACGCTTTTCGCAAGCACTTCATAGTGATACAGATGTAATTAATTATAGCATAAACAATATTTAATGAAAAGAAAAAAGAATGACATGGTTGAGGGTTATGTGCTATTATTCTTGTTGGAACGGTTGTTGTTGTAGTTATAACATGCAAGCGTCGAGGCTCGTTTGGGATAATATGGCGGACGATAAAGAGGTGTAATGTATGAAGAAGAATCTGGTTTTGGTTTTCGAAATGATATTAATCGGTATCATCACGTTTTTGCTTTGCTATACCGATGTTTTTTATTCTTTGGATTCCTTGTACAAGGATAAATTATATCAACAGCCGCGCGTGGTAGATTCTACGATCAAAATTATAGCCATTGATGAGAAGACGCTGGAAGCACTGGGACCGTTTGGCACATGGCCCCGAAGTACATATGCAGAAGTTTTGGATGTGTTGGGTGATTATCCGGCGGTAATCGGTTTTGATATTATGCTTTTGGGAACTATGGATAAAGCAGACGACGAGGTATTTGTCAAAGCGTTGGAACAAAGAGATAATGTAGTACTGGCATCGCATCTGGTTTATGATACGAAAATAAACTGGGGAGCGGATGGAATGGCCAATATAGACTATATGCATGTATCCCAAGTGGAAGTGCCTTATACAGGGGATGTTGCACCAATCGGTTATGCCAATACGTCAGCGGATGCAGATGGCATTATTCGTTCCTATTTGCCGATTACCATGGTGGAAGATGCGGATGGTAAGGTGACAGAATATACGTCGCTGTCTTATCAGATTTATTTGGAATATTGTGAAAATAGAAATCTTACTCCGGTAGAACCGAATACGGATGCCAATGGTGTACAGTGGATCTATTATGCGGGTAAACCTTACGAGTATGAGAGTATTTCTCTGATTGATATCTTGGAAGGTAAGGTAGATGCAAGAGTTTTTACGGATTGTATTGTTTTGGTAGGTGCTTACGCTACCGGTTTGCAAGATCAGTTTTCGGTGCCAAACAGTAGTAATCAGATGTTTGGAGTAGAAATTAATGCCAACATTATTCAAGGCTTTTTGGATGAACAATACCCGTTGCCTGCCAATCGTTTGGGAATATCCATTGTATTTACAGTGATTGCAATGGCCATGTTTTGGTTTTTCTCAAAGCTGCATTTAAAATGGGGAACGGTAATTTTCGTTGTGGCAGAGATTGCTACGATTGTTGTGGGTATTCTTTTATATACCAAGATGGGAATCAGTATTCCGGGATTTTATCTTGTTCTGATGCTGGTAGTGGATTATGTTGTTGCATTGGCCGGAGGATATTTGTATGAATGGAATAAGCGTCGTAAAATAGCATCTGTTTTCCGCAAATATGTGGCTCCGCAGGTAGTAGACGATATTATGAAGTCCGGAAAATATAAAATGGAACTTGGTGGAGAGAGTAGGGATATTGCGGTTTTGTTTGTGGATATCCGAGGCTTTACACCATTATCTGAAAGTTTAAAACCGTCAGAGGTGGTAGAGATTCTCAATGAGTACTTAAATTTGACAACCAACGCTATTTTTAAAAACAGCGGTACTTTAGATAAGTTTATCGGGGATGCTACCATGGCAGTATTTAATGCGCCCTTTGACTTGGAGGATTATGAATATAAAGCGGTTTGTGCAGCCTGGGACATTGTACGTGGTGCTGCAGAATTAGAGAAAAAGTGCATGGAGCGTTTTGGAAAAAGTGTTGCTTTTGGAGTAGGAGTCAATTGCGGTGAGGCAGTTGTTGGAAATATAGGCTGTGATTTCCGCATGGACTACACTGCGATTGGTGATACGGTAAACACTGCAGCACGTTTAGAATCCAATGCAAAACGCGGTCAGGTGTTGATTAGCGAGCATATTTATGAGCGTTTAAAAGGACGTATTCAGGTGGAGGAAATCGGGGTGATTCCTTTAAAAGGAAAAACACAGGGCGTTTGTGTATATGAGTTATTGGGAATTGAAAATAAAGGATGAAAAGAATGAATATTCTGAACGAAAACAAAATCAGAGAATATCTTACAGATGAATATAAAGAGCTTGATATCTGTGTTTTTGATAGCATTGATTCTACCAATGATGAAGCAAAGCGGCAATGGAAAGAATGCAGAAGGGCTCCCGGACTTTTTATCAGTGCAGAGCAGACCAACGGCAGAGGAAGAAGGGGAAGAAGTTTTTATTCTCCCAAGGGAACCGGTCTGTACATGTCGTTGCTTTTACGACCGACCACGGGATTGGAAGATTCCGTGCATATTACAACGGCTACGGCAGTTGTAGTAGCCAGAGCACTGAGGGCTTTGACAGGGGAAGATATCGGTATTAAGTGGGTAAATGATTTATATTTAAAAGATAAAAAAATTTGCGGTATTCTGGCAGAAGCGGTAATGGAAACGAATGTGCAGGAAAAACCTGCAATTGTGATTGGAATCGGAATTAATTTGACTACAGAAGAGTTTCCGGAGGAATTGCGGGAGATTGCCGGCGGACTTGGTGTGACGGATGCGGTAGTGGATATGAACCAACTGGCGGCCAAAATCACCGGTGATTTACTGGATTATGCCAAAGATATGAAGGATTGTTCTTTTGTGGAGGATTATCGCCAAATGTCCGTTGTTCTCGGGAGAGAAATCCGCTATAATGAGGGAGATGCGCTTGTGGCGGCTACAGCAATTGATATTGATTCGGAGGGCGGATTGATGGTAGAATTGCCGGACGGAAGCGTAAAAGTGCTTAAGACAGGAGAGATTACGGTTCGTTTGTCGTAATCATGAGCGGATGAGCCTAATTTCAAAAACAAGTTAATTGCAGAGATAAATGTCTGTAATTAAGAAGGAGAACAGTATGAAGATTATTTTTATCAGACATGCAGAACCGGATTATTCCATAGATTCTCTGACAGAGAAGGGCTGGCGCGAGGCGGAGATTCTTTCCGAACGTGTTAAAAATTGGAAAGTGGACAAGTTTTATGTATCCCCTATGGGAAGAGCTAAGGATACAGCGTCCCTATCGTTGCAAAAATGCGGAAGGGAAGCGGAAGAACTGCCATGGTTGCAGGAATTTTATTATCGTGTTAAGAGTCCTTTTAACGGAGAAGATATTATTGCATGGGATTTTATGCCGGCGTATTTTTCGAAGCAGGAAGACTTGCATGACAAAAACAAATGGCATGAGACAGAGCTTATGAAGTCCGGGAATATGGGCGAGCACTACCGTGAAGTATGCGAAGGCTTTGATGCCATTCTGAAAGAATATGGCTACGAGAGAGAAGAAGGCGGAATGTATCGTGTAAAAGAAAGCAGTGATGCTACTTTGGTGTTTTTCTGTCACCTTGGCGTGAGTTTCGTAATTATGAGCCATTTGCTGGGCATTGCACCGCCGGTTTTGTGGCAGGGATTTTTTGTGGCGCCTACCGCAGTTACGGTATTAGGTTGTGAAGAAAGAACGAAGGGCGAAGCTGCTTTTCGCGTGCAGATTATGGGAGATACCAGACATTTGTCAGAAGCCGGAGAACCCATTTCGGCTTCGGGGTATTTTACGGATACCTTTCAAATGTAGAAGATTTGATTTGGAAAAAGGAGAAGAAAGAGATTATGATGAATCCGGCTAAATTATTAACATTTAAGAAAGACTGGGAAGCGTTTGCAGGAAGACATCCACGTTTTGTGCAGTTTTTGATGACAGTTATGCAGAATGGTGTGGGTGAAGGCAGTATTATTGATGTAACGGTGACACTTCCTGACGGAAGGACTTATCAGTCAAATATGAAAATTACTTCGGAAGATGTGGACTTTATCAAAGGAATTGGCGGTTCAATGTAATGACATTTGCCAACAAGCGTTATAAGAAATTGCTGAGACATACTGTAAGAACCGAGTAATCTGTAAAATATGGAATAAAGTGCATATTTTACTATAGATTATCTCATACTGATGATATCTTGATAAGGAAAGGTGAATCAGTATGAATAAGCAAATTGGAGTGAGCAGTACAAAATTGTCACGACCTGTTTATATTTGTGAGTGGGCATCTGCTGTGGGTAAAAAGGAAGGCGAAGGTCCGTTGGGGCAATTGTTTGATTTTGTGGGCGGAGATGACCTGCTTGGAAATAAAACATGGGAAGAAGCGGAAAGTGCTTTTCAAAAAAAGGCAGTTTCTCTTTTGTTTGAAAAAGATGAAACCGCTACTAATCGTGTAAGATTTGTGCTGGCAGGAGATTTGCTGGGGCAGGAGATTGCATCTTCTTTCGGTCTAAAAGATTTTCGAGTTCCCATGTTTGGTTTATATGGAGCCTGCTCTACATGTGGTGAGGCATTAAGCCTTGGTTCCATGTTAGTTGATGGTGATTTTGCAGAACAGTTGGTATGTGTGACCTCAAGTCATTTTGCCAGCGCTGAAAAAGAGTTTCGTTTTCCTCTCGACTATGGTAGTCAACGACCGCCCTGTTCTACATGGACGGTAACGGGAAGCGGTGCATATCTGTTAGGCAGGGAACCGGGGGATAAGTTGCCGCAAAGTAAGAAGATTGAAAGCAAATTCCGGGTCGCAATTACTGCAATTACCACAGGTAAAATTATTGATTATGGGATTAAGGATTCCATGAATATGGGAGCTTGTATGGCTCCGGCAGCCTGTGATACCATTTATCGACATTTAAAAGATTTCGGACGAAAACCGGATGATTATGATAAAATTGTTACCGGCGATTTGGGGACTGTGGGCCGGGAGATTTTAATTGATTTGTTAAAACAAAAAGGCTATGATATCAGCAATGTGCATATGGACTGTGGCATTGAGATTTTTAACAGTGCCGAGCAGGGAACCAATGCCGGTGGCAGTGGTTGCGGGTGCGCTGCAAGTGTTCTTGCGGCCTACCTTTTACCCAGACTTGCCAGCGGCGAATGGAGACGGATACTTTTTGTGCCGACAGGTGCATTGCTCAGCAAGGTAAGCTTTAATGAGGGCAGGAGTATTCCGGGAATTGCCCATGGTGTGGTGATTGAGCGGATAGATTGAGAAGCAATCAATGAATTCTGCCAGACAGATATATTTATCATTATAAGTGAGAGAACAAAAGAAGGAAACAGAATACCTATGAAAAGATGGTTGGGAAGCGGCATGCTTCTGCTTACGGCGATTATTTGGGGCGTGGCGTTTGTGGCCCAAAGTGTGGGCATGGATTATGTGGAACCCTTTACGTTTAATTTTGCAAGATATATGATTGGAGCCATTGTATTGCTACCGTTTCTTAAACTTGGTAATACAAAAGAAGAAACAGAAGATACAAATATTGTTTTGCAAAAAAAAGTATGGAAAAAGTCCATATTAGGCGGTATCGGTTGTGGTTTTTTATTGTGTATAGCCAGTATGCTCCAACAGTTTGGCATCATGTATACGAATGTGGTCGGAAAAGCCGGATTTATTACGGCTCTCTATATTATTCTGGTGCCGGTACTTGGTATTTTTTTACGTAAAAAGACAAAACCATTGGTATGGATATGTGTGGTAATATCCGTAATGGGGCTTTATCTTCTGTGTGTGTCGGAGGGATATCGCTTAGAACTTGCTGATTTATTACTTCTGGCCTGTGCATTATTCTTTGCAATTCATATAATTTTTATTGATTATATCTCCCCCGGAACGAACGGAGTGGTAATTTCCTGTGTACAATTTGCGGTTGCGGGACTTTGTTGTATGGTAGTAATGTTGATATTTGAACAACCTAGTATGGCAAATCTATTAAAAGCATATATTCCCATATTGTATACCGGTGTACTTTCTTGCGGGGTTGCATATACGTTTCAGATTCTTGGTCAAAGATATGTGGAACCCACCGGAGCATCCCTGATTCTTTGCTTGGAATCGGTAGTATCCGTATTGGCAGGATGGTTGCTTTTAAAACAGGCATTAAGTTTGCGTGAATTGATTGGCTGTGTAATCATGTTCGTAGCAATTATCTTGGCACAATTCGTGCAGAAGGAAGAGGCGACTGTTGAAAATAAAATATAGATGTGCAAAATTTGATTCAATATAAATCGGCATTGTATTTGGATAAAATGAATAATTTGGAGAGATTCAGACAACCTAAAGTACATATTCATCAGGAAAGATGAGTATGTACTTTTTATTTATGCAAGATAGGAGATTAAACATGAAAGATAAAATGTTTGGAGTTCTTCAAAGAGTAGGAAGATCATTTATGTTGCCGATTGCCATATTGCCGGCGGCGGGATTGCTTCTGGGATTTGGTGGTTCTTTTAGTAATTTGACCACTCTTGAAACCTATGGGTTGATGGGAATTATGGGTCCGGGGACTATTTTAAATGCAATTTTTATTGTTATGCGTGAAGCGGGTGATATTGTATTTGCCAATTTGCCCATTATTTTTGCTATTGGTGTTGCCATTGGTATGGCAAAGCAGGAAAAAGCAGTAGCGGCACTGGCTGCGGCAATCGCTTTTTTGATTATGCACGCATCTATCGGCGCACTGATAGCCATTAATGGTGGTCCGGAAAATATGTTGAGCGGAGCTACTGCGTCGGTTTGCGGTATTATTTCCCTTCAGATGGGGGTATTCGGTGGTATTCTGGTAGGACTCGGTGTAGCGGCACTTCATAACCGTTATTATAAAATTGAGTTGCCACAGGTTTTATCTTTTTTTGGCGGTACGAGATTTGTGCCGATTATCAGTGCGCTTGTTTATACACTGGTAGGAATTTTGATGTTTTATCTCTGGCCTTTTATCCAGACCGGAATCTACGCGGTAGGGGATTTGGTGCTGAATTCGGGATATGCGGGTACCTGGATATATGGTTTGATGGAACGGCTTCTCATTCCTTTTGGTTTGCATCATGTATTCTACCTTCCATTCTGGCAGACGGCTCTTGGCGGCACCATGGAAATTGACGGTCAATTGATAGAAGGAGCCCAAAATATATATTTTGCCCAGTTGGCGTCTCCGAATGTAACACGGTTTTCTGTTTCGGCAACCCGTTTTATGTCGGGGAAATTTCCGCTGATGATTTTTGGATTGCCCGGTGCTGCGCTTGCCATGTATCATACTGCTCGGCCTGAGAATCGTAAAAAAGTAGGAGGGCTTCTTTTATCTGCAGCTTTGACATCCATGTTAACCGGTATTACGGAACCTTTGGAATTTACCTTTTTGTTTGTTGCACCCTTGCTTTATGGTATTCACTGCGTGTTTGCAGGGCTTGCCTATATGCTAATGCATGTTTTCAACGTGGGTGTGGGAATGACTTTTTCCGGTGGACTGGTGGATTTATTCCTTTTTGGTATTTTACAGGGGAATGCAAAGACGAACTGGATATGGGTCATCATTGTTGGTGTATTTTATTTTGTTGTTTATTATTTTGTGTTCCGTTTTTTAATAAAAAGATTTAATTATAAAACCCCGGGCCGGGGAAAAGAGGAAGAAATTAAGTTGTATACAAGAAAGGATGTAGAAGCGCAAAAAGCACGGAAAGAGCATTCTGAGGATAAAAGAGATGCGGTTGGTATGTCGACAGCCATGCTTTTATCCAGAGATATCTGTTTTGGTCTTGGCGGAGTGAAGAATATCTCGGATATTGACTGCTGTGCAACAAGACTTCGCTGTACCGTGCACAAGGCGGAGCTTGTAAATGATGTTTTGCTAAAACAAACCGGTGCATCCGGAGTAATTCATAAAGGAAAAGGTGTGCAGATTATTTACGGGCCGAGAGTGACGGTAATTAAGTCTGACTTGGAGGAGTATATTGAGCAGTTTACGGAAGGAGAGAATGTAGAGGTGCGTCATAGCAGAGAGCTTGAAGCAGAAGCAATGGCGGCAGAAAAAAGAGCAGGACAAGCAGATAATCAAACGGACGGAGAACAGGAAAGAAGACTCACCAAGTCGGTGGTGATTTGCAGTCCGATTACAGGCATCGCTTCGGAGTTAGAGGAAGTCCCGGACGAAGCTTTTTCAAGTAAAATCGTAGGAGATGGTATGGCGATTATACCAACGGACGGAAATATTTATGCACCGGAGGATGGAGAGGTGGTTTTTGTCTATGACACCAAACATGCAATTGGATTTTTATCCCATACGGGGATACCGCTGCTCTTGCATATCGGTATAGATACGGTGAAACTAAAAGGGCAGGGATTCGAAGTATTGGTGGAAAGCGGTCAAAAAGTTAAAAAAGGTGAACTTTTAATGCGGGTATCCTTATCATACCTTCAAGCAAACGCTCCCAGCATCATGTCGCCGGTGATTTTATCTGAAATGAGTGAGAATCAACAAATCCGCATTCTTAAGACCGGAAATGTAGAAGCCGGCGAAGAATTGTTTGCGGTGGATTTTTATGAGTAGGAGGAAGTTGGTGTGATATATTTAAAAGCATTTATAATTGGTGGACTGATTTGTATGATATGTCAAATCCTGTTGGAAAAAACCAAGATGATGCCGGGAAGGGTAATGGTGCTGTTGGTATGTCTGGGTTCAGTACTGAGTTTTTTTGGGATTTATGAACCCTTTCTGAATTTTGCAGGTGCCGGAGCTTCCGTACCATTGATTGGTTTTGGTCATGTGCTCATGGAGGGCGTGAAAGAAGCCGTGGATGAGAATGGATTTCTTGGGATTTTTCAAGGTGGTTTCAAAGCGGGGGCGTTGGGAACTTCCGCAGCACTGATTTTTGGATATATAGCAAGTCTTATTTTTAATCCGAAAAGTCGGAGTTAAAAAAATACAGTCTGTAAGAAATTTACAGACTGTATACATAAAAGTAAAAGTTAGTTTTGTCAAAATAAAGGAAATGGGAATAATATTATTTTCCAAATTCTTCAATCCTTTTTTTATCCCCCCAACTTAAAGGCACCTTAGAGTGGTCACTTAGCAAAACATATCTTCCTTCAACCTTCTCTATATGGTTATAATTGACCACATATTTTTTGCCTAACAGGATAAAACAATCAAAAGGTTGCAGTATCGGAATCAGTTCCTGTAAGGTTCCTAACTGCATAATGACACGACCGTCTTTTAAGACAATTTTGGTGCGGTATCCGTCGGGATAAGCATAGATAAAATCCTCTTCATAGATATAATAGGTATTCAAGTCATCCCGAACTTCGATAGTAGGCGCAGCCTTTTTTTTGCGGGCATCCACGATGTCGACTATTTCGGTCAATTGCTCCGGTTTGAAAGGTTTATCTATATAAAACAGGTCTGTCGGAGGTTTTGCATAGTCTTCGTAGCGAATGGAGGATGTACATAGAGCAATAGGAGCAGTAACGCCGATTTCACGTAATAAAACAGCAGTTTCCATACCATGGGGCGGAAGTCCGGTCATATCAATAAAAAACAAGTCGTATATCATGGGCGACTTGGTCAATGCGTCTACGTTGCCGTAGGAGTCAATATAAAGTATGCCTTTGGTTTCTTTGCGACGGTCTGATTCTCTTTGAAGCAGACGCTCTAAATGCTTACGATCCGCAATGTTATCATCACAAATTGCTATATGCATGGTGAGTCACCTATTTTCCCTTTATAATTTTATCCACAATTATTTCATGCTTTTTGAGCGTTATATCTTTTTCAGGAAATCCTTTTATCTTGTTTTTATAAAACGATAATATCAAAAGGCAAATACAACAATG
This sequence comes from Lachnospiraceae bacterium, assembly GCA_045590555.1. Taxonomy (GTDB): domain Bacteria; phylum Bacillota; class Clostridia; order Lachnospirales; family Lachnospiraceae; genus UBA3766. The sequence continues at coordinate 29,027 of JAZNRC010000022.1, read as the reverse complement.
CCACGATTAAGATAATCTGGGCAATCAGAATTGCAGGCATACCCCAAACAAAAGAACGATGTTTGGTTTTGTGGCGAAAGGTGTACATTCCGGCGATTGCACCAATGCTTCCGCCCACTGCCGCAAGAATAAAAAGAGTGGCTTCCGGAATCCTCCACGCTCGCTTCTTTGCCTTCCATTTATCAATACCCATGACGCAAAAAGCCACGATATTCATGATAACTGCATAAGAAATGAGCCAGTAGATTGTTTCCATAAAAGCCACCCTGTAAATTCTAAAACACAAAAACCTTAAGTTACTTAATGTATCCTTCGTATAAAGTCAACATTTTTATTTCTTTAATTCGCCGACTTCCTGCATCTTTAATGCACGCACCTTGCATGAGAGACCGAAGAGATTAATAAATCCTTCTGCGTCGTGGTGGTCGTACATATCGCCTGTTGTGAAGGAAGCAATGCTTTCATTGTACAATGTATAAGGAGATGTAGTACCTGCCTTAATGATGTTACCCTTGTACAATTTGAATTTAACTTCTCCCGTTACATACTGCTGTGTAGATTGGATGAATGCCTGAAGTGCTTCACGAATCGGTGTAAACCATTTTCCTTCGTATACGATATCAGCAAACTTGTTGCCAAGGTCTTTCTTTAAGGTATATGTATCTCTGTCAAGGATGAGTTCTTCCAACTGCTGATGTGCTTCGTAAAGGATGGTTCCGCCCGGTGTTTCGTATACACCACGAGACTTCATACCAACTACACGGTTTTCTACGATATCAACAATACCGATACCGTGCTTTCCGCCAAGCTTGTTTAATTCGCGGATGATGTCTGAAACCTTCATAGCCTTGCCGTTGATAGCGGTAGGAACACCCTTCTCAAAAGAAAGTGTTACATATTCGCCTTCATCGGGAGCCTTCTCGGGAGTTGTACCGAGAACCAAAAGGTGATCGAAGTTAGGTTCGTTAGCGGGATCTTCCAATTCAAGACCTTCATGGCTGATGTGCCAGATGTTACGGTCACGGCTGTAGCTGCTGTCAGCTGAGAAAGGAAGGTGGATACCGTGTGCTTCACAGTATTCGATTTCTGATTCACGGGAATCCATTGTCCACTTATCGTTACGCCATGCAGCGATAATCTTTAAATCGGGAGCAAGTGCCTTGATACCAAGTTCAAAACGAATCTGGTCGTTACCCTTACCGGTTGCACCGTGGCAGATGGCGGTAGCGCCTTCTTTACGTGCGATTTCAACCAGTCTCTTAGCGATAACAGGTCTTGCCATGGATGTACCGAGAAGGTACTTATTTTCATAAACTGCGTGTGCCTGTACACAGGGAACGATGTATTCGTCACAGAATTCATCGATTACGTCTTCGATGTAGAGTTTCTCTGCACCGCTTAACTTTGCACGTTCCTCAAGTCCGTCAAGTTCGCTTTCCTGACCGCAGTCGATACATACGCAGATAACTTCGTAGTCAAAATTCTCTTTTAACCAGGGAATAATGGCTGTGGTATCCAGACCACCGGAATATGCCAAAACAACTTTTTCTTTCATTTTTTTATCCTCCTGAAAATTATAATTCGCATTCAACAAACCTAATATACAACACTATTTTACGAAAAGCAAGGCTATTTTTAAAAAAGTTTGCATAAAAATGCATAAAACAATGCATAAAATGCAAAATTATGCATAATATGCAGGAAAGATGAATATTTTTATAAAAAAAGCTAGACTTTTTCAAAAATAGTGATATGATAACTATGGTATACAGGTAAAAATGTTCTTTTGTGGAATGCATAAAATGTATTTTTATGCAATGTTATATGCAAAGGAGCGGAAAAAGACATTATAATAAGAAAGTCCACAGAGGATGCGATGACAAACGATACTATGAAAGAGAATGTGACAACAAACAATCATGTACAAAAAAATAATGAGGTTATCATCCGTGTGATGACACCTGAGGATTATGATCAAATCAAAGCTTTATGGTTAAGCATCAAAGGCTTTGTGATCCGAAGCGTGGATGACTCCCGGGAAGGGGTGGAGGCTTTCCTCAGACGAAATCCCACCACCAGCGCGGTTGCGGAAATAGATGGCAAAATTGTTGGCGGAATTCTCTGCGGTCATGACGGACGACGAGGCTGCATGTATCACGTATGTGTGCACGAAGATTACCGCATGCGGGGCATTGGTAAGCAGATGGTAGTATTCTGTATGGATGCGTTGCGCCGGGAGAAGATTAATAAGGTTTCGCTGATTGCTTTTACAAGGAATGATATCGGGAATCGTTTCTGGAACCAAATCGGCTGGACAAAAAGAGAAGATTTGAATTATTATGATTTTACATTGAATAAAGAAAATATTGAGAAGTTTAATCAATAAAAGAAGTTATAATCTGTACATAAAATACGAAGAATTTGTTTAGTAAATAGTTCAGAACGGAGGAAAGTATGGAAATCATCAAGGGCGGTGTGACCGCGGCAAAAGGATTTGAGGCAGCAGGCGTTGAAGCTGCAATTAAATATAAGAACAGAAAAGATATGGCGCTTGTTTACAGCCAGGCACCCTGTAAGGCAGCAGGTACTTTTACAACCAATGTGGTAAAAGCAGCGCCCGTATTGTGGGATAAGGATATTGTTGACAATTCCCCCGCGGTTCATGCTGTTGTGGTAAATGCAGGTATTGCCAATGCCTGTACCGGTAAGCAGGGCTATGCATATTGTAAGGAAACAGCAGAGGTGGCATCCAAGGCATTGAACGTACCCGAGAATTCAGTGCTTGTGGCTTCCACAGGTGTAATCGGTATGCAGCTTCCCATGGACCGCATTGCGGCAGGGGTTGAGAAGTTGGCAGATGCTAAAAAGGCAAGTCTTGAAGCAGGGCTTATGGCAGCGGAAGCCATTATGACCACAGATACCGTATCAAAAGAAGTGGCAGTATCTTTTGACATAGGCGGCGTAACCGTTACTATGGGCGGTATGTGCAAGGGAAGCGGCATGATTCATCCCAACATGTGTACCATGTTAGGCTTTGTAACCACTGACGTGGCAATCAGTAAGGAGCTTTTAACCAAGGCGTTAAAAGAAGATGTAGTGGATACTTTCAATATGATTTCCGTAGATGGTGATACTTCCACCAACGATACACTTCTTGTACTTGCAAACGGCTGTGCAGGCAACGCAGAAATTATTGCAGAAGATGAAAACTATGCGAAGTTTAAAGAGGCACTTCACTATGTAAATATGACTCTTGCCAAGAAGATGGCAGGTGACGGTGAGGGCGCAACCGCACTTTTTGAGACCAAGGTAATCAATGCCAAGACCAAGGAAGACGCAAGAATCCTTGCAAAGTCTGTAATCTGTTCAAGCCTTACCAAGGCGGCGATTTTCGGACATGATGCAAACTGGGGAAGAATCCTTTGCGCACTCGGATACTCAGGAGCACAGTTTGACCCTGAGCAGTTGGAGCTTTTCTTTGAAGGCGGAGGAAAGCGCATTCAGATTTATAAGGATGGAGTTGCAACCGATTACAGCGAAGAAGAGGCAACCGTGATTTTATCCCAGCCTGAAGTGACCGTTGTGGTAGATATGAAAAACGGTACCGAAGAAGCTACAGCTTGGGGTTGTGATTTGAGTTATGATTATGTTAAAATTAACGCGGACTATCGTTCGTAAATATTTAGGAAAATGAAAAGGTGTGGGAATCCGCGCGATAAAATAAAGGCAGATTTTTCTGCGAGATGAAAGGCAAGGTAAACGTAATGGAAAAAGATATGGAACAGTTATTGGCGAAGGCGAACGTCTTAATTGAAGCCCTTCCCTATATTCAGAAATATAATCGTAAAATCATCGTTGTAAAGTACGGCGGCAGTGCAATGACAGATGTGGAATTGCAGAAGAAGGTAATCGCTGACGTAACCCTCTTAAAATTGGTTGGTTTTAAGCCGATTATCGTACACGGTGGCGGTAAGGAAATCAGCCGCTGGGTAGACAAGGTAGGCAAGACCCCCGAGTTTGTAAACGGCCTTCGTGTAACCGATGCGGAAACTATGGAAATTGCAGAAATGGTACTTGGCAAAGTCAACAAGAGCCTTGTATCCATGGTGCAGGAACTTGGTGTTAAGGCTGTAGGTATCAGCGGTAAAGATGGCGGACTTTTAAAAGTGGATAAGAAGTATTCCGACGGCAAGGATATCGGTTTTGTAGGTGATATTAAGTCTGTGGATACCAAGATTTTATATGATTTATTGGAAAAGGATTTTCTTCCTATCGTTGCGCCCATCGGCTTGGATGAAAACTTCCAGAGTTACAATATCAATGCGGACGATGCGGCTTGTGAAATCGCTAAAGCAGTAGGCGCAGAGAAGCTTGCGTTCTTAACTGATATCGAAGGATTATATCGCGATATCAATGATAAGAGTTCTTTTATCTCAAGAATCAGCGCATCACAGGCGCACGAATTAATCAACAGCGGTATTATCGGTGGCGGTATGCTTCCGAAGTTAAACAATTGTACATCAGCAATTGAAAGCGGTGTAAGCAGAGTGCATATTTTGGATGGTCGTATGCCTCATTGCCTCTTGCTTGAAATCTTTACCAAGAAAGGTATCGGTACTGCGATTATTGCGGACGAGGATCCTTTGAATTACGAGAATTAATTTAGATTAAAAAGTGTAATAGTGCGGATTTATTAATAGGGCATTATTACATTTTAGAATGGAGTTTATTATGCAGAACATAATTAACGAAGCAGAGTCCGTTCTGCTTCATACCTATAATCGTTTTCAGGTAGTATTTGACCATGGCGACGGCGTTTGTTTGTATGATACCAACGGAAAGGAATATCTTGATTTCGTATCCGGTATCGGTGTTTTTGCGTTAGGTTATAATAACAAAGAATATAACAATGCGTTGAAGGCTCAGATTGATAAAATTTTACACACTTCAAATTACTACTACAATGAGCCTGCAATATCAGCGGCAAAAGCTTTGACCAAAGCCGCACAGCTTGACCGCGTATTTTTTACAAACAGCGGTGCGGAAGCGGTAGAAGGTGCTATTAAGGCAGCAAGAAAATACGCTTATAATAAAGATGGCAATACGGACCATGAAATCATTGCGCTGGAACACTCATTCCACGGCAGAACTATGGGTGCTTTGTCAGTAACCGGAACGCCCAAATACCGTGAAGCATTCCAGCCTATGATTGGCAATATTAAGTTTGCCGAAATAAATGATTTTGACAGCGTTTTATCACAGGTAACGGATAAAACCTGCGCGATTATCATGGAAACTGTTCAAGGCGAAGGCGGCATTACTCCTGCGACAGAAGACTTTTTGAAGAAAGTACGTGCACTTTGTGATGAAAAAGATATTTTGTTAATTTTAGATGAAGTACAGTGTGGAATGGGAAGAACCGGATATATGTTTGCATGGCAGAAGTTCGGTATCCGTCCCGACATTATGACCACGGCGAAGGCATTAGGCAGCGGTGTGCCCGTAGGTGCATTTCTGATGACGCAGAAGGTAGCAGACAGTTCTTTGGTTGCAGGTGACCACGGAAGTACTTACGGCGGTAACCCTTTTGTTGGTGCGGCAATTACTAAAGTATTTGAGATTTTTGAGAAGGAAGATATCTGCGGACATGTTCAGAAAGTCGGCGCATATCTTGAGAAAGAATTGGATAAGATTGCGGCAAAATATGATGTAATTGAATTACGTCGCGGTGCAGGACTTATGCAGGGACTTGTATGTAAAGAGCCTGTTTCGGCAATCATAAATACAGCATTGGAAAAAGGACTTGTATTAATCAATGCAGGTACCAATATCATTCGTTTCCTTCCGCCTCTTACCATTACCGAGGCTGATGTGGACAGAATGATTGGAATTTTGGATGAAGCTTTTGTTGCCAATGCATAAGTTAAAAGGGATTGAAGGAATATGACTAAGAAAATACTGTCCATTATTCTGCTGTGTTGTATTGTGCTTCTTGCTTTGACGGCAAGAGTGTATGTGCCTAGGGCAGGAGAGAATAATTTGGAAGATAAAACAACACATAATATTATTGTGTGGTATACGGATGAGGCCATGGAAGGATATCTGAATGAAGCGGCTATTGCTTATCAGGAAAAGACCGGGATAGCGGTAAGTCTGAAAATGGTTTCCGGTCTGGAATATTTGGAGGGAATTCAGGAAGCATCCCTGCATGGCAATGAAGGTCCGGATGCATACATTGTAAGTAGCGATTCTTTGGAAAAAGCCAGACTGGCAGGCTTGGCAGTCCCTATGAAAGACCCGGCAGGGGTTTTGAATACGGAGAATTTTCCGCAAGTGGCGTTGAATGCAGTAACTTATAATAATAAAATTCTCGGATATCCGTTTACGTATGAGACTGCAGCTTTCTTTTATAATGATACCTATTTGACGGAAATGGCGCAAAGAGCGATTGAAGCTGAGAAAGATGCGGCTGAAGGTGAAACGGCGATGGAAGAACTTGAAGAGGGCGAAGAACCTGATTCAGAGATAACCTCGGACGAAATACCGCAAGAAGAAGGTATTACGCAGGAAGCAATTCTTGAGAAAAAAGAGGAGATTTTTCCTACATCCATGGTAGGTCTTTTGGAATTTGCCAACACTTATGATCCGGCTGAAAATATGGAAACTTTTCTTTTGTGGGATGTGGCAGATGTCATGTATAATTACGGATTTGCCGGTGCATATATGAATGTGGGCGGAATCCACGGTGATGACAGGGAGGCAATTGATATCTATAATACCGATGCGATGTATTGTTTGTCTGTTTATCAGGATTTTAACCAGTTCTTCTCCATTGATGCCGAAGTTGTGGATTATAAAAGTGTAGTGGAGGATTTTAAAAACGGTAAAATCATGTTTACCATTGGCGGAACCAATATGATGAATACACTGGAACAGGCCAAGGCGGACGGTAGTTTTACCGGTGAATACGGTGTTGCATCCATTGAAATGTTAAATGCAAACCTTGAATTTAAACCGTTGTCCGTAACCACGGCTGTTGTGGTGAATGAATACAGTGAAAAGCAGGAAGTTGCAGAAGATTTTGCGAGATTTGTAGCCTGCGAATATGTTGATAGTCTGTATGCGCGCACAGGCAAATTAAGTGCCTGTTATCTGGAGGAATATCCCATTCCGGCAATGCAGGATATGATGGTTTGCTATGAAAACAGCGTATCCCTGCCCAAGATTGTAGAAAACAGTAATTACTGGATTCTTGCGGAAATGTGTTATACCAATATTTGGAACGGCGGCGATGTCAACGGAGAATTGATGGATTTATCGTCTCAGGTTAAAAAAGAGATTTCAGGAGAGCAGGTAACAGAAGAAAAACTGGACACACCTGTTATAACGGAAAGCTATATACAGGAAGAATAAAAAAGATATGTAGGAATAAAACCGACTTTTTTGTACACACTAGAATCATAAATTCGGGAGGTGCAAGATGGTCGGTTTTTTGATTGCTGTTTTATCGGGAGCGCTTATGAGCGTACAAGGTGTCTTTAATACTCAGGTTACCAAAGCTTCAGGCATATGGCTGGCAAGTTCATTTGTACAGTTAACTGCATTGATTGTATGTGTAGCCGCCTGGTTGATTAAGGAAAGGACGCCGGTTTCTTCGCTTTTTCTGGTTCAACCAAAGTATATGCTTCTTGGTGGCGTGATAGGAGCTTTTATTACTATTACGGTTATTAAGGCAATGGATATGCTGGGACCGGCAAAGGCAGTTATGTTTATTGTCATATCTCAGTTGCTGGTTGCTTATGGCATTGAACTGTTTGGAATGTTTGGTGTAGATAAGCAACCGTTGGAATGGCGTAAGGTAATCGGAATGGCAGTTGCCATTGTAGGAATTATACTTTTTAAATGGTAAAAAATTGTCGTCGAAAATGCCGGATTTTTTCGGCATTTTATCTTGTAATCAAAACAGTTTTACATTAAACTTAGAGTGACAGTCGGTTTGAGGGACTTTTGTGAAATACACGAAAGGAAACTGACAATATGAAAAACAAGAAAATATATTTGTTTGCGTTAAGCCTGCTGTTTGCATGCCTTTTATTTGCGTGCAATGATGAGATTTTAGCTCAGGAAATACCGGTAATTCCACAGGAAAGTGCAGAAGGTGTTTATTCCGTAACGGAAAACGGAATGGAGATAATGACGGATGCTATGGAAGCGGCAACACAGGGAACGATTTATGTTCATGTTTGCGGTGCCGTAAATTTTCCCGGCGTTTATCAATTGAATGAAGGCGAAAGAATCAATGATGCCGTGGAACTGGCAGGTGGTTTTGACGAGGAAGCTGACCGGGAAGCCGTGAATCTTGTGTCACCGGTTTCGGACGGAGAGCAAATTCGCATTCCTTATATTGGTGAGATGATATATGCGGAAGAAAGCGGATTGATTAATATCAATGACGCCGATGAAGAAGACTTGTGTGAAATACCGGGGATTGGCCAAAGCAGAGCCGAGGCTATTGTGGATTATCGCAAGGAGCATGGAGATTTTAATACACCGGAAGAACTGATGCTGGTGCCGGGAATTAAGGAAGGGATATACGCCCGCATCTGTCCGTACATAGAATGCAGATAAGAATAGAATATATGGTTAAAGTGTAGAAAGGCGGAGAAAAATGAGCAACAAAGTTTTGGTTGTGGACGATGAGAAATTAATTGTGAAGGGATTAAAGTTCAGTTTGGAACAGGACGGCTTTAAGGTAGATTGTGCTTATGACGGAGAAGAAGCGTTGCAGATGGCGCAGAATACGTCATATGATATTATTTTATTGGATATTATGTTGCCGAAAATGTCAGGAATGGAGGTTTGCCAGCAAATAAGAGAATATTCCAATGTTCCCATTATCATGCTTACGGCCAAGGGGGATGACATGGATAAAATCATGGGACTTGAGTATGGTGCAGATGATTATATTACCAAACCTTTTAATGTTCTTGAAGTGAAGGCAAGAATGAAAGCCGTAATGCGTCGTTTGGATCCGCCTAAGAAAAACAGTCCAAATCTGATTGTAGTCGGCGATATTCGTATGGAAAGGGATTGCAAGCGATTACATATTTGCGGTAAAGAGATTAACGTCACATCCAAAGAATTTGACGTGTTGGAATTATTGGTTACTCATCCCGATGAAGTATATGACAGAGAGAAATTGTTGCGTGCCGTTTGGGGTGACGAGTACCCGGGCGATGTACGTACCGTTGATGTACATGTCAGACGGTTAAGAGAGAAAATAGAGCCTAAAGCAAGTGAGCCTAAGTATGTATGTACAAAATGGGGACAGGGATATTACTATAAAGGATGATAACAGATGAAGGTATTGGAGCGACTCAAAAGCGAACTGAATAGAATTACCGTGCTTCGCAGTTTGAAAGTCCGTCTGTTTGTTATTATTCTGCTGGTTGGTTTGTTGTGTTGTCTGGTAATGCGTTTTGGTATTATGGAGAGCTATTTTAACCGTGCGGTGGAAGTGCGAACCAGTGATGTTAAGAATCAGATTAAGATTTTGGCAGACCACTTGATTACCTATAATTATCTTCAGGATCCGACATCCGATGTAGTAAATGCAGAGCTTAATATGTTGTCTAATTTGTACAGTGGTCGTGTATTGATTATTAATAACAGCTTCAAAGTAATCAAGGACAGTTATAATGTCAGTCAGGGTAAAACCATAATATCGGAAGAGGTTATCCGGTGTTTCAAGGGAGAAAGTGTCTCCAATTATGATGATAATAATAATTACATTGAAATGACCGTGCCCATTACCATGACTACCGAGGATGGAACGCAGGTTGTAGGCGTCATTCTTGCCAGTGTTTCGGCAGACAGCATTGTAATCAACCAGGAAATTTTAGACCGGCAGGCGCTTTTGATAGCTCTTTTACTTATGATCGTGGTATTTGGTATTGCATGGGCAGTATGCACAACCATTATGAAACCGTTTGATAAGGTGACCAATGCCATTAATGAGGTTAAAGCCGGTTTTACAAATGAAAAAATTGTGGCAGAGGATTATACGGAGCTGGAACATATTACGGATGCATTTAATCAGTTGATGGCGAGAATGAAGGTTTTGGATGATTCCAGACAGGAGTTTGTATCCAATGTGTCCCACGAGTTGAAGACACCTTTGACTTCTGTGAAGGTACTGGCGGATTCTTTAAATACTCAGGAAGATGTGCCGGTAGAATTGTACAAAGAATTCATGGCGGATATTGTTGACGAAATTGACAGGGAAAATAAAATTATTAATGATTTGCTTTCTTTGGTTAAACTTGATAAAACGGCGTCGGAGCCCAACATTGAAAGTATAGACATCAATAAGCTGATGGAATCTATTTTTAAAAGATTGATGCCGCTTGCCAAGGAACAGGGGATTGATCTTATTTTTGAAAGTAAACGCCAGGTAATTGCAGAGGTGGATGAGGTCAAATTATCACTTGCCATTACCAATCTGATTGAAAATGGTATTAAATACAACAGTGAAGGCGGATGGGTTAAAGTAGATCTGGATGCCGATCATCAGTTTTTTACTTTTATTGTTTCCGATTCCGGGCCGGGAATTGAAGAAGAAGATCAAAAGCATATTTTTGAACGTTTTTATCGTGTTGATAAATCCCACTCCAGAGAAATCGGCGGAACCGGTTTGGGATTGGCAATAACGAGAAGTACTATTTTAATGCACAGAGGTTCCGTTAAAGTAAACAGTGTTCCCGGAGAGGGCACCGTTTTTACGGTAAAAGTTCCTTTATCTTATATTCGGTAACTTAAATTTGGAGAAGATTTAAATGAAAAAGTGGTTTGGAGTGATTTGCGTATTACTTTTATCCGTTGTAATATTGGGATGCAGTAACGGCAATGATGAGACAGAACAAAATATCGTTCAGGTATATTATATTAACAGGGACGAAACCGCTATTGTTCCGGTAGCGTATTCTCTTATGTCGGAAGACAGTGGGAATGCTGTTGAGGAATTGATTGAAGAAATGAAGACAGATCCGGAGGAAAATGAATTAAAACCTGTTATATCTGCCGGCATGGAAATATATTCCTGCAGACTGAATGAAGATAAATTGATCATTGATTTTGCCAAAACTTATAAAGATATGCCACCTACCACGGAAATATTGGTTCGTGCCGCTATCGTGCGCACCGTCACCCAGATAGAAGGAATTAAAACAGTGGAATTTGAGATAGAAGGCGAAACCATGATTGATTATGCCGGTATTGTGGTGGGGCCTATGAACAAGGACCAGTTTATTGATAATACCGGTACGGAAATTAATGCATATGAGGAAGTGACGTTGCAGTTGTATTTTGCCAATTCGGATGGTACGGCGCTGGTGCCGGTTAGTCGTAAGGTAGAATATAATACGAATATTTCTCTTGAAAAACTGGTTATGGAACAGTTAATTAAAGGTCCGGATGTAACAGCGGGAAATCCTACCGTGAATCCGGCAACTAAAATCATAAATGTCACCGTAAATGACGGTACCTGCTATGTAAATTTAGACGAAACTTTTTTAACACAGGTGTATACAGTGAATTCGGAAGTAACCATTTATTCCATTGTGAATTCACTGGTTGAACTGGATAATGTGAATAAGGTACAGATTCTTGTAAACGGTCAAAGCGAAGTGAACTATCGTGAAAGTATTAATCTGAATACCACCTTTGGAAGAAATCTGGATTTAATAGAACAGGCACCGTTGCCGGGAGAACAATAATAAAAGTGGAGATGGAATGAAAAGACCTTTTATGATAGTCTGCATTCTGTTAATCATAATGTGTGTCCTGAGGTTATACATATTTGATGATGCACCGCCACCTGAGGTGATACCAAAAGAAACGGTAACATTTCAGGGGCGGATTGATTATTGGGAAACAGATGCGGACCGAACAATTCTTTACTTATCGAATGTTTTTTTCTATGGCGATTCAGCCGAAGAAATCTCAACATATAAATTAAACGGAATACGCTGCTATCTTAAAAGCAGGGATGGTTATAAACTTGGACAGTCTGTTGTTGTGCAAGGTTTTTTGGCGTTGCCGGAGGCGGCGTCTAACCAAGGCGAATTTGATGGTGCAACTTACTATAAAACCCAAGGGTATGAGTATGTTTTGTATGATGCTGCAGTATTGGCATCGGGGCAGGAATATGATTTAGTATTGGAAGCGCTTAATCGGTTTCGGATATATGCAATGCAGAGATTGTATCGATTTCTGGAGCCGGAAAGCGCCGGTATTATGACTGCCATGTTATTGGGGGACAAGCAGGGAATTGCAGAAGAAACCAAGACCCTATATCGGACTGTTGGAATATATCATATTTTAGCCATCAGCGGATTACATATTGCCATGATTGGAGGACTGCTGTATAAAATATTGAAATTCTTGCGTGTAAAGCCCTTTTTTGCTGCATTGATAAGCATAACAATCATTGTTTTCTATGGACTGATGATAAGGATGCCTCCCTCAGCATTCCGTGCCGTTATTATGTTTGGTTTTGGTTTGATGGCGCCGTTACTCAAACGCAGTCATGATAAGTTTACATCCCTTACTTTTGCAGCTGCCTGTCTGCTTGTATGGAATCCCTTGTTGATAAAAGATGCGGGAATGCAACTTTCTTTTTTGGCGGTGCTGGGGATTATATGGCTTTATCCGACATTTTTAGGATTACACAGGCATCACATGAAAATAGGTGATGGTCTGTGGGTGAGTTTTGCCGTGACATACATGACATTACCGGTTATTATGGATACCTATTATGAAGTGCCGGTTTATGCGATGCTTGCAAATGTATGTGTGGTACCGTTTGTGCCGGTTTTGATAAGTCTTGGCATCGTTATTGTGTTAGGTGGCGGATTGCCGGATTTGTTCTTGGAATTTGCAGCAACAGTGATACAGTGGATATTGTATTTTTATGAAAAAATATTAACTGTTTTCAGTGCCCTTCCATGGAATTCTTATGTAACGGGGGCACTGGAATCATGGAAAAAAGTGGTTTTTTATGGTGTTCTGGTATTATTGCTTTTTTATGTGACTAATGTAAAAAGAAAGCTGCTGATTCGTTCATTAAAGAGTGAACAGGCCTATTATGAGGGGAAACAGGCGGAGTATACATGTGAGCAAAAAATTATTTGCGGTAAGATGAGGTCATTGAGAGTATTGCAGTTTGTTGTAATGGTTTTATTGCTTTTATTTTTGCTGCTGCCCGGTAAAACCGATTGCCGGATTACCTTTCTGGATGTGGGTCAGGGAGACGGTATTTGCATTGAATCAGGCGATGAGGTCTATCTTATAGATTGTGGCAGTACATCCAAAAATTATATCGGCAGATATACGTTGTTACCGTTTTTGAAATACCATGGAATTATAGAGATTGACGGTTGGTTTTTGACACATCCGGATGCGGATCATATTAGTGCATGGCAGGAATTGTGCAAGGAGGAAGATATGGGAGGAATTCGCGTGAAAACGCTGTATATTCCGAAAGTATTGGAAAAGGAATTTAAAGAGGTGATTGTAATGGCAACAGAAAAGGGGATTTCTGTAGAAATGCTGAATGCCGGGGATGCGGTTAATACCGATAATGTAAAATGGACAGTTCTTTCTCCTGATGAAAGCATGACTTATTATGACAATAATTCTGCTTCTCTTGTGTTGTTTTTTTCACATAAGGATATAACGGGAGTATTTATGGCAGACGCCGGAACGGAAGCGGAAAAAGCAGTGACGGATGCTCAGATTAATCAAGTAACTTTTTTAAAAGTGGCTCATCACGGTTCGGGAGCAGATACAAATACACAATTGTTTTATGAAAGAATAGCTCCGCAATTGGCAGTGATTTCCTGCGGAAAGGATAACTCTTATGGGCATCCGCATGCAGAGGTGCTGGAAAGACTTGAAAATTGCAACATTCCGGTTTATCGGACAGATAGAAACCATCAGATAACCATTGAAAACAGGAACCATAAAATTATGGTAAAAGTACTTCATTTTTAAAAGTGGTTTTTCTTGTTAAACTGTCATTTGATGTGATACAATAATAAGGTATAAAATGCAAAAGAAAGGGGTATGATGTGAAGAAAATCGAAGAATATGTAAGAAGTATTCCTGATTTTCCGGAAGAAGGCATTATCTTCCGTGATGTTACCAGTGTGTTGCAGGATGCTGACGGATTAAAACTTGCGATTGATTCCATGATGGAATTATTGGATGGGGTGGATTTTGATGTGATTGTAGGTACGGAATCCAGAGGTTTTATCTTTGGTGTGCCCATTGCATATGAAATGGGAAAACCTTTTGTGCCGGCTCGCAAAAAAGGTAAATTACCCTGTGAGACAATTTCGGTAACTTATGATTTGGAATACGGAAGTGCAGAGGTGGAAATGCACAAGGATGCCATTAAACCCGGGCTGAAAGTAGTGTTGGTAGATGATTTAATTGCTACCGGCGGTACCATTGAAGCATGTGCCAAAATGGTAGAGATGCTTGGGGGTGAAGTGGTCAAGATTATCTTTTTGATGGAACTTGCCGGATTAAACGGCAGGGACAAGTTGCAGCAATATGACGTGGCTTCGGTCATTACCTATGAGGGCAAATAGGAGGAGAAGGTATGCTCGAAAAACTATTTAAGTTACAGGAAAACAAAACGAATGTTAAAACAGAAATAATTGCCGGCGTAACTACGTTTATGACAATGGCGTATATTTTGGCAGTTAACCCTAATATTCTTTCGGCAACGGGAATGGATGCAAATGCAATATTAATTGCGACCGCACTGGCTTCTTTTGTGGGAACACTTTGTATGGCATTGTTTTCAAATTATCCTTTTGCATTGGCTCCCGGTATGGGATTGAATGCATATTTTGCATATACGGTTGTTTTGCAGATGGGCTATTCATGGCAGATTGCATTGCTGGCTGTATTTGTGGAAGGTATCATTTTTATCGTTCTTTCTTTGACAAATGTGAGAGAAGCAATTTTTAATGCAATTCCCATGACGCTGAAGTCTGCGGTAAGTGTTGGTATCGGTTTGTTTGTTGCTTTTATCGGCTTGCAGGATGCAAAGTTGATTGTGCACAGTGATGCAACTTTAATTACTTACCAGACATTCAAGGGAGAATTGTTCTCTTCGGTTGGCGTAGGTGCAATCCTTGCGTTAATTGGTGTATTGATTACTGCTGTTTTACTTGTTAAGAAGGTGAAAGGCGGTATCCTTTTAGGCATTTTTGCAACATGGATTCTTGGTATTATTGCAGAATTGGTTGGTATTTATGTACCTAATCCCGATGCGGGAATGTATAGTACCATTCCTTCCGCAATTGTTAGTTTTGATTTGAGTTCTTTTAGATTAACTTTTGGACAGGTATTCAAAGCAGATTTTGCAAGTATTGATTGGATTAACTTTATTGTAGTTGTTTTTGCGTTCCTTTTTGTAGATATTTTTGATACATTGGGAACCTTGATTGGTGTATCAAGCAAGGCAGATTTCCTCGATAAGGACGGCAAACTTCCTAAAATCAAAGGGGCTTTGTTTGCGGATTCCATTGCAACAACGGTAGGTGCGATTTTTGGTACATCGACAACCACAACTTATGTGGAAAGTGCATCCGGTGTTACCGCAGGCGGCAGAACAGGTTTGACAGCAATTGTAACAGGTCTTTTATTCCTGTTATCTATGTTCTTCTCACCCTTGTTCTTAACAATTCCTTCTTTTGCAATTGCACCTGCATTGATAACGGTTGGTTTCTATATGATGGGTTCTGTTGTAAAAATTAATTTTGAAGATATGTCAGAAGCAATTCCTGCATTCCTTACTATCTTGTTTATGCCCTTGGCATACAGTATTTCGGAAGGTATTGCGGTAGGCGTCATTTCTTACACATTGATTAACTTAATTTGCGGTAAGTTTAAGAAATTAACACCGCTTATGTATATTCTTACAGTATTATTTGTATGTAAATATATATTCTTATAGCAATTTTGTGAATGTATGCTCAGAAACGTTATATTGTATGACTAATTTTAATGATACCCGGAGGGGACATGTACGCGATAAATGAGGATTTAAAAACAGGTAAATACAAATCCGTATATCTTTTATATGGACCCGAAGGGTATCTTGTTAAAAGATACCGGGATAAGCTGTTAAATGCATTCTGTGGCAGCAGTAGTAAAAAAGCATTGTCGGATGATATGAATTTTAATGCTTTTATCGGCAAGGAAGTAATGGTGGGACAAATCATTGATTTGGCGGAAACCCTACCGTTCTTTGCAGAGCGCAGGGTGATTTTGATAGAGGATTCCGGCCTTTTTATGAAAGATGGGGACAAACTGGCAGAGTATTTGGCAGATAAGTCCGAATCTGCTGTTTTTATATTTGTAGAAAGCAGCGCGGATAAGCGTTCCAAATTATATAAAGCTGTTACGAATATAGGGCATGCGGCAGAGTTTCGTGTGCAGGATGAAGATACCTTAAAACGATGGATTGTATCTTTGGTAAAAAAGGAAAATAAGCAGATTACCGTTCGTGCGGTAGAATCTCTTCTGGAGAGAACGGCTTCGGATATGGAGCTTTTATCACAGGAGATGGAAAAATTGTTTTGTTATGTGCAGGATAGGGAAGCGATTGACTTGCCGGATGTGGAAGCAGTCTGTACTACAGTAATCAGTAATCATATTTTTGATATGATTGCGGCTATGGCTAATAAGAATCAAATGGAAGCCCTGCGTTTGTATTATGAACTTCTTGCACTTCGCGAACCGCCCATGCGAATTCTGAATTTGATTGGGCGTCAATTTACCCAGCTTTTAACAATCAAAGATTTAAGAAACAGAGGATTTGATAAAAGAAAGATTGTTGAGAAAACCGAGATAAAACCTTTTATTGTTGATAAATATTTGGCACAGGCAGGAAAGTTTCCAATAACCACATTAAAAGAAGCTTTGGAAGACTGCGTACAATTCGATGAGGCGGTTAAAAAAGGAAATATGAGTGACCGTTTGTGTGTGGAACTGCTAATTGTAAAATATAGTGGCAAAGTAGAAGAATAAGTCCTTTTTATTGTACTTCTGATTTGATATCCTTACCTTGTAAGAAACAAGCAGATAGCGCAATGAGGAGGACTTTTATTATGAGAAAACATATGGAAACCATTATTCCGACAGTAGTGATTGTTTTGTTGATATTGACATTTGCAGTGTTGGTAGGAAATAAGGTGCATGCCATGAGTTTGGAAGAAGCACATAAACAACAACGCGAAGCTCTGGAAAGTAATTATATTGCAACCATGCGTGAGGTGTTGGAGCAGAAAGGATTTTATAACAGTGGTGTGAATATGACGAAGGCTACCAATGAAGACGGAGAGTGGGAGTATACGGTAATTATATATAATCATTCATTTGAGTGGATGGAAGATTTGACAAAAGGAGAGTTGGAAGAAGAATTGGTAATGATAGGGGAAGATAGTCTTGGCAAAATTTCTCTTAGTTTATTGGTAAGATAGGCATGACAAAATGGTGAAAAGGAATTATAATAAGAGAGGATAAATTAAATGAAAGAAATACAATTATAAAAAGAGGTGCAGGTAGATGAGAGACAATCCTAAAGCAGGAGAGGTTTACAGACATTTTAAGGGAAATAACTATGAGGTAATTTCGATTGCCACAGGTTCTGAGGACGGAGAATCTCAGGTAGTATATAAGGCATTGTATCCGCCATATACGGTTTATGTTCGTCCCTTGGAGATGTTTATGGAACCGGTAAATAAGGAGAAATATCCTAATGCTATGCAGGAGTACCGTTTTGAAAAGATTGATCCGGAAGCAGAGGCGAAGGAAGAAGAACAAAAAATTGATCCACGTTTGATTGCATTTCTGGAGGCCAAAGATTATCAGGCGAAATTGGATGTTTTAGACAGTATGGAATATAATGTTTCTGAGCAAACCATTATTGCTATGGCAGTTTCCATGGATGTGGAATTAAATGATGGTACCGTGGAAGAGAAGTTCCGTTCTCTTCGCAAGTGTATTCAGACAATGCAGATGTATGAGGGAACCAGATTAAGATAAGATTATATGGGAAGAAGAGAATGCTTCTTCCCTTGTTTTATATTTAAAGAGTTGTTTTACATTTTGAAATGTGAGTCATAAATTTTTGGTTTTAAGCAAAGGATTATGAAATGAAACAAAAGGAGATACAAAGCCTTCTTGCCTGGTATTATGAGAATAAAAGAAGTTTACCATGGCGCGAAAATCCGGATGCCTATCGTGTCTGGGTTTCGGAGATAATGCTACAACAAACCAGAGTGGAAGCGGTAAAACCTTATTATAAAAGGTTCTTGGAAAAGTATCCCGATGTACTTGCGCTTGCAGAAGCAAAGGAAGAGGAATTATTAAAGTACTGGGAAGGTCTTGGATATTATAATCGTGTCCGTAATATGCAAAAAGCCGCCATTCAGGTAAGAGAAAAACATCAGGGTATTATGCCTGCAAGATATGATTATTTGATTGAATTATCGGGAATTGGACCATATACGGCCGGAGCAGTGGCATCCATTGCCGGTGGGGAGAAAGTTCCGGCAGTAGACGGTAATGTATTGCGTATCATAACCAGATTAAACGGAGATTACTCCAATATATCCGTGCCTTCTACCATTAAAGCAATTCAGATAGAACTGGCAGAGTGTATGCCCGATGTACCGGGAGATTTTAATCAGGCACTAATGGAACTTGGTGCTACGGTTTGTCTGCCTAACGGTGAACCGAAATGTGAGGAATGTCCATGGAAGTCAAGTTGTAAAGCAAGAAAACAGGGCATCATTTCGGAACTTCCGGTAAAAAATAAGCCGGTCAAAAGAAGAATTGAGAAGCGTACGCTGATTCTTTTGTCCGGTTCAAGAGGCATTGCGTTACGTAAGAGACCGGCTAAAGGATTGTTGGCAGGCATGTATGAAATACCTGCATTGGAGGGCTTTTTAAATGAAGAAGCCGTTTTGGAATATGTAAAAGAAATCGGCTATCATCCCCTTCATATTAAGCAGATAGAAGACCATGTGCATATTTTTAGTCATATTGAGTGGCATATGAAGGCTTTTTTGTTGCGTATTGATGAAATATCGGATAGTATGAAGAAGGATAAAAGAAATGACTTCTTTTTTGTGGAACCGGACGAGATTAAGGATAAGTTTCCGTTGCCGTCGGCTTTTGCACCATATCGTAAGTACATTGAAAGGTAGTATCATGGCGAAGAGTAAAGAAATAAAAACAAATGCAATGCGAATTCTGGATTCAATGAAAATATGCTATGAAAGCTATTTTTATGAGTGTGATGAATTTATAGATGCATTAAAAATTGCTGACCAGCTCGGTCTGCCTTATGAGAAAGTATATAAAACATTGGTAACGAGGGCGGCAAGTAAGAATTATTATGTTTTTGTAATACCTATTGCAGAAGAATTGGATTTAAAGAAGGCGGCAAGAGTGGTAGGTGAAAAGTCTGTAGAGATGATTCATGTAAAAGAGATTAACAGCATTACCGGTTATATCCGCGGCGGTTGTACCGCAATCGGTATGAAGAAAAAATACGTAACCAGAGTGGATGAGTCAGCCAAAGGTTTAATGACTATGATAGTCAGTGGTGGTAAAATCGGTGTGCAACTGGAATTGAAGCCGGAAGATTTGGTGAGAGCATGTGATGGGGAGTTTGCAGAGTTGGTAGTGTCATAATTAATAATTGTAGTTTTGTTTTTGCACAGGTGCAACAGAGGAGATATTATGAAAAAAAATTCCATACGAATTAGGAAATTATGTATTGCAGCCATGCTTTTGACGCTTGGTTGGCTTCTGCCTTTTTTGACAGGGCAGAACAGAGAATTGGGAAATATACTGTGTTTAATGCATATCCCTGTTTTTATGGCGGGCTTGACATTGGGACCGTGGTACGGGTTGGTGCTTGGTTTTATTACACCTCTCAGTCGCTCTTTTTTGTTCGGTATGCCTCTGCTTTATCCGATTGCCGTTTGTATGGCATTTGAACTGGCAACATACGGGTTACTTAGCGGAATTATATATAAGTTGCTGCAGAAGAAAGATAGTGGTAAGAAATTATTGAAACTGGTGTGTTCTCTCATTGTAGCAATGTTGGGAGGAAGAATCGTGTGGGGGATTGCGCAGGTACTTTGCGGATTGTTTTCACAAAGTCCTTTTACATGGAGTGCGTTTCTTGCAGGAGCTTTTATAACGGCATGGCCGGGCATTATTATGCATTTGATACTGCTTCCGATTCTGATAACTGCTTTTGAAAAAGCCGGAATATTACATATTGAGACTGAAAAAAATTATGCCTGACAGAATAAATATTTTTATAAAAGAACTGAATAAAAAAATGAAGCAGAGTGGAAGAATTATTCTCGCTATCGATGGAGAATGTGCTTCTTTAAAATCAACGCTGGCACAAGCTTTACAGACGAAGTATAATGCCGGAACCATTCACTGCGACGATTTCTTTTTACCATTGGAATTAAGAACACCGGAACGATTTAGAGAACCCGGTGGTAACATTGATTACGTCAGAATGAAGGAAGAAGTCATAGATAGGTTTAAGGAAAGTGAAGCGATAAAGTATAGAGCATTTGATTGTCATTCCATGAGCTTTGCTGAAACGGTTAGTGTTATGAATGCAAAGCTTATGATTGTAGAAGGTGCTTATGCCATGCATCCGTATTTTGATAAGTATTATGATATATCGGTGTTCTTATGTGCAAAAGAAGAAGAGCGATTGCGAAGAATTGCTAATCGGGGGCAGGATGTGGAGCGTTTTATAAACCGCTGGATTCCTTTGGAGAATAGGTATTTTGAAGCGTACGGAATACGTCGTCGGGCTGATTATGTAATCGATACGACCAAATATACGGGGCTTACCGATTACATTAATACTTTAAAAGTGTAAAAATATATCTGACAGAACATAATTATGTGACACAATATAAACAATTTGTATTTTTAGAAAGGAAGGTAATAATATGAAATCCAAGGTTTATTTTTCAAGAACTATTACACCGGAAAAGGTATTGGAACTATACAAACTTCTAGGAAAAGAATTACCCGGTAAAGTGGCAATCAAGGTGCATTCCGGAGAAGTAGGTAATCAGAATTTCTTAACCCCTGAATTCTGGAAACCGACCATTGATTATGTAAAAGGTACTGTGGTTGAATGCAATACTGCATATGAAGGTGAAAGAAATACTACTGAAAAGCATTTAAAAACCTTTGAAAAACACGGATGGAATAAATATTTTGATGTGGACTTAATGGACGCGGAAGGTCCTGATAAGGAGCTTTCTATTCCAAATGGTAAAGTCATTCAGAAAAATTTCGTTGGTAAAAATATTGACAATTACGATTCCATGTTGGTGCTTTCACATTTTAAGGGACATCCCATGGGCGGTTACGGCGGAGCGATTAAGCAGTTATCCATTGGCGTGGCATCTTCTTATGGTAAAGCATATATTCACGGGGCCGGCGAAGCAGAGAAAATCTGGACAGCAGACCATGATTTATTCTTACGTTCCATGGCGGATGCGGCAGGCAGTGTGGTGGACTTTTTTGAGGGCAATGTGGCATATGTGAATGTAATGATGAATATGTCGGTAGATTGTGACTGCTGTGCGGTAGCAGAAGACCCTTGCATGAAGGATATCGGTATTTTGGTATCAGATGACCCGATTGCTATTGACCAGGCTTGTCTTGATCTTGTATATGCATCTGATGATCCGGGGAGAGACCATCTTCTTGAACGAATTGAATCCCGAAACGGTGTGCTGACTATTGAGGCGGCAGCGGGTCAGGGATATGGTTCAAGAGAGTATGAATTGGTGGAAGTGTAAATTGTGCTAAGGAAATTAATTCGTGAAGTTAGCTATTGAGCCTTTTTAAATTGTGTGTTATAATTCAAAACGATTATGTGTACATAAAATTTTATTTATAGATTACGGAGGAAATGAAAATGTATTCATTGGAAGAAATCAAATTGGTTGACCCCGAAATCGCCCAGACAATTGTGGACGAGCAGGAAAGACAGAACAGTCACATTGAGTTGATTGCATCTGAAAACTGGGTAAGCAAGGCAGTTATGGCTGCAATGGGCAGTGTGCTTACCAACAAGTACGCAGAAGGTTATCCTGCAAAGAGATACTACGGCGGATGTGATTGTGTTGATGTTGTAGAAAATCTTGCAATTGAAAGAGCAAAGGAAGTATTCGGTTGCGATTATGCAAACGTTCAGCCTCACTCAGGTGCACAGGCTAACATGGCAGTGCAGTTTGCAGTTTTGAATCCCGGAGATACCATTATGGGTATGAACCTTGATCACGGCGGACATCTTACACACGGAAGCCCGGTTAATATGTCAGGTAAGTACTTCAATGTTGTTCCTTATGGTGTTAACGATGACGGTTTCATTGATTACGATAAATTACGCGAAATTGCTTTAGAATGCAAGCCTAAAATGATTATTGCAGGTGCAAGTGCATATGCAAGAACCATTGATTTTAAGAAATTCAGAGAAGTAGCAGATGAAGTTGGTGCGGTTCTCATGGTAGATATGGCACACATTGCAGGTCTTGTAGCTGCAGGTCTTCATCCTTCACCCTTCCCTTGGGCAGACGTAGTTACCACAACTACTCACAAGACTTTGAGAGGACCTCGTGGTGGTATGATTCTTGCAAACCAGGAAGCGGCAGATAAGTATAACTTCAATAAGGCTATCTTCCCCGGAATTCAGGGTGGTCCTTTGATGCATGTAATCGCAGCTAAGGCTGTTTGCTTCAAGGAAGCATTAAGCGATGAATTCAAGGCATATCAGCAGCAGATTATGAAGAATGCCCAGGCGCTTTGCAAGGGCCTTATGAGCAGAGATATTAAGATTGTATCCGGTGGTACAGATAATCATCTTATGCTTGTTGACCTTACAACTTACGATTTGACAGGTAAGGCTGTTGAGAAGCTTCTTGATCAGGCACACATTACCTGTAACAAGAATACAATTCCCAACGATCCCAAGTCACCTTTCGTAACCAGTGGTGTTCGTCTCGGTACACCCGCTGTTACCAGCCGTGGCATGAAGGAAGATGATATGGACAAGATAGCGGAAGCAATTGCAGCAGTAATCAAGGGCGGCGAAGAAAAAGTTCCTTACGCAAGAGCAATTGTAGATGAGCTTACCGCAAAATATCCCTTAATCTAAGCGGAGAATATAAATGAATTTATTTAAAATAAGTAAGACGGCAAAAAGGGCACCTTTTACAAGGCTTGCCCTTTGTCTGTTGAGTATGGTATTTGTTTTATCTTTTATCGGATGCGGAGAAGGTAAAACGGTGGTGCTGACAACAGGACTGTCGGAAGATGAAATATTTAAAATTGAATCGGAAGTTTGTACCAGGCCTGAGATTATATTGTATCTGACTAACATGCAGAATGTATATGAGGGCGTGTACGGCGAAGAAATATGGAACACACAAAGCGATGGTGTCTCTATCCAAGACTCTTTAAAAGAAACCGTACTTGCACGTATTTCCAGAGTAAAAGTATTAAAATTGCTGGCCGAAGAAGAAGGTGTTTCCTTGAATAAGGAAGAAAAGGAAAAGGCAGAAGAAGCCGGCAAGGAATACTTTGCTACCTTAAGCGAGGAAGAAATTGATCTTCTCGGGGTGACGGAGGAATTGGTCATATCCATGTATGAAGAATATGCATTGGCAGATAAGGTATATCACTATCTGGTTCAGGATGTGAATCCGGAAATCAGTGATGATGATGCAAGAACCATCACGGTATCTCATATTTTAATTCGTACGCATCATGTGGGAACCAATGGACAGATTACCGCATATTCAGATGCGGCCAAGGCAGAGGCGTTGCAGAGGGCTAACGAAATTCTTCAGCTTGCCAGAGATGGAGCGGATTTTGAGCAATTAGTGCTGACTTACAATGAAGATACCAAAGGAAATATTTCTTTCCGTAAAGGTGAGATGCCGGCAACCTATGAAGAGGCAGCGTTTAATCTTGCCACCAATGAAATCAGTCAGATTGTGGAAACGGAGTCAGGGTATTATATTATTAAGTGTACAAATACTTTTAATCGTGAAGAAACGGATGCTAATAAGATTATTATTCTTGAGGAGCAGAAAGAGGCGGCGTTTAAAGAAGTTTATGAGACTTTTCTGGGAACTTTGACCGGTAATTTAAACCAGGAGGAATGGGATGCGGTAACATTGACTACGGATCCGGCGGTGACTACGGACAGTTTCTTTGCTATATATGAGAAGTATTTTACGAATGTTTTAGAGTATTAAATTATATTTTTTTAGATAGAAAATTATGATAATTATACAAATTATTAGCACTCTCGAAAGATGAGTGCTAATTTTGTGTTGACTTTTTGGCTTGTGGGGATTACAATGATACTCGATGAGAAATTTTATCTTGTGCGCACTGGATAAAAGGATTATTTTTTACAAAAGAACGAAACGAGAATAATGGAAAGGAAGTAATATAAAATGGCAGCAAGAAAAGGAAGTTTGTCAATTAACAGCGAAAACATTTTTCCGATTATTAAGAAGTGGCTCTATTCAGACCACGATATTTTTATGAGAGAATTAATCTCCAACGGATGTGATGCAATCACCAAGTTAAAAAAGCTTGATATGATGGGTGAATATGAATTGGAGGATGATTATAAGGCAAAAATCAGTGTAGTAGTTAATCCGGAAGCGAAGACTTTGGCATTTACCGATAACGGTCTTGGTATGACAGATGCGGAAGTGGAAGAATACATTAATCAGATTGCTTTTTCCGGTGCTACCGATTTTATTGAGAAATACAAAGATAAAACTAACGATGACCAGATTATCGGTCATTTCGGTCTTGGTTTCTATTCTGCATTTATGGTTGCAGATAAAGTTACCATCGATACCTTATCTTACAAAGATGGTGCCAAAGCCGTACATTGGGAGTGCGACGGTGGTACTGAATTCAGTATGGAAGACGGTAGCAAAGAAGGTGTCGGAACTACCATTACCCTGTATTTAAATGAAGATTGCTACGAATTCTGTAATGAATACCGTGCAAGAGAAATCATTAAGAAATATTGTTCTTTTATGCCTACAGAAATTTATTTGAGCAAGGCAAACTCTACAGATACCCAGACTATCAAGGCAGATGAATTGCTTGAAAATGATGTGATTGTGGAAACCATTGCACCTGAGAAGGACGGAGATGAAACTAAGTTAAAAATCAATAAGCGTCCGGAACTTCTTAATGATACCACACCTTTATGGACAAAGAATCCTTCCGAATGTGAAAAAGAAGATTATCTTGCATTTTATCGTAAGGTATTTAACGATTACAAAGAGCCTTTGTTCTGGATTCATTTAAATATGGATTATCCTTTTAATTTAAAGGGTATTCTGTACTTCCCTAAGATTAACACAGAGTATGAGTCTATCGAGGGAACCATTAAGTTATACAACAACCAGGTATTTATCGCAGACAATATTAAGGAAGTTATCCCTGAATTCCTTTTACTCTTAAAAGGAGTGATTGATTGTCCTGATTTACCGCTTAATGTATCAAGAAGTGCATTACAGAATGATGGTTTTGTTAAGAAAATTTCTGATTATATTACTAAGAAGGTTGCCGATAAACTTTCCGGTATGTGCAAGACTCAGAAAGAAGAATATGAGAAGTATTGGGATGATATCAGTCCGTTTATTAAGTTTGGCTGCTTAAAGGATGATAAGTTCTGTGAGAAAATGACAGATTATATTCTCTTTAAGAATTTAGACGATATCTATATGACTCTTCCGGAATGTTTGGAAGTAAAACCTACAGATGTGGAAGAAGAAAATGCTACAGATGAAAACGGCGAAAAGATTGAAGCTGAAATTGTAGAAGACGAAACGGATGCTTCTGAAGAGGAAAAGAAAGAAAAGGTTATTTACTATGTAACCGATATGGTCCAGCAGAGTCAATATGTGAATATGTTCCGTAAGGCTAAGATGGATGCTGTAGTTTTAACACACCATATTGATCAGCCTTTTATATCACAGTTAGAGGCTAAGAATGAAGGAATTAAGTTCCAGAGAATTGATGCAGATTTGACCGATGCGTTCAAGGCTAAGACTTCCGCTAAGGCAGCCGAAGAGTTAAAAGCCAAAGAAGAGGAACTTTCTAAGCTCTTTAAGAAAGTGACCAAACAGGACAATGTTGCAATCAAGCTTGAAAAATTAAAGAACAAAGATGTTTCTTCTATGATTACTTTATCAGAAGAAAGCCGTCGTATGCAGGATATGATGAAAATGTATGCGGCTTCCGGCATGGATATGGGTATGTTTGGAAAAGAAGGCCAGACATTGGTGCTTAATGCCAACAACAAACTGGTACAGTACGTATTGGAGCATCAGGACGGAGAAAATGTATCCTTAATTTGTGAACAGTTATATGATTTGGCTATGATTCAGCATGCTCCTTTGGATGCGGAAAGTATGACCAAGTTTGTAAACCGTACCAATAAAATTATGCTTTTACTAGCACAATAAAGAATTTTTGTGACAGGGTTGTCGAAAAGACTTCTCTGTCACGTTTTTTTATCAAAAAACCCCTGATTTTGTCTTGACATCAAAGGGGCAAAAAAGTATACTTCATAAAGGTATGTTTAAATGGCGAAAGAAGGAGATAGAGCGATGGGCGGATTTTTTGGCGTAGCTTCAAAAGAAAGTTGCATCTTCGATTTGTTTTTCGGAATCGATTATCATTCACATCTTGGTACAAGACGTGGTGGAATGGTTCTTTATAATGAAGAAAAGGGATTCGACCGTGCCATTCATAATATCGAGAATTCTCCATTCAGAACAAAGTTTGACAAAGATTTTGCCACTATGGACGGACACTTGGGCATTGGTTGTATTTCGGACCATGAACCCCAGCCTTTGTTAATTCGTTCTCATCTTGGGAATTATGCTATTACTACCGTAGGTAAAGTAAACAATCTTGATTCTTTGGCAGAAAAGCTTTTTGAATGCGGCAAGTCTCATTTCCTGGAAATGAGTGGCGGTGAGATCAATCAGACGGAGCTTGTTGCCGCTCTTATCAATCAGAAAGATTCCATTGTAGAAGGTATGTTATATGCGCAGGAAGTCATAGATGGTGCTATGTCTGTTCTTTTGATGACCAAAGAAGGCATTTATGCCATGCGAGACCGCTATGGTCGGACCCCAATTGTAATCGGTAAAAAGCCCGGTTCTTTTTGTGCGTCCTTCGAGAATTTTGCGTATCTGCATCTGGGATACTTGGATTATAAGGAATTAGGTCCGGGTGAGATCGTATATTTTACCCCGGAAGAAATGAAAGTTATGTCTCCGGCAAAAGATGAAATGAAGATTTGTACTTTCCTCTGGGTATACTATGGATATCCTACTTCATCTTATGAGGGAGTGAATGTAGAAGAAATGCGAAACCGTTGCGGTAAATATATGGCACAACGTGATACCGCGGATGTGGATTTGGTAGCAGGTGTACCTGATTCCGGTTTGGCACATGCTATCGGTTATTCCAATGAGGCGCATAAGCCTTTTGCAAGACCTTTTATCAAGTACACGCCGACTTGGCCTCGTTCATTTATGCCGACCAAACAGGATCAGCGTAAATTAATTGCGAAGATGAAACTGATTCCGGTAGAACCTTTTATTCGTGATAAGAAATTGTTGCTGATTGACGATTCCATTGTGAGAGGAACACAGTTAAGAGAAACCACAGATTTTCTTTTTAACAGTGGTGCCAAAGAGGTACATATCAGACCGGCATGTCCTCCGATTATCCACGGATGTAAGTATTTGAATTTCTCACGTTCCAATTCCGATATGGATTTAATTGCAAGAAGGGTAATTGCAGAACGTGAAAAAGAAGTAACACCGGAAGTTCTTGAGGATTACAGCAATCCGGAAAGCAAGAATTATAAGGAAATGGAGCAGTGTATCTGCAAGCAGATGAATTTTACATCGTTGTCATATAATCGTTTGGATGATATGATAAAAGCGGTGGGCATTGAACCTTGTAAGCTTTGTACGTACTGCTGGAACGGTAAAGAATAATTTTATAAAAGTAGTAAATGATTGAGTATAGAAAGACATTTTTAGGAGGAAGTTATGGGCAAACGTAATGACATTCACAAAGTACTGATTATCGGTTCCGGTCCTATTATTATTGGACAGGCCTGCGAATTCGACTATTCGGGAACACAGGCATGTAAGGCACTTAAGCAGTTAGGATATGAAATTGTGTTGGTGAACTCAAACCCCGCTACAATTATGACAGACCCTACCACTGCTGACGTAACTTATATCGAACCCCTCAACGTAGAGAGACTGGAGCAGATTATTGAGAAGGAACGTCCCGACGCATTGCTTCCCAACCTTGGCGGACAGTCCGGTTTGAACCTTTGTTCAGAGCTTGCACAGGCCGGCGTTTTGGATAAATACAATGTAAAAGTAATCGGTGTACAGGTAGATGCCATTGAAAAGGGTGAAGACCGTATTGCTTTTAAGGAAACCATGAATTCTCTCGGCATTGAAATGGCAAGAAGTGAAGTTGCTTACAGTGTGGAAGATGGTCTTCGTATTGCAGATGAATTAGGATATCCCGTTGTTTTAAGACCTGCTTACACCATGGGTGGTGCCGGCGGTGGTTTGGTATACAACGTAGAAGAGTTAAAGACAGTTATTGCAAGAGGTCTTCAGGCCAGCCTTGTAGGTCAGGTTCTTGTAGAAGAATCTATTTTGGGCTGGGAAGAATTGGAAGTAGAGGTTGTTCGTGACTCTAAGAACAATATGATCAGCGTATGTTTCATCGAAAACATCGATCCGCTCGGTGTGCACACAGGTGACTCTTTCTGTTCAGCACCTATGTTGACTATTTCTGAATCT
>JAZNRC010000021.1:0-61457 GCA_045590555.1 Lachnospiraceae bacterium | reverse complement strand
CCCGGTATGGATGGATTTGCGGTTTGTTCCAAAATCAGAGAGACATCCAATGCCCACATTTTAATTGCCAGTGCCAAGGTAGAGAAGAATGATAAGCTAAAAGGCTTGAATCTCGGAGCGGATGACTATATCGAGAAACCCTATGACATTGATATTTTAATTGCCAAGATCAAAGGCATTTTTAAGAGAAAATACGGACAGGAAGAAATCGTGGAAGGTAATCTTCGTCTAAATACCGTACAACAGAGTTTATTTGTGGACGGACAGAAGAAGGATATTACCGAGAAGGAATTCGAGCTGTTAAAACTTCTGATTGAAAATAAAAATGTTACAATGAAGAAAGAATACCTATTCAATACGGTTTGGGGAAGTGACAGTGACTCAGAGTTACAGACTTTGACGGTACATATCAAGTGGCTTCGTGAAAAGATTGAAGAAGAGCCGAAGAAACCGAAACATATTATTACGGAGTGGGGAGTAGGATACAGATTTGAATAGATTTAAAGGCTTTGTTTGTTTGATTTTAATCATAGAGGTTGTTTTGGTTTTGCTTTGTAACGGAATCTATATTCATCAAAGCCAAAGTGATACAGGGCGCCTTTACCGCGTGGAAACTGCCCGCGTGGCAAGAGAAATTGAGGAGCAAAACTTAACGGTGGAACAGGTTGAGGCAATGGATTTATCCGGCTATGAAACCATTGTAAAAGTTGCCGTTTTTTACCCGGAAGAGACCTGCAACAATGACTATGTGGTAGAAGAAATCAACGACAATTTATATCGAATTGAATATAGGGCTAACCGGGAAAACAACATTATTATTTGGATGAACCTTGCGTTGGTTGGAATGATACTTATTACCGTCGCGGTGCTTTTATACGTGTATAGGAAAGTATTGAAACCCTTCCATGCCATGAGCAATTTATCATACGAACTTGCCAAGGGTAATTTGTCCACGCCTGTAAAAGAAGAAAAGAGTAAGTTGTTCGGGCGTTTCCTTTGGGGCATGGATATGCTTCGTGAGAAGCTGGAAGACAATAAAGAGAAAGAACTGGAATTCCAAAAGGACCGCAAGACCTTGATTCTTTCTTTATCTCACGATATCAAGACACCTTTGTCATCTATCGAATTGTATTCCAAGGCTTTGGCGGAAGATTTATATGATACCAAAGAGAAGCGCGATGAGGCCCTGCAGGGAATTGCACGAAATGTCAAGGAAATCAAAGGCTATGTAGATGAAATTGTAACTGCGTCAAGAGAAGATTTCCTAAATTTGGAAGTGAAGAATGGCGAAGTGTATTTGTCTGCAGTTGTTGATTCGATTCAGGCGTATTACAGGGAGAAATTGTCGGTAGTACATACGGATTTTACGGTGGAGAGCTTTGACGAATGTCTCTTAAAAGGCGATCAGAACCGCTTAATTGAAGTTCTTCAGAACATTATGGAGAATGCCATCAAATATGGTGACGGGCGAAGTATCCGCATTACATTTGAGGATGAAGAAGACTGCAAGTTAATTCATATTGAGAATTCCGGCAATTCGTTAAAAGATGAGGAACTGCCGAACCTTTTTGATTCCTTTTATCGCGGAAGTAACAGTCATGGTGTAAAAGGTAATGGACTTGGATTGTATATCTGTAAGACACTGATGCATAAAATGGACGGGGAAGTTTATGCCAAGAGCGGTGAAGAAAGTTTTACGGTGACAGTAGTTGTAAGGAAGGTGTAAGGTTTGCTTAAAAATATGTAATTTAGCGAACTTCAGAGCCACATTCGCAAAATCGTCTCTGCGAGGCTTTTCTTTTGCTCATGTATGGCTTCTCGCCATATGGATGTATGTAAACAGGTCGTTGTAAGCAAGCTTGCACGACCTGTTTCTTACATCCGCATGGCTCCGAATTTTTCCATTTAATGATTATTTAATAATTTCTCTTGTATGATGAGTTCAGAACAAGAGAAAGGAGTTACGAAATGATATTTCATATCTTAAAAAATGATTTAAAAAGAAAAAAGACAATGAACATTATTCTCTTTTTGTTCATTGTATTGGCAACCATGTTTGTGGCCAGTGGTATCAACAATGTGATTACCGTAATGAACGGCACCGATTATTATCTGGATAAGGCAGGTGTGGGTGATTTTATGATCATAACTATGGGTGAGGGTGCGGTTGGTGCCCTTGATGAGATGTTGGAAACGGAAGAAGCAATAGAAGATTATCGTTTAGAACCGGTAGTGTTTGGATCCGGAGATGATTTTAGAACACAGGATGGTAAAGAAGTAGAGTGTAGTAATACAACACTTTATCAGTCTATTAAAGATTCAGCGATTACATTTTTTGATATAGATAATGAATCGATTACGAATGTTAAACAGGGGCATATTTATGTAAAAGGCAGTTTTATGGAAGATAACGGATTAGAACCCGGCGATATAATTTGTTTTGAACATAGCGGAACAGAACTTGAATTTATAATTGACGGAATAGCGAAAGATGCACTTTTAGGTTCTGATTTTATGGGGAATGCTCGATTTGTTATGAGCGAAGAAGATATGAATACACTTCTTCAGAATGAAGAAATTGTTAATAATTACAGCGGTGAAATTTGCTATATTGATACGAATGATTTAGGGGCAGTAAAGTCAGCAATGACAAAAGTTTCCAATGTGGCATTTGACGGGACTCGCGCAGTTATTAAAACCACTTATGTAATGGATATGATTCTTGCTTTTATCGTACTTATATTAAGCGTGTGTCTTATTATTGTATCCTTTGTAGTACTGAAATTCACTATCACATTTACGATTTCAGAAGAATATCGTGAAATCGGTGTTATGAAGGCAATCGGATTATCTAATGGTAAAATAAGAAGTTTATATATTGTAAAATATTTAATGTTAGCCATTGCAGGTGCAATCTGCGGTTTCTTTGCAAGCATTCCATTCGGGGAACTTTTAATGGATTCCGTTAACAAAAAGATGATGCTTGGTACTGACAATGCAATCCTTATAAATGCATTGGGTGCTGTTTTGGTCATTTGTATTATTGTTTTCTTTGCATATCTTTGTACCGGTAAAGTGAAGAAGTCTACCCCGGTAGATGCAATCCGTAACGGACAGAACGGAGAACGATATAAAAATAAAACTGTATTACGAATTCAGAATTTTCCCGCAGGAAATGCATTTTTTATGGCGTTGAATGATATTTTAAGCAGTCAAAAAAGATATCTTACCATTATGATTTCCTTTGGACTGTGTACATTATTTGTGTTATTGCTTGTAAACACTACGGCAACTATGAAAAGCCCTAATCTTCTGAATACATTGGTAACAGAGAGTCATTTATACGTTGACAGTGCTTCGGCGATGATGGATTTGATGACCGGCACAAAAGAAGATTTCCAAAATGCACTGAATGAAAAAGAAGAGGAACTTAAAGAAGCAGGAATGCCCGCCACTCTTAGCGTTGATGTAAGGTATAAATATTCTATGACAGTTGACGGAAAGGACTATGCTTTTAGTTGCCAACAGGGATTAGATACCAAAGATGAGGAGTATGAATATTTGGAAGGTATTGCACCCGAAAATAAATACGAGATTGCAATTACACCACAGATTTCTGAATTAACCGGTGTCCAAATTGGGGATACAATTATTATTCATTTTGCAGAAGAAGATATAGAATGTATGGTTACTGCATATTATCAGAGCATGAATCAACTCGGTGAAATCATCCGATTACATGGAGATGCGCCTACGGACTTTGGACATTTTTCGTCAATAATGGCAATTCAGATTGATTTCTTGGATGAACCTACGGAAGAGGAAATAGAACTTCGTAAAGAACGTGTAAAAGAGTTTTTTGATGATGCAGAAATTATGAATGCAACTGAGTATTGTATTGATTGTACGGGAGTGGCTGATACCTTGGAAAGCGTGCAGTTCTTGTTACTCGGTATCACATTGGTTGTAGTAATTCTTGTAACGATCTTAATGGAAAGAAGTTTTATTGCAGATGAAAAGAGCCAGATTGCTATTTTAAAAGCAATCGGTTTTAAAGACAGTGCGATTATTAAGTGGCATGTATGCCGATTTGGATTGGTAGGATTGATTGCGGTAGTATTTGCAGCAGCACTTTCCATTCCCATGACGGAACTTTGTATTACACCGATTTTTGGAATTATGGGGGCGGTTGATGTAGACTTCAACATCGACCCGTTACAGATTTTCTTGCTGTATCCCGGAATTGTTCTCGGAATGACGGTGGTAGTAACCTGGATGACCGCTCTTTATACAAAGACAATAAAAAGTAGCGACACAGCAAATATTGAATAATTAAGTATAAATTAAATTAATAATATCACATATTGAATATGACGAATTAAATAATATTTGTAGACTGAATCACATAATTTTAACAACACTATAAGCAGGTGCTGTGAGTCCGTCGGTACTTAGGTGCCGTTATATGGCACCTTATGTACCGCTACGTGACGAGGGCAGCGAAAGCGTGCCTGCGTTGGTTTGTTAAAATTATGTGCCGGCAACTAAATGGAGGAAAATGAAATGGCAGTTTTAGAAGTAAAAGATTTGTGTAAAACTTACGTTGTAAATAAAAGACAGAATAATGTATTAAAGAATGTGAATTTTAAGGTGGAAGATGGTGAAATGGTAGCGATTATGGGGCCTTCCGGTTCCGGCAAATCCACACTTTTATATGCGGTATCCGGAATGGACGGTGCTACCGGCGGAAGTGTTGTATTTGACGGTAAGGATATTACTAAGTTAAAAAGCAACGAATTGGCGTCTTTGCGTCTGGATGAGATGGGTTTTATCTTTCAGCAGATGTATATGATGAAGAATTTGACGATTTTAGATAATATTGTATTGCCCGCAATGGAAAGTAAAAAGACCAGTGAAAGCAAAAAAGAGAAGACCAAACGTGGTGAAGACTTAATGCGTAAGCTTGATATTATCGAAGTGGCAGACAACGACATCAATGAAGTGTCAGGCGGACAGTTGCAGAGAGCCTGCATTTGCAGAAGTATGATTAATAAGCCCAAGGTTTTATTTGCAGATGAGCCTACAGGTGCCTTAAATAGAACCGCATCCAACGAAGTAATGAAGGAATTGGTGAAGTTAAATGAAGAAGGAACCACCATTATGATGGTAACTCACGATGCCAAGGTGGCGGCAAAGTGTTCTCGCGTGTTGTACATTGTGGATGGTAATATCAACGGCGAGTATAACAGTCCGAAAGAAAAAGATGTTCAGGAGAAAGACCGTGAGCGAATGTTAAATAACTGGCTGATGGAGCTGGGCTGGTAAGATAAGAAATGGCAGGAATATAGTTTTTATGTTCCTGTCATTGCTTTTTTATACGTTTATAAATATAATAATTAAGTAAATTGCATTTGGTTATGATAATGGTAAGAGGATTTATTACTGTTTGTATCAAAGGATTGGAGACGCTATGGAATTCTTAAGATTTTTGGAAGGTATAAGAACGCCTGTCGGAGATGCTTTTTTCTCTGCGGTAACGCATATGGGCGAAGAAACGATTTTTATTTTGGTCGGACTTCTTTTCTTTTGGTGCATCGATAAAAAGAAAGGCTATTATATTCTTTTCGTAGGTTTTATAGGGATGGTTGCGAATCAGTTTCTAAAGCTTTGGTTCCGGGTTCCAAGACCTTGGGTAAAAGACCCAAACTTTACCATTGTGGAGAGCGCGAGAACTGAGGCGACGGGGTATTCCTTTCCAAGCGGACACACGCAGACTTCAGTTGGTATGTACGGAAGCGTAGCAAGGGCTTGTAAGAATATTTGGGTGCGCATCGGTTGTATTCTTTTGTGTGTCCTGGTTCCGTTGTCCAGAATGTATCTCGGTGTACATACGCCGGCAGATGTGGGCGTATCCATTGTAATCGCGTTAGTGTTGATTTTTGGATTATATCCCATCATCGGAAAAGTACTTGAGAAACCGAAATATATGCGCTGTTTTTTAGGCGTGTTGATTATTATTGCAATTGCATTCTTGGCATTTGTATTGTTGTATCCTTTCCCTGCAGACATTGATATCCATAACTACGAAAGCGGTGTAAAAAACGCTTATAAAATTCTCGGCTGCATCGTTGGTTTGTGGCTTTCTTATGAGATAGATAACCATTATACGCATTTTGAGACCAAGGGCGTTTGGTGGGTACAGATACTGAAATTAGTGCCGGGGCTTTTGATTCTGCTTGCAATCAAGTCCGGGTTAAAAGAACCGCTGTATGCGTTATTGAACGGCAGTTTTATCGCGGATGGAATCCGCTATTTCCTGATTACGGCAGTGGCCGGCGGAGTATGGCCGATGACTTTTAAACTGTGGAATAAGTTAGATAAGAAAGCGAAGAAATAAAAGATAGCGGAATAAAAGAATAGTGCGTAATAAATGATAGCGATACAAAAGAAGTGTATGAAATAAAAGAGACCGGAGATAAAAAAGATTATCTTCGGTCTTTTAAAATGCTTATTTATTGACAAAACAATGAATGATTTATTTTCCCAACTGCCAGAACGCTACAGCGCTTGCGGCCGCAACATTCAGGGAGTCTACGTCGTGTGACATAGGGATTTTAACCGTATAGTCGCAGTTTGCAATGGTAGAAGTGGCGAGCCCGTCGCCTTCTGTACCAAGAATAATTGCCAGTTTATCTTCGGACATAAGCGCAGCATTATCAATGCTTACGGAATTATCATCTAACGCCATTGCGGCGGTTTTAAAACCTAATTCTTTTAAACGGTGCATGCCGTCTTCGGGCCAGGTACTGTTTTTATCTTCAATAAAAGTCCAGGGAACTTGGAAAACCGTTCCCATACTGACACGAAGTGCGCGACGGTATAAGGGATCACTGCAACCTTTGGTTAAAAGTACTGCGTCCATATTAAGTGCTGCGGCAGAACGGAAGATTGCGCCTACGTTGGTAGGGTTAACTACATTTTCAAGAATTGCGATGCGTTCGGCATTGGCACAGATTTCTTCTACGGTAGGAAGAGTAGGGCGGTACATTGCACATAACATACCGCGAGTTAGTGCAAAACCCGTTAAATTCACTAAGACATCATAATCAGCAGTGTAAACAGGGATATTACCGCACCTTGCAATAATAGGGGCGGCTTCTCCTTCGATGTGCTTTGTTTCTACCAGTATGGATACGGGACTATAGCCCGCGTTCAAAGCGCGTTCAATTACCTTGGGACTTTCTGCTATAAAAAGTCCGGGCTTCGGTTCATAAAGGCGCATTAACTGCACTTCGGATAATCTTGCATAAATATCCAGTTCCGGTGTATGAAAATCTGTAATTTCTATAATGTTTGCCATGTCTGGGCCTGCCTTTTTGTTGTAATTTAAATGTTTTGAACAGCATATTATCGCTTCAAAAATCAATATACAAAATATTATAGTGTTGAACAAAGACAGTGTCAATTTTATAAAAATTTTATGCATTAGAATACGAATAATCATAGCTTTTTATTGACAACCTTTTATGAGGAATTTATAATTTTTTATGTAAAAATTGACCATCATTTTATGAAATTTAATCCGGATGGCCATGGGAGGATAAAGAAATGGCAAAATATTTTCAGCCTGAGATTGAATGCGCTTCATTGGATGAGATGCGTGCAATCCAGAATGAGAAACTTGTAAAACAGGTAAAACACGTATACGAGAATGTGGAATATTACCGTAATTTAATGGATGAAAAGGGCGTAAAACCCGAAGATATCCAGTCAATTGATGACTTACATAAGTTACCTTTTTTAACAAAGGCAGATTTAAGAGATGCCTATCCTTACGGACTTTTGGGTGCGGATTTAAAAGATTGTGTGAGAATTCATTCAACCAGCGGAACAACAGGACGCCGCGTGGTTGCCTTTTATACTCAGAACGATATTGATATGTGGGATGACTGCTGTGCAAGAGCCATTACAGCGGCAGGCGGAACCAACGGAGACGTGTGCCAGGTTGCATACGGCTATGGTTTGTTTACAGGTGGTTTTGGTTTAAACGGCGGTTCACAGAAGGTAGGTTGCTTAACACTTCCTATGTCTTCCGGTAACACAGAGCGTCAGATTCAGTTTATGCAGGATTTGCATTCTACCATTATCTGCTGTACACCTTCCTATGCGGCATATATTGGTGAAACCGTAAAAGAAATGGGACTGAAGCCCGAAGACCTTGATTTGAAAGCAGGTATCTTTGGTGCGGAACCCTGGACAGAAGAAATGCGTCGTGATATCGAGAAGTCTCTCGGTATTAAGGCATATGATATTTACGGTTTAACAGAAAGTACCGGACCGGGCGTTGCATTTGAGTGCGAAGAGCAGACCGGTATGCATATTAATGAAGACCACTTCCTTGCAGAAATCATCGATCCGGAAACAGGAGAAGTACTTCCTGAAGGAAGCAAGGGTGAATTGGTATTTACCAACCTTGATAAAGAAGGTTTTCCCCTTCTTCGTTACCGTACAAGAGATATCTGTATTCTTTCCAGAAAGAAATGTTCTTGCGGACGTACTTTGATTAAGATGGCAAAACCTATGGGTAGAAGCGATGATATGATGATTATCCGCGGCGTTAACGTATTCCCTTCACAGATTGAAACTGTTCTCTTGAAGGAAGGTTATACTTCTAACTACTTAATTGAAGTTGACCGTGTAAACAATACCGATACTTTGGATGTCTCTGTAGAACTTGCACCCGATCAGTTTACAGATACCATGAAGGATTTGGCAGCGAAAGAGAAGTCTTTGGCAAACGCAATGAAGATTATGCTTGGCGTAAATCCTAAGGTACACCTTGTGGCACCCAAGACCATTACCAGAAGCGAAGGTAAGGCTGTCAGAGTAATTGATAGAAGAAAGCTTCATGATTAAATAAAAGGGGGTTTTAAGAATGAGCGTAAAACAGATTTCTATTTTTATTGAAAACAAAAAAGGTAAGCTTGCACAGGCAACCAAGTTTATTGCAAGCCATGACATTAATTTAAGAGCATTGTCCATCGCGGATACTCAGGATTTCGGTATTCTTCGTATTATTTGTGAAGATCCCGACAAAGCGAACGAAGTATTAAGAGAGGGCGGATTCCTTACCACAACGACCAAGGTACTTGCAGCACCGATTTCCGATGAACCCGGAAGTCTTGCATCTATCCTTGAAGTACTTTCAGAATCGAATGTTATGGTGGAATATACCTATGCCTTCCTTTCCGAAAAGCATGGCGCATATATGATTCTTCGCGTGGATGACAATCAGGTGGCAGCCGCAGCTTTGGCAGGCGCAGGCATTAAGACTGTGGATCAGGCTGATTTATTTTAACAGTTCAATTGTTAAGTTGAATGTGAGTACATTATTATAAGCTTGTGGAGACAATGAGATGCTGTGTCGATATTTGTCGATGAAAAGTATTTGTTTTTGTGTTGACATTATTTTATTATGTATATAATATAATGTTAGAAGGTAACTTCGGAGAAGCAGACTCACCAAATGCTTTTATTACCGATGAAGTAGAATCCGCGATGGGAAGCGGGGACTACGGAGGTTACAAAGGTGGCAACTTACCATAACCCATCGTAGCTTCGGCGAAAGAAAGTTGTTTATATTTTAGTGAGTTAAGAGCCTTGCATTTATATGCGAGGCTTTTGACATTTATATAACAAAATAGGAGATTTTATGGCGGATATTATTTTTGAGAGTGCTAAAAATTTTCAAGAATTAAAACAATATGAATATCGCTTTGTAGTTTCGAGGAAAAGAAAAACGCAACAATTAAAACTGGATTTTAGGGATTCGGATTTTTATCATATAGTAGGGCTACAATATCTAAAAGATATAGAAATTCCAAGAAACAGAAAAACAATTTTAAAAGAAATATTGGATAAGAAAACAATTCAAGATGAAACAATCAAAAAAAGCAGATTTTATAATAATTCGTTATTAAATTGCAATGTTCAATCAAGAATTGACGCGTCTCGTTTTTTGTCAACATATCTGGAAATTAATAATCTGATTTTTATATATTCTTTATCAGGAAGACCATATATACATTCCCATATTAACGCAGATTATATAATAGAAAGTAGATTACCTAATAGTTTAACTACAGTATATATTCTGTTAAAACAAAGAAAAGAAGATGAATATTATAGCATTGTATCTTTTTTTCCTAAAGGAAATATTTCTTATGGAGGAGATGCATTGTATTGGATGCTTAAAGAAAAAAGGAATAAGGCAACTAACACGGTAATTACATTATACAAAAATGAAAATTATAATGAAAAAATGCGTGAGTAATTTAATTCTTGACAAATGGAAAAATTTAACTTACACTTGAAACAAGTTATGAGGGAGTAATCAGTACATTTGTTAGAATGTATTGTAATTATCGTCAATACGGTGCGTATATTGCACCCGGTAATACATGAAATGGTGAGACTCACAACCGGCAGAACGCCGGTGGTGGGTTTTTTTATATATTGCTAAGCGGGGTGGGAACAATGGATAACCAAAAAACTTTAAAACTGGCAAAAAGATATATTAAAAAGGAACCTATGCCAAGTAGTTTGAAAAAGGAGTTTAAGAATAATGGATTGGCAGAATTTTTGCCAGATGTTTATCAAAGGACGGCAGAGTTGATTCGGAATAATGAGCATGCAAGCAAAGCGCAGATGCAACATCTGGAACAGATTTTACCGTGTATTGCCTTTTATGAGGTTTTACTTCAAAAAGAAGGTAGTCAGGAAAGTGCGTTAAAAATTTATGAAGGATGGTGTTTTCATAAAATTGAAAAGATAGCCAAAGTGATTCCGGTTGCCATGAAAATTCCGGGATTATATAAAAAAACACCTGCAATTATGAAAATACTTTTAAATAAGACTTTTGGCAAGGCGGCAGGCTTTGAATATTGTGAAAAGCAAATTGAGAACGGTTTTGCAGCAGATATGTTGGTTTGTCCATATGTAGTAACCTGTAGAAAATATGGTTGCCCTGAGTTGGCACAGTTCTTCTGCAAAAGTGATGATATTATGTACGGCAATATGCACCCGAAGTTGATTTGGGGAAGAACAAAGACTCTTGGAATGGGTGCGGAGTGCTGCGATTTTAGTTTATATATTGAGGAGAGCACGAATGAATATTCTTATGATTAATCTGCCATATCACGGACATACAAATCCAACACTTCCTTTAACGAGAGAACTCGTAAAAAGAGGACATAGGATTACATATATAAATGCTGAAATTTTTCGTGATAAAATTGAGCAAACAGGTGCTGTATTTGTTCCATATATAAATTTTCCGGTTACACTCAGTGAAAATGAAAAGAAACGTAAATGTTTTAAGGCTGCATTCGAAACAGCAATGGCAATTGACGAACCATTTGATTTGCTTATATATGAGATGTTTTTTTATCCGGGTATTGAAATTGCAAGGCGAAAAAAAATTCCGTGTGTCAGACAATTTTCGCAATCGGCGTGGTCAAATGAAATGTGGCAGGAAGCACCGATTATCTTTAAAATCTCAGCCAAATTAATTGATTTACAAGTTCTTAAAAAGAAAGATGCAAAGCGCATCGGTTTAAAAGTTATTGGTTTAAGAGATGGAATTATAAACAGTAAGCCTGATTTGAATATTGTATATGTGGCGGAACAGTTTCAAAATAAGCGGGATTTATTCGATAATTCATATATTTTTATGATTCCAAAGCCGGGGAAAAATATGTGTGAAACCAATATTCCGTATAATCAAATGAAAAGACCGATTGTATACATTTCTCTCGGAAGTATCATTAGTAATAAGGGATTTTGTAAGGAATGTATTCGTGCGTTTGGAAATAAGGAATTTTCGGTGATTTTGAATACCGGAAAAATCAATCCTGAATCTTTGGGGAAAATACCGGAAAATATTTATGCATATTCTTTTGTGCCGCAGATTGAAGTGTTGGAAAATGTGGATGTTTTTCTTACACACTGTGGTATGAATAGTATAAATGAAGCTATGTATATCGGTGTTCCTATGGTTGCAATGCCGTTTGTCAATGACCAGCTAACAAACGCAAAGCAATTGGTGAAATTAGGAGTAGCTAAACAAGTG
This sequence comes from Lachnospiraceae bacterium, assembly GCA_045590555.1. Lineage (GTDB taxonomy): Bacteria > Bacillota > Clostridia > Lachnospirales > Lachnospiraceae > UBA3766. Next base: position 49,327 of record JAZNRC010000021.1, on the reverse strand, counting down.
AGGTCTTTTCCAAGCAGAGGAAAAGAATTATATAACACAGTTTGTCAAGTATATAAGGATAAAGAAATGAGATTGAACATAAATAGATTAAAAGAACAAATCAGTAATCAAACAGAGTGGGGGTATGTTATAGAAAGAATAGAAGCATTATCCCAGTAACAAGGAAATTTTGTATTAGATGTATGCGTTTGAAATAACTGAAATGATAGGAGGTTAAGAGATGTTATTAATGATTGAAGGTTTGGCAATGTGTTTTTTTTTACTGATGGTATGTGTTGTGGGTATCGCCAACGGGCCGGTGGGTTGCGTATACTTTTATGAACCGGAGGTGCAGGAAAGAGTTGTGGAGCTGGGGCTTACAACCAAGGAAAAGATTAAAAAAGATTATGCTTTGGCCGGTATTGCTTTGTTTGTTCCTATTTTAGTTTTTATTCCGGCAATGGTTTATTTTATCAACGACGCAAGAGGATTTATGGACATTTTTGTGCAGATAACCGTTATTTTAATGATTATGGGATTGTTCGACCGTATTTTCATTGACTGGTTTTGGGTAGGAAAAACCAAGGCTTGGCTGATTCCCGGCACGGAAGATTTGATGCCCTACATCCCTACGAAAACATTGATAAAGAAATGGGTGGGGACAGTGGTTGGCTATCCGATGATAGCGGCTGTTTTGGCAGGTATATTGTCGTTGTTTTAAGTAGGATGGTAAACGCGATTAAAGTGTTATATTTTGTAGCAAAGAGTGAAGTAATATATGCGAGGTAAAATATGGACGGCGTAAATAAAACCTTATACATTCCCTTATACGGCAAGGCGAAGGTCAGTAAAAAAAATATTATTCTAAAAGATCCTACGGCGGAGTATATCTGGGCGCAGGAAAGTTTCCCATTAAAAGGGAAATCTAAGTCCAAGTGGCTGGCTTATTATATGGGTATGCGTGCCTGGGTGTTTGATGAGTGGCTCCGTGGAATAATGCGAAAATATCCGGATGCGGCAGTTTTGCACATCGGTTGTGGTATGGATAGCAGAATTCATAGAGTGGGTAATCGTAGAGAAGTAGAGTTAGAATTACAGGAGCAGGGCAGTTTCAAAAACAAGCAATATTGGTATGATATCGATTTCGAAGATGTGATAAAAGAACGTAAGAAATATTACGAAGAGACAGATACCTATCATATGCTTGCTTCCGATGCAAGGAATACCGCTTATTTGTCTGACATATCCGGAACGGAGGCCATTGTGGTTATGGAAGGCATCAGCATGTATTTAAAACCGGAAGAATTAGAGAAGTTGATTGCGGATTTGTGCAGGCATTTTGTAAGCATTCATATTTTGATGGATTGCTATACAACCAAGGCAGTTAAAGCTTCAAAGTATAAAAATCCAATCAATGATGTAGGTGTTACTTTAGTTTATGGTTTAGATGAACCTACGAAATTATCAGAGAATGTCCGCGAGATGAGTCAGGAATCAGATGCTTTTAAATTCATCAAAGAGCATGATATGACGCCGGTAGAAAAAATCAATGAATTAAAAGGTTTGGAGAGGTTTATTTTCAGAAGATTGTTTGCGGGTAAGTTCTCGAAATCGTTGTATCGGATGTATGAGTTTGAGAAATAAACCATATAGGAAGAAGAGTGATTATAAATATTGTTATATTGATTCGATATGTAGTTGAATGAGGAATGCGAAACAAAGGAGAAAACGATGAATTTTTACGAATTTGGAGATGAAACCAACCCGATTATGGTTCTAATTCACGGTGTGATTCAACCATGGAACAGTATGATGGAAGAAATCGAATATTTCCGAGGTGACTATCATATTTATGCAGTGGAGTTGGATGGACATACTCAGGATAAGCCTACGGAGTTTAAGTCGTTGGAAGCAGAGGCGAAGGAAATCGAAGAGTTTTTCTTTCAAAAGGGTATAAATCAAGTTGATGTTTTGTGCGGTTTTTCTATGGGCGGTGCCATTGCGCACGTAGTTTGGAAGAATCAGCGTCTGAAAGTGGGTAATTTAATTATGGACGGAGCACCGCTGGTGCCGTATCCTAAGCTGCTTGAGACTTTTATGACGAAGAATTATCTGGATATTATACATAATTCCAAGGCGAGGGATGCGAAGACTTTGGAGAATTTTGAGAAGAACTTCCTACCGAAGAAGTATCTGGAGAGTTATTTAAAACTTGCTGATAATATGAGCGATGAGTCTCTTCGTAATATCGTGCATTCGGCGAGTACAAGTGCCTTGTATACCATTATTAGAAATGACAGCCGGATTCTGTATATTCACGGAACCAAAATGAACGAAATGTATTCCAAGAAGTCTGCGAAATTGCTTAAGAAAGCCTATCCTGAGGCGGAGATAATTTGCTATAATGGAAAGGCACATTTGGAATGCGCCATCTATGAGCCGCAAGTATGGTGCAAAGATGTTAGGGAGTTTTTGGAACGGGGATAAAAAATATATAATCCTTCTTAAGCTGATTTATGAAAATTTGCTTAAGAAGGATTTTTTATTTGCTAAGATTTCGGCAACTTATGCCACTTCTTTGGCAACTTATGTTTCGTTGTCTTGCATTGCATAAAAACGTGTGTTACCTTGATGGAAAAGGAGGGAATACCAGTGAAAATTACCATTGATATAGATGAAAAATATGCCGAAACCCAAGTTGATATTCATTGTCGGCAATTAGATACGGAAACGGAGAAAATAATTGCTACCTTACGAATGCTGAACCAACAACTTATGGTTAGCAAGGAGGAAGAAAATCATCTGTTGGATGTAACAAAGATTATTTATGTGGAGGCTGTGGAGCGCAAGACTTTTGTGTATACCGCAGAGGATGTATATGAGTCCAAACTTCGCTTGTATGAGATGGAAGAACGGTTGTGTGCCGGAAATTTTATGAGAATCAGTAAATCATGTCTGGTAAATTTACGACAGATTAAATCTTTAAGAAATGATGTGGAGCGTAAAATCAGGCTGACATTAAAAAACGGCGAACAGATTGTGGTATCCAGACAATACGCGGATGAAATGAAGAAGAGACTGGGGGTAATGTAAGATGAAAAAAAAGAACACAATTTTAGATTTTTTGAGTCATATTTTAATTATATTTGGGATTATGGTTATTTGTCTGATTGTTTTTGTGGCTCTGTTTGGAGAAGATGCAAAAGGCGTATCTACCATTTTTCAGATAGGGAATAAAGGCATTGCAATCGCAACCCTTTTACAATATTTGTTATTGGCGGTTATTATAACCGCGTTACGAATGATATTTTTTACGGATACATTTATTAAAAATGCGTCTATTGCGATAAGGACCATTGCTATGTTTGTATCAATTGTCATTTCCATTGCCGGGTTTGCGGCGGTGTTTGGATGGTTCCCTGTACACATGTGGCAAGCTTGGCTTGCGTTTCTCATGTGCTTTGTAGTATGTGCGGCAATCAGTATCGTTATATCGACAATAAAAGAAAAAAACCATAACGAAAAACTTCAGACGGCGTTAGAAAACTTTTGTGAAAGGGAAAAAGAATGAGTGCAGAAATAATTGTAAAAGAATTATATCATGATTTTGGGGCAAAAAATGTGTTGGATGGTATTGAATTACAAATTGAAGAAGGCGAGATATTCGGACTTCTCGGACCTTCCGGAGCAGGTAAAACAACATTGATTAATATATTAACAGGCCAGTTGACTCCCAAAAGCGGAACTGCAATGCTTCTTGGAAAAGAAGTCGGTTTGTTAAAAGGAAATGACTATGTCAAAATTGGCATCATGATGGATCATTTTGGTCTATACGAAAGAATGAACTGTTATGATAATCTGAAATTTTATGAAATGCTGGACGGGAAAAGTGATATTAAGATTTCAGATGTATTGTCTTATGTCGGATTGGAAAAAGCGTCTAAAACCAAGGTGTCTGACTTGTCAAAGGGTATGCGTAACCGTTTATCTTTTGCGAGAGTATTATTACGAAACCCACGAATTATGTTTTTGGATGAACCTACAAGCGGTTTGGATCCGTCTACCACTGAGAGTATACATGAACTGATTTTAGCAGAGAAGAAAAAGGGTACCACGATTTTTCTTACCACTCATAACATGTATGAAGCAGAGAAACTCTGCGACCATATAGCGCTATTAAACGAAGGTAAAATTGTGGAATACGGTACACCGGAAGAAATTTGTCGAAGATACAATCATCAGAAGAAGCTGCTGATTCATTGTAAAAACGGAAATGATATAGAGTTAACACATAATGCACAATCGGGCGATGTTTTAGCAGAATTGTTTGAAAAAGGAGAAGTAGAAACCATTCATTCCACGGAACCGAATCTCGAAACCGTATTTATGGAATTGACAGGAAAGGGGCTTGATAAATAATGCGACATATTTTAGCAATTCTTTGGAAACAAATCAAAGATACTTTTAAAAATAAAACTATTTTGATTCAATTTGTGATGTTTCCTGTTATGACGGTAATCATGGAAAATGCAATTAAAATTGACAATATGCCGGAGCATTTCTTTGCTAACTTGTTTGCAATTATGTATATCGGTATGGCGCCTTTGACCAGCATGTCTGCTATTATTTCGGAAGAAAAGGAAAAGAATACACTGCGGGTTTTGCATATGTCCAATGTAAAAGCGGTGGAGTATTTTATCGGTAATGCAATTTATATTTGGAGCATTTGTATGTTGGGGTCTCTGGTAATTGGACTTGCAGGCGGATATAGTGGTGAAATATTGGTTAAATTTATGCTTGTGATGGCAGTAGGACATTTGATTTCCACTATGCTTGGTGCGGCAATCGGAGCGTTTAGTACAAATCAGATGATGGCAACAAGTATTACAATTCCGGTGATGATGATATTTTCATTTTTGCCTATGTTATCCATGTTTAATGATACAATTGGAAAGTTTGCAAAAATCTTTTATTCTCAGCAATTGCATTTGTTAATTAGTCAATTAAATGATTTTGAAGTGAGTACGGAATGTGTTATTGTAATGTGTGTAAATATTATATTGATTACAGGAATATTCGCATTAGGATATCAAAGAGTGTTCAGTAGAAATTAATGGTTTGACATTACCATAGTCAGATGTTATAATTTGGAAAGTTCCATGAGGGAGTAGCAAGCGTGTAACGTAGCAAGTCAACATACTGGCCTTTTGGTCTGGCTTGTTTTAAATTGCGAGACTCATGTGTAGTAAAACTATGCATGAAGTCTGTATATTTTGCATATATACCCAAGTATAGTTTTGCACTGTGCTTGGGTTTTTTATTGTAAAAGTACAGTTTGCAGCAATAGAGACTTTGATGCAGATAATGCATATTATAAAATGGGAGGCCCTGGTAAATGAATTTAGGTGTTGCTTTTTTTGTCAAAAGTATTTTGTTGGGTGTAGGTCTTGCCATGGATGCTTTTTCAGTATCTTTGGCAAACGGCTTGAATGAACCAAAGATGAAGAAACATAAGATGTGCGGTGTGGCAGGTGTTTTTGCCGGATTTCAGTTTGCAATGCCTATGATTGGCTGGATTTGTGTATCTACGATTGCAAGGCTTTTTGGCATATTTGAGAAGTTTATTCCCTGGATTGCCTTGATCCTTCTTGGATATATCGGCAGTAAAATGCTTTATGAAGGCATTAAAAACAAAGATGCACAAGAAGAGAAGCCGGGGATGGGTTTGAAAGGTCTTCTGGTGCAAGGCATAGCCACTTCCATTGATGCACTTTCCGTTGGTTTTACCATTTCAAAATACAGTTTCATGGAAGCCTTGCTTGCCTGTCTGTTGATTGGCGTGGTTACTTTTATCATATGTTTTGCAGGACTTGTGATTGGTAAAAAAGCAGGCACCAAACTTGCGGGAAAAGCCGGAATTCTGGGCGGTATCATTCTGATTGCGATTGGTTTGGAGATTTGTTTTTACCGATGAGACATCAAAAATGACCGAACAGACAAATTTACACAATTCTCTGTTTTTATCTGCTATGGTGTGATTAGCAAATAAAAACGGAGGAGAAATATATGCAAGAAATTAAAACAACAGAGCTTGTCAAACGATACAAAGATATTACTGCCGTTGACAAGCTCAATTTAGATATTGAACAAGGTGAATTGTTTTCATTGCTGGGCGTAAATGGCGCGGGAAAAACCACAACCATTAAGATGCTAACCTGTCTAACGAAGCCTACTGCGGGTGATGCATTTGTAGGTGGCAAAAGCATTATAAAGGAGCCCAAACTTGTAAAAGAGATGATCGGTGTATCTCCGCAGGAGACCGCCGTTGCACCCAATCTTTCCGTAAAAGAAAATTTGGAACTAATCTGCGGTATTCATGGATTTTCAAAAGAAAAGACAAAAGAAAGGATTGAGAAGCTTGCTGCACAATTTTCGCTTAATGAAGTTTTAAAAAGAAAAGCCGGAAAGTTGTCCGGCGGTTGGCAGAGACGTGTAAGCATCGCAATGGCACTGATTAGTGAACCGCAAATCTTATTTTTAGATGAACCTACTCTTGGTTTGGATGTTATTGCAAGACATGAACTCTGGGATGTGATTCGCACCTTAAAAGGAAAAATTACAATTATACTGACTACTCATTACATGGAAGAAGCAGAGGCGCTTTCAGACCGCATCGGTATTATGAGAAGCGGAAGTCTTTTGGCTGTAGGAACAGTAGAAGAATTGAACCGAAAGGCCGGAACCGATGATTTTGAAACAGCTTTTGTGTCTATTGTAAAGGAGGGTGCGATATGAGAATGATGACTTTTGCCAAAAGATGTACCAAGGAAATTTTAAGAGATCCGCTTAATCTGGCTTTTGGACTGGGATTTCCTTTGGTTTTATTATTTCTTTTGAGTGCGATACAGGCAAATGTTCCTGTGAGTTTGTTTGAAATTAATAAACTGACACCGGGGATTACTATATTCGGATTGTCTTTTATGACATTGTTTTCGGCAACTTTGGTAGCGAAAGATAGAGAGAGTGCACTTTTACAGAGGTTGTATACAACACCCCTTACCGGATTGGATTTTATTATGGGATATATGCTTCCGATTCTGCCTATTGCCTTGGGTCAGACCGTTATTTGTTATCTTGCTGCGCTTCCTTTGGGATTGACTTTTAGTGTAAATATTATTTATGCTGTTATTGGGATTATTCCTATGGCTATTTTCAATATTGCATTGGGGCTTCTGTGCGGTAGTCTTTTGGGTGTTAAGCAGGTTGGAGGTATTTGCGGTGCATTACTTACGAATCTTTCCGCGTGGCTTTCCGGTGTATGGTTTGATTTAAACCTTGTAGGAGGTTTCTTTGAAAAAATAGCAAATGCGCTTCCTTTTATTCATGCAGTAGAAATGGAAAAGGCGTTATTTAACGGGAATTTTGAGGTTGCAGCTTCACACATTCTGCCGGTCCTTGCATACGCGGCAGTGGCAACTGTGATTGCTGTGTTCTGTTTCCTACGTCAAATGAAAAAACAGTAAGGATATGAAACAATGAAATACAAACTTGTAATCGATAAAAAAGTAGAAGAAGAGGTCATAGCAATTGTTCATGAACCTTCTACGCTTACACAACAGATAGAGAATCTTGTATTAAGCTTCTCAGGTCAAGACAGCATTATGGGGCATAGGGAAGATGAGATGCGAAAACTGGCATTCAAAGAAATTGAGTGTATCACTATTGTTGAACGAAAAGTGATTGCCATTGATACCGCAGGGAATCAATATCGCATCCAGGACAGGCTTCGTGACTTAGAGGAAATTCTACCCTCGTACTTTATTCGTATTAACAAGTCATGCCTCGCCAATGAACACCGCATTTCGCGTTTTGACGCGGCGTTTAGCGGTGGTGTGGACGCTGTGTTTCGATGCGGATATAGGGAATATGTTTCCAGACGATGTTTTGCGGAAATTAGAAGGAGGTATGAAGGAAAATGAAAAAGATTATCAAAGAATTCTTTCGACGTGGTTTGATTGCATGCGGTTTCGGACCCATTGTTTTGGCGATTGTATATTTGGTTTTGCAGAAGAATGGTGTTATTGAGACTCTGACGGTAAATCAGGTCTGTATCGGAATATTTTCCATAACCACACTTGCTTTTATTGCGGGTAGTATGAATACTCTCTATCAAATTGAGCGTCTGCCTCTGATGGTGGCAATTTTGATTCACGGAGTTGTTTTGTATTTTACATATTTAGGAACGTTTCTGATTAACGATTGGCTGGAATTGGGATTGATTCCGTTTTTGATTTTTACCGGTGCTTTTGTGGTTGGCTATTTGGTGATTTGGGTGATTATTTATTCAATTATCAGCAAGAGAGCAGCTACACTTAATATGCTGTTGGAGCAAAAACAGCAGAGTCTGGGAGAAATGTAGAAAACCAGATTTTAAGTTTAAATTGAAATATGACCCCGCCAAATATGGCGGGGTAAAAAATTTTTAATTTATGTCTTACCATGTTCTTACCCCGTCAATATGGAGAAATCTTGCCCTATCATACACATAAGTTGATAAGGGCCTATCCAAGGCATCAAAAGTATGGGCAGCAACAAGAATCTCAGGTGAGACGGAGGTTATCACCGGCGAATGATAAAAGTGCCCGTCGGCAGTGCCAAGTTGAACGATATCGCCGGGCTGTGCTTCGGCGGCAGATATTTCGTGGGCAAAGGGACCTACAGAGCGGTTGTTGACTAAAAAGTTATACAGATATTCCACGCCACTCCAGGAGGGGCTGCGATCATAAGAGGAGCGATAGTACCAGCCGAAGGTTGGAGTGTAATTCATAACGCGGGCACCGGCATAAATACACTGGGATGCGAAGTTGGTGCAGTCGCCACCGATTTCTTCAAAGTTATAGTAAGCAGGATTACGGCTTTTGGCCCAAGTACGGGCATATGCTACGGCTACAAAGCGGTTGTAGGGAATTTCATGCATATATTCTCAATTCTTAAGAATTTTAGATGGTTTTATGGAAGTATAAAATTTTCTAAGATTCTTTTTTTAGTTTTTATTATGATATGAAAAAGAAATGGTTTGGGTGCACTTTCGGAAAACAGAAATGTATAATTGTTATTGTTTTATTTCCGGGAAAAGATATAATAGAAAAGGATAGTTTGAAATTGCGAGATTGATACGTTTATATGTTATAAAAAGCTTTAAGCGAATAGAAATAAATACCCGGAGACAAAGATGGAATCAGGTTTTAATAATAGAGAGACTTCAGAGAACGACAGGGAATTCTATGAGGCGATGGAGCGCCGAAGACGACGCAGGATGCAAAAAAGGCAACGTGAAAAGCGCAAGAAATGCATTGTTGCGATGATTATGGGTGTGGCTGTAATTACTGTGGTTATTGCAGTTATCGCGAATGTGGCAGGCAAAAAAGAAACAGCAGATACAGAAGAAAAAGAGAATATTTCGGAAGAAGTAAATTCGGAAGTAAGTGAAGAAATAAACGGACAAATAAGTGAAGAAGTGTGTGCTACGGCATTGGGCTATGGTAAAGTAGTAGCTAATCTTGGTTTGAGCGAGTTTACGTCGATGCAGAGTCAAAGTACGGATAAGCCTAACGAAGAGCAAACTACAGAACCGAAAGAGAATAAAATTTATCAATTTGAAGAGACTTCGAATACGGTAAATATTTACAGTGAAGAGGTTTTTAGTACGAATGCAATTTTGGTAGATGCAGATACCGATGAAATTGTCGCTGTAAAGGGTGCTTATGACAGGATTTCGCCGGCATCCATGACGAAGGTAATGACTGTGTTGGTAGCGGCTGAAGCAATTGAAGAAGCAGATTTGGACGATACTTTTACAATGACGTTGCAAATCACGGATTACGCTTATATCAATGATTGCAGTTACGTAGGTTTTCTGGACGGCGAAGTTGTGACCGTAAGGGATTTATTTTATGGGACCGTTCTTCCCTCCGGCGGTGATGCAGCTGTGGGACTTGCAACTTATGTAGCCGGGTCGCACGAGGCATTTGTTGATATGATGAATGCGAAGCTGGAAGAACTTGGATTGTCGGACAGTGCACATTTTACAAACTGCGTAGGCTTGTATGATGCGAACCACTATTGTACGGTTTATGATATGGCAGTGATTATGGATGCGGCTATGGAGAATGAGTTGTGCAGGGAAGTTTTATCGGCACATACCTATACAACTACACCGACAACACAACATCCGGAAGGAATTGAAATTTCCAACTGGTTTTTACGTAGAATTGAAGACAAAGACACCGGAGGCCTGGTGGTTGGTGCCAAGACCGGATATGTGGTGGAATCGGGAAACTGCGGAGTAAGTTATGAAGAGTACGCGGACGGAACGCCATATATATGCGTTACGGCGAATGCACACAGCAGTTGGCGTTGTATTTATGATCATGTAGAAATTTATAACAGATATATTCCGGGTAGTAAATAGAGATGTCGGGATAGAGTGTGTATTCAATAGTGTGCACACTCTTTTTTATATAAATATAAAAAAACGTATAAAATGCTATTGCATAACTAATATAGTAGTAGTATAATACTAATACTATATAAAATTATATTCAGGAGAATGCCGTTATGAAAAAATTATTTAAAAATAAGGTGTTTGTTATTATTATAATTTGCATTGCTGTATTGTTGCTTATAATACCGATAGTGGGGTATTTCGCTATTAATTTTTTAATGGGAGCATATACAAACTGTGGAGAGGGTCAAGGATACATTCATTCCATGAATGTTTGGAGCCTGGCCGAAAATGATGAAGGAATTTACCATGTAAACTATCCTTCTGTTTATTATGAAATCACGGAAGAAGGCGGAGGAAGATGTATTGCATATAATCTTGACACTGCGATTTCACCCTCAGAGATGTCCGTTAAAGATTATAATTATTTTGTAAACTATATTGAAAATTTACCTGATACTTTTGAAAGCGTTTCACAGGCCAAAGAACATACGGATGAATTATATTCGACATATTTCGTATCACTGGAATATGTGACCGAAGACGGTGAGTTAAAAGAGATAAGTATGATGGGCTATAATAATTATCCTGCAGGCTGGAGCCGTTTTATTGACCGCGTAAATAAAGTCTGCGGTGATGATTATCTTACGGACAAAGGGAAAGCGATAAAGTTCTCGGATGCACTTTTAACGGAATGGTTTGGTGTAACAGATGATGATGTGAAGGAAGGAACGCTTCAGGATGTTATTGATTATCGCTTGCTGGATATTTATGATATTACAAAAACATTCAGTATGCAGCAGTATATTGAAGCGTACAATGTTTCTGTGCATGAAGATTGGCTGGAACCTTATTTGCCATATGAAATAGTGGAAACAGAGAGCACGGAAGATGAGTATGATATTTTTGTAAAAGATTTGCTGGAACGTATTAATGATCCTGCATGGATAGAAATGGCAAGCAATAAAACAGGCTTAAGATACTTTGAAAATGTGGAAACAGGACAGTGTTTCTTCGTAGGAAGAACTGCGGATTTCGATAAAATGGAACTAACAGAGCCTTATAGTGAAGATTATCCTTTATGGGGGCTTGTATGGTCATATATATATATCAGCGGAAGTACAATGGAAATCGAAATGGATTTTGTATACAGTCCCTGTGGAAAATATGTTTTTGCAGCCAAAGAATTTCCGGAAGAGGTGTTTGACTTTTTAGAGATTGAATATTAGAGCATATATTACTATTTGGAAGTAATTGCTTAATTATAAAAATAAAAATTTAAGTGAATTACTTAAATAAAACTTAAATGAATTTAGTTGTTGTGCAACTTTTTATAACGATATTTAGTGTTATTATTGTAAAAGGTAAAAGATATATGTTTCTAAGGAGTAATATTTTATGAAAAAAAATCTGTTATTGTTAGGCTGTATGCTTTGTTTAATGAGCATTTTAACAGGGTGTAAAACCTCTGCCGGTGGTAGCGCATCAACCAATCCTACCAATCAAATCATTAGTTTGGAAATTATCAGTGCATTGGAAAACGAAAGTGATGTTTATCATATAAATTATCCTCGCCATTATTACACTTTTGACCGGGAACATATGGAAGTTGACAGTAATGATATGTTATATTGTATTAATAATAAAACCATGACGGAGGAGGACTTTACATATATTAGAGATTATGTATTGGGAATTCCGGATGATATTGGTAATGGTGGTAACAATATTTCTTTTAAAGTCTATTTTCGATATTATGATGAGAATGGTGAAGAACAAAAAATATATACATCAGGGCATGATATTCTCCCCGAAGGCTGGAACGAATTTGTTGAATACATCAATTATGTTTGTGGTGAGGATTATTTAACCGGCGAAGGCGATGTGGTTGAAGTGACACCGGAGTATCTTACCGAAGTATTCGGAGTAACCGATGATGATGTCAAAGAAGGTACTTTGGCAGATGTGATTGAACATAATAATATAACTATTATAGGTTTGACGAAACCTTCTTTTCATATGAGTACTGAAATTAACAAATATTATGCAGATTTAAAAGAACCGTTCATTGCACCTTATCGTCCGACAGATTTCGTGTCTGTAGACAGTACAGAAGCGGAATATGAGGCATTTATTGCCAATTATCTTTCCAAGCTGGGTGAAGGATGGGAGGAAAGGGACAGTGACCAGAAGGGGCTTAGATTATTCTATAGTGACGATGGTGAGTACTTTTATATCGGACGTAGTGCGGATATCAATGAATTTGATATTAGAGAATCTAGTGGGACTGATGCTTATTATGAGATATATTTGGATGCACATATGGAAGAAATGTCGATTCGGACGGAATATATTTACAGTCCGGATATGAAGTTTATTCTTGTGGATTGTCACGATACGGATATGATGCTGGCATTTGTGGGTGCAGATGAAACAGAAGAGGAATCGTCCGAGATTTTTGATATGGAAGATGAAGAAAACTCAGAAGAGTAGATGTTGTACTTGTAAGGAAGTACAGAAGGATAGATATTTTATGATAAAATATGTACACACTTTATACTCCGGCTATGAAGCATAAAGTGTAAGGAGGATAATCGATTATTAAAAATTTATTTATCCACGATTATCTGGTAAAAAGCTGACACCAGTAATCAGTTCCGTTGGCATTCTCATAGTATCCCACACCGATGGTTGTAAAATTGGGATTCATAATGTTAGCGCGGTGACCGGAGCTGTTCATCCAGGCTCTCATCACTGCCTCGGGTGTCTGCTGACCGTAAGCGATGTTTTCGCCGGAACTGCGGTAAGAGACATTCTGTTCTTTTAAAGCCGTTGCAAAACTGCTGCCGTCCGGTCTGGTATGAGAAAAGCTTATTTCGCATTCTTTAGCGCGAACCATGGCGGCTGCCTGTACCTTGGTGTCAATGGTTAAGGGAGCAAGTCCTTCCTTGGCGCGTTCTGTGTTTACAAGGTTTACAACCTGCTGAATGAAAGCATGCTCGCTTGTATCGTTGTTGCCGGGACGGTTTTCTTCCGAGGAACCGTTGTTACCGGAGTTGTTATTGCCGGGATTGTTATTGTCCGGAAGATTGGATTCGGGCCAATTGATATCCGGTGTGTTGATTCCCGGTGTATTACAGTCAGGAAGTGAAATGCCGGGCAGACAATTCTGCAGGATATCTGCCAGCGTCTGGGAGTTACAACCGAACTGATAGGTGTAAACCTTTCCGTTTCCAAGATTATATGCTTGGAAGTTAGGCGTTGCGGCATGGGTTGTAATAGCCTGACCGCCTACCAGTAATACTGTCAATGCGGTTGTTGATAATAAAGCTACTTTTTTCATAAGTATCTCCTTTCAATTGGTAAAATTTGCAACAAATATTACAAAATTGTTACAAACCAATGGTAAAGGCATATACAAACAATTTCAAGTTGTAAAATTTGGTAAGAAACTTTTTCAAAAGAAAAGGAATCCTTTGCAAAGTGTTTAAAAGTATGTATAATCAAATACAGTAGGGAGAGATTTGTTATTTTATGATGATTATTGGAAGTGGCGAATTTCAATATGGACAGATAGGATATATAAAACAATGTATTTTGATGATTTTACATTAAATAAAACGCTTCAGATTGCACCTGTGGTGATTGATAAGGATGAAATGCTGGCTTTTGCAAAAAGATATGATAACGTACCTTTACATACGGATGAAAAATATGCCAAGGATACACATTTTGGGCAGATTATAGCTCCCGGTGTTATGTCTTTTATGTCGGTCTGGGCCAATTATCTGCAGATAGATTTGGCGGGAGAAGAACTTCTTGCCGGTAAATCTACCAAGATTGAGTGGTTCAAACCGGTATTTGCCGGAGATGAACTGACGGCAGAAGTGGTAGTTACCGGACTTACGGAACGTAATGAGAAGAACGGTATTGTGGAAATAACTTTCTATGTAAAGAATCAGAATGGTGATTTGGTTTTAACCGATGTTACGGAAATGATAGTAAAAAGAAAAATCACAGGAGGACAAAAGAGATGTTAAAAAAAGTACTTGTTATGGTGTGTGCCTTTTCGGTATTGACAATGACGGGCTGTATAGGTCTGCCTTATGTTTCTCAGGCGGATTACGATGCGGTTGTTGCAGAGAGGGATACATATGTTTCCGATTTGGAAAGTGTCAATGCAGAGATTGAAGAATCCAAGGAAACCATTGATTCCTTAAATACGGAAATTGAAACCTTGGAAGCAGAGAAGGAAGACCTTGAAGAAGAAGTTGCAGATGCACAGGAAGCAGTAGAAGCTGCCAAGAGTCCTTTGGGTGAGGAAGTATTTTATGAGATAACCGATACGGTAGCCATGAAGTTTACCGTTCCCAAGGAGTTTGAGAAAGTAAGTGCGGGTAATTACAGCGTGAATAATAATTATGACCCATCAAGCATTGTGATTACAACAGAGAAGACAGGTTCCTATTCTCTTGATTTTACAGAAGAATATTTGACAGAATCTATTTTGGAGATGTATGAATTAATCGGCGTGGAAGTGGAAGATTTTACGATTAATACTTTTGAACGCAGTACCGTAAACGGATATGAAACCATACTTATGGACATGTCGTATACAGCAGAAGGGATTCACATTCAGCAGATTGAATTTGTAATTCAGGTTGATAGTACAACCTGTGCGATGGTTTATACTACTACTCCTGAGTTTGAGTGGTATGATGATTATCTTAAAAGTGTGGAAACCATTCAGATTGGTGTTATGAATTAAAATAAAATACATAGAAAAGAGGAAATGAAATGAAAAAATTATTATTGATTACCTGTGCAATGTCTGCCGTAATGTTAAGTGGTTGCAGTCTTTTGGGACTGGTACCTCAGGCAGAGATGGATGCTGTAGTTGCAGACCGTGATTACTACCTGGAAGAGTATAATACGGCGACAGAAACTTTGGCCGAGTATGAAACGGAAATTGAAGATTTAGAGGAACAGGTTGCAGACCTTGAAAGTGAGAATGAAGATTTGAATGATCAGCTTACTGCATTGGAAGAAGAACTGGAAGCTTTGGAGGAAGCACAGTTTACCGTGGAGGATTATTATACACAGCCTTCCGTTAAGTTGGCGTTAGATGCGCAGATTGATGCGATGAAAGAGTCTTATGAGGACGAATATGCAGACCTTGGATATGAAGTAGACGGCAATACCTTTACTTATTGGTTCCAGTTTAAAGATCAGATCGCTGATGTTGATAAGGCCGCAGAACTTTTGGAATCGCGCATTACGGAAGATATGATGTCCGGTATTGTGGAAAGTGTGGAAGAAGAATGCGGTGTAACCGGAATTACCTGTTGTTATATCTATTATAACGCTGACGGAACCGTTATTTATCAGAATTCATATTCAACCGCAAATTAATACGAAAGATACATAATGACAGATAAAAGCTCCTTTTTGTGTAAGTAACACGAAAGAGGAGCTTTTACTTTTAATCTAATTCTGCAATTTCGTTATACAAATCTGCATATCTGCCATTCATTGCAAGCAATTCTTCATGGGTTCCGCGCTCTACAATGCGACCTTTTTCCAGTACCATAATTGCATTGGCCTTACGGACGGTTGAGAGCCTGTGCGCAATTACAAAGGTGGTACGACTTTCCATGATGGCATCCATACCTTCTTCAATATGCTTCTCTGTTCTGGTATCGACGGAGCTCGTTGCTTCATCCAGGACAAGAATCGGAGCCTTGCTTATGGCGGCTCTGGCAATGTTTAAAAGCTGTCGTTGACCTTGTGAGAGGTTGGCACCATCGCTTTCCAATACCGTATCATACCCCTTGGGGAGATGCATGATAAAAGAGTGAGCAGAAGCAATTTTAGCCGCTTTTATAACTTCTTCATCGGTGGCATCCAGTCTGCCGTAGCGGATGTTTTCACGAACCGTACCGGTGAATAAATGAGTATCCTGCAATACCATGGCGATATTCTGGCGAAGGAAAGAACGTTCCAGACGCTCGATAGGAATGTCATCAATGGTAATTTCGCCGGTTAAATTATCATAGAAGCGTGATAAAAGATTGGTTACCGTGGTTTTACCCGCACCGGTAGAGCCGACAAACGCTATTTTTTGACCAGGCTTTGCATACAGGGTAATATCGTGTAAAACCGTAACTTCCGGCACATAGCCGAAGCTTACGTTATTCAGTTTGATATATCCTTTTATGGTATCGGGTCTGATTGTATTTTGATCCGGAGTTTCCGGTTCTTCATCCAGCACTTCAAAAATACGTTCCGCACCGGCGAGGGCAGAGAATACAGTATTCATCTGCATGGAAATTTCATTGATGGGTCTGTTAAAAGAACGGGTATAATTCAATGAAATGGTCAGGCCACCAATATCAAACCCTTTAAAAATTACCAGTAAACCGCCTACACAGGCCGTAATGGCGTAGGAGATATTGCAAAGCTGGTGAGTAACCGGGCCCATAATGCCCGCTGTAAACTGTGCGCTGATTTGGGCTTCACACAGTTGATTGTTTAGATATTCAAATTCTTCGTTTGCAATCTTTTCATGGTTAAAGACTTTGACGACTTTCTGGCCTGAAATGGTTTCTTCAGAGAATGCATTAAGCATACCCAGGCTTTGTTGTTGTCTTTTGTAAGCATTCTGTCCGTACTTAATAATCAATTTGCTTGCAAGGGTTAGAAGCGGTGTCATGACTATGGTGATGGCACCAAGTATCGGGTTGGTATAGAGCATTAGAATAATGGTTCCCAGAATGGTAATGGCACCGGAAATAATCTGTATCAGAGTTGTGTTTAACATTTCACCGATGGCATCCACATCATTGGTAAAACGGCTCATAATATCGCCGGTAGCATGGGTGTCAAAATAACGCATGGGCAGGGTCTGCAACTTGCCGTACAAATCATTTCGCATATGCTTTAAGGAATTTTGGGAAACCGTCAGCATAATACGCTGCTGGGCATACTGACCGGCAACGGCAACGGCGTAAATTAGAGCCATAACACCAAGGCCCAATCCCAATCCCTGTAAGCGTTCCGTTAAATCCGGATTCGCGGCATCGTAATAGATAAATTTATTCATAATCGGCCTTAAAATATAAGACGCGACTAAGTTTGCGACTGTAAAAATAACGGCACATCCAATTGCAAGAAACAGAAGAGCACGTTCTTTGGATAGATAAGAAAACAAGCGCTTAATGGTTTTCCACATTTCCTTGGGTTTGCCGGTAGCACCCATATTGCCGCGTTTTGCCATAACACTCATGGTGGCGGAAGAGGAACCGGAATTTTTCTGGTCGGAGGTGCCATATTTGGCAGCAAGACGCTTTTTTGTAGTTGTATCCATGCCTTAGTCCTCCTTATCTTTCTGGGAATAATAGATTTCCTGATATTCCTCACAATTTTTAATTAAAATATCATGTGTATCAAATCCCACAACCTTACCTTCATCCAGTACAAGAATACGGTCTGCATCCATGATGGAAGAAATACGTTGTGCGATAATCAGCTTGGTAACGCCGGGAAGTTCTTCACGGAACGCCCTACGAATGGAAGCATCCGTTGCATTATCCACGGCAGAAGTTGAGTCGTCTAAAATAATAATGCGAGGCTTTTTTAACAGGGCTCTTGCAATACATAGTCTCTGCTTCTGACCGCCGGAAAGGTTTACGCCTCCTTGTCCCAGTTCAGTATCATACCCGTCCGGGAAGCCTGTAATAAAAGAATCAGCCTGCGCAACACTTGCGGCATGTTTTACTTCTTCGTCCGTAGCATCCTCATTTCCCCAACGTAAGTTCTCGGCAATACTTCCGGCAAACAGGGTGTTTTTCTGTAACACCATGGCAATGGCATCTCTTAAATTGGTAAAAGATAAGTCTTTTACATTGATGCCATCTACCAAAACCTCACCTTTGTTAGCATCATATAGACGCGGAATTAAGGATACGAGAGTGCTTTTGCCGCTACCGGTGGAACCTACAATACCGATTAATTCTCCTGCATTGATTTTTAAATTAATATCGGACAAAACGTAATCCGTGTTGTTTTTAAAATATTTAAAAGATACATCTTTAAATTCAATGCTACCGTTTTTTACTTTTGCATCTCTATGAGCAGCATTAACATCCGTCAGTTCCACTTGTGTTTCCAAAATCTCGGAAATTCGCTTGTCGGAAGCCGCTGCACGGGTTCCCTGTAAAATGATATTTGCAAGGAATGTAAGGGCGGTAAGAATCTGAGATAAATATGTAATAAAAGCGGTTAAGGTACCAAGTTCCATATCACCTACCATAATCTGGCGGCCGGAAATCCAGACCACCGCCAGAGTTGTAATGTTAACGGCAAGGGCAGAAACGGGTTGCATCAAAAGCATAACTTTTAAAGCGGAAGTACTTTTATCAGCCAACGCATGGTTTACCTGTTCAAATCCTTTGATTTCATATTCTTCACGTACAAAGGATTTAATTACTTTGATATTGGTAATGCTTTCGCCGATGTCATTGTTTAAATCATCAATGGCCTGTTGCATTTTGGTATATCGCGGCGATGCCGTTTTGATGATTAAGGCAATGGCGATGGCAAGAATCGGTACGATGATAAGAATTGCCCATGCGAGAGAAGGATTCATTACAAAGGACATAATCAGCGCACCGATAAGCATAACAGGGCTTCGAAACATACCGCGCAACATGGTTTGTGCGAAGTTTTGAATCTGGGTAATGTCATTGGTGATTCTGGTAATCAGGGAACCGGTGGTAAAGTCATCGATATCCGAAAACGAGAAAGTCTGTATTTTTTCGAACACTTCTTTCCGGATGCCTGCTGCCAATCTGGTAGAGGCGCGAATGGAGAAATTCGCACCAAGCACACCGGTAATCAGCATGGCGAGAGCAATCAGTGCCATAAAAATACCCTGTCGGATGATGTAATTCATATCACTGTTAGCTGCACCGATATTAATTAAATTGGCATTAATATAAGGGAGAATAAATTCTCCGCAGGCTTCCAACACCATGAAAAGAGGTCCGAGCAGGAAGTTGTACCAATACTGTTTGGCATATTTTACATATTTTTTCATAAAAGCCTCACAATCCGTTAAAATGAAACAAGTCATTTTAAAATAATTTTATAATAAAATATTAAAAGCAAAGATTCATGCTATGACATATCATAACGCAAAATAAGACGGTTTTTCAAGAATATGAAAAAACAAAATATTTATTAAAAACATAATAAAAGTTTAAAAAGAGTTTAAAAAACGTGATTAATATATTATACTGTATCATTATGATGGTATAAAAAATTTGATGTCGTTTTTCGAGAGGAGCTAACATGAAAATCGGTATGGTT
The DNA here is from genome assembly GCA_045590555.1 of Lachnospiraceae bacterium. Lineage (GTDB taxonomy): Bacteria > Bacillota > Clostridia > Lachnospirales > Lachnospiraceae > UBA3766. The sequence goes on along the minus strand of JAZNRC010000021.1, from coordinate 29,475 downwards.
CTGGAAGGCGGCGGTATGCGTGGTATGTATACGGCAGGCGTTTTGGACGTAATGTTGGAAAATGAAATTAAAATAGATGGTATTGTAGGCGTTTCGGCAGGTACGGTGTTTGGGTGCAATTACAAATCAAAACAGATTGGCAGGACAATCCGTTACAATAAAAAGTACTGCAAGGATTCGCGCTACGGAAGTTGGAAGTCGTTGCTAAAAACAGGAGATATTTACGATAAAGATTTCTGTTACAGTCAGTTGCCTAAGGAATTGGACCCTTTTGATTATAAAACCTTTGGCGATAACCCCATGGAATTTTATGCTACCTGTACGGATGCCAATACCGGGAAACCGGTATATAAGCGTTGTTATACCGGTGATGATAAGGAGTTGGAATGGTTTCGAGCCTCCGCATCCATGCCCCTTGTATCCAAGGTGGTTGAAATTGACGGAGGTGCTTACCTCGACGGAGGAATCGGAGATTCCATTCCCATTCATTGGATAAGAGAGAAGGGGTTTGATAAGAATATTGTGGTGCTTACGCGTCCCAGAGGATACCGAAAAACAAAGAATAAGTTGATGTGGCTAATGCGCATTGTACTACATAAATATCCAAACATGATAAAAGCAATGAAGCAGCGCCATATTCATTATAATGAATCTTTGGATGAAATAAGTCGTTTAGAGAGGAACGGTGAGGTTTTTGTGTTTAGTCCCGATTACGGCATGGATATCAGTCGTACCGAGCATGATCCGGAAAAACTGGAGGCTGCATATCGTATGGGCAAGAAACATGCATTTGACCGATTACCGGAATTAAGGGCTTTTTTGAAAGAGTCGTCTAAGTAAAATTTCGATCAAATAATCTAAAATATTATGTCGTTTTTTAGAATGAAAGAATGAAAAAAGAAACTTCGGGATGAGGTTTCTTTTTTTATGTGTTTAAAGTGTCGAATTCTGATTGAATATGCGGTTGAAATAAGTTGAAAATTACGAAGCATGTCTTTTATAATCATAATCGTTCAATAAAAATAAATGGAGGGAATTATGGAACAGTTTCGTTTAATGACTGCTCAGGATAATGACAAAATGTTTAAAATGTTGTCGGATTTACTTCGTGAAGATAAAGAATTTCAGATTATGATTACGATTCCGGGAGGTGCTCAGAATCAGGCTACCGTTAAGACCTATCAGGATGTGACAAAACAGGAAATTACCCATGATCTGGAAAAGGATGTGACAGATATTATTCATGAAATCGGGGTGCCCGCCCATATCAAAGGATATCAGTATTTGAGGGAAGCCATTATGATGTCGGTAGAGGATGCGGATATGCTCAATTCCATTACCAAGCTTTTATATCCTACCATTGCCAAAAAATTTCAAACAACACCCAGCAGAGTGGAGAGGGCAATAAGACATGCCATTGAAGTTGCATGGAGCAGAGGTAAAATGGAGACTTTGGATGCCTTATTTGGCTATACAATACATACAGGAAAAGGAAAACCTACCAATTCGGAATTTGTTGCACTGATTGCGGACAAAATCCGTTTGCAATATCGATAGATTTTTAGGAAAATTTATCTTTCATTCATTTGGAAAATGATGTATAATATCTACATGTGATGTGGGTGGTTTTAAGAAATCATTTCATAACAGTAAAGGGAATTTAAGGAAACCAAAGGATAGTACGCGGAGGACGAAGGAATGAAAAACATTTTGTTTGTGGCTTCAGAAGGAGTTCCATTTATCAAAACCGGAGGATTGGCAGATGTTGTCGGTTCTCTTCCCAAATGTGTGGACAAGCGCTATTTTGATGTGCGTGTCATGATACCGAAATATACCTGTATTCCTCAGGAACTGAGAGATAAAATGGTATATAAAACATCCTTTTATATGGATTTTAATTGGAAGAATGAATATGTAGGCATTTTGGAAGCTGAGGTTGACGGAGTTATTTACTATTTTATTGATAATGAATCCAAGTTCGGCGGTTTTCGTCCGTACAGCAGCAATGTGCTTGAAGATATTGAGAAGTTTGCATTTTTCTCCAAGGCAGCATTATCAGCTATGCCTTTATTAGGTTTCAGACCGGATGTAATCCATTGCCATGACTGGCAGACCGGATTGGTTCCCGTATATTTGAAAGAACGTTTTCAGGGGAATGAATTTTTCCATGGCATTAAGTCTGTTATGACAATTCATAACCTGAAGTTCCAGGGTAAGTGGGATGTAAAGACAATTAAAGATATGACAGGTCTTCCGGATTATTTCTTTACCCCGGATAAGTTGGAAGCATATAAGAATGCCAATCTTTTAAAAGGCGGTCTTGTGTATGCAGATGCCATTACTACCGTAAGTGATACTTATGCCAAAGAAATCACCACTCCGTTTTACGGTGAGAGCCTTGATGGGCTTATGCGTGCAAGAGAGCATGATTTACGCGGTATTGTAAATGGTATTGATTATACGGATTATAATCCTGAAAATGACAAATATATTGATGTAAATTATGATGCTAAGAACTTCCGCAAAGAAAAAGTAAAGAATAAGAGACTTCTTCAGAAAGAGCTGGGTCTGGAAGAGAATGATAAGATTATGATGATTGGTATCGTTTCACGTTTGACAGACCAGAAGGGCTTTGATTTGATTGCTTATATGATGGACGAATTGTGTCAGGATGCTGTTCAGATTGTGGTACTTGGTACCGGTGAAGAGCAGTATGAGAATATGTTCCGCCATTTTGACTGGAAGTACAATAATAAGGTTTCGGCCAATATTTATTATTCAGAGGCAATGTCTCATAAGATATATGCCGCATGTGATGCCTTCCTGATGCCTTCCCTGTTCGAACCCTGTGGTTTGAGCCAGTTAATGGCACTTCGTTACGGAACATTACCTATTGTTCGCGAAACAGGTGGTTTAAAGGATACCGTAGAACCTTACAATGAGTATGAAGGAACCGGTACAGGATTCAGCTTTGTTAATTACAATGCTCACGAAATGTTAGATACCATTCGCTATGCAGAGAAGATTTACTATGATAAGAAGCGTGAGTGGAATAAGATGGTAGACCGTGCCATGGCGGCAGATTTCTCTTGGGAAGTTTCTGCTAAGAAGTATCAGGAAATGTATGACTGGTTAATCGGATAAACGGAATTAAGGTGAATAAAAAGCGTTGCATTTTGTGATGCAACGCTTTTGCTATGCGAGGTTGATATGGCTTTTGATGGGATTACAATAGCATGTATGGTTCATGAATTGTCCGGGAAACTGACAGGTGGACGCATTACCAAAATTTCACAGCCTGAAAAGGAAGAGGTATTGTTGACGGTAAAGAATTTTAACGGTCAACATCGCCTTTTTATTTCTGCGTCTGCATCTCTTCCCCTGATTTATCTGACAGAAGAGAATAAATCAGCCCCCTTAACGGCACCTAATTTTTGTATGGTGCTGCGTAAGTATTTGCAGGGGGGGAGGATTGTTGAAATTTCTCAGCCCGGACTTGAACGTGTTATTCAGATACGGGTTGAACATTTGGACGAGATGGGGGATACCTGTATCCGGGTGCTGTGTTTTGAGTTAATGGGCAAATACAGCAACTTAATCCTATGTGATGATAAAAATGTAATTTTAGACAGCTTGAAACATGTTTCCGCCGTTATGAGTTCCGTAAGAGAGGTATTGCCGCAACGACAGTATTTTATTCCGGTTACTGTGGAGAAAAAAGATGCTTTTACCACGGATTATAAGGAGTTTAAACTGCTTGCTCAAGAGGCAGCTTTGCCGCCGTATAAGATGATTTATCAGTCGTACACGGGAATTTCACCTTTTATGGCACAGGAAATTTGCAATAATGCAGGGATAGATGATCGAATCTTGGCAAAAGATTTGAATGAGGATGCGATAAAAGCTCTGTATACGGAATTTCAAAGCATTATGGAAATAATTCGTCAGCAGGAATTTAGTCCCTGCATGATTCTGGAAAACGGCAGGGTAAAAGAATATGCCGTAATGGATATTCCTTCTTATCCGGCAGAACAGAAGCAGATGTTCGACAGTATTTCCGGGCTGTTGTATGAGTTCTATGCTTCCAAAAATAAAGAAGATGTTATGCGACAGAAGTCCTTGAATCTGCGCAAAACGCTGCAAACCATTTTAGAGCGTGATTATAAAAAACTGGATTTGCAAAAAAAACAATTGGAAGACGCCGGAGAGCGGGAGAAATACAAAATTTACGGTGAATTGCTAAATGCATACGGTTATCAGTTACAGGATGGTGTTAAGAAGGCGGAGGTACTGAATTATTATACCAATGAGAATGTTTCCATTCCTTTGGATGAGACGTTGAGCATCAAGGAAAATGCAATGCGCTATTTTGACAAATATGGCAAGATGAAACGTACGGAAGAAGCTTTAATTGTGCAGACACGGGAGAACGAAGCAGAAATTGCATATCTGGAGTCGGTACAAACATTTTTAAACCTGGCATCAACCAAGGAAGACCTGGCACAAATCCGGGCAGAGTTGTCTGAGCGGGGATTTATAAAGAAAACATTTGATAAGAAAAACAAAAAAGTCGTTAACAGACCCTTACATTATGTAATGCAGGAAGAATATGATATTTATGTAGGAAAAAACAACCTGCAAAATGAAGAGGTTACTTTTAAAATGGCAAACGGCAACGATTGGTGGTTTCATGCCAAAGGTGTCCCCGGTTCACATGTGATTGTGAAATCAAGAACAGCAAATCCGGCTACGGAATGGGATATGCCGGATGTGGTGTTTGAAGCTGCTGCGGCCCTTGCGGCGGTATATTCCAAGAACGGCAGTCAGGAGAAAGCAGAGGTGGATTATATCAGAAAGAAACATGTAAAACGCCCGGGAGGAGGAGAACCCGGCTTTGTAGTATATTATACGAATTTTTCCATGATGATTGAGACTAATCTGCAAAGGTTTGCGTTGACGTTAATTAAATGATGAAGTATAATCTAATAGAGTATGCCGTTTGTTTGTTAGCTTTTAACAAATGTAATATGGGGTAGATGTTTGGGCATACGAAACAGATGTGTGAGAATGGGAGTATGGTTAAATGGTAAAAAGTATGACAGGGTTCGGCAGATTTGAAATCGCTGACGGGAATCGTAAATGTACGGTAGAAATCAAATCCGTGAACCACAGATATTTGGATTTAAATATTAAAATGCCTAAGAAGTTGAATTTTTTTGAGGCAGCAATACGAAATGTGTTAAAAGAGTACATTCAGAGAGGTAAGGTTGATGTTTTTATCACATATGAAGATCTGACCGAGCAGAATGTAAGCATTAAATATAACCGGGAAGTGGCGTCTGAATATTTGAAATATCTTCGTCAAATGTCTGAAGAATTCGGACTTGATGATGATATTCGCGTTTCAACGCTTTCGCGATATCCGGAAGTGTTTTCCATGGAAGATGTGGATATTGATGAAGAAGAGCTTTGGAATGTTTTGGAGAAGACCATTCGCAAAGCAGCTGAAGGATTTGTGGAATCCAGAATCAAGGAGGGTGAGAACCTTCGCGAGGATATGATTTCCAAGTTGGACGGCATGTTAAAACATGTGGATTTTATTTCCGAACGTTCTCCTGCAATTGTTCAGGAATACAAGCAGCGTCTGGAAGAAAAGGTAAAGGAATTGCTTGAAAGCAACGTGGATGAGGCCCGTATTTTAACGGAAGTAACTATTTTTGCGGACAAGTCTTGTGTGGATGAAGAACTGGTACGTTTACGCAGTCATATTGAAACGACCAAGGAAACTCTTATGCAGGGCGGAAGTGTCGGTCGTAAGCTTGATTTTATTGCACAGGAAATGAATCGTGAAGCCAACACAACGTTATCGAAAGCCAATGATCTTGCAATTTCCAATGTTGCAATTGAGTTAAAAACCGAAATTGAAAAAATCCGTGAACAGATTCAGAATATTGAATAATGGAGTATAAGCATGAAGAATAAAGGGACATTGATTGTTTTATCCGGTTTTGCCGGTTCCGGAAAAGGAACACTGGTAAAAAGACTTTTGACAGATTATGATAATTATGCGTTAAGTATTTCAATGACCACCCGTTTGCCGAGACCCGGTGAGGAGCACGGCAAATCTTATTTCTTTGTGACAAAAGAAGAGTTTCAGAAGACTATTGATAAGGATGGTCTGTTGGAATATGCCTGCTATTGTGATAATTATTACGGAACGCCTAAGGCTTACGTAGAAGAACAATTGGCAATGGGCAAAGATGTGATTTTGGAAATAGAAGTACAGGGAGCTTTGCAGATTAAAGAGAAGTTTCCGCAGACGTTGTTATTGTTCGTGACGCCTCCTTCCGCAGAAGAGTTGCATGCAAGGTTGGTTGGAAGAGGCACAGAAACGCCGGAAGTCGTAGCGAAACGTATGCACCGAGCCGGTGAAGAGGCTGACTGCATGGCGTTGTATGATAATATCATCGTGAATGATAATTTAGAAACATGTGTGAAATATACACATAATGTAATTCAAGCATCTCACAGTACCCCTGACAGGGTTTCTGAGTTAATAGTAAAATTAAAAGAAGAGCTTTCGAGCTTTTCGGAAGGAGAGTAAAATATGTTACACCCGTCTTATTCTGATTTAATGAATGTAGTAAACAGTGAGGTTGAGCAGGGAGAAGCGCCTGTAGTTAACAGCCGTTATTCCATCGTTATGGCTACTTCCAAGAGAGCCCGCGAAATCATCGATGGTGATGAACCTATGGTAAAGGGAGAGAATAAAAAGGCCCTTTCTATTGCTGTGGAAGAATTAAACAGTGCCAAGTTAAAAATTGTTGGTGACGATGAATAATTATGATAAAATGTGCCCTTATGGGGCACATTTTTGAGATTTTATAAAGTCTTATTTTTATAAAAAAGAACACGTGGTAAAGCATGATGAAAATACTTTTTATATCTCTGGGTTGCGATAAAAATCTGGTGGATACGGAATCCATGTTGGGATATCTGGTACAAAAAGGATATGAAATAACGGATGATGAAAATGAAGCGGAAGCGGTGGTTGTAAATACCTGCTGCTTTATTCATGATGCAAAACAGGAAAGTGTGGATGAAATACTTGCCATGGCGGATTTGAAGAAGGAAGGACGTCTGAAGGCTTTGATTGTAACCGGTTGTCTTGCCCAGCGCTACAGTGATGAGATTCAGGAAGAGATACCGGAAGTGGATGTTGTCATGGGGACACAGGCTATTGAAGATATTGTGGAAGCTTTGGATGGTGTTCTTGCAGGTAAACCGACGAATTATCTGCCGGATATAAGCAAACCGTTACCCAAGTTGGGAAAACGTATGATTACTACCGGTGGTCATTATGCGTATCTTAAAATAGCAGAAGGGTGTGATAAACACTGCACCTATTGCATTATTCCGAAAGTGAGAGGCAAATATCGTTCCGTGCCTATGGATGAACTGTTACAACAGGCACGTCAGTTGGTGGAAGAAGTAGGAGTGAAGGAATTAATTTTGGTAGCTCAGGAAACCACAATTTACGGAACGGATATTTACGGCGAGAAAAAATTACCGGAACTTTTATCAAAGCTGGCTGAAATCCGAGGATTACGATGGATTCGAATTTTGTATTGTTATCCGGAAGAAATAGATGATGCGCTGATTGAAGAAATTGCTACTAATGAGAAGGTATGCAATTATCTGGACATTCCCGTACAACATGCGTCCGACAGGATTTTAAAAAGAATGGGACGTCGTACTACCAAAGCTGAATTGGAAGAGGTAATCAATAAGTTAAGAACTCGAATTCCGGATATATGTTTACGAACTACTTTAATCAGCGGTTTTCCCGGCGAAACGGAAGAAGACCATGAAGAGGTAATGGATTTTGTAGACACTATGGAGTTTGAACGTTTGGGTGTTTTTACCTATTCTATGGAAGAGGATACACCGGCGGCTCTTATGGATGAGCAGATTGAAGAGGCGTTGAAAGAAGAGCGTCGTGGGGAGATTATGGAATTGCAACAATCCATTGCGTTTGAAAAAGCGGATGCTATGTTGGGTAAGACTGTGCTTGCCATGATTGAAGGAAGAATTGCGGGGGAAGATGCTTATATTGCCCGTACTTACATGGACGCTCCCGGTGTGGACGGATATCTGTTTATCAATACGGCAAAAGAACTGATGACCGGAGATTTTGCCTACGTTCGCATTACGGGGTCGAATGAATATGATTTGATTGGAGAATTGGAAGATGAATTTAGCGAATAAAATTACTCTGATGCGAGTGATTCTGGTTCCTGTTTTTATCGTTTTAATAATGGCTTCACAGATTCCGGGTTTAAAGGGACTGGTGGAGAACGGCACCTTGTCACAGGTGGTTTTGAATTGGTGTGCTTTGGGCGTTTTTATCATTGCATCCGTGACAGATTTTTTAGATGGATTTATAGCAAGAAAGTATAACATGGTTTCGAATTTTGGCAAATTTATGGATCCGTTAGCAGACAAATTGCTTGTTTGCAGTGCTTTGATCTGTTTGCTTGCATTGGGACGCATGAATGTATTTTTGGTATTAGTAATTATTGCCAGAGATTTTATTATCAGCGGATTCCGTCTTGTGGCATCCGACAAAGGCGTTGTCATTGCTGCAAATATGTGGGGAAAGATAAAAACAACCATGCAGATGGTTATGATTGGATTTATGATTCCTGATTGGGATGCGGTCCACTGGATTTGTGTGATTCTGAGTTGGGTTGTGTTGTTTTTAACTGTATATTCCCTTGCGGACTATCTGATTCGGAATCGGCAGGTTTTAAAGGATGAGAAATAACTGCTTTTAAGGAAGGAAGAAAAATGGTTGTTGAATTAATCTCCGTAGGAACGGAACTTTTATTGGGAAATATTGTGAACACCAATGCTGCCTATTTGGCAGAACAGTGTGCAAATTATGGATTGTCCTGCTTTTATCAGTCTGTGGTGGGTGATAATGAAGAAAGATTGCAGGAAGTTGTTAAAACAGGGCTTAAACGTTCGGATATTTTAATATTAACCGGAGGATTGGGTCCCACGGATGACGATTTAACAAAAGAGGTGGTCGCCAAAGCCATGAAGAAAAAGCTCGTGGAAGATGCAAAAGCACGCGAGATGATTCAGACCTACTTTGACAAGCGCGGAATGGAAATAACGGATAATAACTGGAAACAGGCTTTGGTGCCGGAAGGAGCTTATGTTTTGTATAATCATAACGGGACGGCTCCCGGATTGATTATAGAAAGCGGAGAGAAGTGTGCGATTCTTTTACCCGGACCTCCCGGAGAAATGAAACCCATGTTTGAAGAATATGTGGCGGATTATTTTAAAAAGAAAAACCCGGAAGTGATTGTTTCCACGACCGTTAAACTTTGTGGTATCGGCGAAAGCAAAGTTGCGGATATGATTGGAGATATTCTGGACAGTCAGACGAATCCTACCATTGCACCGTATGCAAAAACAGGTGAAGTACATTTGCGTGTAACAGCCAAAGCGGCCGATCAAAAAACTGCAAATAAGTTGATTAAACCGATAGTAAAAGAGTTAAAAACCAGGCTTGCAGAGTATATTTATACTACAGAGGAAAAGATTTCTTTGGAAGCTGCAGTAGTCGACTTATTATTGGCAAATAAGTTAACAGTAGCTACCACCGAATCATGTACCGGCGGAAAAGTTGCGGCAAGACTGATTAATGTACCGGGTGTTTCGGACTCCTTTAAAGTGGGGCACATTACGTATTCCAATAAAGCTAAGAAAAAGATATTAGGTGTCAAAAAAAGAACATTGGAAAAACATACGGCAGTCAGTGCGGAAGTTGCCAAAGAAATGGTAAAAGGTCTTGAAACGAATACCAAAGCAGATGTATGCGTGGCTGTTACAGGACTTGCAGGGCCTGACGGAGGTACGGAAAAGAAACCGGTGGGTCTTGTATACATTGCCTGCAGTGTGAAAGAAAAGGTAACGGTTCAGGAATATCATTTTAGCGGAAATCGTGAAAAAATACGTGAAAATGCAACTGCGGCTGCATTGACATTGATGCGTAAACGTATTTTGGAATACATAACTGAAACAGCGTTTTAATGTTTGTTGTAAAAAGGGAGAAGAGAATGAGTAATACTGTAAAAGAATATGTTTTTTGTCCTTATTGCGGAGGAATTACCGCTCCGGGTGTGTGCGTAAATTGTGGCATGTCTACCACAGGGGAACAAAAGGCTCCGGAGGTGAAGCAGGAGAATTCAAACATGCCAGGGGCAGCTAATCAATCTGCACAAAGCAAATATAGCGGTAATACGGCTTATAATCAACCAAATCAGAACGGTGTACCTTATGGTAATACAGCTTACAGCCAACCGAATCAGAACGGTGTACCTTATGGTAACACAGCTTACAGCCAACCGAATCAGAGCAGTGCACCTTATGGTAATGTTCCTTACAACCGGCCGAATCAAAGTGGAATACCATACGGAAATGTGCCGCCTAATCGCACACCGCAGAATAATTTAATCTATGAAAAAGCGAAAACTAAAAAGAAGAGCCGCTGGTGGATTTGGTTATTGATTCTTGGTGGTATTTTAGTTCTTGGTATTATTATAATTGCAATTGTCTGTGTATTGTTGATTGGTTCCGCTTCAACGTATATTTCCAGCGGTTTGCAGACAACAACCACTGTTCCGACACAACCCGGGTCCGGCATTTCGACGGATGTAGATGATGACGATGATGATTATGATGATTATGATGTTGTTGATGCAGATACAATTACGGTATACCCAAGAGAGTTGGGCAGGGTAGATTTGAGTGATTGTAAATGGAATACATATGCTTCTGATGCATTGGTTTACTCCGATACTACAGATGGAGAGAAGGATATTTTCCTTGCAGTTGATTACTCCAGCACTTTTGGTTCCAATCATAAAAATTATACGATTGATGATTTTGACGGGCAATATTATGAGCCTTTTGTGGATTGTATTGATACCGATCAGGATTATGAATTATCAAGACATTTTATGCAGTACAGTAATGTTCATGGTGATGTTTTGATTAACGGCTATATTGCGTATATTCAATTTGAAGGTGGCACCATTCCCAATGAAGATGCAATTAATCGTAAAATTCTTGAAATGACGGCAAATGATTTGTGGGCTCATTTAGAAGGGATTCAAACATATTATGCAACGGATGAAGAAGTTACTTTTATGGTGGATTCTTTTGTAACCTATAATGATGACGAGAAAATGAGTATCTTATTGGATGTTAATATTGTGGAATATGAGCAGTTGGCAGAGTCATATATATATGCTATTAATATTGATTTGGAAAACGGCACTATCATGGATAACGAAGAAATCTTGGAAACGGATGTTGATTTTGCAACCATGTTCCGTGAAAAATGCTGTGAACAGAACGGAGACGACATTGACGGCTTAAATTATCTTACAGATGAACTGTTGTCAGAGTTTTTATCGGATTCTGATACCAATATAGTATTCTTCAGCCCTTATGGTATAGAAGTTGGATATGCATACGAAACCAGTGACTATGCAAGAGGTTGGGTAACGATTACGCTGTCGGATTACGAGCAATATCTTAAGTAGTATAATCATATAATATTAATTAAGAATAGGTAGCAGAAATGTTACCTATTCTTTCTGTAAAAGAGAAGAATTGTCGATGTATATTTCTTGCATCTTTCATTTTCTAATGCTAGACTAAATATATCATATCGGAAAAGATTCAGGCGTTTCTGCCAAATTTTCCACTTTTTATCATATATTAAGGTCGGTGATGCGTATTGAGGGATGTTTATTGGACATGTTATCAGATATAATTCCAATATAAATAAAAACTCACAAAAAAGTGATTGACAAAATCGAACATTTGTTTTATTATACAAACAGAACAAATGTTCAAGGAAAAGGAGAAGAAAATGGATAGAGAAGAAAAAATGAAAGCATTGGATGCGGCGTTATCGCAGATTGAAAGGCAGTTTGGTAAAGGTTCGGTTATGAAACTTGGTGACCCTGCATCGCAGATGAATGTGGAGACTATCCCTACCGGTTCCTTGAGCCTGGATATTGCATTAGGTTTGGGTGGAATTCCTAAGGGAAGAATTGTAGAAATTTATGGTCCGGAATCCAGTGGTAAAACCACGGTAACTTTACATATGATAGCTGAAGTACAGAAAAGAGGCGGTATTGCAGGTTTTATTGATGCGGAACATGCTTTGGATCCTGCATATGCCAAGGCAATTGGTGTTGATGTAGATAATATGTATATTTCACAGCCGGATAATGGGGAACAGGCATTGGAAATTACTGAAACCATGGTGCGCTCAGGTGCTATTGATATTGTTGTTGTGGACTCTGTTGCGGCTTTGGTACCTAAGGCTGAATTGGACGGAGAAATGGGAGATTCCCATGTGGGTCTTCAGGCAAGATTGATGTCTCAAGCATTAAGAAAGCTTACCGGTGCCATAGGAAGATCAAATTGTACGGTTATTTTTATTAATCAGTTGCGTGAGAAGGTTGGTGTATTTTACGGTAATCCTCAGGTTACTACAGGTGGTAACGCATTGAAGTTTTATTCTTCTGTCCGAATGGAAATCCGTCGTGTGGAACAATTAAAACAGGGTGGTGATATTACAGGTAATCGTACCCGTGCTAAAATTGTGAAGAATAAGATTGCGCCTCCTTTTAAAGAGGCTGAATTTGATATTATGTTTGGAGAAGGTATTTCTTTTGAAGGTGATGTTCTGGATTTGGCAGCTGAAGTTGGAATTATCAGTAAGAGTGGAGCATGGTACGCCTATGAAGGAAATAAAATCGGTCAAGGTAGAGAAAATGCTAAGACCTTTTTAATAGAAAACCCGGATGTATGTGCCGATATAGAGCGAAAAGTAAGAGCACATTATGGGTTGGAAGGTACTGCTTCTGAAATGGACGGAAAACCAAGTAAGAAATCATCAAAGTCTGATGAATAAATATAATTGTTTCGTTTGTATAGGCGTGCAATGATAATAGTGTAGGGGCATGTTGAATGTCCCTACTTACTTTTTAGGTGAGATATGAAAATAGTAAAAATTGAGGAAATAAATAAATATAAATGTAAAGTATGTTTTGAAACCTTGGATTCTATGGTTTTGTATAAGAAAGATTTACATCGATATCAGTTGGAAGAAGGCGTCGTTTTGTGTGATAAGCAAGTTGATGTCTTCATGAAAGAAATTTTACCTTACAGAGCTAAAGCACGTTGTATGAAACTATTACAGACGAAAGATTATACAGAGGCAGAAATATGCAGAAAGCTTAAGAATGACGGATATCCTTCCGAAGTAATTCAAAATGCGGTAGGGTATTTATACAGTTATAAATATCTGGATGATGAAAGATATGTCAGACTATACTATAATAGTAAATCTTCCAAGAAGAGCAGAAAGAATATCGTTATGGACTTGCAACAAAAGGGCATTTCCAAAGATGTTATTCAAAAAGTATTAAACGATTATGCAGTAGATGATTCTGATAGCGGAAGCGACAGAACATGTATTTTAAAGCTGTTATATAAAAAAAGATACGATGATTTAAATGCAGCGCACATGGAAAAGGAAAAGGTAAAAGCTTACTTATATCGAAAAGGATTTGAGGCAGATGATATTAATCATTGTATGAGACATTTTAATTGGCAAAATATGTAAGGATATTTTAACCGAAAACCCAATTATTACTTGACATAATATTGTAAAAATATTAAACTAGATATGTTGTAATATCGCATTTTAGGGCTTTTTAGTCCTATTAGATAATTGTACAATGAAAATTTAATAAGGAGGTGATCCTGTACATGCCCGAAGTTAGCTTATTGGTTATGTTGATCGCTGTTCTTATTGCAGTCATTGTTTCCGCTGTGGTTTCTGCATCCATTGCACTTTCAGTTTATAAGAAGAAGGTTGCTAAACAAATCGGAAATGCAGATGAAAAAGCCAGAGAAATTATCGATGAAGCTTTAAAAACCGCTGAAGCCAAAAAACGTGAAGGTTTACTTGAAATCAAGGAAGAATCTATCAAGGCGAAGAATGAACTTGACAAAGAAGTAAAAGAACGTCGTGCGGAAGTGCAACGCGCTGAAAGAAGAATTCAGCAAAAAGAAGAGAGCGTTGATAAGAAGTTAGAGTCTATCGAGAAGAAGGAAAATGCATTAGCTGCAAAAGAAGAAGAATTAGCGAAGCAGAAAGAAATCATTTCGAAGTTAAACGAGCAGAGAGTGCAGGAACTGGAACGAATTTCAGGTTTAACCTCTGAACAAGCAAAAGATTACTTGTTAAAAATTGTTGAAGAAGATGTAAAACATGAAACCGCTGTGCTGATTAAAGAAATGGAAAGCAGAGCGAAAGAGGAAGCAGATAAGAAAGCAAAAGAATATGTGGTAAATGCCATTCAAAAGTGTGCGGCAGATCATGTGTCTGAAGTTGCTATTTCGGTTGTTCAGCTTCCCAGTGATGAAATGAAGGGTAGAATTATTGGACGTGAGGGTAGAAATATCCGTACGTTGGAGACAATGACCGGTGTGGAATTAATCATTGATGATACTCCGGAGGCAGTTGTTCTTTCAGGTTTTGATCCTATTCGAAGAGAAGTAGCAAGAATTGCTCTTGAAAAATTGATTGTGGATGGCCGTATCCATCCTGCAAGAATTGAAGAGACAGTTGAGAAGGCACGTAAGGAAGTAGAAACCCTTATCAAAGAAGAAGGTGAATCTGCATGTCTGGATGTTGGAGTGCATGGAGTTCATCCTGAGCTTGTCAGACTTCTTGGCAAGATGCGCTTTAGAACCAGTTATGGTCAGAATGCATTGAAGCATTCTATTGAAGTAGCTCAACTTTCAGGTCTTTTGGCTGCTGAAATGGGATTGGATGTCAGAATGGCTAAAAGAGCCGGTTTGTTACATGATATCGGTAAATCCGTTGATCAGGAAATGGAAGGTTCCCATATCCAGTTAGGTGCTGATTTGTGTAAGAAATATAAAGAATCAGCAACCGTTATTAATGCTGTTGAGTCACATCACGGCGATGTAGAACCCACATCACTTATTTCTTGTATTGTGCAGGCTGCCGATGCTATTTCCGCAGCAAGACCCGGTGCGAGAAGAGAAACCCTTGAAACATATACATCACGTTTGAAACAATTAGAAGAAATAACCAACAATTTTAAAGGCGTAGACAAGTCATTTGCTATTCAGGCAGGTAGAGAAGTTCGTGTAATGGTAGTTCCTGAACAGGTTACAGATGATGACATGGTATTATTAGCTCGTGATATTTCCAAGCAGATTGAAGCGGAATTGGCTTATCCCGGACAGATCAAGGTTAATGTTATCAGAGAATCTCGTGTAATTGATTACGCAAAATAATTTAAAGCCTCTTACGGTGAATGCCGTAGGAGGTTTTTTTATGTTTTAAATTGATATTGTTAAGGTTATCAATGGAATGTTAAAAAATATCATTTTTTTCTTGTGTAACCCGTGCTTTTGTAGTATTATACTATGGAATAAAAACAAAAAAGAAACGATAATTTTATCGGTTGTATGGAGCAAATATGAAGAAATATCAGGAATTAAGCAAAGAAGAACTTTTATCATTAAGAGAACAGCTTTTGGCGGAATATGAGGATGCAAAAGGCAAAGGACTGAAACTGGATATGTCCAGAGGAAAGCCCGGAGTTTCTCAGCTTGAGTTGTCAATGCCTATGTTGGATGTCATTAACAGTAAATCTGATATGAAGACAGTACTTGGAAATGATACCCGTAATTACGGTGATTTGGATGGTATTGGTGAGTGCAGAAGACTTATGGCTACCATGATGGGAGTACAGAAAGATAATGTAGTGGTTTGCGGTAACTCCAGTTTGAATATTATGTATGATACTGTATCCCGATCTATGACAAAAGGTGTAAATGGTTCAACTCCTTGGGCTAAATTAGATAAAGTAAAGTTTTTGTGTCCTGTTCCCGGATATGACAGACATTTTAAAATTACAGAATACTTTGGTATTGAAATGATTAATGTGCCTCTTTATGATGATGGTCCTGATATGGATATGGTTGAGGAATATGTAAATAACGACCCTACCGTAAAAGGTATTTGGTGTGTACCGAAATATTCAAATCCTACAGGTATTTCTTATTCAGATGAAGTGGTTAAACGTTTTGCTAATTTAAAACCTGCAGCTGAGGATTTTAGAATCTATTGGGATAATGCATATGGTATTCATCACTTGTATGATGATAAAAAAGATGAAATTTTAAATATATTAGAAGAGTGTGAAAAAGCCGGCAACCCCAATATGGTATATATCTTTGCATCTACATCGAAGATTAGTTTTCCGGGATCGGGTATATCAGCAGTTGCATCTTCTTTGGAAAATATTGATTTTATTGAGAGTCAGATGACGATTCAGACCATTGGTCATGATAAAATTAACCAGTTGCGTCATGCACGTTTCTTTAATGATGTAACAACATTGGAAGAACACATGAAGAAGCATGCGGATATTATCAGACCTAAATTTGAGGCTGTATTAGATGTATTGGAAAAAGAATTGGGAGAACTTGGTATTGGTACATGGACAAAACCGTATGGTGGTTACTTCATTTCCTTTGATTCTATGGATGGATGTGCCAAGGCAATTGTTGCAAAGTGTAAAGAAGCAGGTGTTGTTTTGACCGGCGCGGGAGCTACTTATCCGTATGGAAAAGACCCGAAAGACTGCAATATTCGAATTGCCCCTTCTTTCCCTACACCGGAAGAAATGGCCATGGCAACCAATCTTTTTGTACTTTGTGTTAAATTGGTAAGTGTTGAGAAATTATTAGAGTGTAAATAAAAAGTGAAAGCGAGTAGGTATTCCTGCTCGTTTTTGCTTTTATAAATATTTTATATAAAAAATTAAATCATTGTTTGAAAGATTGCTAAATTTGTGTTAAAATACAACTAAGTATAGATATGCTAATAAGGTAAATGTAAGGAGAAGCAAGGTGGAAGACATTAAGAGAATTAAAAGAGAACTTGTGGCAAAGGGACATATTTTGGACTATTATCATGATACGGTGGAGATTTCTAATGGAAATATTGCAGTGTGGGATTTTATCAATCATAAAGGTGCAGCGGCAGTGGTTCCGGTTCTGGAGGATGGCAGAATTCTAATGGTAAGACAATATCGTAATGCATTGGATCGTTATACTATCGAAATACCGGCTGGAGGCGTAGATTCTGAAGAAGAACCTCATTATGATGCAGCAATGCGTGAATTAAAAGAGGAGACAGGATATACTACAGATAAATTAGAGCTTTTGATTGTAGTAAATACAACAGTGGCATTTTGTAATGAGAAAATTTCGATTTTTGTTGCACATCTTTCAGGTAATGGCGGAGAACAGGAGTTGGATGAAGATGAATTTATTCGAGTAATTCCGTATGAGGTTTCTGAATTGGAACGTATGATTTATGCCGGTGAAATTACGGATTCTAAGACTGTTGCGGCAATTATGGCATACAAAAATAAATATATCCGCTAGAATTTTAGAATATATAAAATGATACAAGCATAAAGTGTATAGAATATAATTAGGTCTGAGGCATATGAAGCACTTTAATGTTTATGTAAAACCGGAAATACTTGCATATATCTTATTATTTATTGGATTTGTTTCGGGAATAGTTCTCTCTTTTGTATTAGGTGAGAATCATGGTAATACAAACCTGCTTTGGCTGGATAATATTTTAATCTATTTAAAGTATTGCGATGTAGAGTATGCGGACATGGTATTTTATGTATTGAAAAAAAGAATTTCGGTTTTCTTGTTTTTTGTTATTATTTGTCTGTCAAAGAAAGGCAAGTATATTTTTCTGGGTGGAGTAGGTGTGGCCGGCGGATTCGCCGGCTATTTTTTGACAGAATTTATTATGGCAAAAGGTGTTCTTGGAAGTTTGCTTTTTGCGTGTTTTTTATTTCCTCATTATATTTGTTATGCTTATGTATATTATAAGATATTACTGTTTTTTTTGAGAGAAAAAAATAAGTGGGAAAACATTAACCAAAACGGTCAACGGAGAGGAGCAGCTTCAATTCCCAAAGACGTATATTTTATAAAAAATATAGCTCCTTTTGCAGTTGTCATAATTGGAATCCTTTTAGAGTGTTATGTAAATCCTTTTTTTGTAAAATTATTTTTAAAAATTTTTATGTAAATAATCACAACATATTGATTCATTTAGTCAAAAAAGACGAGATGTTGTGAAAAGCCCTTATTTTATAGGGAATTTGTGAAAAATATGTAAAAATTCCAATTGCTTTTCTGCGGAAAGTTTAATATAATGGTACTTGCGTAGTCAATGATTGACATAAGTACATTGAGAGAAGGATATTTGGTTTGATGGAACAACGGATAGATGCATTTATTTCGTATATGCATAATATTAAAAAGACATCGACAAATACAGAATTATCCTATAAAAGAGATTTAAATAAGTTGAATCATTATCTTCGCGGTAAAGGTATTTTGGATGTGAATAAGGTAGACGCATCTGATGTACAGGGGTTTGTTACATACATGGAAAGAGAGAGTTTTGCGGCAGCGACTATTTCAAGAACTATCGCTTCCATGAAAGCATTTTGGCAATATCTTGTAAGTGAGGGTGTTGTCAAAGATGATGTGACTACCGGCCTGAAAGCACCGAAGATTGAAAAAAGAGTTCCTGAAATTCTTTCAGAGACTGATATTACCAAACTTTTGGAGCAACCTTCCGGAGATAGTCCGAAACAAATTCGTGACAAGGCCATGTTGGAGTTGTTATATGCAACCGGCATACGAGTGACTGAATTGATTTCGTTAAAAACAACAGATGTAAATCTTACCATGGGATTTATCGTATGCAGAGATGCACATAAAGAAAGAGTCATTCCTTTTGGAACCAAGGCGAAGCAGGCGTTAATTCGTTATATTAACGGAACCAGAGATGTGATGGTGGAAAATAAGGCATCCGATGTATTGTTTGCGAACTGTTCCGGTGAGCAGATGAGTCGTCAGGGATTCTGGAAGATTATCAAGTATTATGCGAAGAAAGCCGGTATTGTGGCGGATATTACGCCTCATACCTTAAGACATTCTTTTGCGGCACATCTGGTAGAGAATGGTGCGGATTTGAAGAGCGTGCAGGAGATGTTGGGGCATTCCGATATTTCAACCACGCAGATTTATGCGAATTTGAATCATAATCACTTGCGTGAAGTGTATGATAATGCGCATCCGAGAAAGTAAATTCCTTTCACAATAACTACATATAATAGCGAAAAGACCATATTGCCCAAGGGCGGTATGGTCCTTTTATTATGAAAACACATGGTTTGTAATTGTCATGTATATATAGTTTTTTTTAGGAAGATAAGGCTTACTGTTGTACTCACAAACTGACTCATAATCAATCCCAAAATATAGGCGTTGATACCATATAAGGGAATCAGGAAGAGGAGGAAGATAATCCGTATTACAAGGCCTAAAACCTGTGTAATCAGGCATTGTATGGTTTTTCCTTTGCCGTTAAGAATACTGCCAAGTGCAGAGGATAAATACAATAATGGGCAGATAAAACTTAGTTTAACAATATATTCTCCGGCAATTTCACTGTGAAACATCGTTTGACCAAGATATTTGCCGGTGGTTAAAAAGAAAAACATGCATAAAAGTCCGAGCCCAAAACAAAAGAAAAAGGTTTTATTGGTAATGGTTTTAATGCGTTCGGTTTGGTTTTTCTCGGATGCTTCGGAGATTGTGGGAAGAAGCATGACGGAAATGGAACCGGTTAAAGCATTGGGAAACAGCAACAATGGGAGAACCATACCACACAAAACACCATATAAGGAGAGGGCATTGGCGGAAGTAAGCCCGTATTTTTCAAGGCTTTGCGGAAGTAATATGGTTTCTGTACTTGCAAAAATATTGACAATAATGCGATTGATATTTATGATAAATGCCATTTTTAGGAGATTAACAGTAAGATCCGGCATTTCTTTTATAAAAGGAATTTGTGTATTTGCGTTGTTTCTTCCGGCAGAAAGTGTAAAAAGTATCACGGACAGCAGTGTAGAGACCCCTTCACCAATCAAAAGACCTGTTGCAGCTATGCTTAATGGCGGTGTTTGCCCCTTTGAGGTCAACAGGTTGCATATGATAAAAACACTTAATACTCTGGCAATCTGCTCAAGCAATTGGGTAGAAGCAGAAATTGCGGCTTTTTTACATCCCAGGAAATAGCCGTTTAAGCAGGAATGGACGCCACTGAGCGGAATGGATAATGCAATAATGCGAACCAGAGGCGCGGTTCGTATTTCGGATAAAAGATATTCGCCAATAAAATCAGCATTCATATAAATTAAAATAGTGCAGGGAATGCTTAGTAACATGGAAAAGAACAGTCCAAGAAACAGGGTATAAGCAGATGAGCGATGTTGCCCCCGACCTTCTTTTGCTGCTACATATTTGGAAATGGCTGCCTGAAAACCGGAAATGCATAGTGCATAGGTGAGAGCAAGAACAGGTGATGTCAGCTGATAAATACCCATTCCTTCCTCGCCGAAATTGGCGGACAAAAACATTCTGTAAAAAAAGCCGATGAGACGGGTGATAAGAGAAGCGAGAGTTAATATAGCTGTTCCGGTTATAATGGGACCAAGTTTGTCGGATAACTTTGATAGATTCATATAAAAGACCTCGGAAGGTTCTTATTACTATTTTTATGATAAAAATAAGCAGGTATGAAAATAAATATTAATTAGGACTTGTCCAAATAAAAAGAACCCTATCCGTGTAATCAGGATAGGGTTTTATAATATGTGTTAATCAATTTTAATAAATTCCGGTTTACGGTTCTTAAAAACAGTGTAGTATTTAAAACCGCATTGATGCAAAAGAGGTTCAAGGCGTTCATAACCAAAAGCGATATCTTCCGGCTTGTGAGCGTCGCTGCCGGTGGTGAGGATTTCACCACCAAGGGAACGGTACAATTTTAATATGTCTATGCATGGATTCGGTGCATTTAAGCCGTGACGAAAACCGGCAGAATTTGCTTCGATGCCCTTGCCATTGTCAATAATTGTTTTTAATATATCTTCCAAAATATCCGAATAATCCGAGAAACGAAAGTCTGCATTTAAATTGGGAGCATATCTTACGATATAATCTAAATGTCCGTATACATCATAGTCAGTGAAACTGTGTACGTTTTGTTGAATGTCTTCAAAATATAAAAGTAAAGAATCCTTCAGGCTTCGTCCTTCCCAGAAAGAAGGCTGGTAAGGATCGGTACCAAGACACAGATGCGAGGAACCGATGACGAAATCAAAAGGATATTTGTGAACATAGTCACTTAATTCCTTATATATATGAGTCTGAATTCCTATTTCCACACCCCGGCAAATGGTGATTTGTTCCTTATATAGTTCGGCAGTGGATTGTACACACTCCATATAACGGTCCGTGTCCAGGTCAAACATGCCTTCTTCGCCTTTCAGATAAGGAAAGGAAGGGTCATTATGATCAGTAAAACAGATGGTATTTAAGCCTTTTGCCACTGCTCCGTGAATCATATGTCCAAGTGAGGCCTTGGAATCGCCGGAAAAGTTGCTGTGCATGTGAAAATCGCTTTGTAACATGGGGTACTCCTTATTATTAAGAATTATTTATTAAAAATGACTTTGACGTATTTTAAGTTATTACTCCGGTGAAATGCTGCCGTATGTCTGTAGTAATTATATTAGAAGTATGAAAGAATGGCAAGCAGGGTAATTTTGCACTAGAAAAATGTTTTGTATGTGACTTTTTAAGACGTTTTCAATAAAAAGCACTTTTTTTTACCATATTTGTCCTAAAAATGCAAAAAGTATCTTGAATTTTTGGACTTGTTTAGGTAAAATAAGAGTGCTGACAAAAGTTTGACAATCATTTAATTTAAAAATGATTTTCATAAAAGCTAAATTTATTTCTAGGAGGAATTAGAAAAATGGCAGTAAAAGTAGCAATTAACGGTTTTGGTCGTATCGGTCGTCTTGCATTCAGACAGATGTTCAATGCAGAAGGATACGAAGTAGTAGCAATCAACGATTTAACAAGCCCTAAGATGCTTGCACACTTGTTGAAGTATGATTCAGCTCAGGGTAAGTATGCTCTCGCTGATAAGGTTTCTGCTACAGAAGATTCTATCATCGTTGATGGAAAAGAAATTAAGATTTATGCAAAGGCTAACGCAGCTGAACTTCCTTGGGGAGAATTAGATGTAGACGTAGTTCTTGAATGTACAGGTTTCTACACATCTAAGGAAAATGCTTCTGCACATATTACAGCTGGTGCTAAGAAAGTTGTTATCTCTGCTCCTGCAGGAAACGACCTTCCTACAATCGTTTACAATGTAAACCATGAAACATTAACAAAAGAAGATACAGTTATCTCTGCAGCTTCTTGTACAACAAACTGCTTAGCTCCTATGGCTAAGGCTCTTAACGATTTAGCAGGCATTAAGTCCGGTATCATGAGCACAATTCATGCTTACACAGGCGATCAGATGATCCTTGACGGTCCTCAGAGAAAGGGTGACTTAAGAAGATCTCGTGCAGGTGCTATCAACATCGTTCCCAACTCTACAGGTGCTGCAAAGGCTATCGGTCTTGTTATTCCTGAATTGAACGGTAAGTTAATCGGTTCTGCACAGCGTGTACCTACCCCTACAGGTTCTACAACTATCCTTGTAGCTACAGTTGAAAAGTCTGTAACTAAGGAAGAAATCAACGCTGCTATGAAGGCTGCTGCTACAGAGTCTTATGGTTACAACGAAGATGAAATCGTATCAAGCGACGTTATCGGTATGACATACGGTTCATTATTCGATGCAACTCAGACTATGGTTGGCGAAGACAACTTAGTACAGGTTGTTTCTTGGTATGACAACGAAAACTCATACGTAAGCCAGATGGTTAGAACAATTAAGTACTTTGCTGAATTAGCATAATTTAATTGAATTATCGAAACCTTAATGTAAAAGAGGTCCGGCCTTGTTGGGCCGGGCCTTTATTCATACTTCGCAAGCGAAGCATGAATCATATATGCGCAGCTCGCGGAAATGTAAGTAGTTGCTACGCAACACCGCTCGCGCGCCAAGAGTTTGTAAGCAAACTCTCATCACAAAAATTATAAAAGGAGGCATTTTATTATGTCATTAAACAAGAAATCAGTAGATGATATTAATGTAAAAGGATTAAGAGTTCTTTGCAGATGTGACTTCAACGTTCCTTTAAAAGAAGGCGTGATCACAGACACTAACAGATTGACAGCTGCTTTACCTACAATCAAGAAGTTAATCGCAGATGGCGGTAAGGTTATTCTTTGCTCACATCTTGGTAAGCCCAAGGGAGAGCCTAAGCCTGAATTATCTTTAGCTCCCGTAGCTGTTAAGTTATCTGAACTTCTTGGACAGGAAGTTAAGTTTGCTGCAGATCCCGAAGTAGTTGGACCTAACGCAAAGGCTGCTGTAGAAGCAATGAAGGACGGAGATGTTATTCTCCTTGAAAATACACGTTATCGTGCAGAAGAAACCAAGAACGGTGAAGCTTTCTCTAAAGAACTTGCTTCTCTTTGCGATGTATTCGTAAACGACGCTTTCGGTACAGCTCACAGAGCTCACTGCTCAAATGTTGGTGTTGCTGAATTAGTTGATACAGCTGCAGTAGGTTACTTAATGCAGAAGGAAATCGACTTCCTTGGAAACGCTGTAGAAAATCCCGTTAGACCTTTTGTAGCTATCCTTGGTGGTGCTAAGGTTGCTGACAAGTTAAACGTTATCTCTAACCTTCTTGAAAAGTGTGATACCCTTATCATCGGTGGTGGTATGGCTTACACCTTCTTAAAGGCTCAGGGTAAAGAAATCGGTAACTCACTTGTTGATGATGAAAAGATCGATTACTGTAACGAAATGATGGCTAAGGCTGAAAAGCTTGGTAAGACATTATTACTTCCCATCGATACTACAGTAGCTGCAGGCTTCCCCAGCCCTATCGATGCTGAAATCGAAGTATCTTACGTAGATGCAAACGCTATTCCTGCTGATATGGAAGGTCTTGATATCGGACCTAAGACTGCAGAATTATATGCAAACGCTGTTAAGTCTGCTAAGACTGTTGTTTGGAACGGCCCTATGGGTGTGTTTGAGAATCCTACACTTGCTGCAGGTACAATTGCAGTAGCTAAGGCTCTTGCTGAAACAGAAGCTACAACCATTATCGGTGGTGGTGATTCTGCAGCAGCTGTTAACCAGTTAGGTTTCGGCGACAAGATGTCACACATCTCTACAGGTGGTGGTGCTTCCCTTGAATTCTTAGAGGGTAAGGAACTTCCCGGTGTAGCAGCAGCTAACGATAAATAAGTCGTTTAGTTACCTGTGAAAGGAGAAGATGGAAATGGCTAAAAAAGTAATCGGAATTATTTTAATTGTTATTTCGGTATTTACCATTTTTTTCGGCGCTTGCTTTTTATTAACTTTTGGTTTGCTCGGTGGTGTGTTTGGTATTGTCGGAGCAGGCGGAGGTCTTTCGGTGGAAGATGGCGCTACTGTGGAAACGGTAATGGGTGAAGTGTATGATGTGGAAGACGGATATACTACGGTTTGTTATGAAGTAGATGGTGTTGAATACATGGGTTCCGTTACAGTAACCAATTCCGCATATACTGAAGGTACACCGGTTGCGGTAGAATATGATTCAACTGACCCTTCCACCTTTGCAGTGCCTGAATTAAGTGCCGTATTTGGTGTTTTGGGCGGCGTATTTGGTGGTGTTGGCGTTGTTTTAGGCGTCGGTGGACTTATTATTGGTATTGTAATGCTGATAGTTGGTATTATTTTAGTCAAAAAATCCAAAAAAGCCGTAGCAACAGCTACAGCAATGTAAGCTGATTTTATGTAAATTGTTGGAGCACTTCCGACAAAGAGGTGCTCCAAAGATATAATTTTTATCATTAAGGAGAAAATTAAAATGGCAAGAAGAAAAATCGTAGCCGGAAACTGGAAAATGAACATGACTCCCAGCCAGGCTGTAAAATTAGTTGAAGAATTAAAGCCCCTTGTAGCAAGTGATTCAGTAGACGTTGTTTACTGTGTACCTGCTATCGATATCGTACCTGTTGTTGAAGCTTGTAGGGGTACAAACGTAGCAGTAGGTGCTGAAAACATGTACTTCGAAGAAAAGGGTGCATACACAGGTGAAATCTCAGCAGAAATGCTTGTAGATGCAGGTGTTAAGTATGTTATCATCGGTCACTCTGAAAGACGTGACTACTTCAAAGAAGATGACGCTTTATTAAACAAGAAGGTTAAGAAGGCTATCGAAGCAGGTCTTATTCCTATCCTTTGCTGTGGTGAATCTTTAGAGCAGAGAGAAATGGGCGTTACCATGGACTGGATCAGATTACAGATTAAGTCTGACTTAGTTGGCGTAACTGCTGATCAGGTTAAGGAAATGGTTATCGCATACGAACCTATCTGGGCTATTGGTACAGGTAAGACAGCTACTACAGAACAGGCTGAAGAAGTTTGCAAGGGCATTCGTGAATGCATCAAAGAAATGTATGACGAAGCTACAGCAGAAGCAGTTCGTATCCAGTACGGCGGATCTGTAAATGCAGGCAATGCAGCTGAATTATTCGGTCAGGCAGACATCGACGGCGGCCTTGTTGGTGGTGCTTCCCTTAAGGCTGATTTCGGTAAAATTGTTAACTACTAAAATTTATAATTCCTTTTAGATTATGAAGGGCGTATGCTTTTTGGGCATGCGTCCTTTTATTTTGCTAAAAATGTGAAAATAATGTGTCTTATTCTGCTGTTGTAATTATATACTTTTTTACTTTAGTATGATAAAATTACATAAATAATGTCGAATATACGGGAATTGTGTAAAGGATACATTTATAACATAATTTGGAATATGACATGGTATTAATGTAAAAGGGGAGAGAAAAAATGATTTGTAAATGTCCACAGTGTGACGGTGCGTTGGAGTACAGCCCGGTTTCGGATATGATGGAATGTCCGTTTTGCGGCACTTCCTATGATATGATGCAGATTATGGCAGTGCAAAATCAATATGATCATAGGAACGGAAACGTATATACACCGTACGGAGCAGAGAATAACGCGAATACAGAAAACGTTAGTAATGCTAATTCTTATGGCGGCGGTTGGGAGTCGAATCCTTATGCACAAAGGATGGAAGATCCGAACGAAGGTTTACATACACTAGACCAACCGGATGAGATTGCGAAGGAAGTAGAAAATAAGCTCCATGATGTAGCGGTGGAAACATCTGAAACCATGGAAGGTAATGTTTATACCTGTACTTCCTGTGGCGCGGAGCTTTTTATTAACGGGGTGGAAACGGCTACTTATTGTGCCTATTGTGGCCAGCCTACTGTTGTTTTTAGCCGTGTTTCTGCGGAATTACGACCGGAGCGTATCATTCCTTTTACCATTCAAAGGGAACAGGCGGTAGCGGTCATTCGTGAGCGATTAAGCCATGGATTCTTTGTACCCAAAGCGATAAAAAACTTTGAAGTGGAGAGGGTAAGAGGTATTTATATCCCGTATTTCCTTTTTGATGCCTATTATTATGATTATCAGAAGTTAAAAGGTACCATTAAGTATGAGCAAAGCAGCCGGACGGAGAATTTTATCCGTGAAGCGGAATGTGAATTCCGAAATCTTACCTGCGATGCATCCCGTATGTTGAATGATGAGATATCCCAGCGTTTGGAGCCTTATGAGTTGAACGCGTTGCGTCCTTTTGAAATCGGTTATTTATCGGGTTTTTATGCGGACAGATATGATATGAACGAGAAAACGCTTAAAAATGTGGTTCGTGTTCGCTGTAAAGAGTTATTTGATAATGAAATGAAGATGGATTTGATGGCTGAGAATCCTAAAATAATTAGTAGTAATCCTAAATTTCAGTTAAAAAAGGCACAGTATGTTTTATTGCCGGCATGGTTTATGACCTTCCGCTATAAAAATGAACCTTACACTATTCTGGTAAACGGACAGACTGCTAAAGTAGTGGGTGCGGTACCGTTTGCTAAAGATAAATTGATAATATTGTTTGTCATTATTGCTGTAGTGGCAGCTCTTTTGTTTAGTTTACTGGGAATGCTTCTGTTTAACGGATATGTGGAAACCGACGGAAGAGTATTAATTATGGCATTGATAGGTGTTGTAACAGTTTACAGTACCGGAATTGCGGCATATACATCCGTATTCAGGAATATAAAACTTACCAAGGCAAAAAAGACCGTTAGATATGTAAAAGAAAGGCAGGATGAAACATAATGGATATAATTAGTATTTTATCAATTATTGCCGGCATTATTACGGGAATTGGCTTTTCCATTATGGTTGTGGCATTTTTGGTATCTTACTCCAACAAAATTGGTGATAGTACCGGAGATAGATTTGTGCATAAGAAAGAACCTGCGAAAGTGATTCGTCTGGAGGGGTACCATGATGATTTATAAATGTCTTAATTGTAACGGTGCATTAACATTTAATCCCCTAACCGAGCAACTGGAATGTTCACACTGTGGGAATGGGTACAGTATACAACAGTTTGAGGGCGATTCGCCCAATAAAGGAAGCAAGAATCGTCAAAAGCGCGAAACGGATAAAATACAGTCCAAAGAACCCGAAACGATGGAATGTCAGATTTATACTTGTACTTCCTGTGGCGGTGAACTGATGGTAAGTGATGCGGAAGTGTCTACGTATTGTGCTTATTGCGGGCAACCGACGATTGTGTTCAGCCGAATTTCCAACGAACTGAAACCGGATTATATCATTCCTTTTAAAATCACCAAAGAACAGGCGGTGGAAGGCATTCGTGAGCGCTTGAGAAAAGGATTTTTTGTACCTGGTAAAGTTAAGAATTTTGAGGTAGAAAGAGTAAGAGGAATCTACGTACCTTATTGGCTGTATGATATTTATTATTATGACAAACAAATTGTATCGGTAATCACCCAAAAGGGAGATTTGGTATGGCCATTTTACCTATATGAGGCAGAAGCGGAATATCAAAACGTTTTACTGGATGCTTCCGAGCAGTTAAATGATGAAATGTCAATGAAACTGGAACCTTACGAGTTTAAACATTTAAAAAAATTTAAACCTGCATATATGTCCGGTTTCTATGCGGATAGAGCGGATCAAAGGGGAGAGGAACATATGAGAAGTGCGGCTCTAAGGGTAAAAACCATGTTTGATGAAGAAACACGTGAAAAAGTATCTTCTTCTGTGGGAAAACGTTTTGGACAAATTTTAAGATATGTACCTCGGTATCAGATCAAGGATGAAAAATATGCATTATTACCTGCTTGGTTTTTGACGTTTTCTTATCGGAATAAACCATATACGATGTTGGTGAACGGTCAGACCGGCAAGGTGGTTGGTGCAGTTCCTATTGATCAAAAGAAAGTTTTTGGTCTGGCTGCGTTTATTGCCCTTGTTTCAAGCACTGCATTTTATTTCGCATGGCACTTTATTTTTATAAAATTGGACCCCCCGTTTTTATTGTTCTTTTCTCTCATAATGATAGGAATTACTTGGGAGTTTTATAAAAGGGGTATTCGTATCATAATCAGATATAAAAAGAATATAGGTCTTACAAGATCAAAACAAACAGAACAATATGTTAGAGAAAGGCAGGATAAAACGTAATGGAAGGTATATTTTTAATAATAGCAATTATATACGGTGTGATTATGGGTATCGGAGTTGCCCTTGCCATTACCGGTATTATCTTAAAAAAATCCAATGAGCACGGCAACAGTAAAGGAGACTTATTTGATTTTAACGGAACGCAAATGCATTATCTCAGAAGAGAACAGCTTTAAAATTGTTTTTTGAGATAATATTTGAAATAGTTACATAAAGATAAAAATTAGAATTAGGAGATAAAAAGTATGATTTGTAAATGTCCGAAATGTGACGGTGCATTGGAATATAATCCGGCATATGACAAAATGGAATGCCCGTATTGCGGCAGTACTTTTAATACCCATGAAGCCATGGAAAATCAACGCATGCAGGATAATGCGGTAAAAATGGTTGCGCCTTCTGCCCATCCGGGTAGTGCAGGAATGACTCTGGGAGCCAATGTGGGTACACAGGCTTCCGTAATGAACGCAAATAATGAGATGAGTTCTGCGGCAGGCACAGCCGGAAATACCATGGAATGTAATATTTATACCTGTACTGCCTGTGGAGCAGAATTGGCTGTAAACGGTGTGGAAGCTTCTACATTCTGTGCATATTGCGGTCAGCCTACCATTGTGTTCAGTCGTGTATCTCAAGAGCTAATGCCCAAATGGATTTTA